>JAGATV010000057.1 GCA_017621075.1 Lachnospiraceae bacterium
ATATAACTGTAATGCATTACAGTTTTGGTCTGGGCGTAAGCTCTTTGGACCACCGCAGGCGGGAAGAATTTCCCGCCATTTTTACTATTATGAGAGTTTTGGAGGAGTTAATGAAAGAACTCAGTGTATTTATAGATGAATCAGGAGACTTTGGAGAAATAACCGAACGACCTGCGTACTATTTGGTGACGCTTTTGTTTCATGACCAGAAGAATGAAATTGCTTCTAACGTAAAAAAACTCGAGGATAGTACCAAGAATTCCGGATTTGATTTTGAATATATCCATACGGGACCTGTTATCAGACGAGAGGATGTATTTTCGGGATTATCCATTGATGAACGCAGAAAGCTACTTTTTAAGATGTTGAATTTTATCACCAATAGCCCAATTACATATGAGGTTGCCGTTGTAAATCGAAAGGAAGCACCGGATAAGATTTCGCTTTCCGGTAGATTAGGGCGTGAAATCTCAAACGTGATAGAAAAGAACAAAACGTTTTTTGATGGGTTTGACAAAATTATTGTATATTACGACAATGGTCAAATTGAACTCGGAGCAATTCTAAATACAGTATTTTCAATTCATTTTTCCAATATTGAGTTTCGGAAAGCAGAACCACAAAAATATCGTTTGTTACAAGCAGCTGATTTTATTTGTAGTATGGAACTTCTAAAAATCAAGAAGAGTGAAAATCGTTTAAGCAAGTCAGAAAAACAATTTTTCTATAAATCACAGGAGTTGAAGAAAACCTTCTTTAAAACAGTTGATAAGAAACGTTTGAGAAAATGATGTCATCATCGTTTTCCCTTATGACTTCCCTACAAGGGAAAATATAAGGGAAAAGTGACAATTACATATATGTTGATAGGCGTAAAAGCCTGAAAACACCAGAAAGTTAGTAAAATGCACGAACAATTCTAAGTTGGCGAGGTAATGCATTATGTTTCTTAGAATGTATAATACTTCTGATTGTGAGTATTTAGCAGAATTATTTTATCAAACAGTTCATAATGTAAATGCCAAAGACTATACAAAAGAACAATTAGATGTATGGGCAACCGGCAATGTGAACTTGAATGAATGGGATAAATCTTTTTTGGAACATTTTACAATAGTTGCTATCAAAAATGAGATTATTGTAGGTTTTGGAGATATTGATAAAACTGGATATCTTGACAGATTATATGTCCACAAAGATTATCAAAGACAAGGTATTGCTTCTGCTATCTGCGATGAATTGGAACAACAAGCCAATGCAAATAAAATAGTAACACACGCATCTATTACTGCTAAAACGTTCTTTGAACAAAGAGGATATAGAGTAATAAAAGGCCAACAAGTTCTTAGAAATGGAATTTCTTTGACGAACTATGTAATGGAGAAACAAAAAATTTAACTTGTGAAAATGGAAGAGAACAATGATTATTTTGATTACAGGAGCATCACATACTGGAAAGACTGCCCTTGCTCAGAAATTACTCCAATGAGTGATGATGCAGGCCTCACAGATTATTTATGGCCGATTGTTCGTGAAATGATCAAAACTGCCATAGAGAACAAGCAGAATCTTATTATTGAGGGGTGCTATATTCCTTTTGATTGGCCTAAGGACTTTGCAAAGGAATATCTTGATAACATTTAGATGCTATTGCCTTGTAATGAGCGAGGACTACATAAGAAATCACTTTTCGGACATAAAGAGATATGCAAGGGTTATTGAAAATCGTTTAGATGACGAAGAGTGTACTTTGGAAAGTGTGTTAAAGGATAATTCTCACATTTTGGAACTTGCTGTAAAGCATAATATAAATTATGTGCTTATTGATGATAAGTACGAAATTGAGATTGATTTATAACGACCGATCTCAATTGATAGATTGCTGTTGTAATAATAAATTATTTCAAGGCTACCCACTCCCCCAAAAACAGTTGATAGCCTTTGCTAAATTACATTACCGGAAATTCTCTAAATAATCATGAAGGGAGCAAATGAATGAAAAGGATAAGCGTAGCTTTCTGTTTTTCTGTTTTAGGCGTGTGTCTGGTACTTTCAGGCTGTGGGACAAAGGAGCAGCCGGCGGAAATACCATCACAGACTGTAATTGCGGAAACAATATCAGAGAATGTTACAGAAGATAATGGGGAAAGGGATGATCCTACAGAAGTTCTGGTTCCTTCCAAAGAGGAAGTTCTTGCTATGCGAGAAACTGTATTAGAAGGAATGTCGGATGAGGAGATAGAGAGGCTGACGGAGAATATTAAAGTGGCTAATCTTCAGTTGGAATCTGCGTATCTGAATGATAATATTTTTGATAAGCTGTCGGATAAAGACAGCCTTTATTGGAATTATTTTGATCAGAAAGGTGATATACAGATAGGCTGGACATATGACGGAAGTTATTCTGAAAGGAAAGCAATCATGGAAGCCGAAGGTATCTCTCAAAGTGAATTTTATGAGAAATATGGTACGCCTGTAATGGAATATAACAGATTTGATGCAACTAATTTCATAAATCTGATCCAAGATATGCAGAGCTCAGTACATAATGAGTTGCTGGCTGCCGACCTTCAGCAATTGATCGATTTGACAAGTTTAGCAGCAGAAACCCACGAGATGGAGTATGCAAATGAGATTTACAAAATCCTTCATGATTTAGATTACTTCCTTTTGAGATATGGGATCGAGGATGTTGGAAAGTATACGAAGGACGGCAGCGTAGTTTCAACATATTATGGTGTACTCAATGTTTATGGGGCCGATTCTCTGTAGGAAGTGATAGAGATCGGGTCATTTGTAAAATGAAATGCTACCCCCGGTTGCCAAAAGGAACGCCACAGTTGGTAGATATCCGAACCTCTTTTTGATAAAATAGAGATATCAAAGGTAAGGAGAGACTGCTATGAAATTATCGGAAAAAATACAGCAGCTGAGAAAGGACAAAGGGTATACCCAGGAAGAACTGGCGGAGCTTTGCAAGGTTTTGAGCCGGATCTTCGGGGTGTCGGTGGATGTGCTGGTAAAGGATGAGCTGACTGTGGGGGATGTCAGGGAAGTCCGTTCCTGTGGTCAAAAGGCGATTGGAGAAAGCACGCCGGCCATCTATGAAGGCTTGTTAATAAAAGAAAGTATCGATGATGAAAATATCCTGGACCTTATGGAGATCAACAAGGTCGAACTTTGGAAAACCAATGACAGACCTAAGTACTGGACGGCATTAACGTTTACCTCCCGCTGTCCTGATTTCCCGGAGCGGATATCCCGGACCATGATTTCCCGCGAGGAACCGGGGGGAAACTGGTTTGTGGATTTTAAAGCCGGTAATGTAAAATACATTGTGTTCCGAGATCTGGTACTGAAATATACCATTGGCAATGAGGCGGAAAAGAGAGCGGTCTGCGATAAGTGCCGGGAACTGGGGATCCCGGATGCGCAGATGCAATGGGCGGAATAAAACTGTTTCAATTGAGATTTTCAATGAGGGAGTGGATGATGAAAAAGCATTACTTTTTAAAGTGCGCACTGCGTTACAGTGGCTATTTTTTGGTGTCTCTGTTGCTATCCTATCTGCTGGCAGATATTATTGTGCGGGGCAATGACATCATTGCCGGAGCGGTGGATACTCTGCTTTTGGGAGGACAGGTGCAGTTTAGCGCATTTCTGGGGCTGTTCCTTGGTCTGACCCTGTTGGGCATCCTGGCGGCTTTCACAAAGAGCATTATGGTGTCCAAATTCAGCATCAAGGTGCAGACCCGCTACAAAAGACTGGTGGCGCAGAAGCTGTACCGTCTGGAATACAAATATTTCGATCAGAACGGTTCGGCATCTGTCATCAACAAGGTGAATTCGGACATTGCGGTAACAGATCAACTGCTGGGGGAGACCCTTCCCGATATCTGTACCAGTGCCATAGAATTGTTGACTTATGCGGTCTATGTGGGCAGGTTGAACGGAAAACTGCTGCTTTTGATGCTGTTATGCTATCCGGCGGTGCTGTGGTTCACGGATTATGTGGCCAGAAAGATGACCAGCTTGAGAAAGACATACCGCCAGAAGGTGGATGCCATCACGGAGATCTCCCAGGATTGCATGAGCGGTATCCTGGTGCTTCGCACTTTCGGCGCAGAGGACCATTTCCAGAAAAAGCTGGACGAGGCGGCGGAAGCCCTGGTAGAAAACGAAGAGAAGCGTACCAGGATGTCCAATACGGTCATCATTACCAGAAGAATCCTTCAGTGGCTCCCCAATATCATCTGTGCGGTGTATGCCTATACGTTAGTGCGTGGAGGAGCCTTGAGCGTGGGACAGCTGATGGCATTCATTATCATTCTGGAGCGGTTTGTGAACGCATTCGTGGGTCTGCCCTTCGGTATCGTGGATGCCAGGGAACATTGGGTATGCGTGGAGCGTGTGGAAAAGATACTCAATGAAAAAGAGGAGGAAAGCGGTACTCGGACAAGCGGGGCCGGCCAAAATGAGAATGAGGTCATAGCTTTTGACAACGTGAGCTTTGAATACATGGAAAATGTCCCGGTGCTCAGAGGGATTTCCTTTGCCATTCCCAGGGAGAGCACCGTTGCCTTTGTGGGGGAGTCCGGGGGTGGCAAGAGCACGATCTTTCATATCCTTTGTGGATTTTACCCCATTGTATCCGGGGAGTATCGTCTGTTGGGACGAAAGTTTCAGGAATGGGATATAGAGGCTGCCAGAAAGCAGATTGCCCTGGTGTCCCAGAATGTATTCCTGTTTCCGACTTCCATATACGAAAATGTCAGATACGGCAATCGGAATGTGGACAAAGAGGAGGTCATCGAAGCCTGCAAATATGCCAGGATACATGATTTTATCATGAGTCTGCCTGAGGGGTATGATACCGTAGTGGGGGAGAGAGGCATCCTCTTGTCGGGGGGAGAGAGACAGCGTATTTCCATTGCCAGGGCCTTTTTGAAAGATGCGCCCATCCTTCTTTTGGATGAGCCCACCTCTGCGGTGGATGTGGAGACGGAGAAGCTGATCCAGGAGGCGTTGGAAGTCCTTAGGAAGAACAGGACCTGTATCATCATAGCCCACCGCCTGTCCACCATACGGAAGGTAGACCGCATCATGGTGTTGAAGGACGGCGTTGTGGCGGAAGCCGGCACCCACCGGGAACTGATGGACCTGGGAGGCCTTTACGCCGGAATGTACGGGAAGGAGGTGCAGGAGGCATGAAGACCTGGAAATTGTTCCTGCGGACTATGAAAGTCATGGAAAAGCGCTGCGTCATCTATCTGTTGGGGATCTTTTTCATGAGTACATGCTGGGCCATGTTTTCGGTGATGTCCTCCCTGTTGATGAAAAATGTGGTGGATGCCGCCCAGACCGGGGACTCCCGGAGGATGCTGTACGTCATTATCGGCAATGTGGCCGGTGGTGTGATTTCCCTGCTGTTATACAGAAAGGCAGCAGTGGTCTACAACGTGGAGGCAAAGCGGGCGTTTGGCAAGCTGAGCATCCTGCTGTTCCACCATGAGGTGCGCCTTCCCTACAGCTACTATGAGACTCATCACAGCGGGGATTTTATGTCCAAGCTGTCTTACGATCTGGAAAAGGCGTCCAGTATCTACGGCTCCAGGCTGAGAAGGACGGTGGCACCCATCCTGCAGGTTATCGTGTATCTGATCCCTATGATGATCCTAAGCTGGCAGATCACTCTGTGCCTGATCGGCGTCAATATTTTGACTTTGATAGTCAATACACTGTTCATCGCACCCATCAAGAAAGTCACTAAGCAGTTGTCCGCCACCAATGGCAGAATGACGGAAAAACTGTCCAATCTCCTGCAGGGAATGGAGCAGGCCAGAATGTATGAAGCCGGGAAAAATACGGTGGAAGAGTTTCTGACGGAAAACGAGGCTTATGCCAAGCAGAGCAACCGCAGGATCCTGTATACAGCCTGTCTGGAGGGCGGAAATAAAGGCTTTGACCTGTTGTGTGCCTTGACCTTTCTGATGTTGGGCATCTTCTTTGTCCAGAACGGTTACACCACACTGGGGTCATTGACTGCCATCTATGCGCTGTACGGCAGCTTTTCCAATCAGTTTTTGCAGTTGGGAAGATACCTGCCGGAGCTGATCGGCTGCCTGGCCAATGCCCAGAATATCTTTGATTTTCTGGAGGAGGCAGAGGAACCGGATAACTGGTACGAGGGGCAGAAGGCAGCAGGAACGGAAGTGACGGAGGATTTCTTACGCATTTGGGACCTTGCTTTCTGTTACAGGGAGGATAAGCCTCTCCTGCAGCATTTTTCCATGGAAATGAAGCCGGGGGAGAGCATTGCAGTCACCGGACCTTCCGGTTGTGGGAAATCCACCTTGTCCAAGTTATTGTTAGGACTTTATCCCTTTCAGGGCGGAGAGATCAGACTGGCGGGAAGGTCTTATTATGATCTGACCAATGAAGAGATCAGACAGAGGATTGCTTATGTACCCCAGGAACCCTATCTGTTCAACCTGTCCATCAAAGAAAATATCCGCATGGGGAAACCGGATGCCTCAGAGGAGGAGATCATCCGGGCTGCAAAGCTGGCCCATGCCCATGAATTTATCGAAAAGCTGGAAGAAGGCTATGATACTAACGTAGGTGAGCGCGGCAACCGCCTGTCCGGGGGACAGAGACAGCGCATTGCCATTGCCAGGGCAATCCTGAAGGATGCACCGCTGATCCTGTTGGATGAGGCCACCTCGGCACTGGACAATGAATCGGAACAGCTGGTGAACGATGCGTTAAAAGGGCTGAAAGGAAGCCGGAATATCATCATGATCGCACATAGACCGTCCACCATCGCATTGGCGGACCGGGTATGTGTTTTTCCGGAAAATCCCGGCCTGACCGAAAAGGAAAGGGTAAAGACCCGGACCTAAAACTACAGATCTAAGCTACCAACGCTTAAAACAGAAGGAAGCCGCATATACTATAAATGTAGTAATGCGGCTTTTTGCGTACAATTTTGAAAGCGAGGAAATCATCATGAGACAAGACAAATATCCCTTTGAAGCGCATCCCCTGCCATACACCTATGATGCCCTGATGCCGGTTCTGGACGAGGAGACGCTGCATTTTCACCACGATAAGCACTATCAGACTTATGTGGACAATCTGAACAAGGTGCTGTCAGAATATCCCCAGCTACAGGAAATGAGCCTTGAGGAACTGCTCCTTGGCATGGAGGAGGTGCCCGTGGCGGCCAAAGCAGCTGTCCGCAATAACGGCGGCGGGGTATTCAACCATGAACTGTATTTTGCTTCCATGAAAAATCCTGCGGGGCAGCAGCCGGAAGGAAAGCTGGCAGAGGCTGTCAACAGGGATTTTGGTTCCTTTGAACAGTGGAAGGAGCAGATGAAGCAGGCGGCGGTGAGCAAATTTGGCTCCGGCTGGGCGTGGCTTATCGCCGATCCGGAAGGAAAGCTGGTGATCGTGCAGACTGCCAATCAGGATATCCCCGATCTTGCTGCTTATACCCCCATCCTTTTAGTGGATGTGTGGGAGCATGCCTATTACCTCCGGTACCGGAACAGAAGGGCGGATTATGTGGAGGGCTGGTTTTCCCTGATCAACTGGAAAAAGGCAGAAAAGAGATACACAGAGCGGAGAAAACAAGTTGCATCTTCTTAGAAAAAAAGCTATAGTAAAATTGGAAGCGAAGATTCCCCGTCGGCTGATGTCGGTGGGGAATTTTCATAAGAGGGATATTCGGATGAGCAAAATGGTTAAAACATTTCCCAGAGGAGAATATTGATGAAGACAAGAGAAGAAGCTCTGTTATACGGCCTGTCTTTCCCTGATACCTACCAGGACGCACCTTTTCATGATCCTAACTGGCAGTTGGTCCGGGTGAAGGGAAGCAGGAAGGCCTTTTTGTGGATTTATGAGCGTGGAGGCTGTGTCAATCTGAATGTGAAGGTCGATCCGGAGTGGAGAGATTTCTGGAGAAGTGCGTTTGACGCAGTACTTCCCGGATATCATCAGAATAAGGACCATTGGAATACCATTATCCTGGATGGCTCCATACCGGATGAAGATATCAGGCGGATGATCGCAGAAAGCTATGATCTGGTAACAAAAGGCCCGAAGAAAACATTTGTCGGCAATCATTCACGAAGGCGGAAAGTATTGACAATTTCGCAAAATTAGAGGATGATAGAAGAGACATTTTTCAGAAGATGACAGGACGGGAAATGAATCAGCCAAACTATCAGAAAGCACTTGAAAAGATCATAGAATATGTGCAGGATGGGAAAGCGTCAGAGCGCAGGATGCCCCCAAGGCTTTTTTTGCATAGCTGCTGTGCTCCCTGCAGCAGCTATGTGCTGGAATATCTGTGCCCTCACTTTGCCATCACCGTGTTTTATTACAACCCCAATATTTCCGCCTCGGAGGAATACCGCAAGCGGGTGGAGGAGCAGAAGCGCCTGATCCACACCTACAATGCAGAGGGGCGCAGTTATCCTATTGAGATCCGGGAAGGAGATTACCGGCCGGAGGAATTTTTGGCCATGGCAAAAGGATATGAGGATTGTCCCGAAGGGGGCGAACGGTGCTTTCGCTGTTTTGACATGCGCCTGCGCAAGACTGCCGGACTGGCTGCAGAGGGGCAGTATGATTATTTTGCCACCACCCTTACCATCAGCCCTTTGAAAAATGCGGCAAAGATCAACGAGATCGGAGAAAGACTGGCAAAAGAATATGGCGTAAAGTGGCTCCCATCCGATTTTAAGAAGAAAAACGGTTATAAGCGTTCCGTGGAACTGTCTGCGGAATATGGGCTTTATCGCCAGGATTATTGCGGCTGTGCCTTTTCCAAGGCAGAAAGAGCAGCGAAGAATACATGTCATGAGGAGGAAATGAAATGAGTATCAGAATCGGTATTTTAGGCTATGGAAATCTGGGCAGAGGAGTGGAGAGCGCTGTAAGACAGAATCCTGATCTGGAGCTGAAGGTAGTGTTTACCAGAAGAGATCCCGCCGCACTAAAGGTAAGGACGGAGGGCGTGAAGGTACTCAGTGCCTCAGAACTGGACCATATGCAGGATGAGATCGATGTGCTGATCCTGTGTGGCGGAAGCGCCACGGATCTGCCTGAGCAGACCCCGAAATATGCGGGTATGTACAATGTGGTAGACAGCTTTGACACCCACGCAAGGATTCCGGAGCATTTTGCAGCGGTGGACGCTGCGGCAAAGGCCGCCGGCAAGGTAGGCATCATCTCCTGCGGCTGGGACCCGGGTATGTTCTCTTTGAACCGTCTGTATGCCAATGCCATCCTGCCCCAGGGACAGGATTACACTTTCTGGGGAAAGGGCGTCAGTCAGGGCCATTCCGATGCGGTGCGCAGGATTCCCGGCGTCAAGGACTGCAGACAGTACACCATTCCTGTGGAGGCTGCGCTGCAGGCTGTAAGAAACGGTGAAAATCCGGAGCTTTCCACCAGACAGAAGCACATCAGGGAATGCTTCGTGGTGGCGGAGGCAGGTGCGGATACCGCCCGGATTGAAACTGCCATCAAGACCATGCCCAATTACTTTGCGGATTATGATACCACCGTACATTTCATCACGGAGGAAGAGATGGCCAGGGATCACAGCGGGCTGCCCCATGGGGGCTGCGTCATCAGGACCGGTGTGACCGGAATGGATGGGGAGAATCAGCATGTGATCGAATACAGCCTGAAACTGGATTCCAACCCGGAATTTACGGGAGCTGTCATTGCTGCTTATGCAAGAGCGGCATATCGTATGAACCGGGAAGGTGCAAGCGGCTGCAAGACGGTGTTTGATGTGGCACCGGCTTATCTCTCTGCCCAGAGCGGCGAGGAATTGCGTGCACACCTTCTGTAGAGTCCAAGCGGCTCTGATAAGGCCGGACGAGAAAAGCAAAAAGTGAGGTTATTTATGAAAAAGATATTGGAAATGCTGACAGAGGAAATGGCAAAAGCCTTTGAGAAGGCAGGTTATGACGGAGCACTGGGCAAGGTGACTCTGTCCAACCGTCCCGACCTTTGCGAGTATCAGTGTAACGGTGCCATGGCAGGTGCCAAACAGTATAAAAAGGCGCCCATCATCATTGCCGAGGAAGTGGCGGATCAATTGGCGGACAGCAAGGTGTTCGGAGAGGTGACCGCAGTGGCTCCCGGATTCTTAAATTTAAAGGTGTCCGAAGCATTCCTGCTTTCCTATCTGGAAGAGATGGAGGCTGATGCCAAATTTGGTCTGGAAATGCCCGAAAAGCCCAAGAAGATCATTATCGATTACGGCGGAGCCAATGTGGCAAAACCCCTTCATGTGGGACATATCCGTGCTGCAGTCATCGGAGAGAGCATCAAGCGGATCTGCCGCTATGCAGGTCATGAGGTCATCGGTGATGTGCATCTGGGAGACTGGGGGTTGCAGATGGGGCTTGTGATTACCGGATTACAGGACAGACAGCCCGATCTGGTGTATTTTGATGAAACTTATCAGGGAGAATATCCCACGGAGGCTCCTTTTACGATCTCTGAGCTGGAAGAGATCTATCCTGCTGCAAGTGCAAAGTCCAAGGAAGATCCCGAATACAAGGCACGGGCTATGGAAGCTACCCGCAAACTGCAGAGCGGTGTGCCCGGATACCGTGCCCTCTGGAAACATATTTTGGCAGTGTCCGTTGCGGATCTGAAAAAGAATTACGGAAGCCTGAATGTGGAATTTGATCTCTGGAAAGGGGAAAGTGATGTCCATGACCTGATTCCGGACATGGTAGCATACATGAAAGAAGAGGGCTATGCCCACGAGAGCGAAGGCGCTTTGGTGGTAGATGTGAAGGAGGAGACCGATACCAAGGAGATCCCCCCCTGCATGATCTTGAAATCAGACGGCGCTTCCCTTTACAATACCACGGACCTGGCTACCATTTTAGAACGCATGAACCTCTATCATCCGGATGCCATTATCTATGTGGTGGACAAGCGTCAGGATCTGTATTTTGAGCAGGTATTCCGCTGTGCCCGCAAGACCCGCCTGGTAAAGCCGGAGACGGAGCTGAAATTCTTGGGCTTTGGCACCATGAACGGCAAGGATGGCAAACCCTTCAAGACCAGGGAGGGCGGTGTCATGCGTCTGGAGAACCTGATCCGTGAGACCAAGGATGAAATGTACCAAAAGATCATAGAAGGGCGCCATATTCCGGAGGAAGAGGCAAAACAGGTGGCAGAGATCGTGGCGGTATCCGCTCTGAAATACGGTGACCTTTCCAACCAGGCCTCCAAGGACTATATTTTTGACATTGACCGCTTTACCTCCTTTGAGGGAGATACCGGCCCCTACATTCTGTACACCATTGTAAGGATCAAATCCATTCTTACCAAATATAAGGAGCAGGGAGGCAATCTGTCCGAGGTTTCCTTGAAGGCGGCACAGAATGAGTCTGAGAAAGCGCTGATGTTACAGCTTACCCAGTTTAACGCCATGATGGCGGCTGCCTGTGAGGAAACAGCGCCTCACAAGGTATGCGCCTACATTTACGATCTGGCCAATGCCTTCAACCATTTTTACCACGAGACCAAGATCCTGGGTGAGGAGGATGCGTCCCGCAAGGCAGGTCTGATCGCACTGTTGGTGCTGACCAGGGATATTCTGGAAACTTGTATTGATGTGCTGGGCTTCAGCGCTCCTGAGAGAATGTAAAAAAAGTTGTTGACAAAATAAATACTACATTGTATACTAACAAAGTCGGTTGCGACGCAGCCGACAAATGGAATCTTAGCTCAGCTGGGAGAGCATCTGCCTTACAAGCAGAGGGTCATAGGTTCGAGCCCTATAGGTTCCATTCCAACTTCGGTTGGATCATAAGGATGGCGAGATAGCTCAGTTGGCTAGAGCATGCGGTTCATACCCGCAGTGTCGAGGGTTCAAATCCCCCTCTCGCTACTACAAAACCCTTGAAGAATCAAGGGTTTTTCTTTTTGTATGTTGCAGTTTGCGTCATTGAACGTTGCAGCGCTATATGATATAATTTTATTATCATTATTATTATAAGGGAGAGCAAGATGGGAAAACAAGTTGCGGTATTGATAGACGGAGACAATATATCTTCCAAGTATGCGGAATATATCAGGCAGGAAGCTTCACAATACGGAAATGTAAAGATTTTCCGGTTATATGGTTCCATAAACTGCCCAAGTGTGAAGGCCTGGTACAAGGTCATGCCAAGCAAAGGCATCATGCCAATGCTTCAGATCTGCTATACCAAGGGAAAGAGCATTGCTGACCAGGCGTTGACTATTGATGCCATGGACATCCTGTATACGGGAAATGTGGATGTGTTCTGTATCGTATCCAGCGACAGCGATTTTACAAAATTGGTGTACCGCATCAAAGAAGCCGGCAAAATCGTTATCGGAATGGGCGAGCAGAAAGCGAAGGAATCCTTGGCCAATGCATGCGATGAGTTCAAGATATTGGATCTGATATACAAGAGTGAGACGGAGGAAACCGAAGAAGCTGCCGTAGAACAGGAAATGGAAGAAACGGTAGAAGATGCAGGGCAGATCGCTATGGAGGATGACGAAGACGTCGTTGAGGAAGCAGAGGTAAGCATACCGGCGGAGGCGGAAGTGATCGAGGTCATACAGGATTTGCTGGAGACTGCTTTTGCAGGTGAAGAGAAGGTTCATTTGTCAAAGATCGGGTTGTGCCTGTCTCAGAAATGGTCCGGATTTGATGCCAGAAATTATGGGTATAAGAATATGCGGCAGTTATTGAATCAGCATAATGATGTACTGGAGATCAGCGACGAAAAAGCTCCGGACGGAGTACATTATATATCTTATGTGAAGAAAAAGTAGAATGACAAAGGAAAGAAGATTCGAAACAGGCGGAATGATCCTGATAGCGCTGCTGATACTATGGCTGGCAGCCGTCCTGCTCAAGAAAACACCCCAGCCGGAAAGCGTGGAAACCATGGAAACCACGGAGGCCATGGAGACCACAGGGACCATGGAGGTTCATTTTATCGATGTGGGCCAGGGGGATGCCACGTTAGTCAAATCCGACGGGCATTATATGCTCATTGATGCAGGAAGTAATTCCCAAGGCACCAAATTGCAGCTGTATCTGAACAAACAGGGCGTGGACAGGCTGGATTATCTGATCCTGACCCATCCCGATGCGGACCATATCGGCGGCGCAGATGTGATCGTGACCAAGTACGATATTGATACGGTCTTCTTTGGGGATTTCCCAAAAGAGGACACAAGTTACCGGGAACTGATGGAGGCTTTGGAATACAAGAGTCTGTCCTACATGGTTCCCAAGGTGGGCAACACCTATACTCTGGGAAGCGCGGAATTTACCATTCTTGCCCCCAATGCCGTTTATGACGATGCCAATAACAGCAGCATCGCACTGTTGTTGAAAAACGGAGATCATACCTTTTTGTTTACCGGGGACTGCGGAGTACAGGCAGAGGCGGACATCATGGCAAACGGTCTGAATATTGACTGTGATGTGTACAAACTGGGGCATCATGGCAGCAGGACATCATCCTCCAGAGAATTTTTGGAAGCAGTCACCCCTGCTTACGGTGTCATCAGCTGTGGGGAAAATGATTACGGACACCCCCATGAAGAGCCCCTTGCCTATTTGGAGGAGATGGGGGGTTCCCTGTTCCGCACAGACGAACAGGGAAGCATTGTGGCTTATTCCGACGGAAAAGAGATTTCTTTTAGCTGTGGGCCCGGTGAATCCCGGAAGGCACAAACAGCTGACGCTGACACAGAGGAAGGAAGTCAAAGTGCAGAGGAGGATGGCTATATCATTGCCAACAAGAACAGCAAAGTATTCCACCGCTCTACCTGCAAATCTCTGCCCCAAGAAAAGAACCGTGTGATCTTTGAGACCAGAGAGGAGGCCATTGCCGCCGGGTTTGACAACCCTTGTGACAACTGTAAACCCTGATGCAGATATCCCTTGCCATAGCAGGGGGCCGATGCTATAATAAAGGCAGAAGAATATAGTAGAACAAACGAGAGCCAGACGCTAAGACGCAGAGCCGAAAAAACTGTGGAGTTCACAGTTTGTCGGCTCTTTTTGTTTTTGGCAAAGGCTCCTTAAGTACAATCAAAGAATGAAGGAGGATGGAAATTTGAACGATTATGAATCAGCCAAGAAGATAGAGGAAAACATCAATTCCGTCTTTGTGGGAAAAGAAGAAGTGGTGGAAAATCTGTTGATATGCCTGTTTGCAGGCGGGCATGTGTTGTTGGAGGATGTGCCCGGAGTGGGGAAGACCACCCTGGCCAATGCCCTTGCCAAAAGCACGGAGTGTACCATGGGTCGTATCCAGTTTACACCGGATACCCTTCCGGGTGATGTGCTGGGGATCTCCATGTACAATATGAAGACGGGAGAATTTGAATACAAGGAAGGTGTGGTCATGCACCAGATCCTTTTGGCGGATGAAATCAACCGCACCTCGCCCAAGACACAGGCCAGTCTTTTGGAAGCCATGGCGGAGCAGCAGATCACGGTGGACGGCAGCGTGTATATGCTCCCTGACCCGTTTATGGTGATCGCCACACAGAATCCCGTGGAATTTCTGGGGACTTATCCTTTGCCGGAAGCGCAGATGGACAGATTTATGATGCGTCTGTCTGTGGGCTATCCGGACAGAGAACAGGAGATCAGGATGGCAAAGCAGCATTTACAGGGTATCACGCCTGACAAGATAAAATCTGTGTGCACAGCGGCGGATATCATCCGGATCAGGGAAGCGGTTGGGAGAGTCCGGGTCAGTGACCAGGTATTTGTCTATGCGCAGGATATCGTAGATCTGACCAGGAGAGAGGAACGGTTTCAACTGGGGGCAAGCCCCAGGGCGCTGATTGCACTGGTGCGTGCTTCTCAGGGAAAAGCCTTTCTGCAGGGCAGGGATTATGTGAAGCCGGACGATGTAAAGGGCGTGGCAAAGCAGGTATTGTTACATCGCCTGACATTGACATCCCAGGCCAGGATACATAAGGAAAGCGCAGAAAAGATCCTGTACAGCCTGATCTTAAAGGGCAAGATTCCGGTGGCATGATATCGGTCAGAAAGCAGGGATGGGAATGGGAAAACGGAAAGTGATATGGTTGCTATTGTGGATACTTTCGCTGGCGGGAATCAGTTTCTATGGCGGCGCGGTGAGTTATGGCCTTTTTTATGCATTGCTGCTGCTGCCCATTGTTTCTTTTGCCTATCTTTTGTGCGTTTATTTCCGCTTCCGGATCTATCAGGAGGCAGAGTCCCGGGAGATGGTGTGCGGGCAGGCAATGCCTTACTATTTTGTGTTGCGCAATGAGGATCATTTCGGCTTCGCCAGCGTCCGGGTCAGGATGTTCCCGGATTTTTCTTATATGGAGAATCTGGAAGAAGAGACGGAGTATGAGCTTTTACCCGGGGACGAATTTATCTACCGGACGCATCTGATATGCAGATACCGGGGGGAGTATGAAGTGGGAGTCAAAGAAGTGATACTCACGGACTTTTTTGGCATTTTCAGATTCCGCTATCCGATAATCGGTACGATCCGGGCGATCGTGCGTCCGAAGCTGGTGGAATTGCATGAAATCAGGGGGCTGTCGGACATTATCGTGGATCTGCACAGAGAATCCCGGTTTGGAGGATCGGAGCCGGACGTGGTGGTCAGAGACTATGTGCAGGGGGACAGCTTGAAAAGAATCCACTGGAAGGCCAGCGCCAGAGAGCAGATATGGAAGGTGCGGACGGACATCGGAGAAGAAAAGAACGGCGTCCGGATGATCTTTGATACCGGACGGTACAGCAGTAAGCCGGGGGAGTATATCCCGTTAGAGAGCAAGATGCTGGAGCTATTGCTGGCACTGGGGATGTTCTTTGCCAAGAGGAGTGTCCCGGTATCTGCCTATTACAGCCATGGGGAGATCAGAAGCTGTGAGGTAACGGGCATAAGACAGTTTGAGGACTTGTATCAAAAAATGTCGGAGGTATGCTTTGACGAGGAGGAAGATCCCCTCTTATTGATGGAGGGGTTAAGGGAGCAGGGAGCACTGGCAGAGGCCAGGGTGGTCATCGGTGTCTTTCATAAATGGGATCAGACTATGATGCAGGCGGCAGAAAAAATCCTGGAAGAGGGGCCGGTGTTTCTGGCTTATGTGGTAACGGATGAAGATCTGTCAAGGGATTTTGGGCCCAATACTGCCCGGAAAAAGATCATTGCGGTTCCTATAGATGCAGAACTGGAGGAGGTATTGTGATGGAACAGAATCTGTATCGCCTGGTGAACGGTCTTTTGCTTACGGCAATCTGTCTGCTGGGCTGTGAAAACATATTGGGACAGGAAGCGACGGGGGTAGCTCCCCTGGCCGTTGCTTCTTTTGTGACGGTATTTCTGGCAGTCTGGTGTCAGGTAAAAATAAAAGGCAGGCTGATCCTGTTGCTTTCCGGCACAGCCTGTGCGGCAGCGGTACTCTGGACATTGCAGCCCCAAGGGGGGACGGCATCGGAATGGATGGCCGTGGTTGGAAATAATGTTCCGGCAATGCAGGCGGCGGGGATCGCCCTGTGCTGCTTTTTGGGCAATCTTCTGTTGGAGAGGATCTTTTGGCTGAAAGCGGCAGCAGCACTGGGGCTGCTGGCGGCAAGCTTCGTGGATCTGTTCACCCAAAGAGAGTTTTCCCATTTTGGTGTGGTATGCATCTTAATGTATGTGGTGATCGTTTATATCGAATGGACCCAGCGGGTCTGGAAAAAGCAGAAGACCGGGCGAAGACCCGGGTATGTGATCTGGATCATGCCTTTTCTGCTCCTGTATCTTGTGCTGATGCTGGCAGCGCCGGCACCTGAGGAACCATACAACTGGCAGTTTGTAAAGGATGCCTATTCGGCGTTAAGAGAAGGCTTTTTGACGATAAGTCAGAACTGGCTGGGTGGGCACCGGGAGGATTTTGACATGGGGGCCAGCGGATTTTCGGGAGAGGGCAGGCTTCTTGGAGGATTGAGCGAAGAAAGAAAAGAAGTTATGGTGATCCGTGGGCAGAAGAGCCTGAAGACCAATGTGTATCTGATAGGAAAGGTTTATGATACCTTTCAGGGAAGGGAGTGGGCGCAGATTAGCGAAAGTACCCGGGATGACAGGACACTGGATGCATTGGAAACGCTCTATGCGGTGCGCATGTATGAGGAAGGCGGAGAAGAAAATTATGTACACCTGACCAGACTGGAGATCTGTTATCAGTATTTTCATACAGAGTTTTTGTTTGCCCCGTTAAAGACGGTTACCGTGTCCGGTGAGGACAGGGAACATACCAGTGAAGGCGGCAATCTGCTATTTGGAAAGAACCAGGGATACGGGACTTCTTATCAGACGTCCTTTTTGCAGATCAATGTGGATCATCCCCTGTTTTATGAATTTGTGGAGGGCGCTGGGGAGGAAGGCGGACTTGCGGAAGACGAGCAGATCTTCCGCAAATTGCAGAAAGAGTATATCGGTGACCCCGATCAGAAGTATTCCCTGGAGGACCTGGAGGAGCACAGGCAGGAAATCCATGAACGCTACGGACAGGAGCCTGCCCTGTCCAAGGAAACACAGGAATGGCTTTCCAAGGTCACAGAGGATGCGGACACGGACATGGAAAAGCTGAAGGCCATAGAAGAAGCACTGCGGGGATTTTCTTATAACAGGACACCGGGCAGGCTTCCGGAAAAGGTTCATTCGGAAGGGGATTTCCTGGATTATTTTCTGCTGGAGAATCCTCAGGGCTTCTGTACTTATTTTGCCACTGCTTTTGTGCTGCTGGCACGGGCGGAGGGGATTCCGGCCCGCTATGTGGAAGGATTCTGCATTCCGGTGGAAGGAGATCAGAGCACGGTGGTCTATTCTGATATGGCCCATGCCTGGCCGGAGGTCTATATCGATGGAAGGGGCTGGATCCCCTTTGAGCCCACCCCCGGATATGATAAGATACGGTATACACCATGGGAAATGCAGGAAAAACGCAGCCGTGGAGAGAGAGAGGCGGCTGTGACAGAAGAAGAGGATGAGCCTGAGCGGCAGGAAAAAACGGAGGCCGCCGTCCCAAAAGAGGAACCAAAGGAGGAGTTTGGGGAGCGTGTGGAAAAGGGGAATGGGCTCAAGATCGCAGTATGCACAGGGATCTTTGTGGCTGCAGTGTGCATGGGGATCTTTCTGGCGGATGCAGCGCTTGGGAAGCGCCGTTACCGGAAGCGGAGCCTGGAAGAAAAATTTTATGTGCAGGTTGGGCAAAATATGAGGATGCTGGCTTTCTTAGGCTATGACAGACGGGAGAACGAGACTTTGGAAGAGCTGCAGAAGCGGGCATGGGCCATCATGGAAGAGGAAGATACGGAAGAGAAGCCTCGTTTTTTGTTCCTGCAGTTCTATGAAGAAGTACTCTACGGAGGACATCCGGTGGAGGAAGATATGCTTAAGACCGTGCTTTGGGAAAAAGAATATCTGCTCAGACTTCTGAAGAAATGGAAGCCCCTTTGCTATTTCTATTGTCGTTTTGTGATGCTTGAAGGAATTTCTTACCTGTGATACAATGTAAAATAGTATATTATGCGTTGGGGACGATGATACTGATAGTACACAGGTAAGGAGCGAAAAAATGATACCCTTTGTGAAATTGTCCGAAATCTTGGAACAGGAAGGAGAAAAGACGGGATATACCCTGTTGGATGAGCGCCACGGATGCTTAAACGGCAGCAGGTGCGGAGTGTCCTTTTATGTCAGGGACGAATACGATTATGAAAAAATGGGAGCCCATGAGGATCAGGAGGGCTTTTTTGTGCTGGAAGGATATGGAAAGGCGTTGATAGGCGGCGAGGAGATCGATCTGGAGCCGGGGATGTGTTTCATGATACCGGCCCATGTTCCGCATGGCATGAAAAAGAACCGGGATTGTGCCGTATGCAAGGTATTCTGGTTCCATGCAGCAGTATAAATAAGACAGAGTGAGGAAGATTCGTGGATATTTTAGAAAACAGAAAACAAGATGAGAACGGTGAAACGGAAAGTAAGATAGCGGACCTGTTGGACGCAAGGATACTGCGGGCGGTACAGGAGATGGGATTTGAGAAATTTTCCCCTATCCAGCAACAGGCCATCCCGTATCTTTTGGAGGGCAGGGACATCATCGGCCAGGCCCAGACGGGAACCGGAAAGACGGCAGCTTTCGGGATTCCTGCCATTCAGAAGGTAGATCCGGAATTAAAGAAGCTGCAGACCATCATACTCTGCCCCACCAGGGAACTTGCCATCCAGGCGGCGGAGGAGCTGCGCAAGCTGGCAAAATACATGCATGGCATCAAGATCCTGCCCGTGTATGGAGGACAGGAGATCAGCAAGCAGATCATGGGCCTTAGGGGTGCGCAGATCATCGTAGGGACACCGGGGCGTGTGATGGACCATATGCGCCGTCATACCATCAAGCTGGATCGTGTGAATATGGTAGTGCTGGACGAGGCGGATGAGATGTTGAACATGGGCTTTCGGGAGGATATGGAGACCATTTTGGGACAGATCCCCAATGAGCACCAGACGGCGTTGTTTTCCGCTACCATGCCGGGACCGATCTTAGAGATCACCCATCAGTTCCAGAAGGATGCGCAGTTAGTGAAGGTGGCGGCCAAGGAGCTGACCATCCCTCTGGTATCCCAGAGATATTACCGCATCCGCAGAGAGGATAAGGATGCAGCCTGCATCAGGCTTTTGGAGTATTACCAGCCCAAGCTGACACTGATCTTCTGCAACACCAAGAAAAAAGTGGACGAGCTGGCGGAAATGTTAAAGATACACGGGTATCAGGCAGAGGGACTGCACGGGGATATGTCCCAGCATCAGAGAGATGTGGCAATGGGACGTTTCCGCAACGGAAGCACCAATATCCTGATCGCAACAGATGTGGCCGCAAGAGGGATCGACGTGGATGACGTGGAAGCGGTCATCAATTATGATATTCCCCAGGATATTGAATATTATGTACACCGTATCGGCAGGACCGGACGCGCCGGAAGAAAGGGGCGGTCCTTCACGTTTGTATGCGGCAGGGAGATCTTCCAGCTTAAGGACATTGAGAGGATCTGTCACACTACGGTGGAGGAGAAGGTACTTCCCAGTGCAGGAAAGGTCATGAAGACCAAGGCAGATAAATATCTGAGTCAGGCGTGGGAACTGCATGAGAGCGATGACATCGGCCTGATGAAGAAATTCCTGGCCCGCAAGATGGAAGAGGAAGAATGTGATGCCCTGGAGCTGGCGGCAGCCATGTTGAAGCTGCAGCTGGGAGACAGGGGCGAGGAGATCGAGGAAGACGATTACCGTCCCAGGAAGAGCTTCCGGGGAGATGGCCGGGGCCGCAGGGATCAAAAGGGACGTGGTGACAGACGTGGTCCAGGGGAAGGCCGGTACGGAGGAGACAGCCGCAGACCCGGGCAGGAGCGCAGAGACAGAGGAAACAGCCGTAGATCCGGAGAGGAACGCAGGGACAAAAACGGTAAGGCACCCAAGGTCCCTTTCGGCGGCAGACAGGATAAGACCCGGACAAAGAAAAAGCCCGGCCTGAAGAAGGGATATTTCATCGAGCTTGGCTAACGAGAGGGAGAAACAGCAGGGGAGAAAGGAGTACGGGAAGTCCATGAAGAAAAAGATAAAAGGTGTCGGCCCCTTTTTGGTGTTGGGACTGGCGTTCCTTGTATTAGTATTCCTGAATATATTTTATCACGATCACTGGCTGGATTCTGACATGGCCGCAGAGATGATCTTTTCCAAGCTGCTGGCGGAGGAAGGGCATATTTTTGCCACACCGGACTGGTATTATTCCACGGAGTTCCGGTTTTTGTATACCCAACTGATCATGGGACCTTTATTCCGCATCCTGGATGACTGGCACCTGATCCGTGCCATTACCAATGTGGTTACTTATGTGCTGATGATCGGCTCCTATTTTTATATGATGAAGCCTTTGCAGGTGAAAAGGGAGTGGACTGCGCTGACGGGCACCATCCTGCTTTTGCCCTTTTCGGAGACCATGATCACCCATGTGCAGATGGGCAATACCTATATGCCCCATATCATCATCCTGTTCTTTTTCTTCGGGCTGTATCTGCGTCTGGTACAGAAGGAGGACAGGAAGGGCAAGTTCCTTTGGAATCTGGCAGCTTTTGTGGCGCTGGCTGTGATCTGCGGCGTATCCGGAGTCAGATATCTCCTTGCCATGCAGTGTCCGCTGGTGCTCACTGCCTTCCTTTATCTTTTGGGATCTTTGGAATTTGGGCAGTTCCGCAGCCGGTTCGGCAGCGGGGAGGCCGGGAAAGCTTTTCGCACCATGCTTAAAAGTGACAGGGCAAGGTATCTGTACTATGGTCTTCTGGGTGCAGCGGGCGGTATCCTGGGCTACGGTATCAATGTAGCATGGGTCAGCAGGCAATATGTGTTCCAGACTTATGAGGCCACAAATTTTATTGCAGTATATCAGGGAATCCTGTGGGAAAGACTACAGAATGCCATAGGAAGTCTTTTGATGCTCTTTGGCTATATCCCGGACAAGGGGTTTTTGTCCCTGCGGGGTATTATTTCCATGATCTCCTTTGTGCTGATCGCAGTGCTTGCCTACTGTGTGGTGCGTGTATGCAAAAGGAGCGAAGGACAGCGCTTTTTTACGGCCCTGTTCGTGGTGACGGCTTTTGTGGTAAATGTGTTTGTGTTCGTGTTCACTACCAGCACCATGGTGCCCAGATATTATATCACGATACTGATCTTTGTGCTGCCTGTGCTGGCATTTTATTTTGAAGGAAAAGAGCTGTTGTTTGACAAATGGGTTGTGGGAGCCCTGCTGGTGGTCTGCCTGTCCCTAAGTTCGGCCAAGATCACCCTCTCGTACCTTTCCACGGACAAAAACGAGAAGGAGCGTCCGGTGGCAGAGTTCCTTTCGGAGAACGGCTATACCTTCGGCTATGCCTCTTACTGGCATGCCAATATCCTGACGGAACTGACGGACGGGGCCGTGGAGGCGGCCAATATTCTGGACCCTGAGTGTTTGGAGTATTTCAAGTGGTCCTCGCCCATGAAGTATTATGAAAGGGGTTACCATCAGGGGGAAGTATTTCTGCTGCTTACCGCAGAGGAAATGGATCAATTTCAGGATGCCAAGGCCTTGGACAGGGGAGAAAAGATATATGACGACGGCGGGTTTGCCGTGTTTGTGTATGGGGATGCGGACAGACTTTTTGGAGAAGACAGGTAGTTGTGGAGGCTGATTATGAGAATCGGAATGGGTTATGATGTTCACAGACTGGTGGAAGGCCGGGAACTGATCCTAGGCGGTGTAAGGATCCCTTATGAAAAAGGTCTGCTGGGCCATTCGGATGCGGATGTGCTGCTTCACGCCATCTCGGATGCTCTTTTGGGAGCGGCGGCGTTAGGGGACATCGGAAAGCATTTCCCGGACACGGACCCTGCCTACAAGGGGATTTCCTCTGTGATACTTTTGAAAAAAGTGGGAGAACTCCTGGAGGAGAAGGGCTTCCTCATCGAAAATATCGATGCCACCATCATAGCCCAGGCGCCCAAGATGCGTCCCTTTATCGATACCATGCGGGAGAATATCGCCCAGGCTCTGGGGATCGAAGAGGAGCAGGTAAATGTCAAGGCTACCACTGAGGAAGGCTTGGGATTTACGGGAACCGGGGAAGGGATCTCCGCCCAGGCGGTCTGTATGCTCACCAGTCCTTTTGACCTGACAGCCCAGCCGGTGCAGGGAGGCTGCGAGGGCTGCGCAGGATGCAGGAAACAGTAGAGAACCAAATTGGCATACACAGGAGAAGATCATGAAGGGCAAGGGAAAGCAGGATAAGAAAGAACGGGATAACAGGATCTTGAGAGACATAAGCACGGCTTTTGCGGCAGTTTTAATGACTGCGGTGTTTTTGACAGGCTGCGCCGGTGAGGGCGATCAGGCGGGGGAGACGCAGCTCCCCCGGATGGAAGACCGGGAATCCGTGGAAACCGTACCGGAGGGGGATTCTCTTTATCAGGGGACTTACAGAAGCTGTATCTTACAGGAGGATGAAGAGAATTTCTATCTCTGCGGTGCTTACCGGATCGCCAGGATCAACAAAGAAACCGGGGTTTTGGACATTCTGTGGGAAAATGCGTGCGCCGAGGAACGGGGAGCATTTGTCTATTCTGTAGGAAGCGGCCTTTTGCTGGAGGACAGGATCTATTTTGTGGAACGGCAGGAGGATGCCGTGGATTCTGAGCGCAGGTTCCTTTCCTGTATCTTTACGGACGGAACCGGCTATGAGCGGGTGGAAGAGCTGGGCTATGGCAGCGATAGCATGTTGTTACAGGACGGAACCCTGTACCTGGATGATACGGATAAAGAGGTGTGGTATCAGGTCCATGAGGACGGCACTTTGTCCGACAGGGATGTTTTGATCGCTGAAAACGCAGACCAGACCTATTATAACGACAATGGGGAGCGGGTATTCTTTAAGAGGGAAGACTTAGCGGATTATAACAGCAGATACGTTGTAAAAGTGGACAATTGCGACTTGAAATTTGTGGACAGGCAGACGGGGGAAGAAAAGATACTTGCCGGGCTGGATGGCAGTTATGAAGTCGTCAGTATGGATGGGGACACTGTCTATGTGCGTAAGTTGGAATACACAGAGTCCACCGCAAATGCTTCCCTGGCGGAGGCTGCCATACCCATGGTGTTTGAAAAGATATCCGTTGAAAGCGGGGAGCGCACGGAACTGTTCCGGGAAAATCTGGTATATTCCATCATGGACCCGGTGATACAGGTAGGATATCTGTATTACATTGAGGAACGGGATTATCAGTTCTATCTGGTCCGCAGGGATTTAAGCCGGTCCGGGGAAGCGCAGATCATCGGACCTGCCCTTTATGATACGGGGATCGGCGTCATCGGCTCCAAGGAAGCTGAGCAAAGAACGATCTACAGTGAAAACTATCCGGACAAAGCGGTGTATGAGATAAGTATGTCCTGGCCGGTGGTGGACGACCGGTATGCAGGGGCGGACAAGATCAATGCATGTCTGGAAGAACACCGTAATGCCAATTTGGCTTATGTGGAAGAAAATCTGGATTGGATAGAAGACCTTAAGCCGGATGAAATGGGTGTCCCCAGCAGTTTGAGCAGCTCGTTTGACGGCTATACATACTTTGACAGCCGTTATATCAGCTTTTATCTGGCAGAATATGATTATATGAGCGGGGCGGCACATGGCATGCCTTATTGGGTGGATTACACCTTCGACCTGGAGACCGGAGAGAAACTTGCGCTTTCGGATGTGGTGGGCAACAGCGAGGAGGAAGTAAAAGAGATCGCAACCCGGTATTTTGCAGAAATGATAGATCTAAGCCCGGAATCTTACTGGCCGGATGCCAAGGAAGCTGTGTATGAGTGGACCAATCTGGAATCTCCCTTTTATCTGACAAAGCAGGGGATCACCTTTTATTTCGGGCCTTATGACCTGGCGTGCTATGCCGCAGGATTCCAGGAGGTCACCATACCTTATGAAGAGTTTGACAGGAAGATCACATTGGAATTTCTTCATTAGAAAAATGAGTTGACAAAACCGCTCTTTTTGCATATTCTGTTATGTAGGTAAATCTTGTAAAGGCTGAGAGCGAAAAGAGTACTTTTCAAGGTGGATGCAAGGCGTCCGCCGCAGGGTTTCAGAGAGGGGCCGCCGTGGCTGAAAGCGGTTCTGCCAAAGGAAAAGGAAGTGCATTCGTGAGCCGGTCCGGGGAACCTAAAACTGCTGCCGGAATGGCAGAACAGGCAGTTTGCGCAGAAGTATCCGGGCCCGTAGGCGTGCGTTAAACGTTTTGAGAGAAAGGCTTTCGGCCTTTAAGCAGAGTGGAACCGCGGATGAATTCGTCTCTAGCAGGACGTGTTCACCCGCGTTTTTTGGCCTCAGGTGCCGGAAGACACCGGAGCGGAACGGAGAGAATATGGGTCTGATCAGCAGAGTAAAAGAAGAAATCAAGGTCATACGGGAGAGGGACCCTGCCATTCATTCTTCCATGGAGGTATTCCTGTATCCCAGCTTTAAAGCGATGATGCACTACCGTCTGGCCCACAGGCTGTATGAGAAAAAGCATTATTTTCTGGCACGCTATGTGTCCCAGAGAGGGGTGCGTAAGACCGGGATCGAGATCCATCCCGGTGCAAAGATCGGAAAGGGATTCTTTATCGATCACGGAAATGGTGTTATCATAGGAGAGACAACGATCATAGGGGACAATGTGACCCTGTACCAGGGAGTAACCCTGGGCGGTACGGGAAAGGAGCGGGGCAAACGCCATCCCACCGTGGGCAACAATGTGATGATCAGCGCCGGTGCCAAGGTCTTAGGCTCCTTTACCATCGGGGATAATTCCAAGATCGGCGCAGGGAGCGTGGTCCTAAGCGAGGTGCCCCCCAACTCCACGGTGGTGGGCGTGCCGGGCCGCGTGGTAAGGCGGTTCAATCAGGCACTGCCTCAGGATACCATGAATCAGACGGATCTGCCGGACCCTGTAAGGCAGGATATCCAATGCCTTCAGAAGGCCAATACGGAGCTGACCAACAGGCTGCTTGAGATGGAGGATCATATCAGGCGCCTGCAGGCCAGGATGGCAGAGCAGGAAGCAGACCGTGAGGAGAGAGAAAAGACAGAGATAAAAGCAGGCGAAAACGGAAATAACAGAAAAGAGCCGGATTGAAAGCACAGAAAAAGTCATGTAAAATAGGAGAAACAGTATATGAGTATGAAAATCTACAACACACTGACCAGGCAAAAAGAAGAGTTTGTACCCTTGGAGCCGGGCAAGGTAAAGATGTATGTGTGCGGTCCTACGGTATACAATCTGATCCATATCGGCAATGCCCGCCCTATGATCGTATTTGATACCGTGCGCCGCTATATGGAGCACAAGGGATTGGAAGTAAATTATGTGTCCAATTTCACGGATGTGGATGACAAGATCATCAAGAAAGCCATTGAGGAAGGCGTGGATGTGGAAACCATTTCCAAGCGTTATATCGAGGAATGCAAAAAGGATATGGCGGCTATGAATGTAAAGCCTGCCACCACACATCCCCTGGCAACGGAGGAAATCTGCGGCATGCTTGACATGATCGGCACCCTTATCGAAAAAGGGCACGCTTATGTGGCAGCAGACGGGACCGTGTATTTCCGCACCAGAAGTTTTAAAGAATATGGAAAGCTTTCCCACAAGAATCTGGATGATCTTCAGGGCGGAAACCGTTCTCTTTTGGTATCCGGAGAGGATCAGAAGGAGGATGCGCTGGATTTTGTACTCTGGAAACCCAAGAAGGAGGGAGAGCCGTACTGGGAGTCCCCCTGGTGTGAGGGGCGTCCGGGCTGGCATATTGAGTGCTCTGTGATGAGCAGGAAGTATCTGGGGGAGGAAATCGATATTCATGCAGGAGGCGAGGATCTGGTCTTCCCTCATCATGAGAACGAGATCGCCCAGTCTGAGGCGGCAAACGGCAAGACTTTTGCCAGATACTGGATGCACAATGCCTTTTTGAACATCGACAACAGGAAGATGTCCAAATCGTTAGGCAACTTCTTTACCGTGAGGGATATCAGCGAGAAGTATGATCTGCAGGTGCTGCGTTTCTTTATGCTGTCTGCACATTACAGGAGTCCTTTAAATTTCAGCGACCAGTTGATGGAGGCTGCAAAGAATGGATACGAGCGTATCGTGACCAGCGTGGACAATCTGAAGTTCCTCATGAGCAATGCACCGGATGCGGAGATGACAGAGGCGGAAAGAGCGCTTGCGGCGGAAGCGGAAGGCTTCGTGGGCAGATTTGATGAAGCTATGGATGATGATTTCAACACTGCAGATGCGTTGTCCGTCATCTTTGAACTGGTAAAATTCATAAATACCAATGTGGGAGAGGGGAGCACCAAGGCGTTCTTGCATGCGCTGAAGGAAGAATTGGTGGCTCTGTCCGATATCTGCGGACTGATCGTGGATAAGAAAGAAGAGATGTTAGACAGTGATATCGAGGCATTGATCGCTGAAAGACAGGCAGCCAGAAAAGAGAAAAATTTTGCGAGGGCGGATGAGATCAGGGATGAACTGTTAAAAAAGGGTATCCTTTTGGAAGATACACGTGAGGGCGTAAAATGGAAGAGAGCATAGGTCTGTTGCAGGAGATCAAGGAGGTCTTTGCATGCAGGGAACAGGACGTGAGAACGTACTCCCCGCTGACCTTGGCATATATCGGGGATGCCATTTATGATCTGGTGATCCGCAGCGTGGTGGTGGAGCGGGGCAACCGTTCCAACAATGACCTCCACAAGCGGGTGACCAGATATGTGAAGGCGGAGGCGCAGTCTAAGATGATAACAGCCCTGATGGATGAACTGACCGAGGAGGAGGAAGCCATTTACAGACGGGGCAGGAATGCCAAGTCCTATACTATGGCCAAGAATGCTTCCATGAGCGATTACCGGAGAGCCACCGGCTATGAGGCACTGATGGGATATCTTTACCTCACCGGGCAGACAAGCCGGATGCTGGCACTCGTGAAAAAAGGGATCGACACTGTGGGTATGGAAATATAAGGAGAAGGGTATGGCATATCAGGAATTGCAAATAGAGGGCAGGAATGCCGTGATCGAAGCTTTTCGGGCAGGCCGCCCCATAGACAGGCTCTATGTGCTGGACGGCTGTCAGGACGGTCCTGTGTCCACCATCAAACGAGAGGCCAAAAAGCATGGGACCCTCATGAAATACGTGGACAGGGAGCGCCTGGACCAGTTGTCCGGGACGGGAAAACACCAGGGGGTCATTGCCGTTGTTGCGGCATATCAGTATGCCGAAGTGGAGGATATCCTGGAGGCGGCAAGGAAAAAAGGAGAGCCTCCCTTTATCTTCCTGCTTGACAATATCGAGGACCCTCACAATCTGGGTGCCATT
Organism: Lachnospiraceae bacterium; assembly: GCA_017621075.1. Taxonomy (GTDB): domain Bacteria; phylum Bacillota; class Clostridia; order Lachnospirales; family Lachnospiraceae; genus Acetatifactor. The sequence continues at coordinate 28,017 of JAGATV010000057.1, forward strand.
ATCCGTACCGCCAATCTGGCAGGAGCCCACGGGGTCATCATCCCCAAGAACCGGGCGGTGGGACTGACGGCCACTGTGGCAAAAACATCAGCGGGAGCCCTGAATTATACGCCGGTTGCCAGGGTGACCAACCTGGCCAACACCATCGAGGACCTGAAAAAGGAAGGACTTTGGTTTGTGTGCGCTGACATGGGCGGAACTGTCATGTATGATCTGGATCTGAAGGGGGCTATCGGCCTGGTCATCGGCAATGAGGGCGAGGGCGTAGGCCGTCTGGTCAGGGAAAAGTGCGATATGATCGCCTCCATCCCCATGAAGGGTGACATCGATTCTCTGAATGCTTCTGTTGCTGCGGGAGTCCTGGCTTACGAGATCGTCAGACAGAGAATGTCTTGTGAGGTGTCTTCATGATCTCCGGCACTGAAAATTACAGGAATGAGACGGATGAGGAACTGATCCTGCGCCTTCGGGACGGGGAGACCCTTATCATGGACTTTATCTGTGACAAATATAAGGATCTGGTGAGAACGAAGGCAAAGTCCATGTTCATCCTGGGCGGGGACAACGAGGATCTGATCCAGGAGGGAATGATCGGGCTGTTCAAGGCGGTCCGTGACTATGACTGCGGACGGGATGCCAGTTTCAGCACTTTTGCGGATCTGTGTATCAGCAGGCAGATGTACACTGCGGTCCAGGCAGCCAAGAGAAAGAAGCATACGCCCTTAAATACTTATGTATCTTTGTATGAGAATGTGTCGGGACAGGGGGACAAGGAAGGACAGAGCCTTTTGGGAATGCTGGCGGACAAGTCTGAGTCCAACCCGGAAGAGATGTTTTTGGACAAGGAGAGGGTGCAGTATCTGGAGGAGGCCATTGAAAACGAACTGAGTCCTTTTGAAAAGCAAGTGCTGGATCTGCATCTTACAGGCATGAGCTATGGCCAGATCGCCAAGGTGTTAGGCAGGGATGAGAAAGCTACGGATAATGCTTTGCAGCGACTGAAGGGCAAGATCAGGAAAATGCTGTAGCATTTTTGGCTTTTTTCTAATTTTGTCTTTCCCAAAAATCTGTAATATGCTATACTGTTACAGAAGTATGTTAAGAATGTGAGAAACTATGGCAGAAAATGTATCGCAGGACAACGGTTACAGGCGCAGGCGTGTAAACAGGTTGAAAAAGTGGATCCTGGGGCTGCTCATAACGTTTATCCTGATACCGAATATAGGTACAGTCATCCTGCTTGTAAAGGTATGTGACCTGAGCGGCCGGGTGGAGAAACTGGGGCTGCAGGTGGATCAGATGATGCAGGAACTGGAAGAAGGGAAAGCAGGCCGGGAAAGTGGTCTCACCGGGGATGCAGATCTTAGAGGGGCTGATCCGGAAGGCATCAAGGCAGAGGAGTCCCGGAATGCCGGGGATGGCAGTGCGGAGGCTGCGTTGGAGAAACAGCCGGCACATAAGGTATATCTGACTTTTGATGACGGTCCCAGCATCTATACCGATGAGATCCTGGATATTCTGGCAGAGTATGATGTAAAAGCTACTTTCTTTGTGGTGGGCAAGGAGGATGAGGCATCCAAGGAAGCTCTGAAGCGGATCGTGGAAGAGGGACATACTCTGGGCATGCACTCTTACAGCCACAAATACAGTGAATTATATGAATCGGTGGATGCCTTTTTGGAGGATTTTGACAGGCTGCAGGCTTTTTTGTATGAGACCACCGGAGTTAAGAGTACCTGTTATCGTTTCCCGGGAGGCAGTTCCAATACGGTAAGTGCCGTCAGTATGCAGGATCTTGCGGATGCTCTGCGGGAGCGGGGCGTGGAATTTTATGACTGGAATATTTCTTCGGGGGATGGTACGGGCAGGAAGCTCTCGGAGGCGACACTGGTAAAGAACAGTACGGAAGATATTTCCAGATACAGTACGGTCATTGTACTGATGCATGATTCGGCAGAAAAGCACGCCACGGTGGAGGCGCTGCCGGAGATCATAGAGACGATTCAGACAATGGAGGATACGGCACTTCTGCCCATCACGGAGGATACGGATGCCGTACAGCATATCCATACAGAAACAAATGAATGATTGGAGGTAATATTACCATGGGTTTTTTTGGTGATCTGAAGCAGGATCTGTCCCAGGCAGTCAATGAACTGATGCCGGATGAGAATGCGGAAGCTGTTTCTACGGGGACAGAAGAATCAAATGCAGAGACGCAGATTTCGGATGGGATTTCCCTGGAGGAACTGTTGGAAAATATTGATGAGATCAGTATTCCCGAGGAAGCACAGGATCAGGCGGACGCAGGCGGGGAAGATCCGGATCTGGAGGCGCTGCTCAGGGAGGCTATGGCATCGGGCGCTGAGGAAGAGCCGGCTGAGACGGAACCGGTGTCCGGGAAAGCAGTTGCCCAGCCTGCTGCAGAGCCCGTGGCAGAACCGGAAGAAAAGCATTCAGTGGCAGCAGATAAAGGAGAAAAGAAGACTATGGAAGTACATTCCGGAAGAACAGTGTCCGATGAGACATCTATCATTACTGCAGGCATGACAATAACGGGTGACATCGTATCAGAGGGCTCCGTTGATGTCATCGGCAATGTAAACGGCAATATCGATGTTTTGGGCAAACTGAATATCACAGGTCATGTAAACGGCAATTCCAAGGCGGCAGAGATCTATGCGGAGAGCGCAAAGATCAACGGCGAGATTACCAGCGAGGGAGCAGTGAAGATCGGCGCAAGCACCGTTATCATCGGCAACATCACCGCTGCCAGCGCAGCCATTGCAGGTGCGGTAAAAGGTGATATCGATGTGAAGGGCCCTGTGATCCTGGATGCCTCTGCCATCGTGATGGGCAACATCAAGTCCAAATCCGTTCAGATCAACAACGGTGCGGTGATCGAGGGTATGTGTTCCCAGTGCTATGCAGATGTCAGCCCTACTGCTTTCTTTGACGATTACAAACCTGATAATAAGAAAAAGACCGTAAAATAAATAGGGAGAGATCATTATGCGCAGGATTTTATTGAAGTTGAGCGGTGAGGCACTGGCCGGGGACAAGAAAACCGGTTTTGATGAGGAGACCGTAAGAAAGGTGGCCCTGCAGGTGAAGGAACTGGTGGATGACGGCATCCAGGTAGGGATCGTCACCGGCGGAGGCAATTTCTGGAGAGGGCGTACCAGCGAGAACATCGACAGGACCAAGGCAGACCAGATCGGAATGCTGGCAACCATTATGAACTGTATCTATGTGTCGGAAATCTTTCGCTCTGTGGGAATGATGACCAGTGTGCTGACGCCTTTTGAATGTGGTTCCTTTACCAAGCTGTTCTCCAAGGATCGTGCCAACAAATATTTTGCAAAAGGAATGGTAGTGTTCTTTGCGGGAGGCACGGGGCATCCTTACTTTTCCACCGACACAGGCGTGGTGTTGAGGGCAGTGGAGGTGGATGCGGATGTGATCCTGCTGGCAAAATCCATCGACGGCGTGTATGACGCAGATCCTGCCAAGAATCCCGATGCAAAGAAGTATGACGTGGTCTCCATTGATGAGGTGATCGCCAAGAATCTTCAGGTGGTGGATATGACCGCTTCCATCCTGGCAAGGGATAACAAGATGCCCTTGTGGGTGTTTGGGCTGAATGAAGAAAACAGCATCGTAAATGCCGTAAAAGGCAAATTTAACGGAACAAAAGTAACCGTGTGAAAATAGGAGGTCAATATGGACGCAAGATTACAGCAGTATGAAGATAAGATGAAGAAGGCTTATGAGTATCTGGAGTCAGATTATGCCGGAATCCGTGCAGGACGCGCCAATCCCCATGTACTGGACAAACTGAGAGTGGATTACTACGGTACGCCCACTCCCATTCAGCAGGTAGGCAACATAACCGTGCCGGAGGCGCGTATCATTCAGATCGCTCCCTGGGAAAAATCCCTGATCAAGGAGATCGAGAAAGCGATCCTGACCTCCGATATCGGGATCAATCCTTCCAATGACGGAAGCGTGATCCGTCTGGTGTTCCCCGAGCTGACAGAGGAGCGCAGAAAGGATCTGGTGAAAGAGGTAAAGAAGAAAGCTGAGGAAGGAAAGGTTGCCATCCGCAACATTCGCAGAGACGGCAACGATGCATTGAAGAAGCTGGGCAAGACCGAGGTCTCAGAGGATGAGATCAAGCAGCTGGAGGATCAGCTCCAAAAGCTGACCGACAAATTCATCAAGGACATTGATGTCCTGATGGAGACCAAATCAAAGGAAATCATGACAGTCTAAAGCAAACTGCGGGGGCGGAGATGCGAATCTTTCCGCCCTTTATGTTTAGAAAGGCCCGGTAAAATATGGAAGAAAAGTTGAAAGTGCCAAATCATGTGGCAATCATCCTGGACGGTAACGGAAGATGGGCAAAGGCAAAAGGAATGCCCCGCAATTATGGTCATGTCCAGGGTGCCAAGACCGTGGAGACGATCTGCGAGGAAGCCTACAGAATGGGCATCCGGTATCTGACGGTATATGCGTTTTCCACAGAGAACTGGAACCGCCCCAAGGATGAAGTGGATGCCTTGATGAAGCTGCTCCGCAATTATATGCAGAACTGTTTAAAGACAGCGGAGAAGAACCGTATGTGCGTCCGGGTCCTGGGTGATAAATCCGGCCTGGATGAGGATATCCGCTTAAGGATCGAAGAGCTGGAGGAAGCTACAAAGGACAATGACGGACTGCATTTCCAGATCGCCATCAATTACGGCGGCAGGGATGAGATCGTCCGGGCACTGAAAAAAGCGGTGGAGAAAGTACAGAGCGGAGAGCTGGCAGCGGATCGGATTGACGAGGCCGCTTTTGGAAACCTGTTGGATACCGGAGGGATTCCCGATCCCGATCTGTTGATCAGGACCTGTAATGAGCAGCGGATCTCCAATTTCCTGCTGTGGCAGCTTGCATACACGGAATTTTATTTTACGCCTGTTCCCTGGCCTGATTTTTCCAAAGAAGAATTGATAAAAGCTGTGGAAGCATATAATCATAGAGACAGAAGGTATGGAGGCTTAAAGGAGGAATGACATTATGTTCTTGACCAGACTGATAAGCGGCATCGTTCTGCTTGCCATAGCACTGCTCACCATGAGCCTGGGAGGAATCCCTCTGGCGGCGACTCTGTTTGTGATATCCCTGATCGCCTGCCGGGAGCTGACGAAGGCTCTGATGTGTGCAACAGATGCAAAGAAACTCAATACGCTGGAGATCATAGGGATCTTTGGGGTGGTAGTCTACTACGGAGTACTCTACTTTTTGGGAGAACCGGTATGGCTGCTCATGGTGATCGTGGGAGTATTTCTGGCGGAAATGTTCGTCTATGTGTTTACGTTCCCCAGATTTCAGGCCAACCAGGTAATGGCATCGGTATTTTCCTTCCTGTATGCCCCCGTGATGCTGTCTTTTGTGTATCTGACCAGATCCACGCCCCAGGGGATCTACATGGTATGGATGATCCTTATCAGCTCCTGGGGATGTGATACCTGCGCTTATGCGGTGGGTAAGCTGATCGGCAGGAAAAAGATCTTCCCGGTATTAAGTCCCCATAAATCTCTGGAGGGCTGCATCGGCGGCGTTCTGGGATCGGCACTGATCGGCGGATTGTATGGCTATTTCCTTGTGGAGGAGGTATTCCCGGATCAGAGAGTGACCTGGATACTGGCCTTTATCTGCGGTATGGGCGCTGTCATGAGCATGGTAGGGGATCTGGCGGCATCTGCCATCAAGAGAAATCATAATATCAAGGATTATGGGAAACTGATTCCCGGTCACGGGGGGATCATGGACCGTTTTGACAGCATGATCGTAACGGCCCCCATGACTTATTTCCTGACTATATTACTATTGAAGATGTAACAGGCATCTTGAAAGGACGAAAGAACCATGAAAAAGATTGCGATACTGGGGTCCACAGGCTCCATCGGCACCCAGACTCTGGAAGTGGTGCGGGCAAACCCGGATCTTAGGGTAGTGGCACTGGCTGCAGGCAGCAGTGTGGAAAAGATGGAGGAACAGATCAGAGAATTCCATCCGGCGGTGGCTGGGATGTGGACGGAGGAAGCGGCTGCAGATTTGAGGAGCCGTGTGTCCGATCTTCCCGTAAAGGTGGTGGCGGGGATGGAAGGACTTTTGGAAATTGCTGTTTTGGAAGAAGCCCAGGTATTAGTCACCGCCATTGTGGGAATGATTGGTATCAGACCGACCATTGCGGCCATCGAGGCCGGTAAGGATATTGCCCTTGCCAACAAAGAGACACTGGTGACTGCCGGACATATCATCATGCCCCTTGCCAAAAAGTGCGGGGTTTCCATACTTCCGGTGGACAGCGAGCACAGTGCCATTTTTCAGTCTTTAAACGGCGAGCCTGCAGACAAGATAGAAAAGATCCTGCTTACGGCATCGGGAGGCCCCTTTCGGGGAAAGAGCCGCAGGGAGCTGGAGGATATCCGGGTGGAAGATGCGCTGAAGCATCCCAATTGGTCCATGGGACGAAAGATCACTATCGATTCTTCCACACTTGTGAACAAGGGATTGGAGGTCATGGAGGCCAAGTGGCTGTTTGACGTGGATCTGGACCGCATCCAGGTGGTGGTCCATCCCCAGAGTATCATTCATTCGGCAGTGCAATATGTGGACGGTGCCATCATCGCCCAGCTGGGCACTCCGGACATGAAGCTGCCCATACAGTATGCACTGTTTTATCCGGACCGAAGGCCCATGGAGGGTAAGCGGGTAGATTTCTTCGAACTGGGGCAGATCACTTTTGAAAAACCGGATATGGAGACTTTTACGGGACTGAAGCTGGCCTATCAGGCAGCCAAGGCAGGGGGGAGCATGCCCACTGTGTTCAATGCGGCCAATGAAAAGGCGGTAGGACTGTTCTTAGACCGTAAGATCAGATATCCCAGGATCACGGAACTCATAGAGGAATGCATGGAGCATCATAAGCTTGTGAAAGAACCTTCTGTGGAGGAGATCCTCCGGACGGAACAGGAAGTTTACGAATATATTGCAGGAAAGGTAAAGTAATAAGAGTTCATGGCTACAGTGATATTGTTTATTGTTATTTTCGGAATCGTGGTGATATCCCATGAGTTCGGACATTTTCTGCTGGCTAAGGCCAACGGGATACATGTAGTGGAATTTTCAGTGGGGATGGGGCCCAGTTTGTTTTCTTTTCAGAAAGGGGACACCAGATATGCAATAAAGCTTTTTCCATTTGGCGGTGCCTGTATGTTTGAAGGGGAAGACGGCCTAAATACGGAAGAGGGAGAACCGGGGGAAGGCTCTTTCCTGAAAGCCAATGTCTGGAGCCGCATCGCTACGGTGGTAGCAGGTCCTCTGTTCAATTTCATCCTGGCATTCATCATTGCACTGGTCATGGTCAATATGATCCTGATCAGGGACCCGGTGGCAACAGAGGTTCTTGAGGACGGTGCTGCCATGGAGGCGGGACTTGAGGATGGCGACAGGATCGTTTCCCTGGACGGTGAAAAGGTGTATCTGTACGAAGAACTGCTTCTCTTTACCCAGATCTATTCCGGCGGGGAAGTGAAAGTGGGGTATGAAAGGGACGGACACCTTGACTACACCATGCTCACTCCCAAATACGATGAGTCTTCGGGAAGATATATGCTTGGGATCTCCAATGCGGATTTTGTGGAGTTAAAGGGTCTGGACGGACTGAGATATGCCTGGTATGAGATCCGTTATAATGTGATGACTACCTATAAGAGCCTGAAACTGTTGGTGACGGGAAGAGTTTCCAGGGAACAGGTGTCGGGGCCGGTGGGAATTGCCAGCATGGTAGGCGAGACCTACGAGAACACCAAGGAATACGGCTGGCAGAACGTGTTGGTCAACATGATGAACTTTACCCTGATGCTGTCGGTGAATCTGGGAGTGCTGAATCTTCTGCCTCTTCCGGCGCTGGACGGCGGCAGGCTGGTCTTTCTTCTGATCGAGGTGGTCCGGGGCAAACCCGTTCCGCCTGATAAGGAGGGGATGGTGCATTTTATCGGTCTGATGTTCTTTATGGTACTGATGGTATTCTTGTTATTCAATGACATTTCTAAAATCATTATGAGGTAGGCGGCCGGAGGCTGCCTGCTTCCCAATCTGAAATTCAATGGGAGTTCCACGATGAAATTTTATACAGCATACTATCGGCAGAAGGGAGAAAAAGAAGTCTCTCTTCTGCTGCAGCAGGTGCGGCTTAAGGATCGAGGAGGACGCCGGGAAGAATCGGTGGTCCTGGCCGCAGTGAGTACCGGGGAGACCGCACCGGATCTTGGTAAAGAGTTAAAGGACTGGTTTCATTCCTGTGCCCTGATCCAATGCCGGAAAAAGAAGCGCCGGGCTTTGGGAGGACTGGCCCGGGAACTGACCGCCATCCTTGGCAGGAAAGAATATGTCAAGGCGGGGGTGGCTGGAATCCTCTGCTTTGAGGAACGGTGTCTTTTGTTTGGCTTTGGAAGTCCACGGATCTACCTTCTCCGGGAAAGATTTTTGAGACCCTCTGTAGAGTCTGTGCTGAAACAAAAACAGGAGCCCTTTTGCCGGGAGGGTGTCCTGGAGCCGGGGGCCAGGATCCTTGTGGCAACGGAGTCCTTTTGCCGGGAAGACCGAAAGGAGCAGATCATAAGCTGCCTGGGGAGCGGACAGATCGCAGGGGACAGACAGGCCTCCAGAAGACTGGAAGAACTGGGAATGCATGTACAAGAAAAGCAGGAAGGAAGAGCGGCGGTATTTCTGGTGAGCGGTTCTTAAAAACGGGCGTGGACAGAAGGCAAAAAGCAAGGTGAAAATAACAGAAGAGGAGGAGACAGGGACATGCAGGAACTCAAACAGCGGGGATATGTGGATGTGGTGCCTGTAGGCAGAGGCAGCTATGGGAAGGTCTATCGGATCAGAAAGGAGGGGGGACCGGCTTTTTGGGCCTGCAAGATACTGGAGGACAGAAGACTCTGGGAACGGGAAAGCACCTTCTTGCGCCGGGCCGGGCATCCGCTGTTCCCCACATACCGGGAGTGCTGGTGGCAGGGGGAGAGGGGGTTTTTGGTCATGGACTATGTGTCCGGACAGGATCTGGCCGGGCTGCTTGACAGGCGCGGGGGCTTTTGCAGAAGGCAGGTGCTCAGGATTGCCACGGCGTTGGCGGAGGGCATGGCGTGGCTTCAGGAACAGGACCCCCCTATCCTGTTTCGGGATCTTAAGCCTTCCAACATCCGTATCTGTGAGGACGGAGGGGTCAGACTTTTGGATCTGGGCTGTGCCTGCCCGGCAGAAGGGGACGGAAGCCTGGGAGGCACACCGGGCTATGCTCCCCCGGAACAGTTGAAAATGCAGGGGCAGATTGGCACATACAGTGACGTATATGCTTTTGGCAAGGTGCTCCTCCGTCTGATGGGGGGAGACCGATGGTGCCGTATGAACAGGCTGGCGGCGGACTGCGTCCGGGAAAATCCTTTGGAGAGACTGCCGGATATGGGGTGTGTGCTGAACAGACTGAAGAGAATGCAGACAGCGGATCTGTCAGGAAAGCCGGAAGGGATGGCAGGACAGAGACGGGGGAGGTGCTTCTACGAAAAGGATATCTGTAAGCATTGATTTTAAAGGGAAATTGTGGTACAATTTACCTCGTAGAAGTCTGTATGACAAAATGCCAGCTAAGAGACACGACTACCCTCAGGCAAAATCCTGTGGGGAGGGGAAGAGGAAGCACAGATATGGAAGATCTGATTGGTAAAAACGGAATAAGTCAATTTCAGAAGATCATAGATATCCTTAGTCCCAGCATGGACGATTTCCTTTATATTTATGACCTGAAGGATGACTGCTATTACATTTCACCCAGCGCAGTAGAGCGGTTTGCGATCCCGGAGGCAAAGTTCCATAATGCCCAGCAAGTTATTATGGGTTTTGTATATGATGCGGATAAGGACAGGCTGAATAAGGAACTGTATCTGCTGCTTGCGGGCGAGAGGAACTTCCATGATCTTGAGTATCGCTGGCTGGACAAAGAGGGCAATCCGGTCTGGATCAACTGTAAGGGACAGGTTACTTATGACGAACAGGGACATCCGGCATACCTGATCGGCTGTATCAATGAGATCGGCTTAAAACAGAAGGCTGACAATATCAGCGGAGCCCTGGGGGAGACCAGTCTGCAGCGCGAACTGGAAAAGTATGGGGGAACACGGATACCGGGCTTCATCCTGAGGCTGGGCATCGATAATTTCAAAGAGATCAATGAAAACCGGGGCATCGACTACGGGGATATGGTGCTTCGCAAGACGGCAGAGTGCATTGAAAGCGCTCTTTCGGAAGGACAGAAGTTTTACCGCATCGTTACGGATGAATTTATTGTGCTGGACCCCGATCCCGCACACAAGGATGAGGAAGCGGTGGACATCTATAAAAAAGTCCGTTCCTCACTGGATGATTTTATCGAAAAGAATTTTTATGATGTATTTTATACGATTTCTGCCGGCGTCCTTACTTTGGATAAAGTGGTCAACCTGGAATACAGCAATCTGATGAAGCTGTCGGAGTTTGCCCTGAACGAGGCAAAGGACAGGGGAAAGAATCAGTATTATATTTATGAAAAGGAAGATTATTTTCAGTTTTTGCACACAAGGCAGTTGATCAAGACCCTGCGTCAGGCGGTGAACAACAAGTGTGAAGGCTTTGAGGCATACTTCCAGCCAATCGTGGACATCAACAAAAGATGTCTGGTGGCGGCGGAAACGTTACTCAGATTCCGCACGGAGGAGTTGGGAATGCTGTCCCCCGTAGAGTTCATTCCTCTTTTGGAGGAGAGCGGATTGATCATTCCTGTGGGCAAATGGGTGTTGGAACAGGCTATGATGGCCTGCGCCAGGATTCAAAAGACGCTGCCGGATTTTCGCGTGTCGGTAAATCTTTCTTACATACAGGTACTTAAGAGCAATGTCCTTAGCGAGATCCTGACAGGGGTCGAGAAGTATCAGTTAAAACCGGGCAGCATTATGATAGAGCTGACAGAAAGCGGATTTCTGGAGTCCAATGCCAATTTCATCCGGTTCTGTGAAGGACTTAAGGAGCATGGCATCCCCCTTGCGCTGGATGATTTCGGCACCGGTTATTCCAATTTCCACTATCTGTACAATTTGAGTCCCGATACCATTAAGATCGACAGGTCCTTTACCTTGAAGGCACTGCACAATGATTATGAATACAATCTGCTACAGCACATGGTGGACATGACTCACAGCATCAATCTGAAAATGTGCATCGAGGGCATTGAGACGGATCAGGAATTGAAAAGGATCTGCGAGATCAATCCGGATTATATCCAGGGATACTATTTCGGGAGACCGGGGCCGCTTTCAGACTTTATCAGAGAATATGTGGAAGGGGAATCGGAGCTGTTTGCTGAATCTTCTTCTGTATATCAATAATATCACACATATCACAAGGAGGAACTGATTATGCGTTTTTTCATTGATACGGCCAAGGTGGAGGACATCAGAAAGGCAAATGACATGGGCGTCATCTGCGGTGTTACCACCAATCCTTCGCTGATCGCCAAAGAGGGACGTGTGTTTGAGGAGGTCATTGCGGAGATCGCTTCCATCGTGGACGGACCCATCAGCGGTGAGGTAAAGGCCACCACCGTGGATGCGGAGGGGATGATCGAGGAGGGCCGTGCCATTGCAGCTATCCATCCTAATATGGTAGTAAAGATCCCTATGACTGTGGAGGGCCTGAAGGCGTGTAAGGTGCTTTCCGGCGAGGGGATCAAGACCAATGTAACTCTGATTTTCAGTGCCAATCAGGCACTTCTGGCAGCAAGGGCAGGCGCAACGTACGTATCTCCGTTCCTGGGCAGACTGGATGACATCAGCCAGAGAGGTGTTGATCTGATCAGAGAGATCTCTGATATTTTTGCTGTTACGGATCTGGATACCCAGATCATCGCAGCAAGTGTCCGCAATCCCATCCATGTAACGGATTGTGCACTGGCAGGTGCGGATATCGCAACGGTTCCTTATTCTGTTATCGAGCAGATGGTAAAGCATCCTCTGACAGATGCGGGGATTGCCAAGTTCCAGGCTGATTACAAGGCTGTATTCGGCGAGTAGGCATACAGGAGCAGGAATATAAAAAGGACCCGGGGCATCAGCCCTGAGTCCTCTTTTTTTGCCACAGGAGTTTCTTTCCTGTTTACCCCTTGGGGAGCCTTATTTCATGGATTCTTCCTGCTTTCTGATCATACGACGAACCATCTCACCGCCGATGCTTCCAGCTTCCTTGGAAGTAAGGTCACCGTTGTAACCCTCCTTCAGGTTTACACCTAACTCAGATGCAACCTCAGTTTTGAAACGATCCATTGCTGCCTTAGCTTCAGGAACTTCAACTCTATTGCTCTTGCTTGCCATTTGATTTCACCTCCATATCTGTTTTTTGCTTCTATCTTCAAGATAAGTGTGGCGCACACTTACCTTAAAGACTCTGCAAAGAGAATTAAAGAAGTGTTTGTCAACGCTTATCTTGGTATTAGTATTAGCGCAGCAAGAAAAAATATAATGGAAAGTTTTTCATATACAGAGCCCAATAAAATACAGGATAAAGTGTACAAAATTGTTGTCAAGTCCTTTCATTTATGCTATAATTTCAAAATGACTGTGGCTGTGTGGGTCTTTTGGATCGGATGGTCACGATGAAGGAGGAAATGTAACGATGAGTTTACAGGTAGAAAAATTAGAAAACAACATGGCAAAGCTGACCATCGAAGTGCCCGCAGAAGAATTGGACAAGGCTATCGAGTCAGCATATCGGAAAAACAAGAATAAGATCAGCATTCCCGGTTTCCGCAAGGGAAAAGCTTCCAGAAAAATGATCGAGAGTATGTATGGTAAGGAAGTGTTTTATGAGGATGCAGCCAACGAGCTGATCCCTGCAGCTTATGAGAAGGCTCTTGAGGAGTGTACCGAGGATATCGTTTCCGCACCCAGAGTCAATGTGACCCAGATCGAGGAGGGCAAGCCTTTCATCTTTACCGCAGAGGTTGCTTTAAAACCGGAGGTTACCCTTGGAAAGTATAAGGGCGTGAAGGTTGACAAGATCGATGTAAGCGTCGGTGAGGAAGAAGTGGATGCACAGATCAATAGAGAAAGAGAGAGCAATGCCCGCACCATTACTGTTGAGGACAGAGCAGTCAAAGACGGCGATATGACCGTTATTGATTTTGAAGGCTTTGTGGACGGCGTGGCATTCGAGGGCGGAAAGGGTGAAAATTATCCCCTGACCATCGGTTCCGGTGCATTCATTCCCGGCTTTGAGGAGGCGCTGATCGGTGCCAATATCGGTGAAGAGACAGATGTGAATGTGACTTTCCCTGAGGATTATCAGGCGGAGGAACTGGCAGGCAAGGCTGCAGTGTTCAAGTGTACCGTGAAAGAGATCAAGGAGAAGGAACTTCCCGAGCTGGATGATGAGTTCGCAGCAGAGGTGTCCGAGTTTGATACGCTGGCCGAATACAAGGAAGATGTAAAGAAGAAATTAGGCGAGAAGAAAGCTGCTGATGCCAAGAACGCAAAGGAAGATGCAGTCATCGATGCCATCATAGCAGATGCAAAGATGGAGATCCCCGATGCAATGCTGGAGACCCAGCAGAGACAGATGGTTGATGAGTTCGCACAGCGGATTCAGTCCCAGGGTCTTTCCATGGAACAGTACATGCAGTTCACCGGCCTGACTCCCGCAGCAATGTTGGAACAGATCAAGCCCCAGGCGTTAAAGCGGATTCAGTCCAGACTGGTCCTGGAAGCAGTGGCTGCTGCAGAGAAGATCGAGGCGAGCGACGACGAGTTTGAAGAGGAAGTCAAGACCATGGCTGAAGTTTACCAGATGGAAGCAGACAAGGTAAAGGAGCTTTTGGGAGAGAACGGCGCTAAGCAGGTCAAGGAAGATATCTGTATCAGGAAAGCAGTAGAGTTTGTAGTGGAAAATGCAAAGGAAAGCAAGCCTTCCAAGGCTAAGAGCGAGGAATAAAAGTTGTACCCGGGCCTCCCGGGTACAATTTTCTTCTATCTGATTAAGATTTTATTAAATCCGGTTTCAGGCATTGAAAATGGATTTTAAGTAGGATAAGATGTATTTTAGAAGAATTTGGGAAATAGGAGGAGTTGTTATGAGTTTAGTACCTTACGTCATTGAGCAGACCAGCAAAGGCGAGAGATCTTACGATATTTATTCAAGACTTTTGAAAGACAGGATCATATTCCTGGGTGAGGAAGTCAACGAGACTACGGCCAGCATCGTGGTCGCACAGTTGCTTTTCCTGGAGGCGGAGGACCCTGAGAAGGATATCCATCTGTATATCAACAGCCCCGGAGGAAGTGTGACTGCAGGTATGGCCATCTACGATACCATGCAGTATATCAAATGTGATGTTTCCACTGTCTGCATCGGTATGGCTGCCAGCATGGGTGCCTTCCTGCTTGCAGGTGGTGCCAAAGGTAAGCGTTTTGCCCTTCCCAATGCAGAGATCATGATCCATCAGCCTTTGGGCGGAACCCAGGGTCAGGCTACAGAGATTGAGATCGCTGCAAAGCATATCTTGAAGACCAAGGAAAAGCTGAACCGTATCCTGTCAGAGAATACCGGCAAGGATTATGATATCATCTGTGCGGACACCGAGCGCGATAACTGGAAGAGCGCAGAGGAAGCATGTGAATACGGCCTGATCGATAAAGTGATCGCTTCCCATGCGGCAGAAAAGTGATCCATAAACCATTTTAATACAAGAAAATGAAAATAGAAACAGGAGTTTATAACAGGAATGGCAGGAAAGAATTCTGACAATAACATTAGATGTTCCTTCTGCAATAAGGCACAGAGTCAGGTGCGCAAGCTGATTGCAGGCCCCAACGGGGTATATATCTGTGACGAATGTATCGATATCTGCGCAGATATCCTGGAGGAGGAACTGGAGGTGGAGGAGAACGAAGAGTCCCTCCATCCGGAGATCAATCTGTTAAAACCCAGGGAGATCAAGACCTTTCTGGATGACTATGTCATCGGACAGGAGGAGGCCAAGAAAGTTCTTTCGGTAGCCGTTTACAATCACTATAAGCGTGTCATGGCCCCCAAGGATCTGGATGATGTGGAATTGCAGAAGAGCAACATCATCATGGTGGGACCTACCGGCTCCGGCAAGACGTATCTGGCCCAGACTTTGGCTAAGATCATCAATGTTCCCTTTGCCATCGCAGATGCCACCACTCTGACAGAGGCAGGATATGTAGGAGAGGATGTGGAGAATATCCTCTTAAAGCTGATCCAGGCTGCTGATTATGATGTGGAGCGCGCACAGTACGGTATTGTCTATATTGATGAAATTGATAAGATCACCAAGAAAAGTGAAAATGTGTCCATCACCCGTGATGTGTCCGGCGAGGGCGTGCAGCAGGCACTTTTGAAGATCGTAGAGGGAACTGTTGCAAGCGTGCCTCCCCAGGGCGGCAGGAAGCATCCTCACCAGGAGCTGATCCAGATCGACACCACCAATATCCTCTTTATCTGCGGAGGTGCCTTCGACGGATTGGAGAAGATCGTAGAGTCCAGACTGGATCGCAAGGCTATCGGTTTCAACACCGAAGTGACCCAGAAATCCAATAAGGAGCTTTCTGACCTCCTTCAGGAGGTGACGCCCCAGGATCTGGTAAAATATGGCCTGATCCCCGAATTTGTGGGACGTGTGCCTATCTGTGTATCTTTGCGGGGACTTGACAAGGAGGCTTTGATCCGGATACTGCAGGAGCCCAAGAATGCTTTGATCAAGCAGTATCAGAAGCTGTTCGGAATGGATGATGTGGATCTTAGTTTTGAGAAAGATGCCATTGAAGCTATTGCAGACAAGGCATTTGAGAGAAAGACCGGCGCAAGGGGACTGCGTTCTATCATGGAGAGTGTCATGATGGATACCATGTATGAGATCCCTTCCGACGAGAGCGTGGAGTCCTGTGTGATAACCAAAGCTGCGGTAGAGGGCACGGGAGAACCTGTGATCATCCGCAGGGCATAGATGGCAGACAGGAGAGAAGAATGATTATCAAGCAGGTAGGTCTGGAGACCGTGTGCGGCATCACCAGCAGGCTGCCGGAAAATATCCATCCGGAGGTTGCTTTTGCCGGCAAGAGCAACGTGGGGAAATCTTCCCTGATCAATGCCCTGATGAACCGCAAATCCCTGGCTCGTACCAGTGCCCAGCCGGGAAAGACCCAGACGATCAATTTTTATAATGTCAATGATGCGATTTACTTTGTGGATCTGCCGGGGTATGGCTATGCCCGTGCCAACGAAGAGGTCAAGGCAAAATGGGGCAGGATGATCGAAAATTATCTGCACCGGTCCAAGCAGCTCAAAAAGGTGTTTTTGCTGATCGATATACGGCATACTCCGTCAGAAAATGACTGTATCATGTACAGTTGGATCTGCAGTCAGGGATTTGAACCTATCATCATTGCCACCAAGCTGGATAAGGTCAAACGAAGCCAGGTCGCAAAACAGGTAAGTCAGATCCGGGAAACCTTGAAAGCAGGGGCGGAGACCATCATCATTCCTTTTTCGGCAGAAACCAAACAGGGACGGGATGAGATTTATGCCCTTCTGGATGAGATCGTGGAACAGGAGACGGATGCCTCGCAGACAGACTGACAGGGCGGAGGCCTGAGTATATGAAAAAATATGTCAAGGCAGTTACAAATTTAGTGATAGCTCTGATGATATTGCTGTTGGTGGTGATCCTGGTGCCCAGGGTCCTGGTATTTTTTCTGCCTTTTGTAGTGGGCTGGATCATAGCCTGGATTGCCTCGCCGGTGGTCCGGTTCTTTGAGGAGAAGCTCAAGGTCCGGCGAAAGGCCAGCAGTGCGCTTGTGATTATAGTCGTTATCGGCCTGGTGGTGCTAGTGCTGTATCTGGCAGGTGCCAAGCTGGCTGAGGAAGTGATAGGACTGGTGGACTCCCTGCCTGTGATGTGGGAATCCGTGGAGGCGGAATTTGCAAAGATCGGTGAAAATCTGAATGTGATTTACAGGCGTCTTCCCCAGGATGCCCAGGTCAGCCTGAGCAACGTGATCGACCAGATCGCTGATTATCTGGGGGATTTTGTAGGACGGATCAGCAGCCCTACCATTACAGCGGTGGGTAATTTTGCAAAGCAGCTCCCTGCCATCCTGATCGGTGTGATCATGGCAATGTTGTCAGCTTACTTTTTTGTGTCGGACCGGCATCATATCAATGCATGGTGTAAGGACCATATCCCTGCGGTAATCCAGAGACGCTGGCAGATGCTGCGCAACAGTCTGGTAAAGGCGGTAGGCGGCTATCTGAAAGCACAACTGCGCATCGAAGTCTGGATGTACCTGCTCTTAGTCATCGGTCTGACTGTACTGCAGGTGGATTATGCCCTGTTGATCGCACTTGGGATTGCCTGTCTGGACTTTCTGCCCTTTTTTGGCACAGGAACCGTAATGGTGCCCTGGGCCATTATCAAGATCCTGAGTTCCGATTACAAGATGGCGGTAGGCCTTTTGATTATATGGGCGGTGGGACAGTTGGCCCGCCAGTTGATACAGCCCAAGATTGTTGGAGATTCGGTGGGAGTGCCCCCCTTGCCCACGCTGTTTTTACTCTATATCGGATATAAGCTTAGCGGTGTCATCGGCATGATCGTGGCTGTACCTATCGGTCTGATCGTTTTCACTCTGTATGAGGAAGGCGCTTTTGACACTACCAAGAACAGTATACTGATCCTTTTGGCAGGCATCAACCGTTTCCGCAAGCTGACAGCGGAAGATATGGAAGTGGTGGAGGAGATGCGCACCGGAGAAAATGGGACGGTAACAAAATAAATCTGCCTAAATAAGAATAAAAATGAAACTTTTTGCCCTTGAAATGCGTCTATTATTTCAAAGGGCAAATTTTTTGGCTTTTTTACAAAAAACAGGTCAAAAGTATGCAAAAAAGATGCAGACCACGATTAGGATAAAAATGTAAGACCGGGATATACAGGAAAGGAAGTTGGTGCTATTATGGAAAAGACGATCTTAGTTTATGATAATCATACCAATATAGTGGAAAGCATGGTGCCGTTGCTGGCAGGGGAAGGGATCAGGATGATTGCGGCCACTACCCTTAAGGAGGTCTGTTCCCTTATGGAGAACGGCGACGTCCAGCTGCTTTTAATCGATGTGGAGCTTGGGCCGGAAGGCTGGGGCAGCGGCATCGAGCTGATCGCAGGACTTCGGAAGAAGAGCTGTATTCCCATCATGGTGGTTTCCGGGCAGACGGCAGAGACGGCAAAGATCATGGCACTGAATTCGGGAGCGGATGACTATGTGACCGCAGACTGTAATCCTTTGGAGCTGCTGGCCAGGGTGAAGTCCCAGCTTCGCAGGTATACTCAACTTGCCAGCATATCCAGAAATATAAGCAGGATCTATACCGTGGACGGTCTGGAAGTAAATGACCTTGAGAGGACTGTTTTTGTGGAGGGCAGGGAAGTGAAACTCACACCGATTGAATACAAGATCCTGCGCCTTTTGATAAGAGAGAGAGGAAAGGTATTTTCCATCAATCAGATCTATGAAGCAATCTGGAACATGCAGGCAATCGGTGCGGATAACACCATCGCGGTACATATCCGGCACATCAGGGAGAAGATCGAAAGCAATCCCAAGGACCCCAGATACCTGAAAGTGGTGTGGGGAACCGGGTACAAAGTAGGCTGACGACAGGAAGAGTCGGCATTTTAGGAAAGGCATGACAGAAATCGAAATGACAGACTTAGGAAAGAGGGGGCTTTCGGGCAGTACCTTAAAGATCATAGCCATCATCACCATGTTCATCGATCATGTGGGAGCCACCATCCTGGCCAGGATGATCCGGGGCTACTGGCAGTTATCTGAGACGGTCACATGGGAGGGGCTGTGGAACTGTTTTCCATGGATGGCTTCTGCGGACCGGCTTCTTTCGGTATATGAGACCATGCGTGCCATCGGAAGAATCGCATTTCCCATCTACTGTTTTCTCCTGGTGGAGGGCTTTGAAAAGACAAGGAGCAGGAGGGGATATGCCATGCGCCTGGGAATCTTTGCCCTGATCTCGGAGGTGCCGTTTGACCTTGCATTTAACGGCAGGATAATGGATCTTTCTTATCAGAATGTGTTCTTTACACTGTTTTTGGGACTTTTGACCATGGCTGCCTGTGAAAAGATCAGGATGCACCGATGGGGGAAGACACCGATCATAGATCAGATCTTAAGATGCAGCTTCCTGTTCCTTGGGGTGGCAGCCGGAGCCCTGGCTGCCGAGCTGCTAAAATGTGATTACGGAGCCAGGGGTGTTTTTTGTATTTTGGCACTCTATCTGCTAAAACGTGATAAAGGTATGCAGATGGTGGGCGGTGCGGTCTCCTTTTGCTGGGAGATGCCTGCACCTCTGGCATTTCTGCCCATTGCCTGCTATAACGGTCGCAGGGGACTGAATCTGAAATATGTTTTTTATGCCTTTTACCCCCTGCATCTTTTTTTGCTCTATTTGCTCTGCACATGGATCGGCATAGAAGGTCTTCCGGCACTTTAAGCCTATCAAGTCACAATCTGTAAAAAAGTAAAAATTACATTAAGTAAATGTAATAATTTGGTAATGAAAGATTGACTACTGTCAGAAGATTGTGTACAATGAAAGGGAGTGTTGTAAAAACGAATGGAGGACCCCGACATGCAGATGCCGATTTTTGAAAAGTATATTGACGGATTGATTGAAAAGAGCACTCTTGATATTCCCGCCTGGAACATCGAGAATGCCAGAAAGGGAAAAGCAGCAGGATGGAACTATATTGACGGATGCATGATCCTGGCACTTTTGGAAATCTATTCCGCAACCGGCGAAAAGAAGTATTATGAATTCGCAGATGCCTATATTGATCACAGAGTTATGGAGGATGGCAGTATCAAGGGTTATTCTGTGGATGAATACAATATTGATAATGTAAATGCGGGCAAGACCCTGTTTGCACTGTATGAACTGAACGGGAAAGAAAAGTACCGCAAGGCGATCGATCTGATCTACAGTCAGGTACAGACACAGCCCAGGACTTTCGAGGGCAACTTCTGGCATAAGAAGATCTATCCCAACCAGGTATGGCTGGACGGTATGTATATGGGACAACCCTTTTACATGGAGTATGAGACCAAATTCAACGATAAGAAGAACTATAAGGATATCTTCAATCAGTTTGCAAATGTGGTAAAGCATTTAAGAGATGAGAAGACAGGTCTTTATTATCATGCTTATGATGCTTCCAAACAGGCTTTCTGGTGTGACAAGGAAACCGGCCTTTGCCAGAACTTCTGGCTGAGAGCTCTGGGCTGGTATTCCATGGCGCTTCTGGATACCCTGAGCAAGTGTGAGCCCGGAGAGGAATTCCAGGCTGATTATGACAATCTGAAGAAAGTGTTTACAGATCTGATCGATTCCATGCTGAAATTCCAGGATGAGAGCGGTATGTGGTATCAGCTGCCTGCTCTTGGCGGTAAGGAGCCCAATTACCTGGAGACCAGCGGAAGCGCTATCATGGCTTACAGCCTGTTAAAGGGTGTGCGCCTCGGCTTCCTTCCTGAGAGTTACAGAGAGTATGCGCTGAAAGCGTTTAACGGTATCTGCAACAGGTATCTGAAGGAAAAGGATGGGGAGCTGAGCTTAGGCGGTATCTGTCTGGTAGCAGGTCTGGGGCCTGAGAATAATCCGAGACGTGACGGAAGCTTTGAGTATTATATGTCAGAGCCTATCGTAGAAGATGACGCAAAGGGTGTTGGTCCACTGCTTTTGGCTTACACAGAGCTGCGCAGACTTCCGGACTAAGTGTTTTGGAAGTCCGTGGCAGACGGCAGATCAAACAAATCACAGAAAACAGAGCAATCAAAAAGCCGGTTCCTAAGAACCGGCTTTTCCTGTTTGTATGGGTTGCTATTAAGCTACAACAGTAACGTTCACTGCACGAACCTTGCTACTGTTCTGAGGATCGGTCTCGGTGTCGAAAGTTACCTTCTGGCCTTCCTCTAAGGACTTGAAGCCTTCAGCGTTGATAGCGGAGAAATGTACGAATACTTCCTCTCCGTTAGCATCGTTGGTGATGAAACCATAACCCTTCTGTGCGTTGAACCATTTAACTGTACCGTTATTCATTGTGGTACCTCCTTTTGATAATGCGGGCAAAGCCCAATTTGATGATTTGAATTCTAAAACGTAGGACAAAAAAATCACATATTTTTGTAAACCATCATAAAAGAAACAATGACTTACAAAAATATGTGAGTTCAATGACTTTCATTTAGAATACGGTTAGAGTATACCATTGTCACAAGCTGTATGTCAATGGCTATTTTATGATTTTCTAAAGAAAAGTATCTCTTGATTTTGTACATTATTTGTGAAAGAATGGAAATAAGAAAAGAAAAGAGAGGGAATACCATGGACAAGAACAATATTCAAAAGATGTGGATCGCCGATCAGGGTGACGGCACCTACAAAAACCCTATCCTGTACACGGATTATTCCGATCCCGACGCTATCCGCATGGGGGAAGATTATTTTATGATCGCCTCCAGCTTCTGTAATTCGCCTGCGGTGCCTCTTTTGCACTCCAGGGATCTGGTGAACTGGAAGGTGATCAACTACATCATTGACAAGCTTCCGTTCCCTTATTATGACAAGCCAAAGCATGGTTGTGGCACCTGGGCGCCTTCCATCCGCTTCCACGAGGGAGTCTATTACGCTTTCATCCCCTTCCCGGATGAAGGGATCATGATGTGCAGTACCACAGATCCCTGGGGGAAATGGAGCGAGCCCTCCTTTGTCCGTGAGGTGGTGGGCTGGATCGATCCCTGTCCTTTCTGGGATGATGACGGCAAGGCTTATATGGTCACTGCCTTTGCAAGAAGCCGTATCGGTTTTAAGAGTTTTCTCTATATGTCTCCCATAGAGCCGGACTGTTCCGGCGTGCTGGGTGACGGTCAGTTCATTTATGACGGACATGCTACCCAGCCTACCATCGAGGGTCCTAAGCTGTACAAGAGAAACGGATACTATTATATTTTTGCCCCGGCAGGCGGCGTCAAGCCCGGCTGGCAGGTGGTCTTGAGGTCTAAGAACATCTATGGCCCTTACGAGGAGAAAATCGTGCTTCATCAGGGGAACAGCCCCATCAACGGACCTCACCAGGGCGCATGGGTGGATACCCCCAGTGGGGAGGACTGGTTCTTACACTTCCAGGATGTGGGAAATGCCGGACGCATTGTACATTTGCAGCCTATGAGATGGGTGGATGACTGGCCGGTGATCGGCGTCAATGATGTGGACGGCTGCGGTGAGCCGGTGCTGCGGTATCAGAAGCCGGATGTAGGGGCTGTTTATCCCATTGATGCACCGGAGGACAGTGATTTCTTTGAATCTGACAAGCTGGGACTCCAGTGGCAGTGGAATGCCAATTACAAAGAAGACTGGTACAGTGTCGGAGAGGGCAAACTCACCCTGTATGCAAAACCCTGCGATCCGGGGACTCAGCTCTGCGATGTGCCCAATCTGCTGATCCAGAAGTGGCCCGCACCGGAATTCAAGGTGACAGCCTGCCTGCATTTAGACCAGCTTGAAGAAGGGGATGTGGCCGGCATGGTCAGCCAGTGCGGCCACTATAACGGGCTTTTGGCGATAAAGCAGGATGGCAGGCTCACCTTGCAGCAGCGCACGGGGAACTGGACCAAGGATGATGAGATCCGGGCAGATTTGGGTGAAGTAGAGCAGGATACCCTTTATATCTGCATGAAAGTAAAGGATAGTCTGCTGGTGTCCTACGAGATCGGTTACGATGAGGCGCATCTTGAACCTGTAGGAGAGGTTTATGAGGCTTCCCCCGGCAGGTGGGTAGGCGTAAAGGTGGGACTGGCTGCATTCAATGAGAAGAACACGGAGGGCGGGAAGATGACTGCCGATTATTTCGTGTTTGAATCCTTGGATTAAGAATATTTTATTGGTAAAAATTGCACGATAAGCATGATGTATGATGCTTGACAAATACCCTGTGGGGGTATATGCTGTAATCGGATACAGGATACCCCTATGGGGTATTTGTTTATAGGAAAGGAAGGAACAATATGGAGGAAATGCAGAAGCAGGCATGCTGTGCCCGCAAGAAAGAACGGACGCAGGAGGAATATAAGGATCTGATCAACCGTCTGAACCGAATGGAGGGACAGATCAGGGGAATCCGCGGCATGTTGGAGAACGAGGTATACTGTACGGATATCCTGACCCAGGTGGCAGCGGTGAATTCTGCTTTGAACAGTTTCAGCAGGGTGCTTTTGGAAAATCATATCCGAACCTGTGTCACAAGAGATATCAAAGAAGGTAAGGAGGAGTCAGTAGAGGAATTGCTGGCTATCTTGAAAAAACTGATGAAGTGAGGAGTAAGCTATGAAACAATATACGGTAACAGGCATGAGCTGCGCAGCCTGCAGCGCCAGAGTGGAAAAGGCAGTGTCCGGGGTGCCCGGTGTCATCTCCTGCTCTGTGAGTCTTCTGACCCATTCCATGGGGGTGGAGGGAACCGCAGACGCCGGTGAGATCATCAGGGCGGTGGAGGGTGCAGGGTATGGTGCTTTTTTGAAAGAAGAGTCCCGGGCAGATTCCCTGGCAGATCATGAGACACCGGCCCTAAAAAGGCGTCTGTTGGTGTCTTTGGGATTTTTAGTGGTACTCATGTACTTTTCCATGGGGCATATGATGTGGGGCTGGCCTCTGCCCGCCTATTTTGAGGACAATCACATTGCCATGGGGCTTTTGCAGCTCCTTCTTACGGTGGCGATCATGGTCATCAACCGGAAATTTTTTGAAAACGGTCTAAGGAGCCTTCTTCACGGAGCTCCCAATATGGACACTTTGGTGGCACTGGGAGCGGGAGCTGCATTTGTCTACAGCACTTATGCGCTGTTTGCCATGACGGATGCCCAGGTCCATGGGGACATGGAAGGGGTCATGGCCTATATGCATGAATTTTATTTTGAATCGGCAGCCATGATCCTGACACTGATCACTGTGGGCAAGATGTTGGAGGCACGTTCCAAAGGAAAGACCACCGATGCCCTAAGGGGGCTGATGAAGCTGGCCCCCAGGACGGCGGTGATCCTAAAGGACGGGGAGGAGCAGACTGTTCCCATTGAGCAGGTCCAAAAGGGAGATCTTTTTGTGGTCCGTCCCGGGGAACAGATACCGGTGGATGGTGTGGTGGAAGAAGGAAGCAGTGCTGTGAACGAAGCTGCCCTTACCGGGGAGAGCATTCCCGTGGACAAGGAAGCCGGGGACAGTGTCTTCGCGGCGACCCTGAACCAGTCGGGATTTTTGAAATGCTGCGCCTTGCGGGTGGGGGAGGACACCACCCTGTCCCAGATCATCCGCATGGTCAGCGATGCAGCGGCTACGAAGGCCCCCATTGCCAAGGTGGCAGACAGGGTTTCAGGGATATTCGTGCCTGCGGTCATCACCATTGCAGTGATCACGGTGTTCGTGTGGCTGTTTGCCGGAGAAGGCATAGGATTTGCCCTGGCCAGAGGCATCTCGGTGTTAGTCATCAGCTGTCCCTGTGCACTGGGACTTGCCACCCCGGTGGCCATTATGGTAGGTAACGGTGTGGGTGCCAAAAACGGTATCCTATTCAAGACTGCGGTCTCTTTGGAGGAAGCCGGAAGAGTGGAGATTGTGGCCCTGGATAAGACAGGGACCATCACAAGCGGAGAACCCAGGGTGACGGATATCCTTCCGGCGGAGGATGTCACCGAAGATATGCTGTTATATCATGCCAATGCGCTGGAAAAAAAGAGCGAGCATCCCTTGGCAAAAGCGATCCTGGACTATGCGGTCAGACAGGGTGTGGAAGCGGCAGCAGTGGAAGATTTTGCGGCAAATCCCGGCAACGGTCTGTCAGCCGTCCTGAATGGGGAAAGGCTCACCGGCGGAAATCTGCGCTTTGTGGAGCAAACAGTACAGATCCCTGAAAGAGTGAGAGAGCAGTCGGAAATCCTTGCCGGGGAAGGAAAGACACCGCTGTTTTTTGCAAAAGGTCAACAGTTTCTGGGTATCATAGCGGTGGCCGATGTCATCAAGGAGGACAGCCCCGGGGCGGTGGAGGCACTTAAAAATATGGGTATCCGTGTAGTGATGCTCACGGGAGACAACGAGCGCACCGCAAAGGCGATCGGCCGTCAGGCCGGGGTGGATCAGGTCATCGCGGGAGTGCTGCCGGAGGGCAAGGAGGCGGCGATCCGCTCCTTAAAGGAGGAGGGCAGGGTCGCCATGGTGGGAGACGGCATCAATGATGCGCCGGCCCTTACCAGAGCAGATATGGGCATTGCCATCGGTGCAGGTACGGATATTGCCATTGATGCGGCGGACGTGGTGCTGATGAAGAGCAGGCTCAGCGATGTCCCTGCAATGATACGTTTAAGTCGTGCGACGCTTCGGAATATCCACCAGAACCTGTTCTGGGCATTCTTTTATAATGTCATTGGTATCCCGTTGGCTGCTGGAGTGTGGATCCCCATATTTGGCTGGAAACTGAATCCCATGTTCGGTGCGGCGGCCATGAGCCTGTCCAGTTTTTGCGTGGTTACCAATGCACTGCGCCTGAACCTGGTTCAGATCCATGATGGGGGTAAAGATAAAAAGAGAAGAAAGAGAGCCGGTAAAAGGCAGACAAAACCGGCAGAAGAAAAGAAAGCGGAGGAAAAGAAGATGACAAAGACCATGAAGATCGAAGGAATGATGTGCGGACACTGTGAGGCAAGAGTCAAGAAGTGTCTGGAGGCACTTGCCCAGGTGGAGGAGGCTTCAGTGAGCCATGAAGCGGGAACCGCAGTAGTCACCTTAAAGGAAGAACTGGCTGACGAAGTGCTGAAAAAGGCTGTTGAGGACCAGGACTACAAGGTGCTCCAGATCCGATAAGGCATACCCGGTAGAGTATATTCCCAATCTGTTATATTTTGGAAAGAAAAAGTTTATACTTTCTTTATTGATTTTTGTATTGTCTGTGTTATATTAGTAATAGAACAAATAAACACTACAATGATCAATGAGGAGGCAGGCATTATGAATATTCAAAAATTTACACAGAAATCCATGCAGGCCGTGGAAGGATGCGAAAAGCTGGCCTACGAATACGGAAATCAGGAGATAGAGCAGGAACACCTGCTGTACAGTCTACTGACCATAGAAGACAGCCTGATCTTAAAGCTGGTGGAAAAAATGGAGATCCAGAAGGAACATTTTGTAAACCGTGCAAGGCAGGCTCTGGAAAAGCGCGTGAAAGTGCAGGGCGGACAGGTCTATGTGGGGCAGTATCTGAATAAGGTGCTGACCTGTGCGGAGGATGAGGCAAAACAGCTGGGGGATGAATATGTATCCGTGGAGCATCTGTTTCTTTCCATGCTGAAATATCCCAACAAGGAGATTGCAGAGATCTGGAAGGAGTACGGCATCAACAGGGAGAGATTCTTAAAGGCCCTTTCCACTGTCCGTGGCAACCAGCGTGTGACCAGCGACAATCCGGAGGCCACATATGATACCCTGGAAAAATATGGGCAGGATCTGGTGGAGAAGGCCAGGAGTCAGAAGCTGGACCCTGTCATCGGACGTGACAGTGAGATCCGCAATGTGATCCGTATCCTCTCCCGTAAGACCAAGAATAATCCGGTGCTGATCGGGGAACCCGGTGTGGGCAAGACCGCCGTGGTGGAAGGCCTGGCACAACGGATTGTCCGCGGGGATGTGCCCCAGGGCTTAAAGGACAAGAAGATCTTTGCACTGGATATGGGAGCCCTGGTGGCAGGTGCCAAATACCGGGGTGAGTTTGAGGAACGTCTGAAGGCAGTGCTTGACGATGTGAAGAACAGCGACGGACAGATCATTCTGTTCATCGATGAGCTCCATACCATCGTAGGTGCAGGAAAGACAGACGGCGCCCTGGATGCAGGCAATATGTTAAAGCCCATGCTTGCCAGAGGAGAACTCCACTGTATCGGTGCAACCACTCTGGATGAGTACCGTCAGTATATTGAGAAGGATGCGGCGCTGGAACGTCGTTTCCAGCCGGTGATGGTGGAGGAGCCCACTGTGGAGGACACCATTTCCATCCTTCGAGGATTGAAGGAACGCTATGAGGTCTATCACGGTGTCAAGATCATGGATACTGCCTTGGTCAGCGCTGCCACTCTTTCCCACAGATATATCACGGACCGTTTCCTGCCGGATAAGGCCATCGATCTGGTGGATGAGGCCTGTGCCCTGATCAAGACAGAGTTGGACAGCATGCCCACAGAGCTGGATGAGCTGCAGCGGAAGATCATGCAGATGGAGATCGAGGAAGCTGCCCTCAAGAAAGAGGACGACCAGTTAAGCCGTGAGCGCCTGGAGGATCTGCAGAAGGAACTGGCAGAGCTAAAGGAGGAATTTGCCGCAAGGAAAGCCCAGTGGGACAATGAGAAGGCTTCCGTGGAGAAGCTTTCCAGGCTGCGTGAAGAGATCGACCAGGTAAACAGTGAGATCCAGATCGCCCAGAGAGAAGGCAATCTGGAGAAGGCGGCAGAATTAAGCTATGGCAAACTGCCTTCCTTAAAGAAACAGCTGGAGCAGGAGGAAGCCAAAGTAAATGCGGAAGATCTTTCACTGGTCCATGAGAAGGTATCCGATGAGGAGATCGCCAGGATCATTTCCCGGTGGACGGGTATTCCGGTAGCCAAGCTCACAGAGAGCGAGCGGAACAAGACCCTGCATCTGGACGAAGAACTGCACAAACGGGTAATAGGACAGGAGGAAGGAGTCACCAAGGTGACGGAGGCCATCATCCGTTCCAAAGCCGGGATCAAGGACCCCACAAAGCCCATCGGTTCCTTCCTGTTTCTGGGGCCTACCGGAGTAGGTAAGACCGAACTGGCAAAATCCCTGGCAGCAGCCCTCTTTGACGATGAAAACAATATGGTGCGTATCGATATGAGCGAGTATATGGAGAAATATTCCGTGTCCCGTCTGATCGGAGCGCCTCCCGGATATGTTGGCTATGAGGAGGGCGGACAACTGACGGAGGCTGTGCGCCGCAAACCTTACAGTGTGGTCCTGTTCGATGAGATCGAAAAAGCCCACCCGGATGTGTTCAATGTGCTGTTACAGGTGCTGGATGACGGACGTATCACGGATTCCCAGGGCAGGACCGTGGACTTCAAAAATACGATCCTGATCATGACCTCCAATATCGGCGCAAATTATCTGCTGGAGGGCATCGGGGCGGACGGCACCATCAAGCCGGAAGCAGAAGCTATGGTAATGAATGATCTGCGGGCTCATTTCAGGCCGGAGTTTTTGAACCGTCTGGATGAGACGATCCTGTTCAAACCTCTCACAAAGGATAATGTGGGCGGCATCGTCCACCTGATCATTGCCGACTTAAACAGGCGTCTGGCAGACCGGAATTTAAACATCGAGCTTTCGGAGGAAGCAACCGCATTGATCGTGGAGCAGGCTTATGATCCCGTATATGGCGCACGTCCCCTGAAGCGTTATATCCAGAAGTATGTGGAGACCCTTTCCGCAAGACTGATCCTGGAGGATAAAGTGAAGGCAGGCGATACCATACTGATCAGTGTGGAGAATGGCGGCTTGAAAGCCGGAGTGAAATAACAGTAAAAATGGGTTGATGTGAAGCATGGCTGCACAGATTACTTTTACAGTAGTTTGTGCAGCCTTTTTTATAGGGAAAAGTTTTGGGGTGTCCTGCGCAAAAACATTGACGGTATAGCTTACCGGGGATATGATATTTTATAAGGTATCCGTTTCGGCAGGAAGATTTTTGGGTCGAAGATGATAGATCACTAAAGGAGAAGGAAGAGATGACAGCTGGTGAACTGAAAGAAAAGGGAATCAAGGGGGTAAAGACCATTATCTATGGCAGGACATTGTTTGTGGTGCTGGCATTTCTGATCCAGTTTGGGTTGATGATCGCCACCTATATCTATCTTAGGGATTACAGCCTGGCTGTTTATGCCATATTTGTGATTTTGGGCATTTTGGTGGTACTCCATCTGTTCAACGGCAGGGAAAATCCCGATTTTAAGCTGGTCTGGATGCTGCCCATTTTGATGTTTCCCATATTTGGCGCACTTCTGTATCTGTATATTCTTATACAGCCGGGGACTAAGATCATCAAAAAAAGGTTGGAAAGGCTTTCCGGAGAGACACAGAGTTATGTGAAGCAGGAGGAGAGTGTCAGGGCGGATCTGGAAGCGGAAAGCGGACAGATGGGACGTTTTTCGGATTATATGTACCGTTTCGGTCATTGTCCCGTCTATGACAGGACGGAGGCAAAATTTTATCCTTTGGGAGACGACCAGTTTCAGGATATTCTGGCAGAACTGAAAAAAGCGGAAAAATTTATTTTCCTGGAATTTTTTATTGTGGAAGAAGGTGTCTTCTGGAATTCCATTCTGGAAATCTTAAAACAAAAAGCCAAGGAGGGGGTGGAGGTCCGGTTCATGTATGATGGGATGTGCGTGTTGGCCCTGCTGCCTTATTTCTATCCCAGACTCCTTCGGGAGGACGGCATCAAATGCAAGATGTTTTCGCCCATCAAGCCTTTATTTTCCTCCCATTATAATAACAGGGACCACAGGAAGATCCTGGTCATCGACGGCAAAGTAGCTTTTACCGGGGGAACCAATCTGGCAGACGAATATATCAACCAAAGGGAACGTTTTGGCCATTGGAAGGACACGGCAGTGATGCTGAAAGGCAAAGCGGTGGAGAAATTCACTTATCTGTTCCTGGAGATGTGGAATATATCGGAGCAGAAGCCGGAGGAGTATGAGAAATATCGCTCTCCGCATACAGATACCATCAGACAGGACGGTTATTTTATTCCTTATGGAGTCAGCCCCTTCGGGGAGGAAAGGATCGGGAAAAGGGTCTATCTGGACATCTTGAACACGGCCCGGGATTATGTACATATCATGACGCCATATCTGATCCTGGACTATGAGATGATGATGGCTTTGGTCTATGCGGCCAAGCGGGGAATTGATGTGAAGATCATCATGCCCCATATACCGGATAAGAAAGCGGCTTTTGCCCTGGCAAAGACATATTATAATGAACTGTTGGAAGCAGGAGTAGCCATATATGAGTATACGCCCGGCTTTGTCCATGCCAAGATCTTTGTAAGCGATGATGAAAAGGCGGTGGTGGGAACAGTAAATCTGGATTACCGCAGCCTGTACCATCACTTTGAGTGCGGTGTCATACTTTATCGAAATTCGGAGATCAGTGCTGTGGAAGCTGATTATCAGAAAACCTTGGACAAATGCCAAACAGTGACCGAGAAAGATTATTTCCGTCAGAGTATCCCGGACAGGATCATAGGAAAGGTCTTAAGGATCTTTGCACCGCTGATGTGATGGATGTCTTTTGCGGTATGATCTGTCGGAAGATAAGTCACTTGGAAACCGGACTGTTTCATGATATAATGGATAAAAACATGAATAAAAAGGAGCGGAGGCGGACCATGATACCACAGGACCCGATAATGCTTTTGAGCTTTGTGAACCTGAAACTGCGTGATTTTTACAGAAGCCTGGATGCCCTCTGTGAGGATCTGGATGCGGACAGGGAGGCAATCTTAAACAAGCTTGCCTCAATAGACTATCATTACGATGAGGAGAAGAATCAATTTGTATGAACAGAGAGGACGCCGGTGCAATGTATGTACCGGCTGTGGGAGATGCCCGGGCGTAAGACCGGGTATTTCCGTTATTATGAAACATGTAAGGAAGGCGGAAGTATTGCCCATACCGGATAGGGACGGAAGAAGACTGGTGACGGTGGATATCGGCACCACTACCATTGCCATGCAGCTCTATGGGGAGGATGGCAGGGTAAAAGACAGCTTTGCCTGTGTCAATCCCCAGACCGGGTACGGTGCGGATGTATTGTCCAGGATACGCAGGGCGGAACAGGAAGAGGCGGCCCGGGACATGGGCACTATGGTAAGAGAGGTATTGGGACGGGGGTTTGAACGTTTCAGAAAGCTGCTTTCGGAAGGGGAAAGTCTCTTTGCAGTGATCGCCGCCAATACCACCATGGTATATCTGCTCATGGGATATGATCCCCGGGAGTTGGGCCGAGCTCCCTTTCATGCCACATATCTGGAAGGAGGAGAGATTTCCGTAGCAGGGACATCCTGCGTGATCTTTCCGGGATTGTCGGCTTTTGTAGGAGGCGACATTGTGGCGGGTATCCACGCCTGCGGCATGGCAGAGAAGGAAGAACGGATGTTGCTTGTGGACCTGGGAACCAACGGGGAGATGGTCCTTGGAAACAAAAATGGGCTGATCGCCTGCGCCACAGCGGCGGGTCCGGCCTTTGAAGGCGGTGTGAACAGCGGGGTATGGGGATCTGATATGATCAGTATTCTCGCCAGGTTAAAGAAAGAGGGGCTTTTGGATGATACGGGATTGATCGCAGAACCGTATTTTGAGACCGGCATCAGGATCGGGGATGTCCGTGTAACGCAGGAAGCGGTGCGTGCCATCCAGTTGGCCAAGGGAGCAGTGCGGGCAGGCATCGAGATTTTGGCAAAGCAGGCGGGCATCGGCTTTGAGGATATTGACAAGGTAGTGCTGGCAGGAGGCTTCGGATATTATCTGGATCCGGAAGCTGCTGCCGGGATCGGACTGCTTCCACCCGAACTTGCGGGAAAGACAGTCACGGGAGGCAATACGGCACTGGCAGGAGCTCTGCGGCTGGGGCGGGAAATCCTTGTCACAGGAACATATCCCAAATTGCCCGGCTGTGATGCCAAGGTGATCAATCTGGCCGAGATTGCCGAATTTAAGGAGCGCTATATCGGCTATCTGAATTTGTAGAAACCTGTAAAATAAGGTTTCAAAACTTGTCAAAATAAGGTATACTGAACATAGAAGGAAACACGGGAGCAAAATGTCCGGAGGTGGAAAATATGCCGAAAAAGGGAAAGACAACACAAAAAACCAAAGTAAACTCTGCCTTGCTCTTCAGCATCAGGAACAAGATCATTCTTTGTTTTCTGATCCCCATCCTGTTCATGATCGTCATTGGCGTGACAGCTTACCGGAAGGCGGCGGAAGGCATGAGCGAAAAGTATCGTACCTCTACCATGCAGACCTTGGAAATGGCTACGGATTATGTGGATGTAAGCTGCTCCTTCATTGAATCTGAGGGTATGAAGTATGCTTTCAATGAAAATCTGATAAAGTATGCCCGGGGTACGGGCAAGGATGATATCGCTGCCCAGGCCGAGCTGATCAACAGCATCCGGTCGGACCTGATGTCCACGCAGATCTCCAATCCTTTTATTGCCAATATCCATATCGTTACCAAGAGTGGGATCAATATGTTCACCACCAAGACCAGCAGTAACACGGATGGCATATTTGAGGAGTACAAGGAGACGGTTGCAAGCGGAAGGGGGATTGAGAAGTGGATCGACAGCCATCCCCTGCTGGATGAATACCTGACATTAAATGCTCCTTCTGATGAGTATATCCTGTCTTATGAGATGATGGCACAGTCCAATAATGCCTGTGTGGTCATTGATGTAAAGACTTCCGCTATCCGGGAATTTTTGCAGGAGCTGGATCTGGGTGAAGGAAGCATCGTGGGCTTCGTCACCGGTAGCGGCGGGGAGATTATCTGTGAGAATCTGCCGGAGGGGAAAGAGAGCATCCTGCCTAAGGACACAGCCGTATTTTACGGTCAGGAGTTCTTCGACGGGGTGAATGAGGAAGAAGGGCTGCAGGGCTCTGAAAAAATCGATTATCTGGGAGAGGAGTACCTTTTCCTTTACAGTATCAGCGAAGAGACAGGGGCGGCAGTTTGTGCTCTGGTGCCCACAGCGGTGATAACCGGACAGGCACAGGAGATCAAGGCCCTGACCATCGGGCTGGTGATCCTGGCCTGTGTGCTTGCCGGCGTCATCGGAGTGATCATTGTCGTGGGAATACAGGGCAATATGAAGCGTATTTCCCGGAAATTCGGTGAGGTCGCACAGGGGGATCTGACCGTACAGGTAAATGCCAGGGGACGGGATGAGTTCAAGAGCCTGGCCGGATCTGCCACCGACATGATCACCAATACCAAGAATCTGGTAAACCGGGTGGGAAGTGCCACCAGGCAGTTAGAGGCATCTTCCAGGGAGGTGGAGCAGGTGTCCGGCGTCATCGGCGAGTATTCCCGGGATATCACTGCAGCCATCAACGATATTAACGAGGGAATGTCCAGACAGTCGGAGCATGCGCAGGAATGCGTGGACAAGACAGACGTGCTGTCCCGGGAGATCCAGAATGTCAGTTGTATTGTGGACCGTGTAGAGAGACTGGTAAAAGAAACAGAGGAAATGATCAACCGGGGAATGGACATTGTGCAGATCCTTGGAGAGAGAGCAAAAGAGACTACCAGGATAACGGCAGAGGTGGGCGAGAGTATCGAGTCCCTGCGTCAGAAGTCGGAAACCATCAATTCCTTTGTGGGAATGATCACAGAAATTTCAAGGCAGACAAATCTGCTCTCCCTGAATGCGTCCATTGAGGCGGCAAGAGCGGGAGAAGCCGGAAGAGGGTTTGCGGTAGTTGCGGAAGAGATCCGCAAACTGGCGGATGATGCGGCCAATGCAGCCGGAGAGATCAGCAATAATGTGGGACAGATTTCAGCCCAGACCATGGACAGTGTGGACAGTGCCAACAGGGCAAGCCAGATGGTAGGTCTGCAGACACAGGCTGTGGAGCAGGCGGTGGATGTATTCCGCCAGATGCAGCAGAGAATGAACGCATTGGTAGACGGGCTGAAGGAAATCGTAGTAGGGACAGAAAGAGCCGATCATGAGCGAAGTGCTGCTGTGGAAGCCGTAAAGAATATTTCCGATATCATAGAGGAGACGGCGGGCAATGCAGAGACTGTGCGGGATGTGGCCGGAAGGCTGCTTCAGAATGTGGAGAATCTGAACAGGACAGCCAGCGTACTGGGTGAGAACATGGAAGGCTTAAAGAGTGAGATCTCCGTATTCAAAACTTGATGATAGGATGTAACGATGAAACAACTGATCATGCGCTATCTGAAACCCTACTTCCCAAGGATGGGAGTAGGGTTCCTTATTAAATTCACGGGAACTATCATGGATCTGTGTATTCCGTACATTTTGGCTTACATTATCGATACTGTGATCCCCGCGGGACAAAAGAATATGGTTTTTGCCTGGGGTATGCTGATGATCGCATGTTCCTTTTTGGCGGTCATCTTTAATATTCTGGCAAACCGCATGGCTTCCAAGGTGGCCAGTGATGCTACCAGGGAGATCCGCAATGATCTTTTCCATAAGATCATGTATCTTTCCAGCCGTCAGACAGACGACTTCACCAAGCCCTCCCTGATTTCCCGGATGACTACGGATACTTACAATATGCATCAGATGATCGGGCGTATCCAGCGTCTTGGCGTGCGTGCTCCCATCCTTTTGATCGGAGGCATCTGTGTGACCTTTACACTGGATGCGGCAATGGCCTGCGTGTTGTTGGCTACACTGCCATTGCTGGCACTGATTACCTTTGTTGTCTCCAAAAAGAGCATCCCCCTGTACGGCCGCCTGCAGGAGGCTTATGACCGATTTGTGCGCATGGTGCGGGAATCCATAGGGGGCATCCGTGTGATCAAGGCTTTGTCAAAATCGGATTATGAGGCGGAGAAATTCCGGCAGATCAATCATGAGGTAGTGGCGCGGGAGAGGAAGAACGGCATGGTCATGGCTGTCATCAACCCATCCATGAACATTTTGCTGAATCTGGGTATGGTGCTGGTGATCGTGGTGGGAGCCTGCAGAGTGAACGCAGGAGATGCAGAAGTGGGAGAGATCCTGGCATTTACCACCTACTTTACCATTATCCTGAATGCAGTGCTGTCCATCTCCAAAATGTTTACGATCCTTTCCAAAGCCATTGCTTCCGGCAACCGGATCTGGCAGGTGTTAAGCTGCACAGAAGATATGCAGGTACTGGAAGAGACGGAGGTACAGGAAGAGACGGAGGTACAGGAAGAGAGGAAGGAACCCTGTGTGGATGAGAGTATTGTTTTTGAGCATGTGACTTTTTCCTATACAGAAACCGGTGAGGATATACAGA
Organism: Lachnospiraceae bacterium; assembly: GCA_017621075.1. GTDB lineage: Bacteria > Bacillota > Clostridia > Lachnospirales > Lachnospiraceae > Acetatifactor. The sequence goes on from JAGATV010000057.1 coordinate 63,338, forward strand.
AAGCCAATATCCGGGATCTGAGTTTTCGGATCAGGAAGGGTGAGACTCTGGGCATCATCGGCGAGATCGGTTCCGGCAAGAGTACAGTATTGAATCTTATGATGCGGGTTTATGATGTGAACAGCGGCCGGATACTGGTGGACGGCAGGGATGTGAGATGTTATCGCTCAGAGGAGTTAAAAGCCAAATTTGGCGTGGTATTTCAAAATGATACCATCTTTGAGGATACTATTGCGGGCAACGTGTCCCTGGGCAGGAAACTTACAAAGGAACAGATAAGGGAGGCCCTTTTCTATGCAAAAGCCAGTGAATTTGTGGAAAGGCGCGAGGGAAAGGAGGCAGAGAGCCTGAATATCAAGGGTGCCAATTTAAGCGGTGGACAGAAGCAGAGAGTGCTGATCGCAAGGGCGCTGGCGCATGCTCCGAAGATCCTGATCCTGGACGATTCCTCCAGCGCACTGGATTATAAGACAGATGCTGCCTTGAGAAAGGGTATTCGGGAATATCTCCCGGATACGACCATGGTGATCGTGGCGCAGAGAGTCAGCTCTATCCGGAATGCCGACCATATTCTGGTATTGGAGGATGGAAATGCCATCGGATACGGCACCCATGAGGAACTTATGGCTGACTGCAGTGTCTACCGTGAGATCGCCGGCACACAGATGGGGGAGGTGGCTGCAAATGGCTGAGAAACGACGTTATTCCAAGAGTACCATCCTGCGTCTGGGCAAATATCTTTTTTATTATAAGGGGCTGTTGTTTTTGGCAATCGTCTGTACCCTGGGGAGCAATCTGTTTTCTCTGATAGGCCCCAGGCTTACCGGTTATGCCATCAGTGCCATTGAACCGGGAAGGGGAAAGGTGGATTTTGCTGTTGTATTTTACTATGCGGCCTGGATGGCAGGCTTCTATGCAGCTTCCGGACTGATGGCTTATGGCCTGCAGGTGCTGATGCTGACCATCAGCCGCAGGGTGGTGTACCGGATGCGTCAGGACGTTTTTGAAAAGCTTTTGACTCTTCCGGTGGGATATTTTGATACTCACCAGACCGGGGACATCATCAGCCGGATCTCTTACGATATCGACACGGTGAATACCTCCTTGTCCAATGATCTGGTGCAGCTTTGCACCACCGTTATCACGGTAGTGGGTGCTCTGGGCATGATGCTGTCCATCTCGCCGAAGCTGCTTTTGGTATTTGCTTTTACGGTGCCGTTGTCCCTTCTGTTGACCAAGACCATCACCGGCAGGACCAGACCTCTTTTCAGGGAGCGTTCCGCCAAGCTGGGACAGATGAACGGATTTGTGGAGGAGATGATCTCAGGGCAGAAGACCCTTAAGGCTTACGGACAGGAGGACCATATCATAGAGCGATTTGGGGAAAAGAATAAGGAGGCGGTGGATGCCTATTACCGTGCGGAATATTACGGGAGTATCGTAGGACCGTGCGTCAACTTTGTGAATAATCTTTCCCTGTCATTGATCAGCGTGTTCGGAGCGCTTCTGTATCTGGCAGGCAGCATGACCATAGGGGATATTTCCTCCTTTGTATTGTACTCCAGAAAGTTTTCAGGCCCCATCAATGAAGCGGCCAATATTATGAGCGAACTGCAGTCGGCGCTGGCTGCGGCAGAACGGGTATTCCGTCTTTTGGAGGAAACGCCGGAGCCTGAGGATGCGCCGGATGCGGTGGAACTGGGACAGAAGGGTGAAGTCCGGGGGGATGTGCGGATGGACCGGGTGGCCTTCGGGTATCTGCCGGATACGCTCATCATACATGATCTGAGCTTTCACGCCGCTACGGGGCAGCTCATTGCCATCGTGGGCCCTACCGGAGCCGGCAAGACCACTCTCATCAATCTGCTGATGCGCTTTTATGATACGGATGCAGGGCAGATCCTTGTGGATGGAAAAGATATCAAAGAGATCACCAGAAAGAGCCTTAGGAAGGCCTACGCCATGGTGCTTCAGGATACCTGGCTCTTTTATGGCACGGTCTATGAGAATCTGGCTTACGGGAAAGAAGGTGCTTCCAGGGAAGAGGTGGTGAAGGCGGCCAAGGCTGCCCATATCCATTCCTTTATCGAGAGACTTCCACAGGGATACGACACCCTGCTTACAGACGAGGGGACTAATATTTCCAAAGGGCAGAAACAACTGCTTACCATTGCCAGGGCTATGCTCCTGGATGCCAAAATGCTGATCCTGGACGAGGCCACTTCCAATGTGGACACCCGTACGGAACAGAAGATTCAAAAGGCCATGCGGAAATTGATGGAACATAAGACGTGCTTCGTGATCGCCCACAGGCTTTCCACCATTCAGAACGCAGATCTGATCCTTGTAGTGAATGGCGGAGAAGTAGTGGAGCAGGGTACTCACAGGGAGCTTATGGAAATGGGCGGCATGTACCGCCAGCTATATGAGGCCCAGTTTGAATAAAAGATAAGAGCTTATATCTGTGCGGTGCCTTCCTGGGAATGCTGGAACAGGTTTTTGAACTTGGAGGACAGTTTGCAGAGCTTGTCATACAGGTCAAAGGTCAGTTCCGTGGAAGGTGCGGTCTCCATGTAGGAGCATACCATGCATACCATGGCATAGCTGTCCATGAATGCAGATTTTACAACGATAACGGTCAGCAATGTGATGATCATGGAGATAAAGAATGCTCCAAATCCGGGTATGCCCGTTGCAACGAGGATGCCCACTGTCACAACCATCAAAATCACCCATGCAAGACCGGAGATGATAAAGGTGATAAAGGTGACTTTCAGGGCTGCTTTCAGAACGGTCTTCCAGTTCTGAAAATAGATGACTACTCCGTCTGCGGCGCTCTTGAAGGCGGACTGGTCTTCCTTGTAAAAGGTGTAGGCCAGACAGCATTCATCCACATTGCCCAGAGCGATATTTACGAAGGATTGGGCAAAGGAGACTACGGAATCCATGCCGGGGATCTTGCCCAGCAGATTTCCTACAATGTCAAGGCCGCTGTTGATCTGCTTTACGGCGCCGGCTACCAGTCTGTCCACCGCAAAATAGGCGGCAGTGGTAGGAAACCTCCTTGTAACCATTTCCTTGCCGTAGGCAAGCTGGTTTTCGGGAACCTTACCGTTTGTGACGATGGAGGTAACCACCGCAATATGTCCTGCTTTGAGGATGTAGCCTACAAAATGCTGGGCGATCCCAAGACAGGCTGCCGACAGGATGCACCATACAAACAGCATCATGGGGAAGAGGTCTGCGTTCCCGGACAGTGTGGTAATACCCAACAGGATCAGGGCAAGCAGTGCGGAAAAGGCGATGACGCACCCTCCCAAAGCCAGTTTCAGCCACACGAATTTCATAGTCTTTGAGTATACTTCATTTGCTTTCATTTGTATCTCCCTTCATAAGCGTAATTTTATTTATTATATCATACTCACAAAACAAAGAGTAGAATATGTTACGAACGGTGGCTTTTTTGAGGTAAGCGGTATCCGATATTTTCTTCTACCGGAGAAAAAACAGACATATAATGAGCTAAGGACTGAGCAGAAGGGCGAGTGTCTGAAAATGAAAAGACTTGCGGCAGCAATCCTGATCTTTGATGTGGTGATGGGATTGCTGATTTTGTGCGTATATGAAAACAAGCAAGTGGGCAATTGGGTAAATGAGGAGCAGAACGGACCCGGCACACAAGGAGCGCAGACGGCGGTTTCGAAGGATATCCGGCAGGCGGATGGCGGGAATGTTGACAGCACGGAGGAAAAGAAGATTGCCCTTACTTTTGACGACGGCCCCCACCCCTCCTACACAGAGCAGCTTCTGGACGGGTTAAAGGAGAGGGGGGTGCACGCAACGTTCTTCGTCACAGGGGAACACGCCAAGCTGCACCCGGATATCATCAAGCGGATGCAGGAAGAGGGACATCTCATAGGAAACCACACCTACAGCCATATCCAGCTTCGCAAAAACAACCGGGACCAATTCCGGGAGGAACTGATATTGACCAATAAAGTTATTACAGAGATCACCGGGGAGGAGGTTCAATATGTCCGACCGCCCTACGGCACCTGGGACAAGAAATTCGAGACGGAGCTGAACATGTTCCCGGTGCTTTGGACCATCGATCCCTTGGACTGGTGCTCCAGCAATGCGGACTGTATTGCCGGCAAGGTGGTGGAGAAGGCGCAGGAAAATGATATCATTCTGATGCATGACTATTATGAGTCCAGTGTGGAGGCGGCACTGGAGGTGGTGGATGAGCTGCAGGCAAAAGGATATACTTTTGTGACGGTGGAGGAGATATTGTTCGACTGATATCTATTCGTCTGACTCTATTACAGCATCTGTATATTTCCGTTGCATATCGTGTCGCTTTTTTCGATTCTCTACGGTTTCAAATATGATTGAAAAATCATAATCCTCAGGATAGAGCTCTGTGGCTGCAACATGGAGTTTTACCCGCTTATGATTGATCCAAATCTTTTTATTTGGCAACTGTACCCTTAACACGCCTTTTTCGTTAATGGGAACGCACACTATCCCTATCTTTTTTTCGGGATAAACCATTACACTATCACCAATTTTGTACTTGGTGCTAAGCTTTGCATGATCCGTTCCCACTTTAGCTTTGGAAATCTTAGCGGTGTTTCTCTTCATGAGGTTGCTTTCAGGATTTTGAAACAGATAAGACTTCACTGCATCTTCGCCATATGCAGCACGAATTGCCACTTTTAACATTTCGTTTGGCATCCCCAGCCTGTCTGCAATATAAAATGCGCAGCTTTCTCCTGCTTCGCCAATGATCATTTGATAAGTAGGACTTAATGTTTCTTTGTCAAAAGCCATCCTTGCATTGACGATATCCTCTGTCTTTGCTGCATATTCCTTGATCTCCGGATAGTGGGTTGTCACCAGAAAAATAGCACCACTTTTTCTAAGTTCCTCCAATATTGCAATGGCAATCCCCATGCCTTCTGTAGGATCTGTGCCGGAGCCTAATTCGTCCATAATCACAAAGCTATCCTTATTTGCCTCCCTTAAGACTTCCAGCACATTGGTTATGTGTGCGGAAAAGGTAGACAGATTTTCAGATAAATTCTGCCCATCGCCAATATCACATAGATAAGAACTATTCATACAGATATCTGCCTGTTTACATGTTACATGCAAGCCGCATTGTGCCATGATGCAATTTAGCATAACCGTTTTGATTGCTACCGTTTTCCCTCCCGTGTTAGGACCTGTTATCACAATACCGCGCACTTTTTGCCCTATATCAAACTGTAATGGCACAGCTATCGTTTTATCCATCAAAGGATGTCGTGCATTTGTGAGTCTGATTCGGCGGTCTGTATTGATCGTCGGCTCTATGGCGTCCATTTCCAGGCTTAATTTACCTTTGGAGAAGATAAAATCCAACTTTTCGATCATTGTCAGATTTTCGTGCAATATAGGTGCTGATGCCAATACGATCGATGATAAAGTATACAAAATACGATATACTTCATTTTCTTCACTGATTTTCAGCAACTCCAATTCTTCATAATATTTGGCGACACTTGACGGTTCCATAAAAAGGGTGCTGCCCGTGGAAGACTTGTCAATGACGCTGCCGGATATCTTCAGTCGATATTCCTTTTTCACGGGGAGACAAATTCGTCCATTTCTAAACGTGCAGTAGCTGTCAGCCATGCAGGCCTTATAAGAACGCATGATTTGTTCCGCCTTCTGTTTCATATGTTCTTCACATTTTATGATCTGATTTCGAATCTGTCCTAATTCCTTTGATGCGTAATCATCCACAGCGCCGTTTCGGATTTTATTACATATCTCTTGGCGCAATTCCACAAGCGCATCCAGATTTTCTTCATAATATGCCAAGGAATTATGATGGATTTTCCCTTTTTCCAAATAATCCTTCAGCCGTTTTATCGCAGCCAAAACTCTCTCTACTCGTTCTAACTGATATGGCGTCAGGCAATCCCCCTTCTCTGCGATCAACAGAATATCTTTTATCTCAGAAATGTTTTGCAGAGGCGGTGTCCCTATTTTTTCAATCAGGTTTCTGGCATCTGTGGTATCTCTTAACTGTTTTCTCAACTCATTTTCAGAAAAGTACAAGGAAGCTTCGCTGATTTTTTCTTTTGCCCGATCGGTAATGGCTAAGCCGGCCCATATTTCTTTGACCTTATCAAATTCTATCTGTCTGTCAATATTCATTTTTTTAATCCTTTCCCTCTAAACTATGGTATCGCCTGAAACGCAAAAGTACCATGGATACTCCAAGAAGGAATAAAAATAGCATGACCATACAGTCATGCTAATATCATCTATGGAAATATAGTTACCACAATATTAAGCGATCGTAAGGCGAAAACGCTGACAACGCATGTTGTCAACAAATGGGTAGACTCCCAGTGTGAACTAAAAATCACCCTTGCAGTATTTATTTTGCAATTTTCTCCATTACAATAACACTTAACATGCAGAATCCTCCTAAAACTTTTATTTATTATACATCATCCTGTGTTGATATTCAAGTCCCAGTTGAGCTTGACTTTGCAGCTTACGACTATTTTTTGTCAACAAGTTGGTGAAGGAGGTATTGTTTGACGGAAAATACAAGTCACTCCGGTTTACAACTATGATTCATCTATGTGCCAATATGTAACATCCCCCGGATATGATAGATATTGTCATATCCGGGGGATGTTTTTGATCTCACCCGGAGGAAATAACAGGCAGAGAAGAAGGTGGCGGCATGAGAGATACTATGCAGTACAAAAGGATGAGGAAGGAACAGAAAAGGAGAAGGAGGATGGTGGTTGTGACCGTCATTTCATGGGTACTTTTGCTTGTAAATATCCTATTGCTGCTGGACGTGAGGAGGTCGCTTCAAAAGCCGGATGCTGCAGACCATCAGCCGACAGATTATCAGGAAGAGGGTGAAAGCGTCCCTGTGGGCGGCATAAGCGGAATCGGAAACGGACAGCAGGCTGAGGAAGTGGATTATGTGGAGCTCTGTGGTCTTTCCAAGGTGGACAGGCCCATAGAGAGAACCGTTTACGAGGTGGAAAAGAGACTGTCGGAGCTGGCGCAGGAGAATGAGATCATTGCCCAAATCTGTAAAAACAGGAAGGCTTATCCGGCTGCGGGCCCACCTGCTTATCTATGGCACTTTATTATCTGACAAGGGATGAGGGCCTGACACCTGCTGCCATTGCGGAATATAGCATGAAAAACGGATATTATGTGAAAGAAACGGGGACAGCATGGGCTTTGATCGAAGACGTCCCCGTTTTGTACGGGATTTCGGTGGAGGCAGTACCGGTCAGGCAGCAGGATATGCAAGAGGCACTGGAGCGGGGGGATATCCTGATCTGCTCCATGAAAGCGGGAGATTTTATGGTCTCAGGACATTTTATCGTCATTTACGGATCTGATGAGGAGGGGTTTGGGGTCAATGATTCCAACTGTGTGGCAAGGAGCAGACAGAGTTGGACCTTTGAGCAGTTGAAAGATCAGATCAAGAAAATTTGGGCCTTGGGAAAATAATTGTCGAATACCATACCTTTATTCCCGGCGTATACTATAATGACAGTAAACTATAAAGGTATGAGCATTCATGGAAAATTATGCAGTATTATCTTTGGAAACACATTTATTTTTTGCGAGGATCATGAAGGAGCACGGTCTGTTTCTGGAAGCGGGATTTCCCTGCGCCGATGCGGCGTGGATGGAACGGGCAGATTGGTTTCGCAGGCAGTTTGAGGACCTGCTAAGAGACACCGTGGAACTTAGCGACGGCAGGGTAAATCCCCTGATCCTGGATTCTCAGGAATTGGTAACGGAATTTACCATACCGGCAGAACGGCGCACGGAGCGCTTGAGCGGAGTGACCATTGACAGCAGGATATCGGTCGCAGAGCAGGAACTGCACCCCGGATGTCCCATCAGGAGTGACAGGGAACTGACCGGAGCCGTTCACGGAATCAACCGCAGAGCATTACAGCTTTTGGACGGTTTTATCGACTTTAAGGAAAATATTCTGGAAGAGGTAGGCAGGTGCAGACTTTTTACTGCCAACTATCCCCTGCTTATCAAGCATATCCTCAGGGAGGCAAAGCTGTATCGTGCCACTGTGCAGGAATTGCTGGAAGACAGGGAGCTTTCCTACAAGAATCTGACAGAGACAGAAGAATTCTGGAACCGGATCATGATGGAGCATGCCCTGTTCATCAGAGGACTGTTAGATCCCTCGGAAGTGAAACTGATAGAGACGGCGGATCAGTTCGCAACGGAATATCAGGAACTTTTGGAAAGAGCCAGACGACAGGATTGCAAGGCTCTCGGCCTGACGGAGGAAACACTGGCAGAGACCTTGAAATACCGGGATTTCAAAGCAGCCGGGGCGGAAGGGATCCTGGACTGTAAGATTGCATCCATTATCCTGCCGCTATTGGCGGACCATGTGCTGCGGGAGGCCAATCACTATATCCGTCTGTTACAGGCAGATAGCAGGGAATAGGGGGTGAGGAAGGATGGAACTAGGTCATTACCCCGATCAGGGAAAATGTCGTTTCTATGAGATAGAAGCCATTGAAATCCCTATTGTCTACAACAAGTACGGGGATCATGATCCCAATGGGCTTTTGTATGTGCTAAAGAAGGATGCCGAAAGGATACGGGAAGGGGCGTTAGCGCATTTTGCCATGGACCCGCCGTAACCCTATAAAGAAGTGCAGCCGTTAGTCATCCGGGCCAATGTGGGGGATACTGTAAAGATTGCCTTCAGCCATTCCCTGAACCGTGCCCTGTCCATCCATGTACAGGGCCTCAGATATGACGTGCAGACGTCAGACGGCGCCAGTGTAGGTTTTAATAAGGATTCTACAACTAAAGGCCATATCCTCTATACCTGGTACGCAGACAGGGAGGGAGTCTATTCCTTCCAGGATATGGGAGATACCAGGAGCAGTGAAGAAGGAACCAATATCCACGGATTGTTTGGTGCGATCATTGTGGAGGCGGCAGAATCCACTTGGCTTCACCCGGAGACGGGAGAGGAAATGGAAAGCGGCCTGTTTGCCGATATCTATCATCCGGTGTTCCCGGCGTTCAGGGAGTATGCAGTCTTCTTCCACGATGAGCTGGAAATAAAGAATAAGGACGGCGATCAGCCGATAGATCCGCACACGGGGCTTGCATCTGCCACCACGGCCATCAGCTATCGTTCGGAACCTATGAGGAACCGCCCTCCCCTGACCCATGACCACAGTGATTCCGGGGAGGATATTTCCATGAGTTCCTGGGTGTATGGAGATCCGGCACCGCCCATTTTGCGGGCTTATGTGGGGGATTCTGCCAAGATCAGGCTGATCCACGGCGGAGTCAAGGAGACTCATGTGTTCCACCTGCACAACCACCAGTGGCGACTCCAGGGGGATAATCCCAATTCCACGATTATCGACTCTATTTCCATCAGCCCCCAGGAATGTTATACCCTGGATATCCTCCATGGGGCAGGCAGCCTGAATGGGACTATCGGGGATGTGATCTTCCACTGCCATCTTTACCCTCACTTTCATGAGGGAATGTGGACCCTCTGGAGGATTCATGACAGGCTGGAGGATGGAACGGGCACCCTGCCGGACGGAACGGCTATACCGCCGTTGATGCCGCTAAAAGACAGGGTAAGGCCGCCCCAAAAAGATAAACGTCATCCGGGCTATCCCGGCTTCATTCACGGGACCTACAAAGAAGTTCCCCTGCAGCCGCCTTTGGGTGTCTTAAACCCTGATGGCAGTTTAAAGCGGCAGCCGACAGAACTGGAGCAGGACAATTTTGTGGAGGAGTTTGCACCGGGCGCACTGTACTGTGAGACCTGTCCCTGTTATACGGACGGGGAGAGGGAACGGGATTGCTGCACGCCCTGTGGCTGTCTGGAAGAGGATAAGGTAAAGGTGTTTGAAATCGCCCTGATACAGGCCAAGGTCATTTACAACAGCTATGGCTGGCACGACCCTCAGGGAAGATTTTTCGTGATGAAGGAGGATCTGGAAAAGCACGGTGGTCTGGATGCCTATATCGAAAAGGTGGAAAAGGGCATCATATGTGCAGAACCCCTTGTGCTCCGTGCCCATGCGGGAGACTGCGTGGAAGTGAGACTGACCAACCTGCTTCCGGAATTTTTGGAGGAGAGCCCCTTCCAGATGAAGACCAGAACGGATATCGCAGGCTATCATATCCACCTTGTGAAATTTGATACCATTGTTTCGGACGGAGCGGCCAACGGCTGGAATAATATTGCGGGGGCCGGAAGATATGAGACCCTGATAGAGAGGTTTTTCCTGGATACAGAGTTAAGGACGGTATTTTTCCACGATCATCTGTTTGCCAATTCCCATCAGCAGCACGGGGTGTTCGGTGCGCTTTTCGTGGAAGAAGCCGGGGCCACCTTCCATGACGTCCGCACGGGAGAAGAGATCGATCATGGCACCAGGGCAGTCATTCGCAGGAGGGACGGCACCTCTTTCCGGGAATTTGCGCTGTTTGTCCATGACTTTGCTCTATTGTTTGACAAAAATGGCAAGCCCTTAAATCCTCCTGAGGTTCCGGGCTCCCATGATGATCCCGGGGTCATGGGGATCAATTACCGTTCGGAGCCCATGCGGGAGCGCTTGAAGGATCACAGCGATCCGGCCTATATCTTCAGTTCCATCGCCCATGGAGACCCTGCCACACCGATTCTGGAAACTTATCCCGGAGAGGAATTGATGATCCGCCTTTTAGACGGCGCCCATGAGGAGCAGCATGCTTTCAACCTTACGGGAATGAGCTGGAAAAAGGAGATTGCCAATCCCACATCCCCGGATGTGGCATCCCAGACCCTGGGAATATCGGAGGCTTTTAACATCCATGTCACAAAGCAGTACGGTGCCGGGGATTATCTCTATTATTTCGGGGGTATCGATGATGTCTGGCTGGGGCTTTGGGGCATCATCAGAGTGTATGACTGCCCCAGGGAATGTCTGAAGCCCTTGTGTAAAGGTGCGGGACAGATCCTGCCCCTTCCGCCCTGCCCCGGAAAGGATGCAGTCATCCGCAGATATCAGGTGGCGGCTGTTCAGAGCAAAATACGCTATAACCGGCATGGGGACCATGATCCCGACGGGCTGATCTTTGTGCCTCTTGCGGAAGCAGATCGGGCCCTGTGCGGGGATTATCAGCCCAAACCGCTGATCCTGCGGGCAAATGCAGGTGACTGGATAGAGGTTACCCTCCACAATCTCTTTGATGAAAACCACCCGGTTCCCTATTTTGATTATCCGAAAGTACCGCTGGATCTGCCCCACAAACCCTCCATGCGGGTGTCTTTAAATCCGCAGTTTTTGTACTATGATCCTGTCTGCGATTCCGGCATCAATGTGGGTTACAACAACAGGGAGCAGACGGTGGGACCGGGTGAGAGCAAAAAGTATCTGTGGTACGCAGATAAGGAATACGGTCCCTGCATCATACAGTCCTTTGGGGATATGCGCAACCACAGATATCACGGACTGTTTGGCGCGGTGATCATCGAGCCTCCGGGGGCGAAATGGTATCGGAATTTTTCCCTGGCAATGGCAGCCCATGAGGAGGAAGTGGTCATTACAGCTCCCGGAACAGAGCACTTCCGGGAATGTGTCCTGATGATCCAGAACGGTATCCGGATGTTGGATAAGGATGGCCGTCTGGTTCAGACCACGGCGTCTGAGGAGGCAGAAGCGCCGGATGCCGAAGATACGGGAGAGAAGGGGTATAACTACCGTTCCGAGCGGTTTGCCAACCGGTTGAAAAAAGATGGCAGGATCTCCAAGATCTTTAACAGCAGGATACATGGTGATCCCGCGACCCCTGTTTTTAAGGCATATACAGGGGAAAGAGTGATCTTTCGTACCATGATGCCCGGGGATAAACCCCGCAATACCGGTCTGGTGATCCATGGAAACAGCTGGAAGAGACAGCCGCAGGACCCTTACTCGGAAAGGATCCCCATGCAGGGGGCCGTCAGTGTGGGAAATACCTTCAATATGGAACTGAAGGATGGCGCCTGCTGTCCCGGCGATTACCTGTATCGTTCGGGAAGCTTGAGATGGGATGTGGAATCAGGTATGTGGGGGATCCTTCGCATAATGAAGCAGGGGATCGGATGTAAATGCAGGAATGCCTGCAGGAAGATCATGCACTGCGTGGGAAGATAGAAGAGAGTCGGAAAAAAGGGGGCATGCTTTAGTCATGCCCCCTTAGCTGTGTATATTTTGCGATGATGCTGTCTCGACTTTTCCTGCAGAATGTGCTATGATAAAAAATACGAAATTCATCGGAACAAGAATATCGGCAGGAGGAATCACATTTTGTCAAGGTTCGACGAACTCAGAGAACAATTTGGAACATTTCAGTATAAAGAGTATGTGGTGGAGCGTCAGGATGACTCTTATCGCGTGGTTTTTCGGTTCAGTATTCCGGGATTGAGTGATTTTGAGTCAAAGTGGGAATTTCCGGTCAGGATCCCACAGGTGGATGAGGAGCTGCTTCGCAGATTATGCTTCCATCTTGGCATGGTGGAAACCATCAGCTACTACAAGTGTGCCTGCCCTAAGATCGTGGAGGTGCAGTGCGGTTCTTTATCGGAGGAACAATGTCTCTGGTGGCAGAAACTGTATTATAACGGACTGGGCGAATTTATGTACCGGAACGGGATTGAGGTGAGTCTGCCAGAGCTTATGGAGATTAGGTGTGACCGCAGGGATACGGCACCTTCCCATGACAGCCATAGCTACAGCGGATGCCTGGTCTCTGTGGGCGGAGGCAAGGATTCCGTGGTGTCCTTAGAGCTGTTGAAGGGACAGAGGATCACCACCTACAGCGTAAACGGCAATGAGACCACCCGGAACGTCATAGATGTCTGTGATTACAAAGCCGGGGATTATGTGGCTAAGCGTATTTTGGACAAAAGGCTTCTGGAGCTGAACGCCCGGGGGTATTTGAACGGACATATCCCCTTCTCGGCGGTGGTGGCTTTCTCTTCCGTGATCTCTGCTTATTTGAGCGGGAATCAATATATCGTGCTCTCCAATGAGACCAGTGCCAATGAGACCACGGTAAAGGATTCCTTTGTAAATCACCAGTATTCCAAGAGTTTTGAGTTTGAGCAGGATTTCACCCGGTATTTTGAGACTCTGACGGATTCTGATATCCATTATTTCAGCTTTTTGCGGCCCTTGACGGAACTGCAGATCGCCTGGCTCTTTTCAAGATGCACCGCTTACCACAAGGTATTCCGCAGTTGCAATGCAGGAAGCAAGCAGGGGATTTGGTGCTGTAACTGCCCGAAATGCCTGTTTGTGTACATTATTCTGACGCCTTTTTTGGAGGAGGGCGCCCTGACAGATATTTTCGGGGAAAAGCTGCTTGACAAGGAGTCCCTGGATAAGGATTTCCGGGAACTTACAGGGATCGAGGAGAACAAGCCCTTTGAGTGTGTGGGCACCAGAAAGGAAGTATTGGCGTCCTTAAAATGTTTTGTGGAAAAGGGAGGGAGGAGCCTGCTTACGGACAGATATCGTAAGGAGATCCTGGCTGAGCCTTCCAGAGTGGATGATATGCTGAATGAATGGGTGGAGGAGAATCATGTTCCCAAAGCCTTTCAGGAAATTCTTAAGGGGTACATGAAACAGTGAGCATAGTAGAGAAGATGAACGGCAAGAGAATACTGATCTGGGGCTACGGTCGGGAAGGAAAATCCACGGAGCGCTTTCTTGAAAGGTGCTGTAAGCCTGCCTCAGTCGGCATATTTGAAGGAAAAAGGGAAGAGATCCGGGAAGAGGATTATGACCTTATCATCAAGAGTCCCGGCATCATCATGAAAGAGGATCATCCCAAGTATACCTCCCAGACGGAGTTGTTTTTAGAGGAATTCAGAGACCGGGTGATCGGTGTCACGGGCACTAAGGGAAAGAGCACCACATCGGCCATGCTGCAAGTGGTCCTAAGCGCCTGCAGCGGAAGAAATGTGATCCTGCTTGGCAATATCGGGCTTCCCTGCCTGGATTATTTTGAACAGATAACCCGGGATACTGTCGTGGTATATGAAATGTCCTGCCATCAGTTGGCACATACCAGGGTTTCCCCGCACATAGCGGTGTTTTTAAATCTGTATGAGGAACACCTGGACTATTACGGTACGGTAGAAGCGTATTTTGCGGCAAAGAGCAATATCACCCGCTATCAGAAAGAGGGGGACTATGTGTTCCTGGGGGATAATGTGCCCTATATTGAAACGAAAGCAGAACGTATCGTTTTAGACCGGGAGAAGCATTGCAGGTATCAAATACATATCATGGGTGAACATAACCAGTACAATGCGGAGTTCGTGCATGAGATCGCAGTAAAGCTCTTTGGCTGTGATGAGGCGGCGGTCATGGAAAGCCTGAAAGGATTTGAGGGACTTCCCCACAGACTTCAGTATATAGGGGAAAAGGGCGGCGTCCGCTATTATGATGATTCCATTTCCACCATTCCGGAGGCGGCCATCAGTGCAGTGAACAGTATTCCAAAGGTGCAGACCATCCTTATCGGAGGCATGGACCGCAAGATCAATTATGATATCCTGATTGCGTTTATCAGGGAGCGCAGGGATATCCGGTTTATCTGTGCTTATGCATCGGGAAAGCGGATTTATGATGCTGTGGGCGATTGTGACAATTGTTTTTACAGAGAAGACCTGAAGCAGGCTGTAGAGCTTGCAAAACAGATCACCCAAAATGGCAGGGCGTGTGTACTTTCGCCGGCGGCTGCTTCTTATGGCTACTTCAAGAATTTTGAAGAGCGTGGGGATGCCTTTCGCAGGCTTGTTATGGAGGGTTCATGTTAAAGTATTTAAAGAAGTACTGGCTGTTTGCGATCCTGGCACCTTTGTTCATGCTGGGCGAGGTGTCCATGGATCTGGTGCAGCCGAGGATGATGAGCACCATTGTAGATGACGGTGTTTTGGGTTTGCATAACGGCGGTGTGGGAGATCTGGAACTTGTTATATGCACCGGGCTTCAGATGATCGGTCTGGTGGCAATAGGCGGATTCTGTGGAGTGATGTCGGGAGTATTTGCCAATCTGTGCAGCCAACAGTTTGGAAATGATGTCAGAAAGAGACAGCTTCTTGCTATTGCCAGGGCCTTCCTGGCACAGCCAAAGATCCTGATCCTGGATGAAGCTACTTCCAGTGTGGATACCCGCACCGAAAAGAGGATTCAGGATGCCATGATGAAGCTGATGGAGAACAGGACCAGTCTGATTATTGCCCACAGGCTCTCCACCATCCGTGATGCGGACTGCATCGTCGTCATGGAACAGGGACGTATCATTGATACAGGCAATCATCGGGAACTGATCAAGAAGAAGGGAAAATATTACGAGTTATATATGACCCAGTTTGCGGGTCAGGCAACCTAGGAGCTGTTATGATCATAAAAAACGGCATGGTCTTCGGCGAAGATCAGACTTTTACCAGAAGAGATCTGTATATAGAAAAGGGAAAGATCGTGGAAAGCGTAGACTGCCTCACGGATCTTGGGGAAGTGGATGCGCAAAATCTGTATGTGCTTCCGGGACTCATCGACATTCACAGCCACGGGGCCGCAGGACATGACTTTTCGGACGGTGATCCCAAAGGGCTGGAGGCCATCCTTGCCTACCAGTATGCCCATGGGATCACCGGTTATGTGCCCACTACCATGTCCCTCCCCCAAGAAAAGCTGTTGGAGGTCTTAGGAAGCGTGGAGAAGTCAAAAGAGAGAGAATGGTTTGAACTGGCAGGGAGGCGTCCCGGACTTGCCAGGCTTCTGGGCATCCATCTGGAAGGCCCCTTTCTGGACCCGTCCAAAAGAGGCGCCCACAGGGAGGAGGCGCTGTGTCCTCCCGATGTTGATTTTCTGAAAGCCTGTGACAGGGCCTGCGGAGGCAGGATAAGGCTCTTGACCCTGTCCCCCAATCTGGAAGGCGCCCCGGAATTGATCCGTGCCTTAAAGGGGGCGGCCAGGACAGGCACAGATCGGAAAGATATCTGTGAGAGGCTGCATATCTCCCTGGGGCATACCGCAGCAGATTATGAAACCTGCAGACGCGCCTTTGAAGCCGGGGCAGATCATGTGACCCACCTGTTCAATGCCATGAATCCGTTCCATCACAGAGAACCGGGGCTGATCGGAGCAGCGGCAGAGGCAGACTGCATGGTGGAGCTGATCGCAGACGGCATTCATGTACACGAAAGTGCGGTACGGGCAGCTTTCAGACTGTTTCCGGACAGGGTGGTGCTTGTGAGTGATTCCATGCGCGGCACGGGACTGAAAGACGGCATGTATGACCTGGGCGGCAGACAGGTACAGGTGCAGGGAAGCCGTGCCGCTCTGCAGGACGGCACCATTGCAGGCTCCGTGACCAACCTGTTTGACTGTATGAAGAAGGCTGTCTCCTTTGGCATCCCTTTGGAGGAAGCTGTGGCAGCAGCCACCATCCATCCCGCAAGGGCCATCGGCCTTGCGGACAGAGTCGGTTCCCTGGCACCGGGGAAGGATGCGGATGTTTTGTTGGTGAATCAAAAATTGGAACTGGTGAGTGTGAATCCGGTTTGACGAAAAGAGGAGTCTTATGGATCTGTTTGAATATATGAGAAGTACAAATATGGAGAAGGAATCGCCACTGGCGGCCAGGATGCGCCCCCGCACCCTGGATGAGGTGGTAGGTCAGGAGCATATCATCGGAAAGGATAAGCTGCTTTACCGTGCCATCAAGGCGGACAAGATCAGTTCCATCATCTTTTACGGGCCGCCGGGGACCGGCAAGACCACCCTTGCGAAAGTCATTGCCAATACTACCAGTGCGGAGTTTACCCAGATCAATGCCACGGTGTCCGGCAAGAAGGACATGGAGGAGGTAGTGGCAAAGGCCAAGGAACTTCAGGGGATGTACGGTAAACGCACCATCCTTTTCATCGATGAGATCCACCGTTTTAACAAAGGACAGCAGGACTATCTGCTTCCGTTCGTGGAGGACGGCACCATCATTCTGATCGGGGCAACCACGGAGAATCCTTATTTTGAGGTGAACGGGGCGCTGATCTCCCGGTCTGTGATCTTTGAACTGAAACCGATTCCTAAGGAAGCCATCAAAGAACTTTTAAAAAAGGCAGTGTATGATACAGAGAGAGGCATGGGCTCTTACAATGCGGAAATTGATGAGGAAGCCTTGGATTTTTTGGCGGATATCTCAGGAGGAGATGCCAGACATGCCTTAAATGCCATTGAGCTGGGTGTGATGACTACGGAGCGGTCAGAGGATGGCAGGATACACATTACCCTGGATGTGGCTCAGGAGTGTATCCAGAAGCGTGCGGTGCGATATGACAAGAATGGTGACAGTCATTACGACACGGTTTCCGCCTTTATCAAGAGCATGCGGGGATCGGACCCGGATGCGGCGGTGTATTACCTTGCAAGGATGCTCTATGCCGGGGAGAGTGTGACTTTTATTGCAAGGCGCATCATGATCTGTGCTTCCGAGGATGTGGGGAATGCAGATCCCCAGGCGCTTTTGGTGGCAGTCAGCGCTTCCCAGGCAGTGGAGCGCATCGGCATGCCTGAGGCACAGATCATTCTGTCCCAGGCGGCAGCTTATGTGGCGAGCGCTCCCAAGAGCAACGCCAGCTACAATGCGGTATTTGAGGCCATGCAGGAGGTGGAGAGGACAGGAAACCTCCCCATTCCTCCACACTTGCAGGATGCACATTATAAAGGAGCGGCAAAATTGGGACACGGAACAGGTTATAAATATGCACATGATTACCCCAACAATTATGTGGAACAGCAGTATCTGCCTTATGAGCTTTCCGGCAGGGAGTTTTACCGCCCCAGTGGAAACGGGTATGAGGTCAAGATAAAGGAGCATATGAAGCGCCTCAGGGAGGAAGCGAGGAGTGGAAATGCGGTAAACAAAGAGTAAACCGTCTGTCTACCCTTCTAAACTAACGGTCGGTTGAGTAAATTACGGTAGGAGTGATATCATGCAGTCATCAAACAAGGAGAGGAAAGAAGATATGAAAAAAATAACGCTTGGAACGATGATTGCGACCCTAAGGAAAGAACAGGGCATGACACAGCTGGAGCTGGCAGAAAAAATGGGCGTGACAGATAAGGCAGTGTCAAAATGGGAGAGGGATCTTTCCTGCCCGGATGTCAATTCTCTGCCGAAACTGGCAGAGATATTTGGCGTAACGGTGGATGAACTGATGCAGGTAAAGCGGGAAGCCCGGGAGAATATAGGCAGTCAGGGAGTGGTAGACATGATTACCCTGGTCTGCAAGGCAATCCCTTTGGCCATGGGCGTGTCCGTGGCGGTGCTGTCCATCCTGAAGGAAATAGATCTCTATTCTGCCCTGATCATGCTGGGAACCGGTATGGCATGTATCGGAATGGTGCTGCTTCGGAACAAGGAGTAGTGCAGGGACAATTTCAAAATAGCAATCATTGAAAAAGAGCTGTTCTGGTCTAGAACAGCTCTTTTGTGAGATATCCGTAAATTTCCTGATTTTTCTTCTGCCAGTTGTCACAGATAGCAGCCGCCATCTCCTCGCTGGGAACCGACAGCGTCAGGTCGATCAGATTGATCCCCCGTTCCTTTGCCACAAGATGGGCCTCGTATTCCCCGGAGGTGGACTTGTAATAGTCGCCCAGCACGGAGGTTTCATTTCGCAGGGAAAATTCATTTTCCCTGAAATAGGTGTTGATATCATCCTTGATGGCATCGCTGATCCTGTTTTCAAAGAAGTGCAGGGTTTCCCGGCCTTCCTCTGTGATGGTCAGGTGGGTGCGGTTTCTGATGGTCTGGCAGGAAATCATATCTGCGTCCGTAAGCTCGCTGATGACCTGTTGCAGAGTTAAGAAGCTGGTATATTCCTTTTCCAGGATAAAATCGCTGACCTGGGCAGTGGTCAGTGGGAAGGTCACCCGGTTCAGCATATAGAGTACGATCAGTTTGTATAATGTCAGAGGGTCCTGCAGCATAATTCTTCCTTTCTGATCTGATAGATTTTGCGGTCGCTATGATGGGGAGAAACATTTCCCCTGAAACAGGTCTTCGTCCCGCATCTTTTTGTGCAGGGAATTTAACACATCCCGCTTATTGCAACTCCACAGCGGAGCGATCAACAGTTCTTTCGGACCGTCTCCCGTGACCCTGTGCACCACGATATCCGGGGAAAGGTGGACCAGGCAGTCGGTCAAAAGCTCCAGGTATTCTTCTTTGGACAGTGTTTGCAATGCTTCGCACTGATAGTACCATGCCAGATCCGTATCCTTCAGGATATGGAGGAGCTGGAGCTTGATGCCGAAGGGGATTAAGCGGTTCAGGTACTGGATGGTTTCCAAAAGCTTTTCCCGGTCCTCCCCCGGCAGCCCCAGTATCACATGTACGATCACCGGGATATTGCAGGATTTCAGCCGCTGAAAACAGTCATCAAAGCAGGAGAGGGGATAGCCTCTGCGGAGAAAGGCTGCAGTACGTTCGTGAATGGTCTGCAGTCCCAACTCTATCCAGATAAATTTGTCGGGGTAATCCGTGCGCAGCCGACACAAAAGGTCAAGTACCTCATCGGGGATACAGTCCGGTCTGGTGGCGATGGAAATGCCGCATATCTGAGGGTGATCAAGGGCCTGCCGATACACTGTTTCCAGGTAAGCAACCGGGGCATAAGTGTTGGTGTAGGCCTGGAAATAAGCAATGAAATGTCTGCCGGTCTCTTTGCTGCCAAAAAGGGTAAGCCCGGTCCTGATCTGTTCCTCCATGCTTTTTCCCTCGGTGGAAACGGCAAAGTCCCCGCTTCCGCCGCAGCTGCAGAAGATACAGCCCCGAGTGCCCAAAGACCCGTCTCTGTTGGGACAGGTCATATGGGCATTCAGGGCTATTTTATAACACTTATGCCGGAAGGTATTTTTACAGTATGCATCCAGGGAGTAGTAAGGTTTTCCGTGCCAATTGGACGGTAAGGATGCATTTGTTTGTATCTTGGATGCCGGTTTGTACTTCATGGTGGAATCCTGCCTGCGATTATCTGCGGATATGGGATTTGACTGCTTCTGCCACCAGTTCGGCAACTTTGGGATTGAATGCCTCAGGCATGATATTATCCTCGTTCAATTCTTCGGCGGGCACCAGACCGGCAATGGCCTCAGCGGCAGCCAGTTTCATTTCCTCTGTGATCTGGGTGGCCCGGCCTTCTAAAGCGCCTTTGAAGATGCCGGGGAAAGCGACCACGTTGTTCACCTGGTTGGGAAAATCGCTGCGCCCGGTGCCGACGACTTTTGCACCGGCAGCTTTTGCCACGTCAGGCATGATCTCAGGCACAGGATTGGCCATGGCGAACAGGATGGAGTCGTGGTTCATGGAAGCTACCATCTCGGGGGTCACGATATTGGGGGCGGATACGCCCACAAAGATATCGGCGCCCTTCAGAGCGTCTGCCAGAGTTCCGGTCTCGTTATTTAGATTGGTGACTTCTGTCATTTTCTGTTGCATCCAGTTCAGACCCGGGGTATCCTTTGATACGATGCCGACCTTATCACATAAGATGATATTGGGAAAACCGTAGGTAAGGAGCAGCTTGGTGATGGCTACGCCGGCACTTCCGGCACCGTTTACTACCACCCGGCAGTCTTCTTTTTTCTTGCCGACCACCTTCAGGGCATTGATGATGCCTGCAAGCACCACGATGGCAGTGCCGTGCTGGTCATCATGGAAGACAGGAATGTCCAGGGTGGCTTTTAAACGCTCTTCGATCTCAAAACAGCGGGGGGCACTGATATCCTCCAGGTTGATGCCGCCAAATCCGGGAGCCAGCCAGGTCACAGCCTTGATGATCTCCTCGGTGTCCTGGGTGTCCAGACAGATGGGAACTGCGTTCACACCGCCAAACTCTTTGAACAGGACGGCCTTTCCTTCCATAACGGGCATGGCGGCATGGGGCCCGATATTGCCCAGCCCCAGGACCGCGCTTCCGTCGGATACCACAGCGACGGTATTGGCCTTCATGGTATATTTGTAAGCGGCCTCCTTATCCTGGGCGATGACCTTGCAGGGTTCTGCTACGCCTGGGGTATAAGCGATGGCCAGATCTTCACGGGATTTTACGGGAGTCTTGGATACGGTTTCGATCTTTCCGTTCCACTCCTCATGCATCTTCAGTGCTTTTTCACTTGTTGTCATGATGACACCTCTTTCTGAATTCGGTTAAAAGAACAAATCATTATCATCATATATGTAGGAAATGGACTTGTCAAGAAGCCCCCAGAATATTAAGATAAGAAAATAAGATTTTGGGACTTCCTATTTTCGAAAAAGTGTATTATAATGCATTTAGGAACAAAAACAGTAGGTTCCGTCACAAGAGTCAGGGAATCACGTCCGTTGACATGTCTTTATATAAATCCCAGAGGAACAGACGAATAATTTAGCATAGTAGAACACCGAGAAAATGATTTTGCCGACGCAGGAGGTATTTATGAGAGAAAAGTATGAATCACTGGCTTTATTGCAACTGAAAGAGCTGGCAAAGGTACGGGGGCTGAAAGGCACTTCCACCATGAAGAAGGCAGAGCTGGTAGAGGCCATGCTGGCTGAGGACGAGCGCCTGAAAAAGGAAGAGGCCGGTCGTGAAAGCAGGCCGGAACCGAAGGCGGAGCCCAGGGCGGAAGCCGGGGCAGAGCGAAAGGAAGAATCCAGGACGGAGGCAAGACCCCGTGTAAGCTACCGCAACGAACGTCCCCCAAGGCCGGAATACAGCCCATCTCCTTCCCGTGTGGAGAGTGGTATGACAGGTGACGGCAACTATGTGAAACAGGAGAACAGAGAGCAACGCACCTATCGCCCCAATGAAGTCTATGATGAGAATCAGTATCCTAAGGAGCTGGACAGCGGAGAGGAAGCGAGCGGCATCCTGGAAGTCATGCCTGACGGATATGGTTTCATCCGCTGTGAGAATTATCTGCCCGGGGAGAACGACGTATATGTGGCACCCAGCCAGATCCGTCGTTTTGGCCTGAAGACCGGCGATATCCTTAAGGGTAATAAACGTGTCAAGACCCAGCAGGAAAAGTTCAGTGCCCTGCTGTTCATCCGTACCATCAACGGGTACACTACGGAGGAGTCCGCCAAGCGTACCGCATTTGAGGACATGACGCCCATCTTCCCGGATGAACGTATCAGCCTGGAGACCCCCGGCTGCAGCGTGGCTATGCGTGTCATGGACCTGGTGAGCCCTGTGGGCAAGGGACAGCGTGGTATGATCGTATCTCCGCCCAAGGCAGGTAAGACCACTCTGTTGAAAGAGGTGGCCAAGTCCGTTCTGAGAAATGACCCCAAAATGCATCTTTTGATCCTGCTCATCGATGAGCGCCCCGAGGAGGTTACCGATATCAATGAAGCCATTCAGGGAGAGCATGTGGAGGTGATCTATTCCACCTTTGATGAACTCCCGGAACATCACAAGCGGGTTTCGGAGATGGTGATCGAGCGTGCGAAGCGTCTGGTAGAGCACGGCAAAGATGTGGTGATCCTGTTGGACAGCATTACCCGTCTGACCAGGGCTTACAACCAGATAGTGCCCCCCAGCGGACGTACCCTGTCCGGCGGTCTGGACCCTTCCGCACTTCACATGCCCAAGAGATTTTTCGGTGCAGCCCGCAATATGCGTGAGGGCGGAAGCCTGACGATCCTGGCGACGGCGCTGGTAGATACCGGAAGTAAGATGGATGATGTGGTATATGAGGAATTTAAGGGCACCGGCAATATGGAAATGGTGCTGGACAGAAGACTTTCCGAAAAGCGTATCTTCCCGGCAATCGACCTGGCCAAATCCGGCACCAGAAGAGAGGATCTGCTCTTATCCCCGGAGGAGCTGGAGGCCATCAATATCATGCGCAAGGCATTAAACGGCTTAAAGCCTGATGAGGCAACAGACCGCATTCTGGACATGTTCGCACGGACCAGGAATAATGCGGAATTCGTCAATATGGTGAAAAAGAACAAATTTATTTAAAATAATTTCATTTAATGCTTGCAAGCCTTGTCTGCTTATGTTACAATAATACCGCTGTTTGTGGTTCCATAAGCAGTGCGGATGAGAACATAGAACTAATACAGGAACAAAATATAGAGAGGTGAAAGTAATGAAAGAAGGAATCCATCCCCAGTACTATCAGGCAACTGTAACCTGCAACTGTGGCAACACATTCGTAACCGGTTCTACCAAGCCTGAGATCCACGTAGAAGTTTGCTCCAAGTGCCATTCATTCTACACAGGCCAGCAGAAGTCTGCTAGAGCCGATGGTCGTGTTGATAAGTTCAACAAGAAATACGGCATGAAATAAGAGTTCGGACAAAAGGTTGAGGTAATGCTATCTCAACCTTTCCTAATATCTGAGGGAAAAATATGGCAAGGAAAAAGAAGACCCGTTATTCCGGCATCGGCGGACAGGCTGTGCTGGAAGGCGTTATGATGAAAAATGGTGAAAAGTATGCGGTGGCCGTCAGAAAACCGGACGGCGAGATCTCCGTGGAACTGGAGAATTTCCAGGGAGTCGTAAACGGCAACAAGATAAAGAACCTGCCTTTTATCCGCGGTATCTTTAATTTTGTGGACTCTATGATACTGGGGACCAGAGCATTAAACTATTCCGCTGCTTTTTTTGAGGAAGAAGAGGAAGAGAGCAATTTTGACAAGACCGTGGATAAGCTGACCGGGGGCAAATCGGAAAAGGTCATGACCACGCTGGTGACGGTCTTTTCCATTGTGTTGGCGGTAGGTATTTTTGTGGTGTTGCCCTACTTCATTTCCTCTTTGTTTGAGGGATATATCAGGAACAGGTCTCTTCTTACCATCCTGGAGGGCGTACTGCGCATCCTGATCTTTTTGCTTTATGTGGTGGGCATCGGTACGATGAATGATATCAAGAGACTGTACCGGTATCACGGGGCAGAGCATAAGTGCATCAACTGTATCGAGAAGGGCAGACCTTTGACGGTACACAATGTCATGCGAAGCTCCAGGCTCCACAGACGGTGTGGCACCAGCTTTATCTTTCTGGTGCTGTTCTTAAGCATTGTGCTGTTCTTCTTTATCAGAGTGGATAATGTGGTGGAGAAAGTGCTTTTGAGACTGGCACTGATGCCGGTAGTGGCAGGCATTTCTTATGAGATCATCAGACTTGCGGGTCGCAGTGACAATATACTGGTAAAGATCATCTCAGCACCGGGAATGCTGATACAGCGGCTTACTACCAAGGAGCCGGATGAGAGCATGGTGGAGGTGGCCATCGCTTCCGTGGAAGCTGTTTTTGACTGGAAGAAATATCTGTACGATACCTTTGGCTACGAAGTGGATGACTCCTGGATGGATGACGGTGACAAGAAGGAAGAGGACTTGGACGAATGACCTACCGGGAATTGTTTGAACAGGGGCGGGCAGCCCTGAAAACCGCAGGAGTGGAGGAGGCAGATCTGGATGCCAGGCTTTTGCTGGAATCCGTTTGCCATACGGACCGCAATGACCTGCTGGTGCATGGGGACAGAACGGTGGAAGAAACAGACCGGGAAAGTTACTTGGATCTGATACGCAGGCGCAGAAGCCATATCCCGCTACAGTATCTCACCGGAGTACAGGAATTTATGGGACTGGCGTTTTCGGTCAATGAAAATGTGCTGATCCCCAGGCAGGATACGGAGATCCTGGTGGAAGAGGTGCTCCGGGAGCTTCATGACGGTATGCGCATCCTGGATATGTGTACCGGTTCCGGGTGCATCCTGATCAGTCTGCTGCACTACAGCAATGACTGCAGGGGAACAGGGGTGGACATTTCCCCAAAAGCACTGGAGACAGCCCGAAGGAATGGGGAAGTCTTGTTAAAGGCTTCCGATTCTGCAACATGGATACAGAGCGACTTGTTTGAGAATGTCAGCGGCAAATATGAGTTTATTGTATCCAATCCGCCCTATATAAAAAGTGATGTGATCCCAACGCTGATGCCGGAGGTAAAGGACCATGAGCCCATCCTGGCACTTTGCGGTTATGAGGATGGTCTGCATTTTTACCGAAGGATTGCAACGGACTGCAGGGAATATCTGGTAAGCGGCGGTATGCTCTATTTTGAAATCGGATCTGACCAGGCAGAAGCGGTGAGTGCTATTCTGGCGGAAGCAGGATTTCGGGAAATAAATGTGGTAAAAGACTATGCAGGACTTGACAGGGTCGTGTATGGTACTTATATAGCATGATTTTATGTGAGAGAGTGAGAGACTGATATGTTTGATAAGTTAGAGGATTTACTGATTCGTTTTGAGGAGATCATGGGTGAACTCCATGAGCCAACCGTGACCAACAATCCGGAACGTTTCCGCAAGCTCATGAAGGAACAGAGTGATCTGACACCTATCGTGGAGGCTTACACAGAGTACAAGAAGTGCAAGCAGGATATCGAGGACTCCCTGGCAATGCTGGATGAGGAAAACGATGAAGAGATGCGTGACATGATCAAGGAGACCTTAAGTGACAGCAAGAAGCGCATGGAAGAGCTGGAACAGGAGTTGAAGATCCTTCTTCTGCCCAAGGACCCCAACGATGACAAGAATGTTATCGTGGAGATCCGTGCTGGTGCCGGCGGTGATGAGGCAGCGCTCTTTGCCGCTGAAATATACCGTATGTATGTGCATTATGCGGAGAGCCAGCGCTGGAAGGTGGAGACCATGAACGTGGACGAGATCGGCATTGGCGGTATGAAAGAAGTGCAGTTCATGATCAATGGTCAGGGCGCTTACTCCAAGATGAAATACGAGAGCGGTGTGCATCGTGTGCAGCGTGTACCGGAAACTGAGAGCGGCGGGCGTATCCACACCTCCACCATCAGTGTGGCAGTGATGCCGGAGGTGGACGAGGACATCGACATTGTCATCGACGAAAAGGATATCCGTATCGACGTCATGCGTGCGTCCGGTAACGGCGGTCAGTGCGTCAATACCACGGACTCTGCGGTGCGTCTGACTCACTATCCCACAGGTATCGTGGTGTACAGCCAGACGGAGAAATCCCAGTTGCAGAATAAGGCAAAGGCATTTGCGCTGCTGAAGGCAAAACTGTACGATATGGAGCAGCAGCAGAGACATGACGCAGAGGCTGAGATGAGAAGGAGCCAGATCGGTACGGGGGACCGCTCCGAGAAGATCAGGACCTACAATTTCCCCCAGGGACGTGTCACTGACCACCGCATCGGCCTGACCATCTACAAGCTGGATAAGGTCATGAACGGCGACATTGAGGAAATTATAGATGCATGTATTGCAGCCGATCAGGCAAAGAAACTGGCAAAGATGAACGAATAGCACAAATGCGACAGATGATAAAAATAGAGGCTGCAAGCTTGCTTGTAAGCCTCTATTTTTGGCAGATGGCATGTTCGTGCTATTCGTGTTCGAAGATGGTCCTGCTCTTCCTGTTTGCCATGGGAATGCCGGCAGGTATGCAGATCGCGAATCAAAGCAAGAAGGTCGCACGGGCAGGCACACTTGTTGTATTTGTGGCAACTTACATACCTCTGATGGCCAAATATCTGTCGGTAGTCCGTGACAAATACAACTGCCGGGAAGGAGGGGCAGAATTTGTTTGCTAAGCCGTGCACAATATGGTAAACTAATTACAAACGATTGTGGAGAATTATGGAAATGAGCACAAAGCGGGAACTGTTTTGGAAAGTGGCGGTATTATTGCTGCTTGTGACATATCTTGGAACCTTTGCATATCTGAACCTGGCAAAATGGACCCAGCATGTGGATTCTGATATTGCGGCGGAGGCGCTTCTTGCCAGGGAGATCTGGGAGCAGAAGAATCTGACGCCGGATGACTGGATTGCCAGCACGGAGCGATATATTTTCGGCATGCCCATGATAGCGGCGCTGTTCTATGGCATGACCGGAAGTATGAGTCTTGGGACAGGCATTGCCTGCGTGATCATCGGTGCGGCGTTTACCGCAGCATTATATTGGTTCCTACGGAAACTGGGATTGTCTAAGATAGCCAGCCTGACGTCGGTTCTGGCGCTCTGTGCGGTCCCCGTCAACGGAATCCGGAACGAGGGGCAGATGGTGCCCTTTGTGATGCTTTTGCTGTTTACCTTTGCGGATTATTATGCCCTGCACAGTATCCTGATGTTTTTGACCATCCTGTTCTACTTGCACTTAAAGAAAGGGAAGGCAGGACGGAAGGAACTGGCGGCATGGCTTTTTATGTTTGGTTTTACCACTCTGCTGACCCTGGGCGGACAGCGGTGCCTGCAGATGGTGATCCTGCCCATGGTGGTAGTGGAATTGATTTCCCTGTTCATAGAATCAGAGCATTTTTCCAAGAGGCTTTCCGGAGAAAGGTTTTTGGCTACGGGTTATGTGGGCACCATGATCCTGGCGTTTTTCATTGCAGGCCTGCACAAAGGACAGGCTGATTATGCCATGTTTTTGTTGAAACCGTCAGAGGTTATGGAACGGATCTGCATTACGGTCCCTGCGGCTATATTGGAGGGCTTTGGCATTGCAGGGGAGGCGAGAGTGGGCAGCTTTGCCTCTCTGATGCAGATGCTTGTCTGGGCGTTCCTGATCCTTATAGGCTATGGACTGGTCATGGTTTTTGGAAAAGGCAGCAAAGTACCCAAGGAACAGAAGAGTGCCATTGGCATTCTGGCGGTGTCGGTAGGGATCACGGCGTTCATCATTGCTTTTACCACAGCAGAGCCGGCGCACAATTATTTTTTGTTTTCCTGGTTTGTTGCCATTGTGACTTTGGGAGTGCTGATAGACAGCCTCCGGGAGAAAAGGTCTTGCTTTGCGGACGTGATCCTTTTGGCAGTCTGCGTATTCGCGGTCCTGAACATGAAATATACTTATGTGGATGCTGTTACCACCACAGATAATCTAAGAGAATATGAAGAGGTGGCCGACTTTATGATCGAGGAAGGCATCTCATACGGATATGCGGAATTCTGGGATGCGGAGAGGATCTGCCTCGTAAGGGACGGTGCCGTCACTATGGGACATTCCTATGTGATGGAGGATCTGGGGATGTATTGGTGGCTGACCTCCACCAAGTGGTATCCTCCCAATCTGCCAAGGCAGATGCGGACAGCTTATGTGGTCAAGGTGCCCAAAAAGGAAGCGTTTGTGGCACAATTCGAAGATCCCGGTGCGGTAGAGCTGGCTTTTGAAAATGAAATGTTTGCAGTATATCTCAGCGATACGAACTATGTTTCCATGAGATGACCATACAAAAGAGAATGATACAAAAGCAGGAGCAGTACGAAAGATGATCTTACAATCTGATACCCCGGTAGGAGAAAACGGCAGAATACGCACGCTTGGCAGGATCGCAATATACATCCTGCAGGTGTGCCTGTTGTTGGTGACCGCTTTTTTGGCATACCAGGGGGTCAGATTTTCTTTTTATTCTTCAACAGTCTATGAACAGCCCATTTATGAGTTGCGCGATTCTACCTTTGCCCACCTTTTGTTTTTGGGGGCAGTATGTCTTGGAGCGGCACTTTTTTACAAAATTCTGGAAAGGCTGAAACCATATCAGGAAAAGATATGTACCGGAGTACTCATTTTTGCGGCAGTCTGGCTTTTGACGCTGGGATTTCTTTATGTCAGGGAGCATCCTTATTATCCGGTGGGGGATCAGTTGAATGCCACGGCGGGAGCGGCTTATGCCAGACAGGAAAATTTCCTGATGTTTGACAGAGGCGGGTACATCGGCCTTTATGAACAGCAGAAAGGTCTGGTGTTCCTGTATGAGATCCTGTTTACTTTGTTTGGGGACTTTAGCTACAGAGCAGTTTCAGGGATCCATGTATGTCTTAGCGTGGTGACGTTGGTGTCGGGGTACGGATTTTTGAAGATTGCCAGTAAAAAGCCTTTTTACCGCATTTTGTATTGTGGAATGATGATGTTATGTATGCCATATTTTCTGTATCTGCCCTATGCTTACGGGGACCTGCCGTCCATTGCCTTCAGTTCGGTGCTGTTCTGGGCTTTGGCTGCTTACGGAAAGAGAGCGAAGAAGCGCTATATTGCCATCGGGGCCGTCTCGGCAGCGCTTGCGCTTCTGGTAAGGATGAACATTTTGATCGTATTGATCGCTGTGGCGATCGGCATGATCCTTCTGGCGGTGGAAAAGGGAAGCTTAAGGCCCATACTGGCAGGTCTGTGTGTGATCCTGGCGGCTTGGGGAAGCGTCAGGGCAGTGGATGCCATGTATGAATGGCGTTCCGGCTATGAGAGCGGGGTGGGGATCCCCAGCATTCTCTGGGTGGCCATGGGGCTTCAGGAGACAGAAGGCAATCCCGGTGTTTACAATCGATATCAACAGAGTGTATTTGAAGAGTGCGGTTTTGAGCAGGGGCCTGCAAAGGAAATCGGGAAAGAGTACATAAAGGACCGGCTGCGGGAAATGCTGAATTATCCCGGATATACAAAAGACTTTTTTGTGAAAAAGGTCAAGATGCAGTGGCTGGAGCCTTTGTTTGAAAGCCTGTATGCCACAGGAACCTTTGATGATGAGGCTTACGTTCCCTGGTGGGCCGGAAGCTTGTATTACGGAAAACTCCATGACACAGTGTGGAAGGCTGCCAATTATTATCAGAGCATGATCTATCTTGCGGCGTTCGCCTTTGTAGCGGGAAGTCTGGTGAAAAGAGATCGAAGAACAGAGAATGGAACGATGTGGATTCCTTTGATCGCAGTGGTGGGAGGATTCCTGTTCAGTATGATCTGGGAGAATCAGTGCAGATACGTTCTGCCCTATTATGTTTATCTGGTGATGTACGCACCTTTGGGAATCGGGAGGATTGCCGAAGCCGTCAGCGGAATCGGAACCAGGATCACCGGAAAGAGCCGGGAAGAGGATACGGAGGAATCCGCTGAGGCTGCAGCATAATCAGAACACCATAGATCATTTACTTACGAAGATAACGCCGAAGGCTTCGGGCCCGATATGTGTTCCAATGGTGGGTCCGATCTGACGGCGCTCTTCTATGGAAAAATTCTCGGCCTTCAGGTGTTCTTCAAAACGTTCGCAGTTGACAGTTCCGTAAGAATAGATAGGATAGATGGGAAAACTGTCATCTATGGTAAACTGATGTAAATGCTGGAGGACCAGAGACCCTGCTTTGTTGCGCCCCAGGGCTTTGCCCAGCACACTGATGCCACCGTCGCCGGAAAGGGCGATCACCGGCTTGATGTTGGCGAGATTGCCGATGGCTGCCACGCCCTTATTAAGCCTTCCGCCTTTTGCCAGATATTCCAAAGTATCCAGTGCGGCAAGGACTTTGACATGAGATTTCAGGGCTTCGATCCGGAAGACGATCTCGGGAGCGGAAACTCCCTGCCCCACCAAGGCACGGGCATGATCCGCCATCACTTTGATGGCAAAGGTGGCAGTGAGAGAATCAATGATATAAATATTTTCGTAGCCAACCATATTCTTTGCCATCATGGCAGTCTGATAGGTGCCGCTGAGGCCGGAGGAGAGCGCAATGTAGATCAGATCATCTCCTTTTTGTTTTGCATCTTCGAAGATATCGAGAAATATCTGGGGAGAAGGCTGGGAGGTTTTGGGAAACTCCCTGCTGTTTATCAGCAATTCAAAAAAGTCGTTGCGTGTGATATTCTGGCCGTCTATGTAGGTGCATTCTCCCACAGTGATGCTGATGGGAATCATTTCGATATTGTTGTTTAGTGCTTCCTCCACCAGGTAATCGGAGGAAGAATCTACCAATATTCTGATCATATTATCATATCCTCTGCGGAATCTGCTATCTGGTGGAATAATTCCAGCGCTTCCACAGCTTTTTCCTTTCCTATTTTATCGACCAGCTGATTGATGAAACACAGGACTTTCAGGTGCTGTTTTTTGTAGATCCTGGATTGTTCCGGATTCAGGGTGATGAACACCTTGCGCTTGTCCTCCGTGCAGCGTGTGCGGAGGATGAGACCTTTTGCTTCCATGCTGTTTAAGGTACGGTTCATCTGGGATTTCAGCATCCTGGTCTCCCGGCACAGATCAGTGGCCGTCAGAGCATGATCGGGGTCTGTTTGCTGACTGTTGTACAGAATGTTGCAGATCCTGGATTCATTGTAGGGCATGTCTGACATGATCTTTCTGGCAGAAACGTTGGTACACAGCCGTAACCAGCTATCCAGTAAAGCTTCTTCAAGACTTTCCATGAAAAGTTCTCCTTTCTGTTTCGTATTGTTATCAAACTGCAGGAAAATAGTACACATTATGAAAAGTTTACAATGTATACTATCATAAGAAAATAATTCTGTCAACATTCCCCAAAAAAATGCACAAACAATATCCGCAGGTATATGAGCAAACTGCACGAAAATGCGTTGTAAAGATAAAATTAACTGACATTTTACGGTTTATTCTGTTAAAATGTGGTTATAATATTTTATGTAAACAAAGTCACTCTAAGGTCAGTTGAGAAAGGGAGAAAGTCGTGTTTGAGAAAGGCGAATATGTAGTGTGCGGAAATAAGGGAGTATGTCTGGTGGAGGATATTACCACTCTGAATATTTCCGGGGTGGACAGGGAGAGAAAATATTACATCCTGAAACCGGTATATGTGGCGGCAAGCACTGTTTATGTTCCGGTGGATGCCGCCAAAGAATCCATGCGGAGGATACTCAACAGCCGGGAAGCAAAAGAACTGATTCAGGTGATTCCGGATATTCCGCTGATCAACATTTCCAATGATAAGCTTCTGGAGCAGGAATATCGGGGCTGTATCAGATCCAATGACTGTCAGGAGTGGGTCCGAATCATTAAGACGATCTACCTGCGCAGACAGAAACGGATAGAGGCCGGGCGTAAGGTCACGGCTGTGGATGCCAAGTACTTTCGACTGGCGGAAGATAACCTCTACGGGGAACTGGCGATCTCCCTGAATATGCCCAGAGAAGAAGTGGAACATTATATAGCGGAAGAGATCGGATGAAAGTAAAAAAGGCTTTACAACTGAAAAAAAAGTACTATAATAAGAATCGTAAGCTCTTGCAATAGTGAAAACGTTGAAGAGAACAGTACGCTGTGGCGGACATCAGAGAGAACCGCCCTGCTTATGGAGAGCAGGTGCTGCAAGCGGTTTTGTTTCAAAACAGGGGAAGACCATCTCGGAGTGGCTTTAATACAGCCCGGAAGCTCCCGTTATGAGCAAATGAAGGTGGCAGGAAGGCTTTCCGGTATCCGTGGCGGATCTGTGGGGAAGGAGTACTGCAACAAGGGTGGAACCGCGTATCTTACGTCCCTTGCAATGAAAATTGCAAGGGACTTTCTTATTTTGTCGCAGATAAGGAAAGGAGAAAATTATGAAGATCACGTTAAAAGACGGCTCCGTTAAGGAGTACGCAGAGAGCAAAAGCGTGTATGACATTGCCATGGATATCAGTGAAGGACTGGCAAGGGCAGCCTGTTGCGGTAAAGTGGACGGCAAGGTGGTAGATCTGCGCACCGTGCTGGACCATGACTGCGAACTGAGCATCTGTACCGCCAATGACAAGGAAGGTCTTTCGACCATCAGGCACACGGCTTCCCATGTCCTGGCGGAGGCGGTGAAGAATCTGTACCCGGAAGCCAAGCTGACCATCGGTCCCAGTATCGAGAACGGCTTCTATTATGATTTTGACCATGCCCCCTTTTCCAGAGAGGAACTGGATGCTCTGGAAGCTGAGATGAAGAAGATCATCAAAAAAGGTGCAAAACTGGAGAAGTTTACCCTGCCCAGGGAAGAAGCAATCAAGTTCATGGAAGAGAAGGGTGAGCCTTATAAGGTGGAGCTGATCCGTGACCTGCCGGAGGACGCAGAGATTTCCTTCTACAGTCAGGGAGATTTCGTGGATCTGTGCGCAGGACCCCACCTGATGAGCACCAAGGGGATCAAGGCATTCAAGCTGACGTCTTCCTCCGGCGCTTATTGGAGAGGAAAATCCGAGAATGCCATGCTTCAGCGTATCTACGGTACTGCTTTCAACAAAAAGGAAGAGCTGGAGGAGTATCTGGCTTACTGGGAGAATGTAAAAAACCGTGATCACAACAAGCTGGGACGTGAAATGGAACTGTTCACCACCGTGGACGTCATCGGCCAGGGTCTGCCCCTTCTGATGCCCAAGGGTGCCAAGATCATTCAGACACTGCAGCGATGGATCGAGGATGAGGAAGAGAAGCGCGGTTATGTGCGCACCAAGACGCCTCTTATGGCCAAGAGTGATCTGTACAAAATGTCCGGGCACTGGGACCATTATAAGGAAGGCATGTTCGTATTGGGAGATGAGGAGAAAGACAAAGAGGTGTTTGCACTCCGTCCCATGACCTGTCCTTTCCAGTATTTTGTGTACAAGGCAACCCAGCATTCTTACCGTGATCTGCCTCTGCGCTACGGTGAGACATCCACGCTTTTCAGAAATGAAGATTCCGGTGAAATGCACGGTCTGACCCGTGTGCGCCAGTTCACCATTTCCGAGGGACACCTGATCGTGAGGCCCGATCAGATGGTAGAAGAGTTCAAGGGCTGTCTGGCACTGGCAAAATACTGTCTGGATACCTTGGGAGTGGGGGATGATGTCACTTACCGTCTGTCCAGGTGGGACCCTGACAATAAAGAAAAGTATATCGGGGATGCCGAGGTTTGGGAAGAGACCGAGAATCATATCCGCAATGTGCTGAATGAACTGGGCATTCCTTTCTATGAAGGGATCGGAGAGGCTGCTTTTTATGGCCCCAAGGTGGACATCCAGGCAAAGAATGTGTACGGCAAGGAAGACACCATGATCACCATTCAGTGGGATGCCCTGCTGGCTGAACAGTTTGATATGTACTATATCGATCAGAACGGTGACAAGGTACGTCCCTACATTATCCACAGAACCTCTATGGGCTGCTATGAGAGAACTCTGGCATGGCTGATCGAGAAATATGAGGGCAAATTCCCTACCTGGCTGTGCCCTGAACAGGTGCGCATTCTGCCCATTTCCGAAAAATATGCTGACTATGCGGCAAAGGTGGAGGCTGAGCTGAAAGAGAACGGTATCCTGGCAACCACTGACAATCGTTCCGAGAAGATCGGCTTAAGATCCGGGAAGCAAGACTGGACAAGATCCCTTATATGCTGGTAGTGGGACAGAAGGAAGAGGAAGAAAAGCTGGTATCTGTAAGAAGCCGTTTTGCAGGCGATGAAGGGCAGAAAACATTGTCAGAGTTCATCGACCAGATCTGTAAGGAGATCCGTACCAAGGAAATCCGCAAAGAGGTCGTTTTGGAAGAAAAAAAGTAAAAAGTGTATTGTGCAGGGAATATCCCGGACAGTGAACGGACAAACTAATCCTGCGCTTCTTATTTCAAGCAGTGCAGAAGGAGGTTTGTATGGCTGATTTAAAGTGTGTAGTGGAAAATTGTACCTACAACAAGGACTGCCTCTGTTCCAAGGGAGATATCATGGTGGGCGGCAAGCATGCCTGCAACTGTGAGGAGACCTGCTGTGAGAGCTTTGCACAGCAGAGAGAGGGACACAATGTGTTTACGAGTTCTCTGGCACATCCCAGCAGGACCATCAGTATTGACTGCGAAGCAGTGAAATGTATCTACAACAGCAATTACAAATGCAATGCGGAACATGTGGATATCAAAGGCTGTGGCGCATGTGACTGCAGGGAAACGGCCTGTGCTACTTTTACCGAACGATAGGTCAGAGGGAGCGCGGTTATGGCGAAGAGCGATCCCCGGACTGCCTGTGGCGGTTTTGGGATCGCAGTATTCGCTACCCGGGAGCGGGGACGTAAGAAAAACTGTAAAAACTGTAAAAAGTGAAAAAATGTAGTTGACAGGAAGGAAAACGTGTGGTATCCTACATAAGCGTGTGAATAACACGAGCGAGCAAGCAGAGTATCCACTCTCACCTTACGGCAATAGGGCTGGTAAGCGTTGATATCGTTTCAGGACGGTCATACAGGTATCTGTACCGGGATTGTGTCTGGATTGGATTTTCAGTGGATAGTTATGCTATCCACTTTTATTTTGTACGCAATTGATTTTCTTATGGAGGTGCAAGACCATTAGCGATTTAATGATTAATGAACAAATCAGGGATAAGGAAGTACGCTTGATAGGAGCGGAAGGACAGCAGTTAGGGATCATGTCTTCCAGGGAAGCGCTGAAGCTTGCCGAAGAAGCTGAACTGGATCTGGTAAAGATCGCACCCACTGCCAATCCTCCTGTTTGTAAGATTGTTGATTATGGTAAGTACAAGTACGAACAGCTCCGCAAGGAGAAGGAAGCCAAGAAGAAACAGAAAGTCATTGAGATCAAGGAAATCCGGCTGTCTCCCAACATTGACACCAATGACCTGAATACCAAGGTGGGTGCGGCACGCAAATTCCTGGCAAAGGGAAACAAAGTAAAAGTGACGCTGCGTTTCCGTGGCCGTGAGATGGCGCATATGAACAACAGCAAACACATTCTGGATGATTTTGCCGAGAACCTTTCCGACATTGCAGTTGTAGAGAAAGCTCCCAAGGTAGAAGGCAGAAGTATGACCATGTTTTTAACTGAGAAGCGTTAAATCGTGCAGTTAAAATAGATTAAGAAAAATTTAGGAGGAACTCGTCATGCCAAAAATGAAGACAAGCAGAGCAGCAGCTAAGCGCTTTAAAGTAACAGGAACAGGTAAGTTAAAGAGATCAAAAGCTTACAAGAGCCATATCTTGACCAAGAAGACTACTAAGAGAAAACGTAATCTTAGAAAGCCTGCTATCACCGATGCAACCAACGTAAAGAATATGAAGAAGATTTTGCCCTATTTATAATTTCGGGTAAGGAGGAGAACAAGAAATGGCAAGAATTAAAGGTGGCTTGAATGCCAAAAAGAAACATAATAGAGTATTGAAGCTTGCAAAGGGTTACAGAGGCGCCAGAAGCAAGCAGTACAGAGTTGCAAAGCAGTCAGTGATGAGAGCGCTGACCAGCTCTTATGCAGGCAGAAAAGAGAGAAAGCGTCAGTTCAGACAGCTTTGGATCGCTCGTATCAATGCAGCAGCACGTATCAACGGTTTATCCTACAGCAAGTTCATGTACGGCCTGAAGTTAGCAGGTGTAGATATGAACAGAAAGATGCTGGCTGAGCTTGCAGTAAACGACGCAGAGGGCTTCAAGACCCTGGCTGAGCTTGCAAAGTCTAAGATTGCATAAGCACATAGAGAAGCAATCGAAACCCCGACGGAGAAATCTGCCGGGGTTTTTGTAAACTTTTTCTTTTATATCGGTGCAAATGAGGTATAATAAAAGAAAAGACATTGAGACAAAAGAAAAAGGAGGCTGTGGTATGAATCTGAAACAATTTCTGTATACCGGACAGAGACCGGATCTGGACAAGCTGCCGGAGAATGCTTACGGTTTTGGGGTAAAAAAGGAAGAGAAGACGCACTATATAGAAAAGACCAGGGCGAACGTGGAAAAGATCGCCCTGCTCCAGGATAAGCTCTATGCAGAGGGCAGGGAGGGGGTTATCGTGGCTTTGCAGGCTATGGATGCTGCCGGTAAGGATGGGACCGTCAAGCATGTGTTCAGCGGTGTGAATCCCCAGGGAGTGAATGTGGTGAGCTTCAAACAGCCCACCAGCGAGGAACTTGCCCATGATTACCTGTGGCGTGTGAATAAGGCTCTGCCGGAGAGGGGTAAGATCGCAGTGTTCAACAGGTCCCATTATGAGGATGTGCTGGTTACCCGGATCTATGGCATGGAGAAGAATTATCACATAGCAGAGCGCTGCCTGAAGGATGGTTCCCGCAAGTTTTATGAAAACCGCTACCGTCAGATCCGAAATTATGAAGAATATCTCTATGAGAACAGCTACCGGATGGTAAAGATCTTTTTGAATATTTCCAAAGACGAGCAGAAGAAACGTTTTCTGGAGCGTATTGACACAGAGGAAAAGAACTGGAAGTTTTCTGCGGGAGATCTGGCTGACAGGGAGAAGTGGGACAAGTATCACAAGCTGTATGAGGAGATCATCGAACAGACCGGAACTGATCACAGTCCCTGGTATATCGTGCCTGCAGATCAGAAGTGGTTTGCGAGATATCTGGTGTCGGAGATCGTGATAAAGGTTTTAGAGGAGTGCAATTCGGAATATCCTGAGCTTCCAAAAGCGCAGCAGGATCTGCTGGCAGATTGCAAGAGGCGCCTGATGGAAGAAAAGGATTGAAAATCTCACATAAGATCAAAACAAAAGTCAGAATAGGAGAGAAGGACTATGAACATGAATCCGGCTGCACTGATGAAGCTGATGAAAGCTAAAAATGATTTTACCGCCAATCACCCCAAGGTAGTGGCATTTATCAATGCTGTATTTCGCGGGGGAAGCGGTATCCCGGAGGGGACGGTGATCGAGATTACCGTGACGAAACCGGGAGAGGAACCCATTTCCACCAATATGAAGGTGCTGCATTCCGATCTGGAACTGGTGGAGGAGTTGAAGAACCTGGCATAACGGGAGCAGAATTTGGGCGCTCCTGCGAATATTTTTCCAAAGACGGGATAGAATAAGGATAAGAGCGAAGATAAATTGACCTCTTGACAAAAGGAAATGAAGTAACTATACTTGAGTTTGGTAAAATAATCCTCTATAGCTCAATGGTAGAGCACTCGGCTGTTAACCGAGTTGTTGTAGGTTCGAGCCCTACTCGGGGAGCGCAAGGGAAGTCTGATGACTTCCCTTTTTTGAGATTTTTGGGCAGAACGGAGGCAAATATGAGCGTTTTATCAGGATTGGAACCGAAGAAGGTCTTTCACTATTTTGAGGAGATCACAAAGATTCCTCATGGTTCGGGCAATATGCAGCAGATCAGTGATTATCTGGTGCAGTTTGCGCAGGAGAGACAGCTTTTTTGTATACAGGATGAGTGGAAGAATGTCATCATCATAAAGGAGGCAACCCCCGGTTATGAGGAGGAGCCTGCGCTCATCCTGCAGGGCCATATGGATATGGTGGCAGTAAAGAAGCCGGACTGTGACATTGATATGGAGACGGAGGGACTGAAGGTTGCCGTACAGGGAGATCTGATCTATGCACAAGGCACCAGCCTTGGGGGAGATGACGGCATCGCAGTGGCATATGCCCTGGCGATCCTGGATTCCGATACGATCAGACATCCCCGTCTTGAGGTAGTGCTGACGGTGGAAGAAGAAGTAGGAATGGATGGCGCCAGGAAGGTCGACCTTTCCATGCTGAAAGGAAACCGCCTTCTGAATCTGGATTCGGAGGAAGAAGGAATCTTTCTTGCCAGTTGTGCCGGTGGAGCCAGAGTGGATTGCAGGGTGCCCGTGAAGGAAACCATGATGTCGGGTGTTTTCTGCGAAGTGCTGGTAGGCGGATTACAGGGCGGACATTCCGGCGGAGAGATCCACAAGGAGCGGGGAAATTCCAACTGCCTGTTTGGAAGACTTCTTAAGGAGCTTGGAGAGAAACTGCCCGTGGGTCTGGTCTGTGTAAACGGGGGTCTGGCGGACAATGCTATCCCCAGGGAAACCAAGGCATTATTGGTCATCCGGCCGGAAGACGTCAGTGAATTTGAACGAATCGTCTCAGAGACGGAGGCGCAGATCGCAGGGGAACTGGCAGGGAAGGATAAGGGAATCTATATTCACAGGCGCAAGACAGGCGAAGGCACAGTGGCTGCCATGACCATAGAAGACACCAAAAAGCTGGCAGGTTATCTTTTCCTGGTGCCCAACGGAGTGCAGGCTATGAGTGCGGACATTCCGGGTCTGGTGGAAACTTCCCTGAATCTGGGGGTTTTGAAGTATGACGCCCAAGCTGTATCGGATGCAGCCCATGCGCCGAATACCCTGATGGCAAGATTTTCCGTAAGGAGCAGTGTGGAAAGTGCAAAATATGTATTGATCGGGAAATTGAAAGTGCTTACTGAGCTTTGCGGCGGAAATATTGAAGTGAGCGGAGATTATCCCGGCTGGAAATATCGCACAGATTCGCCCCTGCGGGATAAGATGGTGGCACTGTATGAGCATATGTATGGACAAAAGCCCAAGGTGGAAGCTATTCATGCAGGGCTTGAGTGCGGGATACTGGGAAGCAAGATCCATGATCTGGACTGCATTTCTTTTGGCCCCGATATGAAAGACATCCATACCACGGAGGAGACCCTGAGTATTTCTTCTACCGCAAGGGTGTGGGATTATCTGGTAAGACTTTTGGAGGAAAAGGATGAGCGATAAGATCCTGTTTCAATGTGATTATAATGAAGGAGCCCATCCGAAGATCATGGAGCGCCTGTTAGAGACCAATATGGAGCAGACCGTAGGCTACGGTGAGGACCCTTATTGTGCCCGGGCAGCAGAAAAGATCCGGCAAGCCTGTGGCAGGGAGGATCTGGCGGTACATTTCCTGGTGGGAGGAACCCAGACTAATATGACAGTGATCGATGCGGCCCTGCGTTCCCATCAGGGGGTACTGTGTGCCGAAACCGGGCATATCAACGTACATGAGACCGGTGCGGTGGAGGCCTGCGGACATAAAGTGCTGGGGGTTCCCGGCACTGACGGGAAGATCACGGCAGACCGGGTGGAGGCTGCATGGCTTTCCCATATCCATAATGACAGCTTTGAGCATATTGTGCAGCCCAAAATGGTATACATCTCAAATCCCACAGAGCTGGGAACCATCTATAGCAGGGAAGAACTTACCGCTCTTTCCAAAGTGTGCCATAGATATGGCCTTTACCTGTTCCTGGACGGAGCGCGCCTGGGCTATGGACTGACAGCACCGGACAATGATCTGACGCTGGAGGACATTGCAAGGCTCTGTGATGTATTTTACATCGGCGGCACCAAGGTGGGAGCGCTTTTTGGTGAGGCGGTAGTGATTTCCCATGAGGAGCTGAAAAGGGACTTCAGATATTTCATCAAACAGAAGGGCGGAATGCTGGCAAAGGGACGCCTCTTAGGTATACAGTTTGACACCTTGTTTACGGATGATCTGTATTTTGAGATTTCACGTCATGCAATTAGGCTGGCGGAGAAATTGAGGGCGGCTTTTGAGCGGAAAGGATATCCTTATTTGGTAGAAAACCGCACCAATCAGATCTTTGTGATCCTGCCGGATGCAGATTTGGAAGCACTTTCCGAGGACTTTGGTTATTGCTATGACCATCGGGTGGATGAGAGCCATAGCGCAGTGCGTTTCTGTACCAGTTGGGCTACCAGGGAAGAAAACGTGGATGCCTTGACGAACGCGATTTTTAAGTTGTAACAAAAATTTCTACAATTTAGAAAAAAACAGTTGCTTTTTCTTTTAAGACGTGTTATGATACTACATGTGTTGCGGGGTGTGGCTCAGTTTGGTTAGAGCGCCGTCTTAGGGAGGCGGAGGCCGCAAGTTCGAATCTTGTCACTCCGATAATAAAGGTCTGAAACCTGTCAAGGTTTTGGACTTTTTGCGTTAAGGAGAAAATTATGAATGCAGAATGTCCCGTATCTAAAAAATGTGGCGGATGCAGCTGGATCGGAAAGTCTTATGAAGAACAGCTTGCCCAGAAGACAAGGAACCTGAAAAAGCTCCTGAGTCCTTTTTGCAGAATAGAATCTGTCATTGCCATGGAGGAACCCCTTCACTACCGCAATAAGGTGCATGCAGTATTCGGAGAGGACCGCAAACACAACGTCATATCAGGCATTTATGAAGCAGGCAGCCACAGGATCGTTCCGGTGGACGGATGCCTTTTGGAGAATGAGAAGGCGGATCAGATCATCGTTTCCATCAGGGGACTTTTGAAATCCTTCAAGATCAGACCCTACAATGAAGATACCGGCTACGGACTGTTGCGCCATGTGCTGGTGCGGGTAGGACATGCTACAGGACAGATCATGGTAGTCCTGGTGCTGGCTTCTCCTGTCATGCCCTCCAAGAATAATTTTGTAAAGGCTCTTTTAAAGCTGCACCCGGAGATTTCCACTGTTGTGGTGAATGTAAACAACCGCAGTACCAGCATGGTGCTGGGTGACAAAGAGCAGGTCATTTACGGAAAAGGCTATATTGAAGATATCCTTTGCGGCAAGACCTTCCGTATCTCCCCGAAATCTTTCTATCAGGTGAATCCCATGCAGACTGAAAAGCTGTATGCCAAAGCCATGGAATATGCGGCACTGACCGGCAGGGAAACGGTGATAGATGCCTATTGTGGCACGGGCACCATTGGCCTGATCGCCAGCGATCAGGCGGCACAAGTCATTGGTGTGGAGCTGAATGCGGACGCAGTAAGGGATGCTGTAAATAATGCGAAAAGAAACGGCGTGAAGAATATCCGATTTTACAAGAATGATGCAGGCCGATTCCTGCTGGAAATGGCAGAGCAGCAGGCCAAAGCAGACGTGCTTTTCCTGGACCCGCCCAGGTCCGGCAGCAGTGAAGAATTCCTCCGGGCGGTTTCTGTGATGAAACCGGATCGGATCGTCTATATCTCCTGTAATCCACAGACCCTGGTGAGGGATCTTAAGATCCTGGCCAAGTATGGTTACCGGGCCCGGAAGGGCGTGGGAGTGGACATGTTCCCCTGGACAGAATGCATGGAGGCGGTGGTTCTCTTGTCCCAATAAAAAGCGGATGATTATATAGAGGTTGAGTTGGAATTAGATGAGATGGATTTGACAGTTGCAGAGAGTAAGTGACATATGAAGAGATAAAGAAGTATGTGGCTGAGCATAGTGAGGGGATGAAGGTAAGAAATGGGATTTAGAACACTTGAAATAAGCTCGGCCTGCGAGATACATATCAAAGAAGGGCAGCTAGAAATTACATCAGAGAATGGAGTTGCATTAATTCCAATAGAAGATCTTAATCAAATAATGATGCATGGGGCAAACATAAGACTTTCAACAATGGATTTGTCCATATTAAGTCAAAATAAAGTTTCTGTTATGACTTTGGATGAAAAGTATTTGCCAACTGCTATTGTACTTCCATTTGAGGGACATACAAGACAGTCAAAATTAATGCATGCGCAGATTTCAACTTATGAAGAATTATATTTGGATTTGTGGATTCAGATTATCAGACAAAAGATTAGTAATCAGTCAAGAGCTTTATCTATTATGGGAATGAGTGGAGCAGAAAATGTCAGCAAATATCTTGACGATATTTCTAAAGAAAATGTTGATATAACTGAGGCACTGGCTGCAAAGGATTATTTTGCATATTATCACGAAGGTTTGAATCGACGAGGAGATGACCCAATCAATAGTAGATTGAACTATGGATATGCAGTTGTTAGAAGTTCTATTGCCAGAAGTCTGGTAGCGGCAGGATTTCATCCGACCTTTGGAATACATCATGACAGCCAGCTAAATGCATTCAATCTTGCTGATGATCTTATAGAACCTTACCGTGCTATTGTGGATATAGTGGCTCATGATAATATTGGTTCAAATGTGCAGCTTTCCAAGAATGAACGAAGAGCAATTGCTCATGTCCTACACAATGCTTGTATGATGGATGGTGCAAAAGTTAATGTGATGTCTGCCATTGATATGATGGTTGAAAGTCTAAAACGAATCATCTTGGATAAATCAAATGAAAAGCTGATGCTTCCAGTAATTTTACCAGTAGAGAGCCTGGAGGGAATCACGGAATGAGATTAATAGTGATCCTTAGTCCAACAGATAAATGGGGAACAAAGACAGAATATACAAAGATTCGAAGATTTCTTCAGAAGGATGGTTATATACGAATTGCTCCAGAAGTGTTTATGAGAGTGGTTCAAAATAGAAAAGCCTCGGAGAAACATTATAGAAGAATAGAAGAAGTTGCACCCAAAACTGGGGTTGTAAGATTGCTCAGACTTACAGAAAATCAATATAATAATATTTATATGGTGACAGGAGATGTCGATTATCAGGAAAAAACAGTTGGAACAAACTGCCATATAATGATATAATTTAAGTGTTATGAAGAATGCATCTTTACAAAAACAATATATAGTGGTATTGATTTGACAAGGTACAAAATGTAATACTTGAACGACCCGCCAAAAAGAGTCTGTGAAAGTTTTTCTGTAAATAAGTGTTGGTCAGTAGGTCTTCTATGATAAAATCTAAATCATAGGAGGCCTATTATCATGGCAAGAGAAAAGAAACCCGTTCACAAAGTACAAATGACTGAAGGAAAGAGAAACATCATCCACCAGCTTCTGGAA
The DNA here is from genome assembly GCA_017621075.1 of Lachnospiraceae bacterium. Taxonomy (GTDB): domain Bacteria; phylum Bacillota; class Clostridia; order Lachnospirales; family Lachnospiraceae; genus Acetatifactor. Next base: position 106,700 of record JAGATV010000057.1, read on the forward strand.
GAATACGACATCCAGACAGCAGAGGATATTCAGGATGCTCTGAAAGACCTACTGGGTGGTACCATCAAGGAAATGATGGAAGCAGAGATGGAGGACCATCTGGGTTACGAAAAATCAGAGCGTTCTGACAGTGACGATTACCGGAATGGCTACAAAGCGAAACGTGTTAACAGTAGCTATGGAACAATGGAAATCGAAGTGCCGCAGGATCGCAAATCTACTTTTGAACCCAAGGTAGTCCGAAAGCGTCAGAAAGATATTTCTGACATCGACCAGAAGATCATCTCCATGTATGCCAAAGGCATGACTACCCGTCAGATTTCGGAAACGATTGAAGA
>JAGATV010000058.1 GCA_017621075.1 Lachnospiraceae bacterium
ATGCTGCTCCTTCAATGTTTCCAAAAATTTCAACATTTTCTCTCTTTTTATCTGTGATAAATTTGCCATATTTTCCTCCTAAAGTGCGTATTGCTTTTTTTCTGTTTTGCTTAAACACAAATGGTTCAAATGACATTTTGAACAGTTTTCTTTATTACATTTTCGCGGCAAATTGTTGTTTCTTATGTTTGCTGCCGCATTGGTAATTTCTTTCCTAACATCATGAATTACTGTTTCTGTCACCTCTTCTTTTATTCTTTTCTCTGAGTCCAACTGATAGACCTCCATGTAATCTGCCTGTTCCCCAGTTAGCTCCTGATATCCTAACGCATATATTTTTAATTGTTCTTTATTAATTGATTCCACTACTTCCTTGTTCGCAGTTTTGAAATCAACAATCGCTATTTTACCATCCGAATTGAGTTTCTTTACTAAATCAATTCGACCATTTACCCTGACACCATCCCCCATATCTACTTCAACATCAGATTCTGCCATATAAACATTTTCCATATCATTACGGTTATGTTCCACATAGTTATTAATTGCTCTTGTAACACTCTTATACATATTTTCTTCCAGTTTCGGAGTCGCATATGGAAAGTAAAATGACTCATCTATCATTCTTTTTACATCGTCTTTGGTCAAATCTTCTCCGTTCATCGCCGCAATATGTATATTTTTCACAATTTCATGCAAAACATTTCCGTATCCAAGTGCCGGTACAATCGGCTGTTCAAATCCATAAAACATAGATAACTTGAATCGATAAGGACATTCAAAATAATCCTCTAGCAAAGAAAAGTTTAAGGAAATCGGCATGCTTTCCTGTTTCATATTTGGTAAATGCTCCGGATCATATTGTATGTTTCCATCATATTTTACTAAATAGGATGATTCCTTTGCTTCTTCCAAAAATGGAGAAATATATTTATCATGACCATTCACCGAACGTGTCAAATATAAATATTTCTTTGCCCTGGTTACCGCTACATAAAAAAGTTTTCTCTCCTCTTCGATATCCCCTTCAAATCTATCTGCATTTGTTATCCATGATTTATCAATCACATGCCAGATTCCTTTCCCTCCAACCCGCTGTGCTGGGAAGAAATTTCTATTGAGCTGTGGAATAAATACTGCTGCAAACTCCAATCCTTTGGACTGGTGTACGGTCATAATACTAACCGCATCCGGTTTTGCGTAGGAATTGGTCATATATCCTTCTGGATAATATTGTGATGCCGTATATTTTAGAAAAGAACAAAAGTTATTGAGTTTTGTTCTTGGTTTAAGCGTATAATTAATAATCTCATAATCTGCAATAACCTGACTAAATTTTCCCAAGTTATACATAATCACTTCTGTTTCATTTCTACCATCCTCTGTTAAAGAAATACGCCGAAGGAATTCATGATAAATAGCCTGTATATTAAATTCAGAATATAGCTTTATTTCTTTTACATCAATAGTTGCCAAATACTGCATTGCATCTGCTACCTCTTTTTTATCAAGAGGATAGTCTATCTGCAACCATCTTTCAAAAAGCTCCGTTGCAGGAATATCGCCATTTAAATAATCAAAAATTCCCTTTGCTGCGTTACATTCTTTTGTCTCAAATAAATCATTCACACCTTCTACAACAAATGGAATATCATATGCCTCCAATACTTCGGCAATTTTCCCGCTGACTTTTCTTTTTCGCAGCAATATTGCGATTTCTGAATAAGGAATACCTATTTCATGAAGTTTCATAATTCTCCGGGCTATAAATGTAAATTCATCTTCCATGTCCGAATATTCCTCATATGCTATGTCTCCTATGTCATATTTCGTCTTGCAACCTGAAGTCATTGTTTTGAGCAACCGCCTGTCATTATTTACTATTATTCTTCTTGCCACGTCAACGATGCCTTCCGTACTTCGATAATCCTTATCCAATACGATGTATTTTTTTATATTGTACCTTTCCTTAAATGTAAGGATGTTTTGAGGATCACTTCCTCTAAATTGATAAATTGTCTGGTCATCATCACCAACAACACAGATATTCGCACCAAATCCCTTTAATATTTCTATCAACTTTTCTTGTATAGGATTTGTGTCCTGATATTCATCAACCGTTAAATACTTCACTTTATTTTTTATAGCTTCAGCAAATTCACAGTTTGTTTCAAGTTGATTTATCATCTCTCGAAGAATCAAGGAATAATCAAATTTCTTTTCTTCATACATTTTATTGCGATATTTCTCAAAAGCAATACGAGTCTTCTCATCCCACTTATCCTGCTCAAACCAGTTTTCATTCAATACACTCATAACTGAGATAAATAAAGAAGTTTCTACATACTTCTTCAACTCCAAATCCTGCATACCACATTCTTCATAGTATCTCTCTACAAATAACTTAGTTTGTATCTCATCTAATACAGTAAACTTCTGAAACTCAGGTATGTAATCTTGCAACATTCTTATGCAAAAACCATGAATTGTTCCAACATACATATGTGCGAATCCTTTTGTATGCCCTAATACAGATTTTCCATAAGCATTAATACGACCTTTTAATTCTTCCGCCGCTTTCTTTGTAAACGTAAATGCTACTATATTCTCAGGCAATACACCCGGATTTAACTTAAGAATATTCACAATTCTTCTTGTTACAACACCGGTTTTTCCAGCTCCAGCATAGGCGATAATTTCTAAATCATCGTCTATTGTTTCAACCGCTTCTCTCTGTCTTTCTGAAAGACCTTCAAATATATCCATACAAAGTGCCCCTTTCTCAAAAAACGGATTTAAACCAAACTACATAACATATCTTATTAAACTGCTTGTCCCATAATCCGTACTCGCTACCTGTCACCCGTTGATTCTTCTTTATCCGGAACATACTCCATAATCTCGCCATAATCCGTCCCTAATGTTTTACATATTTTATCTAAAATAGGCATAGCAACATATTCATTTTTTCCAAGCTTTGTCATGGTATTAGGTGCTATTTCTGCTTTTTTTCTCAAATCCGCTCTGCTCATTTCTTTTTCGGCTAATTTTATCCACAATCGCTTATATGATACTGCCATTGCTAATCCTCCATATAAAATTTCATTCAAACAATTCTATATCACATCATACCATATATCTAATGTTTTCTCAATATTTTTTCGCACGTTCTCGCGACTTTCTATACTTCCTTCAATAGCCAATATTTCGATTTGTGAATCAATATTTTTCTATCTAATACATAACTGGAAGGGGCAGAGGAATTACCTTCCTCTGCCCCTATTCCACATCTTATCTTCTGCTTTATCTTTACCAGCATCTCTACCAACACTCTCATCATAAATTCTCTGGAATTCCTCATACATTTCGTTTCCATCCAGCTTTATCCCCAGCCTTTTCATTACATCCGAGAACAACCATATGCTTCCACTAACATCAGCAATATCAAATCCGAATATATCAGCCTTAACAGAATCACTAATATTCTCATAACCACCAAGCTCTGATATCCTCCTGACAATCCAGCCAGCTTTGTCCACAGACACTTTTTCTTCAGATTCCATAAATTCACTTTTACCTGTTACATCAGTAATATCTTCATCCATTCTTGCCGTATTTACATCAGACACATTACGAATATCTGGCATTACAGACGTATCGTTCTGATTATTGTCTGGATTCATTGCCTCAACATTCGTCTCCGGCTCAACAGCCACATCTTTCTCTGACACAGCCTCCTTTTCCATCCCCGGTATCTCAATATCCCTGTCTGCAACGATTTCTTCTTTCCCAGACACCGCATAATAAGCCGTATACAAATCTTCTTTTATAATGCCATCAGCAAGCTGTATCTGTCTCTTAATATCCTTTTTCTCCTGCTTCAGTTCATCCAGTTCTTCCTGCACTTCCACATGCCATATCTCATATTCCCGATACTGCTCTTCATTCTTAATACTGCGTTTCCGGCTTGAGCTTTCTCTGTATATCTCCTTCTGTCTGTCCTCAATCTGCTGAATCTTTTCTTTCTGCTCACCTATGAAATCCACAAGCTCCACAACACTTTTGATGTCATTATTTACAAGTAGCAGATATTCGTCCTGTAACTGATGAAACCTTTTCAAATCCTCTGTATACTTTGCTCCACCAACCTCAAAACGCTTCTGCTCTACAATCCTTAATCTGTATAGCTTTGCATAAAATTTCTTCTGATATGGTGACAGCTTCGCTCTGTGCAATCCCATGATATCCGACGAATAAAAGTAAGGCTTTGCCATCCAAGGCATATCCACATGATGCCTTAACGTCTCCTCTGAAAACATCTCGTCCAGCTTTGCCAGTTTATGATAATACTGAAATCCCGGTGCCTGCACTTCCATCCACGCATCTTTCTTGAATACATATCCCAACCGTTTCATCAGATATTTAAAATGATCCACATTCCCTGCTGCATATGCACACATCTTGGCATCACGAAGAATATTTTCTTTCATGGACATTTCTCTTTCCCACTTGTCCCTGCTGATATTCTTCGGGTTCCTACTGTACTCTGCTGGCATTATGGAAAGTCCAAGTTCATCACAATATTTATTTGTAATAGGCTGGAGATGATTCTTCCAGTTGCCTTTCGGTGAATTGTATTTCTTGCCCGTCGTCATGCTGACGCTATTCCAGATCAGATGTCCATGCATATGCTCCCTGTCAGTATGAACCGCATACACAGCCTCATAATCATCACCAAGCACATCCTTCGCAAAGTGCTCCAGCACATACATTGCCTGCTCTGCCGTCACTTCTTCTTCCGGTGAAAACGATATGATCACATGATAGCCCTGCCTTTTACCTGTTTTATGAAATATATTTTTCGTCTCTTCCATCTGCTCAAATGCTGTATCCGGCAGGCAGTTAATACCGCCCACCAATACACATTCTTCTGTCTTATCTGGATTCTGAATATATTCCAAAGCATTCTTCAGGTGTGATGCCGGATTTCTGCCTTCCGATTCCATGATATTTAGGATCTTTGTAATCGCCATACTTCCAGCACCTCCCCGAATGTTTTCTTTACATCATCCAGACTGCTCTGCAGTTTATCAATATCGCTGTAATATAACTTTCCCTGTGAATTACCAAGCTTTACTGCCTGATTAATATTATTTGCAATACCGGCAATAACACGGATTACTCTTGCCCTGTCCTCTGGATAACTTGTATCAATGTTGCCGCCTGTCCGGATCAATTCTCTTATATAGGCACTTGCTGTCATTCCGGTTCGTTTAAGTGCCGCTTTCAGAATATCCATATCTTTCTCTGACAGCTTTACCGATATCTTATAATCTTTCCTGTCAGACTTGTATCTTCTCTTTCCATCTGCCATGCGTTTCTCCCCTTTCGTAATTTTTCAATGCTGTATCAAACCACTCTCTTTTTATCTGTACCATTGCTTTTTCATCCTTTCTTAAAATAGTGTCCACTGGTTTTGCAAGATGCGGAAAAGGTCGGACCTTTTCCCGAAAAAATATAAACGCATCAGCGTTTACATAATTTTCCGTCTTGGCAGGAGCACCTGCACCCTGTATATGATATGTGGTGGTTAATGTACCACCACAATTACTGATATAGTGGCGCTTTTTGCCGTCACTTTGCTGTTTTGACGGCTCTTTTTGCCCCCACTTTTCCATTTTGACGGCACTTTTTGCCTCCACACTTTTTCGGCTCTGTTTTGTGCGGGGGCGCTTTCTGCCCCCACTTTGTGGTTTTGGGGGCGCTTACTGCCCCCATTTGCACGTTTTGGGGGCGCTTTTTGCCCCCACACTGGTTTCGCTTATTTAGTTGTCTCTTTTACCATTACATCTGCATCCGACATCACATTTTCTGCTATCTCAGCACCATATCCCGGCAATCCCTTTGTTTCAGGCTGTATATCCACTTCATCCTGTTCACTTATCACAGAATCCCCAACTGCAGTTTCATAATCCTTTTCTTCTGCAACCTTGCTACTGTTACGCTGCGGCTCATAATCCGGATTGTAATAATCTTCGTAGCCATAGATTTTCTGTTCAAAGTACTTCCGTGGGCATTTGCCCCGCATGGTGAAATAGCCTTTTGCCTCAAGCTCTGCATTATATTCCTTTATAATTGCATATGCCTTTGTCATCCCGATACCAAGCATCTGGCTTATCTCTCCTGCATCTATGAATGCTTCCTTTATACCTTTCATGCAGCTCCTCCTTTCATAAATTGTTATTTTAAATACGTGTTTTCACAAAGCAACTATCCTGTTCTTTATTTATTCCGTATTTTTAGTTCGTGTTTATCTTAATATCCTTTTCAAAATTTGTCAATAGAACTTTTTATAATTACGCACTTGCAATTCGTTTTTATTTATGATAAAGTAATCATACAATCATAAATAAGTCACTTACTGATACGTATTTCATTTAACATCAATCTGATACGCATCTTTATAACGGACTATTTCATATAAAGGAGGGTGAACAGAATGGCTTTCTCTGATTCCATTAAACTTACTATGTCTTCTCCTGAGGAAATCGGAAAGGCAATACAGAAGCAGCGCAGGGCACAGAAGATCACGCAAAAGGAGTTTGCACAGCGTCTGGGGAAATCAGAACGTACTATCCAGAAATATGAATCTGGTGAAATACTATTAAAGATAGATGTTTTAAAGCAGATTGCTAATGAATTAAATGTTCCATGGCAGGAGCTTTTATTTGCAAAAGATACTAATACTCCAAAAGATAATACGACCGCTGAATATCCGGCATATGAATTCCACACTATGTCAGATGTAATCAATGCTCTCTTTGCCATAACTGAACTTACTGATTTTTCATTTGAGCTGACCAACACCAAACCTCCTGAAAATCCCGAATGGACTGCCGGGATCAAGGTTAATGGCAAAGGCAATGGAAAATATGATGCAGACTTCTGTCTCTTTATGGAAAACTGGATAGCAAAGAAGAATATGCTTCAGACAGGAAAAATTTCAAAAGAAAAGTTTGATTCATGGAAATCAGATATGTTGGCATATTATAAGGATTCCAGACTGGATAATGAAGCCGATTCAAAAACTGAATAATTGCAGACTTACACCTTTAGTAAAGAAAAAGCTCCGGCACACTCCTTCTCGCAAAAGGAATGACCGAAGCTATGTAAGTGATTGACCCGAAGGCTTTATAATCACCCTGAACAAGTAGATTATATCATAGCCTTTTGATGATTGCACAACAATTTTACAAAAAGGAGATGATATTTATGCCAGCTTACAAAGATGAAAAAACTGGTAAATGGTTCGCCAAGTTCTATTATACGAACTGGCAGGGAATCAAGAAACAGAAGTGGAAAAGAGGCTTCACCACCAAAAAGGAAGCTTTAGGATTTGAAAGGGATTTTCTGGAAAAGCAGTCTGCCAATCCTGACATGACATTTCAAAACCTCTATGAAATTTATATGGAGGATATGGCTGCAAGACTTAAGCAGTCAACTCTTCTGACAAAAAAGACGGTACTACAGACGCATATTCTTCCATTCTTCGGTAACAAACCGATAAATGAAATCAAAGCCTCTGATGTACGAAGATGGCAGGCGAAGCTTATGAGTTCGCCGAATAATTACTCCCAGACCTATCTGAAAAAGATTAATACGGAGCTTAACAGCATCATCAATTACGCCAAGCGATTCTATGATCTCAACACCAATCCCTGCGGCAAGGCAGGTACCATTGGAAAGGCTAAAGCAGAGGAAATGGATTACTGGACTTATGATGAATATATTGCTTTCAGGGAAGGGGTAAAAGATAAGCCATTATCATATATCTGCTTTGAAGTCCTATACTGGACAGGTATGCGAGAAGGTGAATTGCTTGCTCTATCACCTGCTGATATTGACCTTGATAACAAGCTAATTTCCATCAACAGAACATATCAGCGGATAGGCGGAAAAAATGTATTTACATCACCTAAGACAAGAAAAAGCAAGAGGAAGATTCCGATTCCGGATTTTCTCTGCCAGGAACTATCAGACTATATCCAGTCAAGATATATGCTTGATGCAGACGAAAGGCTGTTCCCGGTAACAAAATCATATCTCTCACACGAGATGATAAGAGGTTGCAAAAACACAGGTATAAAGAAAATACGAATCCACGATATCAGGCATTCGCACGCCAGTTTACTTATTAATCAGGGCTGTGATGCCTTAATGTTAGCAGACAGGCTCGGACACGAGAAAGTATCCACAACACTTAACACATACTCCCATCTGTTTCCACATAAACAGCAGGAGCTTGTGCATAGTCTGGAATCATTGCAGGCGACAGATTCGCCAACAACACCTGAACCACCATCTGATAACCCTCTGCTTGAAGCCGCAGGTATCACCTGTGAAGTATCTCAGACTCAGGACAACGGCTCAGATGTAACAATACGACCTCAGTTTGGACCTGCGTTAGTACCACCAAATACCGCATCAGGGAAAATCATCCAGATGCCACAAAGAAAAATCATTTAAAAGAAATCCAGCAGTCATCAGGGTTTCTTGCTATTAAAGTTAAAGCCAACATATGAAAACGATAAAAAAAGAGTAGTTGCTATTAGTAGCAAATTAGTAGCAGAGCAAAAGAAAAAGTCTCGGAATCCGCTTGTTTAGCGGATTCCAAGACTTGTGGCTCTTATTCAAACTCTATCGTTCCCGGCGGCTTGCTGGTGATATCATACAGTACCCTGTTGACATGTGACACCTCATTGATGATCCTGCTGGTCACCTTCTGCAGCACGGGCCATGGAATCTCTGCGCTCTCTGCGGTCATGAAGTCCACGGTATGCACGGCGCGCAGCGCCACGGCATAGTCATAGGTCCTTTCGTCACCCATGACGCCCACGGACCGCATGTTAGTCAGGGCTGCAAAGTACTGGTTGATGCTCCTGTCCAGACCGACATTGGCAATCTCTTCACGGTAGATGGCATCGGCATCCTGGACGATCTTCACCTTTTCGGCAGTGACTTCGCCGATGATGCGGACACCCAGGCCGGGACCGGGGAACGGCTGACGGAACACAAGGTGCTCCGGAATGCCAAGCTCCAATCCCACCTTGCGCACTTCGTCCTTGAACAGGTTGCGCAGGGGCTCGATGATCTCTTTGAAATCCACATAGTCAGGCAGACCGCCTACATTGTGGTGGGACTTGATCACAGCGGATTCTCCGCCCAGGCCGCTTTCCACCACATCTGGATAGATAGTTCCCTGCACCAGGAAATCCACAGTACCGATCTTCTTGGCTTCTTCCTCGAACACGCGGATAAATTCTTCGCCGATGATTTTTCTCTTCTTTTCCGGTTCGGATACTCCGGCAAGTTTTCCATAGAAACGATCCTGGGCATTGACACGGATAAAATTCAGGTCATAATTTCCGGAAGGGCCGAAGATGGCCTCCACTTCGTCGCCCTCATTCTTTCTCAGCAATCCATGATCTACAAATACGCAGGTCAGCTGTGTGCCCACTGCCTTGGACAGAAGAACCGCTGCCACGGAGGAATCCACACCGCCGGACAGAGCACAGAGTACCTTGCCGTTTCCCACCTTTTCACGGATGGCCTTTACGGATTCTTCCACAAAGGAATCCATTCTCCAGTCGCCGCAGCATCCACAGATATTGCGAACGAAGTTGTACAGCATCTTGGAGCCCTCCACGGTATGGAGCACTTCCGGATGGAACTGGATGGCATAAAGTTTTCTTTCCACACACTCGGCTGCTGCCACGGGGCAGTTTGCAGTAGTTGCCACTGTGCGGAAACCGGGTGCCATTTCTGCAATATAATCAAAGTGGCTCATCCAGCAGATCGTATCTTCACTTACATCTGCAAAAAGAGCGGAGGTCTTGTCCACTTTTACCTCTGTCTTGCCATATTCGCGGACTGCTGCCCGAGCTACCCTGCCGCCCAACACATGAGCCATCAGTTGTGCGCCGTAGCACAGGCCAAGCACCGGGATGCCCAAATTGAACAGCTCTTCGGAACAGGTGGCAGCACCTTCCTCATAACAGCTGCTGGGTCCTCCTGTCAAGATGATTCCCTTGGGATTCATGGCTTTGATCTTGTCCAGATCTGTCTTGTAAGAATAAATCTCACAATATACGTTACATTCTCTGACGCGCCTTGCCACAAGCTGGTTGTACTGTCCGCCAAAGTCGATGACAACTACCAATTCTTTCTGCATAGTTTCCTCCTGTAGGGAATCCCTGATCCCCCCACCTATTTATCTTATTAAATTATAAGATAGATGCAGGGGTAAGTCAAAACATTTATCAAAAACTCTTGTATCTTTCTTTTTTCTGTGATATATTAAATGTATGAAAGTGGGTTATTAGACTTGTTCGGAAAAGGATTTCCGAACTCCCGCAAAGTCATTTTGCACATAGTCACACATTTCAAGGAAGAAAGGAGGCGTGACAATGGGTGCTGTTCTGAACACTGTTTATAACAATTATCTGACTACATATGCTCCAAAGAGTCTCACCCGCTATGACACTCACAAAAAGAGCGAACTTCGTAGTGTTTACAATTCCATTGTCAAATTGAACAAAGAGTCTCCCTGGTATCTTCCCACCACCAACAGGGAAACCCAGAAGTACGCGGTGGATTTAAAAGAGAATGCCCGTGCACTCCACAATACCATTGCCCAGTTGGGCGGTCTTGAGGAAAACGGTCTTTTGAACAAGAAGAGTGCTTTTTCCACAGACGAAAACGTTGCTTCCGCCACCTATATCGGGGCCAAGGCGCCGGAAGGCATGGTGCCGGAGTTTACTTTAGAGGTTCAGTCACTGGCCTCTCCCCAGGAGAATCTGGGACTTTTCCTTCCTGATTCCAAGGTAGGACTGCCTGCCGATACCTACTCCTTTGATATTGCCATCAATGACATGAATTACGAGTTTCAGTTCTCCATCGGTGAGGATGAGACCAACAAAGAAGTGCAGGAGCGTCTGGCAAGGCTGATCAACAATTCCGACATCGGTCTCAAGGCTTCCGTGGAAGAATCCGACCGACTGACTTCCCTAAAGCTTGTCTCTGAGTCCACCGGTCTTGCCGGCGGACGGGAACAGATCTTTGCCATTACCGATGACCGCACCAGCAAAACTGCGGGCACGGTAGCTTATTTCGGCCTTGATTATACCAGCAGGGAGGCCTCCAATGCCCAATTCAAGGTGAACGGCGAGGATCGCTCTGCCTCCTCCAATCACTTCACGGTAGGCAAACTGTTTGAAGTCCAGCTAAATGGCGTGAGCCCTGAAGGCGAACCCGTCTCCATCGGTCTGAAAACAGACTTAGAGTCCCTTACCGACAATGTGACCCATCTGATCCAGGGTTATAATGATTTTGTAAAGGCGGCTTCTTCCTATTTGGAATCTCAGTCCAAAAGCAGACAATTAGTAAAAGAAATGGGCAACATCGCCGGACTTTACAACGATTCCCTGGAGTCCATGGGCATGTCCTTGAACGAGGACGGCACCTTGGAGATTGACAAAAGCAGGCTCCGCCAGGCAGCCGATGCCTCAGAAAATGTCACGGATACGTTTGCATACCTGCGGGACTTTTCCAACGCTCTGCTGAGCAAGAGCCGTCAGGTATCCTTAAATCCCATGGATTATGTGGAACGCACCATGGTGGCTTACAAGAACCCCGGCCACAATTTTGTGAGTCCCTACGCTACCAGCGCTTATAGCGGCATGATGTTCAACGGATATTGTTAAAGGCAGTCAGATGCCAAACATCTGACTGCCTTATTTTAGCTCTGCTTCTGCCATGTCCCAGGCTGCTTCTATCACCTTATCCATGTCATAGTAACGGTATTGTCCCAGTCTGCCGCCAAATAACACGTTCTTTTCTTTCTCGGCAAATTCTCTGTATCTTCCGAACAATTCGTTATTCCTGTCATCATTGATGGGATAATAGGGTTCGTCACCCATTTCCCAGTTGGCAGGGTATTCTCTGGTTATAACGGTTCCCTTCCCGGTGCCGAACTCAAAATGCTTGTGCTCGATGATGCGGGTATAAGGCACTTCTCTTTCGGTATAATTCACCACGGCATTGCCCTGATAGTTGTCACAATCCGGCAGGAACTCCTCCTCAAATCTGAGAGAACGATACTGAAGCTCTCCCAGACTGTAATCAAAATACTCGTCAATCATACCGGTGTAGAGTATCTTGTCAAAAGTATCCGGATCTGCTTTGGCAGCATTTTCTTTGAGAAAATCTTTGTAGGCGATCCCCAGCTGCACAGGCGTATCTTTCAGAAGTTTTTCAATGATTGCGGTATAACCGCCGATGGGAATACCCTGATAGCGGTCCGTAAAATAATTGTTATCATAAGTGAAGCGCACCGGAAGTCGTTTGATGATAAAGGCCGGAAGATCCTTGCAGTCCCTTCCCCACTGTTTTTCGGTATAGCCCTTTACCAGCTTCTCATACACATCCCTGCCCACCAGGGAAAGTGCCTGTTCCTCCAGATTGCCCGGTTCTGTGATCCCTTCGGCACGGCGCTGCTTTTCAATCTGTGCCCTGGCCTCTGACGGAGTGCGGACTCCCCACATCCTGTTAAAGGTATTCATATTGAAGGGAAGGTTGTACAGTTCATCCCGGTAGACAGCCACAGGAGAGTTGATATAGTGGTTAAACTCTGCAAATTGGTTCACATAATCCCAAACTTTCTTGTTGGAAGTGTGAAAAATATGCGCACCGTACTTATGCACCTGAATGCCGTTTTCTTCCTTCGTATAGATATTGCCGCCCACATTAGGCCGCCTGTCAATACAGTAGCAGGTCTTCCCGGCTTTCTTCATCTCGCAGGCAAACACAGCTCCAAAGAGCCCTGTTCCCACGATCAGATAGTCGTATCTCATTTACTCTTCTTTCCTTTTGCCTTGTATTTATCGATCTGCACGAAATCATCCATCAGCTCCAAGATCTTGTCACGTCCCGCCTGGTTCAGCTTTACATAATACTGCATAACGCGGTTTTCCAGAAGCTGCGCACCCAGGGAAGTGTCTCTCTCCAGGGAAGAAAAATCCACAGGGTTCAGGCTGAGCTTGTCACACATCTTGATAACAGTACCGTAAGCCATACCTTCAATGCCTCTCTCCAATGCCGTCACCAAAGTACTGTACGGGATATTCATCTCGATGGCAAACTGACGCACGCTGCGATACTGGTTCAAAATCTCTTTTTTCAAGATCTCTGCTTTTGTCATATTTTTTTCCTCCGTTGTCTTTCTATTTCTTTCACAGGTCTAATATACGATATTCCGTGTGCTTTTTCAAGTCTTATTCCAAAGTTTGGAAATCCTTAAGAATTTTTTTATAATTCGTTCGTAAACGTTTCCAATTTTAGTCCATACACCTGTATGATTTCCAATTTTGTGCTCTCATACAGGTCTCTTGGGGTCACCAAAAGACCGCCATCCCCATCCAGGTCAAACCCAAATCTCTCATAAGCGCTCCAGATCAGATAGGCGCATTGTGTGCCTGCGCTTTCCTCTTTTTGCCCCCCGGGAACCACCCCTGCGCTCAGTCTGTACGGAAGCCCCACAAGGTTTGCGGCAGCGTAATCTGCGATTTCTTTTCGTTTTGCCAAAGGAGCATCCCGTAGCCGCAACACAGCTACGGAAGGATAATCTGCCCAATGTTCCAAGGAACACACCCGGGAATCGCTGCCAAGCTCTGTAGCCTCCAGCACCAGCCCTTTTTCTGCATCCACTACCATTCCCGCATGGCCGCTCCGCCAGCCCAGGAAATGGCAGTTGAAAGTCACCAGGATATCCCCATCCTCAAGAGCCGCAAAACAGCCACAGCCCATCGGCGGCTCCATCCTGTCCGTAAACAGCTCCTGTCTGGTAACCGGGGTGTTGGGTGCACAGTCTATCGTCCGCAAGGCAAACAGTCTCTCCTGAAGAAATCTTAGTTGTTTCAGGATTCTCTCCCGTTCCGCTTCCGGGAGATCCGTCTCTTTTAGTGGCTCCAAAAGGGCATCCACCGATGCTCTTCCCAGTCCGGTCTGCTGTAAGAGCAGACGGTAATCTTCCTCGGTCAGCTCTTCTCTTTCCAGGCAGAAACTCACATCAGTCTTCCCATACTCCGGCGTATAGTGGGCAGTGTTTTCCGCATGCAGGCACCAGACCGCCAGACCGATCCAGACCGCCGCAGCGGCCCCTGCCGCCCACACTGTCCTTGTCACTCTCCGTCCGTTTCTCTTTCCCATCTGCACTCCAGCTTTCCTTTTTCTTAGCTATTGCCGGATTGCAGGGATCTTATACCGTTTTTATAAAAGCGGTGCAAACAGGCGCAGGATGCACTGTCCCATCCGCAGTGCCCTGGAACGTCCTGTGCGGTATTTTTCCGTCACTTCTTCGCAGACCGGGAATACACGATCAAAATCAGCCTTCACATCGGCCACCGCATCACAGCCATAAAATAATGTGCCGTTCTCAAAATGCAGATAGAGGCTGCGATAGTCCAGATTGATGGTTCCTACGGTTGCCACTTCATCATCGGATACACACTGCTTGGCATGGCAGAAGCCCGGCGTATATTCAAAGATGCGCACACCGCCCTCCACCAGTCTGCCGTAATAAGACCTGGTCATGTTATATACGATCTTCTTGTCGGGAATGCCGGGGGTAATGATACGCACATCCACACCCCGCTTGGCTGCCAATTCCATTTCGCGGTTCATCTCATCTGTGATGATCAGATACGGCGTCATAAAATAGACATAGCGCTTTGCATTCTTGATCACGTTGAGGTAAACATTCTCCCCCACTCTTTCCTTGTCCAGGGGACTGTCCGCATAGGGCTGTACATAGCCCTTTCCCACGGCCTTATAGTCCGTGTCGGGAAAATAGGGTTCATACTGTCTGCTGCCTTTGTCGATCACATTCCACATTTCCAAAAAGGTCACCGTCAGGTTCCTGACTGCGTCCCCCTCCATACGGATACCCGTATCCTTCCACCTTCCGTAGGGATGTGTGATGTTGAAATATTCGTCTGCCAGGTTATAGCCGCCGGTAAATCCCACCTTGCCGTCAATGACCGTGATCTTGCGGTGATCCCTGTTATTCACGAACAGATTTAACACCGGAAGCACAGGATTGAACACCTTACATTTGATCCCCAGTTTTTCCATCCGCTTGATAAAGTCCATATTGATGAAACCGACGCTGCCCACATCATCATAGATCATCCTGACGTCCACACCCGCTGCCGCACGCTCCGAAAGAGCTGCCTGCAGGTGGCCAAAGGCTTCTGCCTCTTCAATGGCATGGTATTCCATAAAAATGAAACGCTCTGCCTTTTGCAGATCGGCAAGCTGGGCCTCAAACCCTTTATCCGCCTCATCATAGAACACCACATCCGTATTGGTGTATACCGGATAGCCTGCATATCCGCCAAGATAGCGGCACTGATTTGCCACCCCCGGATTCTCCTCCTGAAGTTCTTCCAGGACTTTGCCATCCTGCACCAGATAGGGCACCAGTTCTTGATCCACCTTTTCAAAACGTTCCCGCATCTTTCGGGTCACCTGGGAATGTCCCACCAGGGCATACAGGCTCACACCCATGACAGGAAATGCCAGGATCAGCATGATCCATGGCATCTTCATGGCCGCATTGCTGTGCTCCCCATAGATCTTAAGGGCAGTCAGCAGCGCCAGCACACTGGTAATAATAGAAATCACTGCCGAATACTGATTCAGTTTCAAAACTAACAAAAGTAGCCATGCGACCTGAATCAGCACGGCTACTCCTGCAAATATCAATCTTCCAACACTGTTCCTTACTTCTGTCTTTCCGTTTTTATTCATAGCTTACTCTCCTTGAAAGACATTGTAATGCGGTTTTCAGATGATGTCAACTTTTTACAAATTATGCCAAATATTTCTTTAACAGCTCTGTCTTGTCAATCTTCTCCCAGGGAAGATCCACATCCGTACGTCCAAAATGGCCGTAAGATGCAGTCTGCTTGTAAATAGGGCGGCGCAGATCCAGCATCTTGATGATCCCGGCAGGTCTCAGGTCAAAATTCTCTCGAATAATGTTTACCAGGGTCTCATCAGAAACTTTTCCGGTTCCGAAGGTGTCTACCATGACAGAGGTAGGATGTGCCACACCGATGGCATAAGACAACTGGATCTCACACTTTTCAGCCAGTCCGGCAGCCACAATGTTCTTTGCCACATAGCGCGCCGCATAAGCTGCACTCCTGTCTACCTTGGTGCAGTCTTTACCGGAGAAAGCACCGCCGCCGTGACGGGCATATCCGCCATAGGTGTCAACGATGATCTTGCGCCCGGTGAGTCCGCTGTCGCCGTTGGGTCCGCCGATAACGAAACGTCCGGTGGGATTGATGAAGAACTTGGTGTCGTCGTCAATCATCTCCTTGGGAAGAACGGGCTCGAATACATATTTTTTGATGTCGGCATGGATCTGTTCCTGAGTCACCTTTTCGTCATGCTGGGTGGAAAGCACTACCGCTTCCAGGCGGAAGGGCTTGCCGTTCTCGTCATATTCCACGGACACCTGGCTCTTTCCGTCCGGTCTTAAATAGGGCAGCGTCCCATTCTTGCGGACCTCCGTGAGCTTACGGGTCAGCTTGTGAGCCAGGGAAATGGGATAGGGCATCAGTTCGGGTGTCTCATTGGTTGCATATCCGAACATCATTCCCTGATCGCCTGCGCCGATGGCATCTAACTGCTCATCACTCATATGGCTCTCTCTTGCTTCCAACGCGTGATCCACGCCCATAGCGATATCAGCGGACTGCTTGTCCAGTGCTACCATGACTGCACAGGTGTTGCCGTCAAAGCCCTTCTCGGAAGAATCATAGCCGATCTCGGTCACGGTCTTTCTCACGATCGCAGGGATGTCAATGTTCGCCTTGGTGGTGATCTCACCCATTACCAGAACAAAGCCGGTATTGGTGCAGGTCTCACACGCCACGCGGCTGAAAGGGTCCTGCTCCATCAGTGCGTCCAGCACTGCATCGGATACGGCATCACAGATCTTGTCGGGATGTCCCTCAGTTACAGATTCAGAAGTAAATAGTCTCTTTTCCATTGTTTGTCCTTTCTATCCTCATAGGATAAATGTGTGTAAAGGTAACTAAAAAGGTCCGCTCACAAGAAGCGGACCTGTATCTTTCGATAATCAAATCCTCTTATTGTTCGACTATTGCTCGCTCAGGTGGGCACCTTCCATGAAGGGGTTGCCGTGGTTTCATCGATCCTATATATCTCCACCAACTCTGAATAAGAGAAATACAATATGGAATTTTCTTATCTTATAGTAAACATACTATGAATAGATTGCATTGTCAAGGTCTTTTGGCATCAACCTGTCTTTAATTTAAATTTTTGATAATCCCTCTCGTTTTCCACCAGTTCGATCTGCGCACCCAGACCCTGGAGCTTGCAGTGGAAATCTTCGTATCCCCGTTGGATATAATGGATGTCATCCACAGTGGAGTAGCCTTCTGCGGCCAGTGCTGCGATCACCAGTGCCGCTCCTGCACGAAGGTCCGGTGCCGAAATACTGGCTCCGGTATACTTTTCCACCCCGTTGATAATGGCCGTGTTGCCTTCCACTTTGATGCTGGCACCCATACGGGTAAGCTCATCCACATATTTAAAACGATTTTCAAAAATGCTCTCCGTCACAATGCTTGTCCCGCAGGACAATGCCAGAGCCGCTGTGATCTGGGGCTGCATGTCCGTAGGAAACCCTGGATAGGGAAGGGTCTTTACATGGGTGTGCTGCAACGGCTTGGATGCCACCACACGCAGGCAGTCATCTGCCTCCTCCACTTCACATCCGATCTCCAGGAGCTTTGCAGTAATAGACTCCAGATGTTTGGGGATCACATTCTTTACAGTCACATCCCCCTTGGTCACTGCCGCCGCAAACATGAAAGTCCCGGCTTCGATCTGATCCGGAATGATGGCATATTCCGTACCGTGCAGTTTTGAAACTCCTTTGATACGGATCACGTCCGTACCTGCACCCTTGATATTGGCCCCCATACTGTTCAGGAAATTGGCCACATCAACCACATGGGGTTCTTTCGCCGCATTTTCAATGATGGTCATGCCCTCGGCCATGGTAGCTGCCATCATAATATTGATGGTGGCGCCCACACTGACCATGTCCATATAAATATGACTTCCCACCAGACGTTCTGCCCGGGTCTTGATCAAGCCGTATTCTATGCGTACCTCTGCACCCAGAGCCCGGAAGCCCTTGATATGTTGGTCAATGGCACGGCAGCCGATATCACAGCCGCCGGGGAGCGTAACCTCCGCATGCTTGTATTTTCCCAACAAAGCGCCGATCAGATAATAGGAAGCTCTGATCTTCTTGATATTCTCATCATCCACTACCATGTTGCTCACATCGGCAGCATTGAGTACCACCTTGTGGCGTTCTTCTCGCCTGCACCGGACGCCGATGCTCTGCATGGCGCGCAAAAGCACATTGGTGTCCCGGACATCGGGCACATTATCTATATATACGGTCTCATCCGTCATGACAGCAGCAGCAAGAATAGGAAGTGCCGCATTCTTAGCACCCCCTATTTCCACTTCACCCACTAATGGATTCCCGCCCTTGATTGCGTATTGTTCCATCTATCTCTACCTCATTACCAGGGTTCTTATTCTTTATCTTATAATGAACTTATATCACATTTTACCGATTTTGTAAATAGAATGGGTGTTCTGCCATCTATTGCAGGTATTTTAACGGATTTACATGGCTGCCGTTTATCAGCATCTCAAAGTGCAGATGTGGTCCTGTGCTGACACCGGTATTGCCGCTCAGAGCGATCCTTTCTCCCTGTTTCACGGTCTGCCCGGACTTTACCAGCACCTTGCTCAAGTGGGCATACCTGGTCTGGCGTCCGTCTTCATGATTGATGTATACCACATAGCCGTAACCGCTGCCCCAGCCTGCTTTTGCCACCGTACCGCCACAGGACGCAAAAACTGCCGTACCGGTAGGCACTGCCCAATCGACACCTCTGTGATAAGTGCTGGCGCCCTTGGTGGGTGCTTTCCTGGGTCCAAAGCCGGAGGTCTGACGCCCGCCGGAAATAGGTTTGATATAGGTGGGTGGAATCTTGGTGCCGCGTTTGACGATCTTAGGCACGGCCTCCATTACCACTTCCTCTTTTAAGATTTCCCGGTCCACCTCTTTGTCATTCACATAATACACATTTGCCACAATTTTACGAAAGCCTGCGGAAGGCTGTTGCAAAAGCTCTGTCTGATAAGTATACCAGCTATCCTCATCCACATAGATAATTTCTGCGTCATAAGTCTCTTCATAGTAATTTTGTTCCATACGCTCCACGGAAAGCTCCGGTTCCGGCACGGTAATGATCAGCTTGTCCCCCACGCGGATGGTGGAATTTTCATTTTCCAGGGTCTCGCTGTTCATGTCGATGATCTTGTCCATGGGAATATTGACCTTGATGGAAATTTCGGAAAGGGTATCGCCGGATACCACTTCATATTCCCCGGGAGTCTCCTGCTCCTTGGTCACCTCTTCGATAGCAGTCTCCAAAGGTGTCAACTGTTCCTCGGGCAGATATGCCTCCACGATCTCCACTTCTTCGGAAAAGCCCATGGTCTTAAGCCCCAGGTCGTAGTCCTCAAAATCTTTTTCTCCCACTTCCGGAGCATCCTCATCCATAGCTGCCAGGAAAAGCTGTACGCCTCCGGACAGATAATTGCTGTCCGCATGCTGTGTTCCATCCTCTTCCGATTCCAGGATCTCAGTGGTCAGCACACAAAATTCCCGATTGTAATCCTGCACCAGTTCCACCCGGAACTTGTCTTCGCTGTCATACTTATCCACCGCCGCCTGCAAAAGCTCCTGCACTTCGTCCACGCTTGCCAGGTTCACCATATATTCATTGACTTTCATGGTATAGGAACGATGCAAAGTCTCCTGCACATTCTGACGCAGTATGGTCTCCATATTGACAAGCAGAGTCTCCTCCTCGTCGATCTTACCCCAAAGCACCTCTTCGCCCTGAAGGCTCAGCTCCGCTTCCATAAAGGTAAGTTCCTCACTCTCGGAAGCGATCTTTCTGCGGGCTGTCACCAACAGTTCTTCCGCCCTTTTGGCTTCTCCCACAGTGCCTACTTCCGTGCCGTTTAAGAACACATGAAAAAAGTTCTCGCCGGTACTCTTGTAAGGGGTATAGCCATCCAGAAAAAAAGTACATGCAAACAGCGTAAAAAGAGTTATCTTGATATATGTAAATTCCAGTTTTTTCAAAAGGTTTATTTTTTTCTTCATTCTTTTCCAATTCTCGCGTAAAAATCTGTAACAGATTTATTCTAACAGCATTTATGGGGGTTGTAAAGAGCTTCCCGGAAGGTTACTATATTACTATAGAAAGGATGGTTTCCCATGGCAGAGCAGCAAAATAACCATATCATCTTCCATATTGATGTGAACTCCGCTTTCCTAAGCTGGACAGCCCTTGCCCTTCTGAAAGAGGGCTCCGAAACAGATCTGCGCGAAATTCCCTCCATCATCGGCGGCGACATGGCCAAACGCCACGGTGTGGTCTTAGCCAAATCCATTCCCGCCAAAGCTTACGGCATCACCACCGGAGAACCTGTAGTCAATGCATTCCGGAAATGTCCTTCCCTGGTTACGGCTTCTCCCGACCACGAGCTTTATGAAAGGCAAAGCAGGCTGCTGATGGAATATCTTTCTGGGATCTGCCCGGATATCGAGCAGGTCAGCATTGACGAATGTTATATGGATTATACCCCTATTTCCGGCAAATATTCCTCCCCGGAAAAGGCCGCTGCCTTTTTAAAGGACACCGTCTATGAAAAATTCGGTTTCACAGTCAATGTGGGGATTTCCGACAGGAAGGTACTGGCAAAGATGGCATCCGATTTCAAAAAGCCCAATCTGGTACACACACTGTATGCCCGGGAGATCCGGGAGAAACTCTGGCCCCTGCCGGTCTCTTCCCTGTTCATGTGCGGGCATTCCAGTGTGGATACCCTGCACAAACTGGGCATACTGACCATTGGCGACCTGGCCCATGCCGATCCGACCATCCTGGAATCCCACCTGAAGAGCCATGGCATCACCCTCTGGCAATATGCCAACGGCATAGACCCTTCCGAGGTGCTTCCCGAACCGGCCAAGGCCAAGGGGATCGGCAATTCCATCACCCTCCGTACGGATGCTGATACCCGTGAAGATGCCAGAAAAGCTCTTCTCCATCTTTCGGAGTCCGTCGGAGAACGCCTTCGGGCCTCCCATCAGTTGGCAGGTCTGGTCTGCACAGAGATCAAATACAACACTTTTCAATCTGTTTCCCATCAAATGGTGCTGAAAGTGCCTTCCGCCTCCACCGACAGGATCTATCGGTGTGCCTGTGCTTTGTTTGATGAACTTTGGAACGGTGTACCCATACGTCTTTTGGGCGTCCGCACCGCCAAGCTGGTGCCGGAGGACGAACCCGTGCAGCTCAGCCTGTTTGATGATGCTGCCCCGGTTTCCGAAAAGCAGCAAAAGCTGGATGCCGCCCTGGACCAGATCAGGAACCGCTACGGCAAAGATGCCATAAAAAGAGGGAGTCTGTTAGACTCCCGTGATGACTACAAAAAACATTAAATTGCAATCCCGTTTATTTTTTCTTACGGACACTGTAGCCGAAAGTTCCCAGCTTTTCACCACAAGTCAGATAGGAGCCATGGGAATACACGATAGGATCGGCATCTTCCAAATGGAAGCGCCCCTGCGCATCCATGTATGCCGTGTCCGCATGCACTGCCAGCACCTCTGCCAAAAACATATCGTGGGTGCCCAAAGGAATGATCTGTTTGACCTTACATTCCAGGCTCACGGGGCTCTCCCCGATAATAGGAGCCTTTACCTTAGTCCCGGGAAGCGGGGTCAGCTTCATTTCTTTAAACTTATCCACATCCCTGCCACTCTTCACACCACAGTAATCTGTAGCAAAAGCTAGTTTTCTGGTGGTCAGATTGATCACAAATTCGCCGGTCTCCTTGAGGATCGGATAAGAATAACGCTCCGGCCTGACGGAGACAGATACCATGGCCGGATCGGAACACACCGTCCCCACCCATGCCAGGGTAATGATATTATATCTGCCTTCCCTGTCTGCCATACTTACCATTACCACAGGCAGCGGATACAACATATTGCCCGGTCGCCACAACTCCTTTGCCATACCGGTTCCCTCATCAAAAGACGTGGAGCAGGGAAAGGATCTGAAGCACCATGCCGGCAACAGAAACTGCCAACGCCCCTGCTGCCAGGAGCATCACCTTGTCCATTCTGCCCTTTAAAGACCTGGAAATATCATTCACGCCCTCTAACTGCTTGTTGCTCTCTTCCGCAACCACCGCCTGTACATTGCGGTACACCTTGACACATTCACGATGCACATAATCATTGGAAGCATCTGCCTTCTCATCCAGCACCTGCTTGATCTCATCCATGTTCAGGCCGTTCTGCTGCAGCTCACGTATCTTGCGGGAGCTCTCGTTTGCCACCTTCTGTAACTGGGCATTGCTCTCCTCTGCAAACTTCTGCAACTGAGCGTTGCTGTCCTCTGCGATCTTCTGTAGCTGGGCATCACTCTTTTCCGTGATCTTCTGCAGTTGGAAATTACTCTCTCCTGCGATTTTCTGCAACTGGGTATTGCTGTCCCCTGCAAATTTCTGCAGTCTGGCATTGCTCTCCTCTGCCACCTTCTGGAGTTGGGCATTGCTCTCCTCGCTGATCTTTTTGATCTGATCGCAGCTTTCCTGCACCAAACGGTCAATCTCCGTGGTATCTACCCTGGCATCCTCCAGCTTCAGCACGCCGCTCTCCACCAGTCTGTGGATCTCAGGTGTGATCTCCTCACTTACCAGTCTGCCCAGCTGATCATTGACTGTACGCAGCTCCTGGTTGACTTCCTGCATCTGAGCCAGACAATCATTATACTGTTTGATCTGACCTCTGAGCCTCTTGAGTTCTTCCGTATCTGCCGCCGTATTGGCCTTGATGATCTCCTGAGCCGTAAACTTCTGTGCCAGCTTGTCCATAAAAGTATCCATAAATTTTCCTCCGAACATATTCACCTGCCATTTGTTCTATTCTATCATTTTTTGTCTTTTATGACAATAAAAACTATTGCATTCGCTTTTTTGTGCAATATGTATATTATTTCCTCTTTTTCCAGTTTTGCTTTGTAATATTAACCAAGGTTTTACACCTTGTTCATAATTTGTTCATAATTCCCTGTTATACTGATTTCATCAACAGGAAACAATTTCTTCGACCCAAATAACACATTAGATAATTTTTTCATAATAGCCCGGGTGCCGTCAGGTGCCTGGGCACTCCTCATTTATGGGGACTGTGCGCCACAGTCTTTCAGACGGATATGCATTGCACGGCCTCCATTACACGATCGCCTTCTGCGTCCCGTGACTCATGGACAGGATCTCCTCATTTAGAGACAGCATCCTGGCATCCAGGTCAGACACCAGTTTGGCACACTCCACCAGTTCATTCTTGATATGCTCCGGCGCATCTCCCTCAAACTTGTAGTGCATCTTATGCTCCAGACTGGCCCAGAAGTCCATGGCTACCGTGCGGATCTGGATTTCCACCTTGGTATCTACGGTCCGGTCGGACAGATACACCGGCACCGTCACGATCATGTGATAGCTCTTGTATCCGCTGGCTTTGGGAAACGTGATATAATCCTTCACCCCAATGACCTTGATATCCCTCTGGTCACTGATCATGTCTGCAATCCTGAAAATGTCGGAGGTAAAGGAACAGATAATGCGGATTCCCGCAATATCATTGACATAGTTCACCATATTTTCAATAGTGGACTCGTAACCGTTCCTCTTCAGTTTTTTCACAATGCTCTCCGGGGTCTTGATCCTGGCCTTGATATGTTCTATGGGATTGTACTGATGCACATGCTGGAACTCGTCATTCAGTATCTCCATCTTGGTCTCGATCTGGCGCAGTGCTGCATTATATACCAATGTAACCTCTTTCCAGCTCTCGATCCCTTCATTATTTGTCTTAAATTCCATCTTTACTCCTTTAATACGATTGTTGACCGATATTCTAGCATCAGTATAACACAAAAATTCATAGAAATGTATATTTTTCACAATTTTTTAATCCTTTATTAAGATTTGTTGGCTATTTTTCCCGACATTTTTCCTGTCGCACCTTTCCAATATATGCGCCGTCCGAAAAAGTTATTCCCCACCTTGCTTTTTGCGGGAAAGTATCTTAAGATAATCCTCAGAAAGGAGCCTTTCAAATGTTTCGATTATGGGTAAAAGAACTGAAAGACAATCATTTGCTTCGGGATACCGTAATTGCAGACGACAGCAATGACACCCGGACCCACAAAGTATTCCGGGCCCTGGAACAGGCATGCTATGAGTTCGATCTGGGAAAACCCATCTGGCTGGACAAGACCGTCACAGAATTCAAACGCCACTCCAAGGCGAGATTCCATCAGGATAATTTCATCGAGACTATCGACTTTGACTATCTGGAGATCCAGATCATAGAAGAAGATTAGAGTTTTCAATCAATACTTTCCATTTTGGTATTGACTATTTGATGCTGGGGTAGTAATATTTACTTGCATGTAGTTTTCAAAACTACATAGTATTTCTGTATTAAATGAATTAAGGTTTTATTTACCGTTTTATGTATCTGATGGCAGAAGATGCATATAATAAACACGGAAACGCAAGAATGGAAGCTATCATTTTCAAAAATAGACAGAACCGGAACGGAGGTATAAAAATGCAGATCACAATCAGAGAGCCCGGAAGCGCAATTACACATTTTATAGGAATGATGATGGCGGTATTCGCCGCAGTACCCTTGCTGGTAAAAGCCGGTATCTCCTCCGGCGGAAGCACCTTTACGGCCATGGTGATCTTCATGCTCAGCATGGTCCTGCTCTACGGAGCCAGTGCTACCTATCATGCCGTGAATGTGTCAGGCAAATCCCTGCGGATCTTCCGCAAGCTGGATCACATGATGATCTTTGTCCTGATCGCCGGTTCTTACACTCCCGTGTGCATGGTAGTACTGGGAGACAGACAGGGTTATGCGCTTTTAGCTTTGGTCTGGGGAATCGCTTTAGTAGGAATGATCATTAAGATGTGCTGGATCACCTGCCCGAAATGGTTTTCTTCTCTGATCTACATTTCCAGGGGATGGGTATGTGTCCTTGTGTTCGGAAGACTGTGGGATACCCTGCCCGCCCAAGCCTTTGGCTGGCTTCTGGCGGGAGGTATCATCTACACAGTGGGGGGCGTGATCTACGCCTTAAAGCTCCCACTGTTTAATGCAAAGCATGCAAATTTTGGTTCCCATGAAGTATTCCATCTGTTCGTCATGGGCGGAAGTATCTGTCACTTTATTTTCATGTACCTGTATGTGGCTTAAATCAATCCTCATATCCATTGGGATTGTTCTTCTGCCATCTCCAGGAATCGGCGCACATCTCCCGGATACCGAACTCGGCTTCCCAGCCGAGTTCTTCTTTTGCCTTGGAAGCATCAGCATAACAGGTTGCAATGTCTCCTGCCCGACGGGGCTTGATGACATAAGGGATTTTCACGCCGGTAGCTTCCTCAAAATTCTTAACGATATCGAGTACGCTGTAGCCCGTTCCGGTGCCCAGATTATAGATCTTAAGACCTGCGTTCTCCTCGATTTTCTTCAGAGCCTTCACATGGCCTCTTGCCAGATCTACCACATGGATGTAGTCGCGCACTCCCGTACCGTCCGGAGTATCATAATCATCACCAAAGACTCCCAGCTCCGGAAGCTTCCCTACTGCTACCTGGGTGATGTAAGGCATCAGATTGTTGGGAATGCCGTTAGGGTTCTCACCCATGGTCCCACTCTGATGGGCTCCGATGGGATTGAAATAACGAAGCAGGATCACATTCCACTCAGGATCTGCTTTCTGGATATCGGTCAGGATCTGTTCCAGCATGGACTTGGTCCAGCCATAAGGGTTGGTGCACTGTCCCTTGGGGCATTCTTCCGTAATGGGAATGAATGCAGGATTTCCGTAAACGGTAGCACTGGAAGAGAAGATGATGTTCTTCACCCCGTGCTTTCTCATGACATCCACCAGTGTCAAAGTGCCTGCAATATTGTTCTCATAATATTCCCAGGGTTTCTGAACGGATTCTCCCACTGCCTTCAATCCTGCAAAATGGATGACTGCCCGGATACTCTCCTTGGAAAAGATTTCCTCCAGAGCTTGCCTGTCCAGAATATCTGCACGGTAAAAAGGAACCGGCTTTCCGGTGATGGCCGCCGCCCGCTCCAGGGATTTTTCACTTGCGTTGCTTAAGTTGTCCAAAACCACCACATCATAGCCTGCCTGCTGCAGTTCTACCACAGTATGGCTTCCGATGAAGCCTGCACCGCCTGTCACTAATATACTCATATCCGCTCCTTCCTGCCTACAGCACTATACCATTTTGCTCCAAAAGCTTTCTTGCGCTCTCCACGGAATCCACACCTGTAGCATTCTTGATGGGGGCGAACTCCCTGCTTCTTACCACTTCAAAGGGCAGACAGCTATCCATCTCGTGGATCATATCCAGCACCAGATTCTCAAACTTGTATCCGTTGGGTGTTTCCGGTTTGATCAACTGTCCCTGCTCATCCAGGTAAGGGATCTTCTTTTCCACAATATGAAGGGGCATCTGCTTTGCCGCCAGTGCCTCCAGATCAGCCACACGGAACAGATAATTCAAAATGACGCCAAAATTGTAGGCAGGGTCACCCTTTCCGTCTTTGGCATTCATCATCTCTTCCGTAAGCTCATAATATTCCACAATAGAAGGCTTTCCATCCTCTAAGCACATAACGCCCACCTTCTCGTCCGGTGCACTCTTGCGCACCACCTTGGAGCCCACTGCACAGTCCTTCAAGATGGTAGCACCGATAAAGCAGGGATCTGCGATCCGCTGGAGTACATTGTCCACCGCAAATACATTCAGCCATTCAATGCCGTTGTCATGCACAATGTCCAGCACCCCGTTATTCTGCATGGAAACAAACCATCCTCCGTTGCCGTTGGGCGAGGTGGACAGTCTGCCCTTTTCCTCCAGATAGATCTTGCCGTCGTAATCGGTAGCCGCAGCCATCTCCTGTTTGAAGAAATGCACATACTCCTCTTTATATCCGAAATAATCCTTTTCCTTCAAAAATCCGGTGGTAGCCTCATGGTTTTTGTCACTTGTCATAATGAACAGATGAATCCAGGTGTCCGCCTGACGGACCACATCCATGAGATTGTTTATCAGGCACTGGAAAATGTACAATTCTCTGGTAAGCCCCACATTGTACATACCTTTGGGGTCCTCAGATCCAAGACGGGTTCCCATGCCGCCTGCTAAGAGCACTGCTCCCACCTTTCCTTTGCGAATGGCAGCGAGTCCTTCTTCGGTAAATTTCTCTCTGCCTGCCTCGATCTCAGAAAGCTCCATGGCTGCCAACGGAGTGATCACTCCCTTTTTCACCAGGTCCTCTTTATGTTTACATGCATCCAGGATACTCATATCCGTAGCATCGATCTGCACCAACAGGTCCTGCTTTTCCTGCTCCGAAAGCTCCCCGTAATATTTCAGTACATGCTCCTGACCATACTTTGCAAGTTTTTCCTTTGCCTGCTCTAGTGTCATATCCACCTTCTCCTTTAACTCTCATGATACTGCGACTGCTAAAATGTACCATATTTCTTAATATACTATAATATTTCTATGTTTACTTCAACCATAAAAATCTTAAAAGTTCTTTAATACTTTTTTAAATCCCGCTGTTAAGATTCTGTTAATAACTCGTTAAAATAACGCTAAGATACCGCCATTGCTATTTTTTCTCCGACAATAACCGTTTATGATGGAGTTAACGCTACGATATGGAGGATGCAAATATGAGTCTCACAGTCATGATCATTGCAATCGTCGGGGGGATAGCCGGTCTTCTTTCCACATTATACCTGGTATGCAGTCTGCCTGCAGTCATTATCTGGAAATTGTGGCGCAGGATCTTCCATGGCATCCCCATGACCAAATAAGGTCACAATTCCAGATCAGCAAAGAAATCATTGTACCCCAGGCGTTCTTCCTTGTAACGAAGGAAGAACGCTTTCATTTCGGGATATTCTTCCCCGATATCCTTCAGGATTTCTTCCACGTTATCCCGATGCAGGCATCCAAGCTCTGCAAAAAGCTGATAATAGGGTCTGTCTGTTCCGTGTTCTTTCCATACCACCTGCCAGGTTTCCTCGCTCTCACAACCCTTGGTGTGTTCTTTCAGATACCGACAGATCTCCTCCCTTTGGGAATCCTCCAACCCCTCCGGATACAGAAGACGAAGCAGAAGGAGACGTACCTTTTCCTCCCTCCTGCGACTCATGTAGGCTGTCATATCTGTGCTTCCGTAATCTTCTTCCCCGCACAGAACTTGTTTGGAGAATCCCTCCTGATCCGGCATCTTCAGTACAGAGAGCATACGGGCATCCCATTTGGAAAGCCATTCCTTGCTCCCGACATCGGGTATGTTCAACAGATAATAAGCCTCCGCCCGGGTGACGGCTGCTGCCAGCAGCGCTCCTGCCGCCCTGGATTTCCCCCGGATATCCAGGCTTCTCAACCTGCTGCATTCCAAAAATACTGCTTTCCCGAAGCGGATCTCCCTGTCGGGCAGTTCCACCTGTTCCAGGCCGTCGCAATAGGCAAAGGCCCAGTCTTCGATTTCCCGGATACAGTCCGGCAGTTGCACTGCACGCAGGAATTTCCTGCTCAAAAATGCCTTTTTCCCAATCACCGTCACAGGATATCCCTCCAGGCTATCCGGAATCTGCACCTCACCTGCCATCCCCCGAAAACCGGTTATGGCAATCTCGTCGTCCAGTATGACATAATACAGGCTTCCGCCCGCAATCATCCATTCCTTTTCCTGCATAGCTTTCCTCTGTGTGTCAAATATTGAGTTCTGAGATCTTGGCCCGGATATCCTCGCTCCGCTCACTAAGCATCAGTTCTTTATTATGGTGCTGATAATCAGGGCTTCCAAAGGTCGCAATGAACCGGGCGCTGAAGCTGTTCACCGTAAGCTCCGTCACCAGGATCAGCATTTCGTTGCCTTCCGCAAAGGCTTCCTCCACGAAAGCGAACAGGGAATGGAGCTCCCCCTGCACCTTTTCCGTATCCCGCTTCATACGGCCTACGGCGGCATCGTACCGCTCCTTCAGAAAGGCAAAGGCTGCCGGTCCTTCTGCAATGTCGCCGACATACAATTCCTTTCTGCACTCCTCCAGGAAACGGATCACCTTAAGATGCTTCTTGCGGTCTCCGTCGGACAAAGAGCCCGCCGTCTGCTGGGACGCAAGCAGCTTCCTGCGCCCTTCCGCCTGCTTGTCCAGCTGTCCGATCACCTGTTCCACCATGGCCCCGTCAGCCATCGCCCCGATTCCTTTTAACGGAGCACGCAAATCTGTCAAAAATGCGGCCTGTTCCATGATTTCCTTCATGTCCGCCTGGGTTCTGTCAAGGAGCATGCCCAGCAGAGAAAGGCGCTCGTCAAAAGCGGCCGCCTTGGCCCTGGCAATGGCCTGCACCGAAGCCTGTCCCTGCAGGATCTCCTCAATACGGTAATCCTTCTTGTATTTGTTGTAGAGGTCATAATATGCGGTAAATTCCTTTACCACCCTGTCATTCCTGATATACTGCCCCACCAGGCTCTCTTCCACGGGGAGCTGTTCTTCTTCGTACAGATACAGGATCTGGGACAAATCCTCCCAGCCCCTGGCCGTCACATAACTTCTGCCCTTGGTAGTCATCTCCATGCAGTAAAAATGTTCCTTTTTCAGATCCAGATAATTGGTGATGGCACTGTGTATATGCCTTTCGGAGGCATACTCTTTCCAGATACGGTAATCCGGCTCCACCTCCAGGACTTTCAGACGGTCCATGGTCACCACATCAAATTCCCGCACGGATTTATTGTACTCCGGCGGGTTCCCTGCAGTCACGATCACCCAGCCCTCCGGCACCCTGTGCCGTCCGAACACCTTATATTGCAGAAATTGCAGCATGGAAGGGGATAAAGTTTCCGACACACAGTTGATCTCATCCAGAAAAAGGATGCCTTCCCGAATGCCGCTGGCCTCCATAGTGTCATAGATGGAGGCAATGATCTCACTCATGGTGTATTCTGATACGCTGTACTCCTTGTCCCCATATGTTTTCTGAGTGATAAAGGGCAGTCCCAGAGCAGACTGCCTGGTATGATGGGTCATGGAATAAGCCACCAGTGCTATCCCCAGTTCCTGGGCGATCTGCTCCATGATCGCCGTCTTGCCGATGCCCGGCGCGCCCAGCAGGAAAATCGGACGCTGGCGCACCACCGGAACCCTGTATTCCCCAAATTCATCCTTTTTCAGATATAGATTGACAGAATTCTTGATATAATCCTTCGCCTGTTTAATATTCATAATTTACCTCTCTCCCGGATCTGTTTCTTCCTGTTCCAGTTCCTCGCTCTCCAGTACCACCTTCATACTCCAGGGCGGCACCGGCGCCCGGTTTTCATCCTCATCCAAAAATGCGAATATCACATCATAATCCGGCATTCTCTCCGGATAGATCCCATAACCGTCCGTAAAATAGATCAGACCTTTCAGATTTTCAAATTCTCCTTGGTCTTTCAGCTTTTCCACATAAGAAAACACCGGTCTGAAATCCGTGGCCCCAAAACCGTTCAATTTTCCGTATTTTACAAATTTCCCAAAATCTTCATCCCCGGTGATCTTGGTATCGCTCTGCACCTCATTGTCACACTGGATGATGTGGACGTTGATCTTGTGAAAGAAATTTTCACTGCCTTTTAAGATAGAATAAGTTTTTTGCAAAAAAGCCTTTACGATGGGACCTCTGCAGGAAGCAGAGGTATCAATGGCGATCACGAATTCCCGCACCTTTTTGGTCTCTTTGTATTCCAAGGGTTCGATCAGGGGGAGATTACCATAGTGCTCCAGCCCGTAAGTGTAATAAACATAATCAAATTCTTCATCATTTACTGTGATATCCTCCCCTGTCACAGTAAATTTTTGCAGAATCTGTGTGTAGTCATAGCGATCCCTGGTAGTCTCCTCCAGATTCTGCTCCAGAGTCCGGGCCCCTGACTTTGCCTTGGTAAAAGACTTCAGATCCGCTTTGATGCGTTCACTGATCTTTTTCCACTGCTCCATAGTGATTTCCAGTTCTTCCCTGGGCCTCCAGAGTGTATGCACATCCCTGAAAAAGAGCCCTTGCAGTTCTTCCCGCTCTCCTATAGTCAGGGGATTGTGCCGCAGATAGCGGTAGATCCGCTCCGCTGTCAATGCACCGACATCCTCTTTCAATACCCGTATCTTGCGCAGGGCATCCTCATCCCGTTTCAGTGCCACCCCGGGAAGCTTCAGTTCCAGTATCACATTTTCCACGGCGATATCTGCCGCCAGATCCCACAGATCTGTTTCCAGCTTGTCATACCCAAAGCTGTGGGCAAAGATGCAGTGGAGCAGAAGGTGCAGATAGCTCCTGGCGATCAGATTGGGCTCTCTTTTGTATTCCTGCAGAAGAAACACAGGATCATAAAAACAGTTCCTTCCATCCGTAGCAAGACACCCGCTCCCTGCTTTCTCCTGCCATCGAAGCTCCGCTAAAGCCGTATCAAAAAAACGCAGGTGGATCAAAATGTCATCATGAGCCAGTCCAAGGATCTGCCTTGCAAGTGCGCTTATCTTTTTGTCGTTTTGATCCATGTCTGCCTCCTTTCCGGTATAATGCGCTGCGCAGCAGCGACACGATGGCGCCAGCCGGCGTGGATTCTGCGCCAGCAGAATCATTATACCATAGATACGATCACATTCCTATCTGATTTTTCCCAAAAACATGCCCGTCCAAACAAAAAAGGATCAACGCAGTGCGTGCTTTGATCCTTTTTCATACATTCATTCTTCTGTCTGATGCTGATGCAGGTATTTTTCTTTGGTGGCCAGGCCTCCACGGATATGGCGTTCGGACTTATTTACATCCAGAACCTTTCTGGCCTGTTTCGCCAGACCCGGATTTATCTGCACCAGGCGATCCGTAACATCTTTATGTACCGTACTCTTGCTCACTCCAAAAGTCTTTGCAGTCTGTCGCACCGTAGCATTGCTTTCAATGATATAATTGGCTATGTCCACAGCGCGCTCCTCAATATACTCTTTCAAAGGAAATCCCCCAGGAATCGTTTTTACATTGTATGTATCAGATTTCATGGGTATGACTGTTTGTTTTATATGTCAGCCCCAAGTGTGGCGCACTATTCTATTACACAACGGTCCTCCCGAAACCTCACAACATTTGACTTTTCTCCGCTTCTGTTCTATGCTAAAAGCATCCATCTTGCTATCTTTGAGGTATCCCATGACTTATATGAAAAAGGTATGCGGACGTATCCTTTCAGACATCCGCCAAAACAGTGTCGCCCTGATCATCATCCTGATCTATCTGGCCCTGACTCAGTATTTCTTCCATACTGTATGCCCTTTAAAGATCGTCACCGGCTTAGACTGCCCTGCCTGCGGACTTACCCGGGCCTCGCTGTTGCTACTTACAGGGCATATTACAGAGGCCTTGGAAAGGAATGCTTCCGTTGTCTGCTGGGTGCCGCTCATCCTATATTTCTGCATCTTCCGCTATCTTGTGGGGAAGAAGCCGCCTTTTGCCCTTTTACTGGCTACATTATCAGGTATAATCACCATCGTGATTTTCCTTGTCATACATATTTTTTGATGATATAATGTTAAAAACAATACATTTATGAGGAGGGTTTTTTCATGCAAAGTGAAGAAAACAACAGCTATGTACCTTTTAACTATCAGCCTATCAGTATGTGGGGCTACATCGGATACCAGCTTCTGTTCAGTATCCCTTGTATTGGTTTCATCCTGATCCTGGTATTTTCCTTTGGCGGTGCCAAAAATGTGAACCTGCGCAACTTTGCGCGCTCTTATCTTTGCATCTTCGTGATCGCTTTCGTCTTTGCGCTGATCATCATGCTGCTTGGCGGCGGAGCTGCCCTGCTGGGGTCCGGGAACGGAGTGACCGTCAATTACTAAGATCTGCTATATGCCCGCTGTGGTATTCCACAGCGGGCTTTTCATTATACCTCCACCAAAGTCCCCTTTGCCCTGCAATACCGATAGATGCGGTTAGTCAGCATCTCACTTTCATCAAACACTGCATTGGTATGCTGGATAGCCGCCTTCATCTCACTTAAGATCTTATGTCTGACCGGATGCAGCACTGCCTCATGGACACTGGTAAATCCCACGAAGAAATCTCCGCCTAACATCTCCGAAAGCCGTTCCTTCACATAAGGATAAAATAGTGCCACCGCCCCATTGATCCACCGTGTTGTGGTGAGACGATATCCCCGTATTCCCTCCAGTTCATCTTGAATATTCACAAAAATATTGGGCCTTCCGTCATCGGGCATGAAAATCCCTTTTTTGCTGCTGCATCCAAGACGAAGATCATCCCCATGGAACAGCCTTGGCGGCATCAGGGCACGGGTGTTGAGCAATGCATTGGTCAACAGCACCTGATCGGCAAGACCCCATTTCTCGGTCATGCCCCGGTTCAGCTTCATGGTCATACAGTCTTCCTTGCTCTCATAGACGATCACGGCCAGCACCAGGGCGATATCCCCATACCTCCAATAGATGCAGTTCTCCAATTCCTGCCTGTGATAGTTGCAATTTAAAGGACGTATGATATGGCGGTATCTGCTCTGCTCATAGCACCCTTCCCAGACAGGGTCCTTTTCCGCACCTGCTCCCGCCTCCTGCAGGGTCAGCACGATCTGTGGCAGCACGCTCTGCCAGCCTTCCTTTAAAAAGTGCATATACAGGATCTGCACCTTCCAGTATTTCATGTTGACAAGTCCTCCCTGCCCCCAGGAGATGCATAGCATGTCTTCCCTGATGATCAGGTCTTCCTTCCCGTAAGTGGCAAAATTGATCAGCCTGATCAGCCGTATGCTCTCAGGATCTGCACATATCATTTTAGGCTCCAGCAATCGTATGACCTTATCCCGGGCCTCCTCTCTCTGCATCACATTGCAAAGTAACTCCTTCTTAAATTTTTCGTACATCTTGCATTTTCTCCTTTTTGGTGGATATTGATTCGATTTGAATGGAAATAAAGAATTTGAATAGAGACAACTAAATTAGCCGATATGGCTGAAATTATAAAAAGAGACAGGAGTCAGAAACTCCTGTCTCTAGCCTAACACGCTTTTGCTATTTTGTCCATTCCCTTTTTAACATTGCAATTTCTTCCCCATAGCCTTCCAGCTCATTGGGGGTCTCCAGATAAAACGGAAGTCCCCGTAGTGCAGGGTGGTTGATGACTCCCAGTATCCCTGCCCTGCCAATCTGCCCCAGCCCGATCTTCTGGTGGCGGTCCTTGTGGCTTCCCAAGGGGTTCATGGAATCATTCAAATGGATGGCACGCAACCGCTCCAGACCAATGATCCGGTCAAACTGTTCCAATACCTGATCCAAATGCTCCACAATATCATACCCTGCATCCCAAACATGGCAGGTGTCCAGACAGACGCCCATCTTGTGAGACAGCTCCACTTTGTCCAGAATGCTTCGCAGTTCCTCAAAGTTTCTTCCCACTTCACTGCCCTTGCCGGCCATGGTCTCCAATAATACCGTGGTGGTATATTCCTCTTTCAGCACCCGGTTCAAGGTGTCTGCAATCAGCTCGATCCCCTTTTGTGCTCCCTGCTGCACATGGCTGCCGGGGTGAAAATTATACATGGCACCGGGAATCATCCGGAGACGCTTAAGGTCATCTGCAAAGGTCTCCAAAGCAAATTCCCTGGTGCGTTCCTCCTTGGCACAAGCATTCAGAGTATAGGGTGCATGGGCCAGAGGTTTTGCGATATCGTTTGCCGCAAAAAATTCCAGCATAGCATCCACATCCTCCTGCAGCCACTCTTTGGCGGCACCGCCTCGTGGATTCCTGGTAAAAAACTGAAAGGTGTTCGCTCCAATGGACCGGGCCGTTTGTGCCATGGCCAAAAATCCCTTAGAGGATGACAGATGACAACCGATCCTCAACATAGCTTTCTCCTGGTCTTTAAATAATGCGGCGCACCGACAAAATAGGTCGATAGTTGGCATTGCCCACCTTGATGCCGGTCTTTGCCGTGCTGGCGTGGACAATCCTGCCGCCTCCGATGTAAAGGGCCACATGGCCTTCATAACAGATCAGATCTCCGGGCTGTGCCTCATCATAACTGACCTCACTGCCGGCACTTCGCTGACCATAAGAAGTACGGGGGATGCTGTAATTAAAATCGCTGTAGACCCGGTAAGTGAACCCGGAACAGTCCGCCCCGTTGGTGAGGCTGGTGCCGCCGGATACATATGGATTGCCTATGAACTGGCAGGCATACTTTGCAATATTCTTGCCAAGCTCGCTTCCGGAAGCATCATCGATGACGGCCGTATAATCCGTTGTGCTGTAATTGCCGGAGAGCGCCGCCGAATTGCCGGTATTCTGCTGTGCCGCCTGGAGCTGTTTCAGCTTCTGCTGCTCCTGCTGCAATAACTTCTTGGCTACCGCAGCATCCTGCTTCGCCTTCTTGATATCTGCCTCATAGTTGGCAGACTCCTGCTTTTTCTTCGCCAACATGGTATTCAGATATGTCTTTTGCTCTTCCAGATCCGCCTTATCGGCCTCCAGTTGGACCTTATCCTCCTCCAACTGTGCCTTTTCCAACTCCAGCTGGTCCCACAAGTCATGGACCGACTGCCTGGTGGCTTCATATTCCTCCAGTTTGGTGCGATCGTATTCATATACCTGCTCTACCAGATCCATGCGGTTTAAGATGTCCCCCAGGCCGTTTCCTTCCAGGATCAGGCTCAAATAAGTGCCCTCACCATTCTCATACATCAGCCGCATCCTGCTTATCATGTCCTGATGCTGCTGTTCTTCTCTGGCCTTGGCAGCCTCATATTCCTGCTGGGTCACATCGATCTCATCCTGCTTATCCGCAAGCTCCTCCTCCTTGTCGGCAATCTCATCCTCTTTCATTCCGATACTGGTCATGGTATTGACGATCTCCGCATTCAGGTCCGAAATCTGTTCCTCCACCAGTTCCTGCTGCGTTGTCCAGTCATCAATCTGCTGGTTCAGGCTGTTGATCTGATTTTGGTGTTCATTGATCTGATTCTTCAGATCTGACACGGAAGTTGCTGACACAGTCATGGCCTGTTCTGCCACAGGTCCCGCCGCCATCATGGTAAGTGCAATAATCAATATGCAGTTAATGAGCTTTCCCGGTCTCTTCATTCGTTTTGATCAATCCTATCTCTATCTTACAAATCACAGTTATTGACTGTACGAGGGAAGGGGATGACGTCTCTGATATTACTCATGCCGGTCAGGTACATGACACATCTCTCAAATCCCAGACCGAAACCTGCATGCCGCACAGAACCGTATCTGCGCAGATCCAGATAAAAGTCATAATCCTCCTTGTTCAGTCCAAGTTCTTCCATCCTCTGTTCCAGGATATTAAGCTTGTCCTCGCGCTGGCTTCCGCCGATGATCTCCCCGATGCCGGGCACCAGGCAGTCCATAGCGGCAACCGTCTTGCCGTCCTCATTCAGCTTCATATAAAATGCTTTGATCTCCTTGGGATAATCCGTCACAAACACCGGACGCTTGAATTCCTTCTCCGTCAGGTATCTCTCGTGCTCGGTCTGAAGATCGCAGCCCCAGAATACCTTATAATCAAACTCATCGTTGTGCTGTTCCAGTATTTTCACAGCCTCCGTGTAGGTCACATGGGCAAAATCGGAATTTACCACATGCTCCAGCCTCTCGATCAGTCCCTTGTCCACGAACTGATTGAAGAATGCCATCTCCTCGGGTGCGTTCTCCAGCACATAGCGGATCACGAATTTCAGCATGCTCTCCGCCAGGATCATATCGTCCTTCAGATCCGCAAATGCCATTTCCGGCTCGATCATCCAGAATTCTGCCGCATGTCTGGTGGTGTTGGAATTCTCCGCACGGAAAGTGGGGCCGAAGGTATATACATTCTTAAATGCGAAAGCATATGTCTCCACATTCAACTGCCCGCTCACGGTAAGATTGGTGGGCTTTCCAAAGAAATCCTGGCTGTAATCCACCTTTCCGTCCTGGGTCTTTGGCACATTGTTCAAATCCAGGGTAGTCACCTGGAACATCTCTCCCGCGCCTTCACAGTCGCTGCCGGTGATCAGCGGCGTATGCACATACACGAAGCCTCTGTCCATAAAAAAGGTATGGATGGCATAAGCGATCAGGGAGCGGACGCGGAATACCGCCTGGAAGGTGTTGGTGCGGGGGCGCAGATGAGAGATGGTGCGCAGATACTCAAAGGTATGGCGCTTCTTCTGCAAAGGATAATCCGCTCCGGAAGGTCCCTCCACAAATACTTCTTCCGCCTGCATCTCAAAAGGCTGCTTGGCCTGGGGAGTCTCCACGATGATACCTTTTACGATCACTGCGGCACCTACATTCATCTTGCACAGTGCCTCGAAGTTGGGCAGCTTCTCGCCGTATACCACCTGAAGGGGCTCAAAGAAAGTACCGTCATTGATCACAAGGAATCCAAAGGTCTTGGAGTCACGGTTATTCCTCACCCAGCCGCCTACGGTCACTTCTTTTCCAATAAAGTTTTCTTTCTCACGATAAAGGTCTCTGATGTCTGTCAATTCCATTTTCTTATCCTATCTGCACGCTGCGACGTGCTCTTATTCCAAAGCCGGATGCGCGTTTTTTCCGGCCGGATGTGCGATTACTCAGTGATCACCGCATGATCCGCCAGGTACTGAAGTACCTTGTCATACAGAAGATATTCCCTGTAATCCTCCAGGGAACTGCCCTGCAGATACTCTTCCACCGTACTGAACCCGGCATTCTGTGCATACTCTGAAAGTGTGGCATTCAATTCCTCATCACTGATATTCAGGTTCTCACGGTTGGCCACAGCCTGAAGGGCAATATCCTGCTTTGCCACCTCCGGCACCTGCTCCTCCAAAAGCTGCTGCTTAGTCATGCCATAATAATACTGACAGTAAGTATCCTCATCCACCCCTGCGGATGACGCACCCCGGGCAATGCCTTCCCGGGCCGCTGTTTCGTATTTTTCCAGCATATAATCAGGAAGCTCCTCAAACTTACATTGCTCCATAAAGGCGCTCATGACTGCATTCTGAAGTTCCAGTTCGTGGTTCTGTTCCATCATGGCATACAGGTAATCATACACGAACTGCTCCATTTCCTCACCGTTCGTGACACCCTCCATGCCAAGCAGCGCTATCACATCCTCATGGTAGCCCTCCGGCATAATGTAGTTTACCTTCACGGTAAATACCACTTCCTGTCCGGCCAGATCTGTCGAACTGTAATTTTCCGGAAATGTCAGGGAAAGATCTATCGTCTCCCCGGGCATGACACCCACAAGCCCCTCTTCAAATCCCTCAATGAATCTCCCTGAGCCAATGCCCAGATAAGCATTTTGGGCAGTTCCTCCCGCAAAGGCCACGCCGTCTTTCTTGCCTTCATAATCCAGGCAGATCACGTCACCTTCCGCCACAGCCCTGTCCAGGATACCGTCTTCCACTACCACACCTGTAGCCATGGAAAGGGCATCCTGATAAATGCTCTCTGTGATCTCGAGGCACTGCTCCTGATCTATGGAAACGGGGGACACCGTAACCTCCAATCCCTTGTATTCTCCCAGGGTCACATATTTTTCCACATTCCAATCCTTAAGCGCAGTGCCCCTGTTTTCTCCGGCACTGCAGCCTGCCAGCACTCCCACAAGGAGCAGGGATGTCAGTATGCCAACTGCTTTCTTTTTCATTCTGTTATCCTCACCTTATTTTTTAAATATACATGCTTTTCAATATACCACAAAACCCCATCCTTTAAAAGTCTTTTTGCCAAACTTTATAGCAAAGGAGACAACAGCCTGCATATCTGTTCCTTCAGCCTGATCTTTAAAGAACGCCCCGCATAAGCGTCCTTGGTGATCATGGTACACTTTTTCAGATCCTCTTTGAAGATTGCCTCCATGTCGGAAGCCTTCTCTCTACTATAGACGACAGCATTGACCTCAAAGTTCAGGGCAAAGCTGCGGATATCCATATTGGCCGTCCCGTAACAGAATACCTTGCCGTCCACCACGATGCCCTTGCTGTGCAGGAATCCGTCCTGATAGATGTAACACTTGGCGCCCGCCTGCAGCATATCCCCCATATAAGAGTAGGTAGCCCAGTAGACAAACGGATGATCCGGTTTGCAGGGAATCATGATATTGACCTCGATACCGGAGCGCACTGCGATCAGCAGGGCATTCAGGATCGCCTCATCCGGTATGAAATATGGGGTCTGAATATAGATACACTGCTGTGCCTTGGTGATCAGACGCAGATAATTGTCCCGGATCTGCCGGACGGTATTGTCAGGTCCGCTGCTGATGATCTGCATCTCGCAGAAATCCCGTTCTCCCGGGACCACGCCCTCAAACAGCATGGCGTTCTTGAGCAGATTTTCTCTGGCCGCATAATTCCAATCCAGAATGAAACGGATCTGGAGATTTAACACAGCGCTCCCGCAGATCCGAAGATGGGTATCCCGCCAGTGCCCGAACTTTGGGTCCATACCGATATATTCTTTTCCGATGTTGAAGCCGCCCACATAAGCCACTTTATTGTCCACCACCACGATCTTTCGGTGGTTCCGGTAATTGACACGCAGTTGGAGCCTTCCCAGCCATGCCGGGAAAAATTCTGCGATCTGAATCCCCTCCGATCTCAGTTGTCTGAAGAAACTCTTCTTTACCCCTCTGCAGCCCATGGCATCGAAAAGAATGCGCACTTCCACCCCCTGGGCCGCCTTTTCCTTCAGCACTTCCCTGATCCTGTGGAACAACACATCATCCCGGATGATATAATACTGGATATGGATGAACCGCTCTGCCTTCTTCAGATCCTCGATCAGCGCATCAAACTTTTCATCCCCCTCTGTGTAGATATCAATGTCATTGTCATCCGTCAACACAGCGCCGGAGGTGCCCAGATTGTACATGATCAGATCCGTGTAGTCACTGATATCCTCGTTGAGCTTGGTCGGGTCCTTGGTCTTGATCTGATATTCCTGTTGGCGGATGGCCTCACTCAAATGGTCCTCCACCTCCTTGATCTTGAACATCTTCCGTTTGTTCATATCCTGCTCTAACAGCAGGTAAAATACAAAGCCCAGCACCGGTATAAAATACAGCAGAAGGAGCCAGGCCCATACAGTCTTCGGGTCTCTGCGCTGGAAAAATACTATGATCACGGCAAACAACAGGTTCCACCACTGCAGATGCCGGAAAAAGAATTCCACCACCATTTTTATGATTTCCAATGTATCTTCCATTTAGCTCCTCCTTTCCGTTTTTATTCATCATACCACAAGTGCAAATAAAAATCTGCAATTTCTTCCAATGTTCTGTTGCCTAATCCACCTTATTTATGTTAGAATGTACTCCGTGAGGATTTTCCGGCACTTTTTCGGGAGATCATGATAAAGGAGGTACCCGCCCATGACTACAGGTCAGATCGTACTATTAGTGATATTAGCGATACTGATTGCCGCAGTAGTGGCTATTGTTATTGTAGGCAAGAAAGCTCAGAAGAAACAGGCCGAACAGCAGGAAATGTTAGAGGCCAACAAACAGGTCATTTCCATGCTGGTCATTGACAAAAAACGTATGAAGATGAAGGATTCCGGACTGCCCCAGATGGTCATCGACCAGACACCCAAGCTGATGAGAGGCACCAAACTTCCCATCATCAAGGCCAAGATCGGCCCCCAGATCCTTTCCCTGATCAGCGACGAAAAGATCTTTGATTCCATTCCCGTGAAGAAAGAAGTAAAGGCTGTTGTCAGCGGAATCTATGTACTGGACGTGAAAGGTCTCCACGGTAAGGCTGAGGCTGCTCCCGTCAAGAAGAAGAGTGCTTTTCGCCGTGCGGTGGAAAAAGCCCAGGAAAAAGCCGGAGCAAAGCCCCTTAAGTAGGAAAAATGAATACAAACGGCATCGCCTATGGATTGGCGGTGCCGTTTTCTTCTGTCGCAAAAATCTCGATCCTGCTGTGGGCCTGGTGTTCTCCATCTATCTCCAGATCATATTCTGCCTGTATTTTCAGAGAATCCTTCCATTCTTCCATCCTGACTTCTGAGGTCTCCACCCCAAGCGTCATTTCTCCGTAAGGGACCGCATACCGGGACATGGTCTTTTTGCCCTGTTCAAAGATGATATGCGTCTCTATCAGCCCCTGCCTGGTAAGCTCCAGCACCCGGTCCTTGTATTTGATCCGGCTCTTCAACGGCTGGGGGAAGCCCTCCTGCTCTTCTTCATACAGAAGATAATGAGTGCCCCCTTTTTTAAAATATTCTGCCTTTATCACCGTCTCCAGACTTCCGTCTTCTGTCTCTCCACCCGCATGCAGTCCGCGGATCGTCAACACCACATTTCTGTCCATGCTATTCTCCCAAGTGTGCTATTGCCTCCAAAAGTTTACTGCGGAACCTGATCTGGTCCGGCTCTGCCTCCAAAATCTTTAAGTAGACATCTTTTCCCGCATCCCAATGCTCATATGTTTCCAAAGTCAGTTCCCGTCCCGTTTCATCTATGATCCGATAAGTATCCTGTGTCAGGGTCAGTTCGGGATACAATACCCCCCACCATCCCATGGCTGCACATATGCAGCAGGCAATACGCAATGTTTCCAATAATCTGTTCTTCATACCCTGGCCTCTTTCCGCCGGCCATTGCCGGACGTTGAGAGTATTGCCCGGTTACAGATTCTTTATACGCTTTTCCCGATTTTCCCGATCCACTCTGATCTGATGG
Source organism: Lachnospiraceae bacterium (assembly GCA_017621075.1). GTDB lineage: Bacteria > Bacillota > Clostridia > Lachnospirales > Lachnospiraceae > Acetatifactor. The sequence continues at coordinate 42,134 of JAGATV010000058.1, forward strand.
ATAATGGCCTTTTCCTGATTGTCAATATGCATCCTGGCCGCCTGGGAAGCGGTCTCCTTGTCCTTTTTTACAATGCTCTCATAGATGATGCGGTGTTCTTCCACCAATCTCTCATGCTGGCTGAAATCCTTGATATACTCGAAGCGATAACGGTACATCTGCTCGGAAAGATTGTTCACCAGCTGAACCAGTCTCTGATTTCCCGTAGCCCGAACGATGATATCATGCAGTTTCACATCAGCCTGGGCGATCCTTTTCACATCCTTGCTCTTCACCGCCTCCTCAAAAGCGTCACAGGCCTGCTTCAATGCCTGGATCTCCTCTTCTGTGATACGGTCGCAGGCAAGCTCCACACACAGCGCATCCATGGCGCGCCTGACCTCCAGCACGTCATTCATGCTCTTTTCAGTGATCTGTGCCACCTCGGCACCTCTTCTGGGGATCATGGTCACCAGGCCTTCCAGCTCCAGCTTGCGGATCGCCTCCCTGATCGGGGTACGGCTGACCCCAAGCCTGTTGGCCAGATGGATTTCCATCAGACGTTCACCGGGCTTCAGCTCTCCTGTGAGAATCGCCTGCCTCAAGGTATTGAATACCACATCCCGAAGCGGCAGGAATTCATTCATATTCATCTGAAAACCATCCTGCATCCTGTTTCCTCCTCTCAGTTCTGAAATCCGGTCAAAAAGACCTGCTTTGCCAGCTTTTCTTCTTTCAGTTTCACAAATGCCCGTTCTGCGGTCTCCTCCTCGGTGAAGATCCCGAACACGGTGGGACCGCTGCCGCTCATCATACTCCCTGCCGCTCCCAGCTCTTTCATCCGCATCTTGAGGGTGTTGATAATGGGATAAGCCGGCACCGTTACGCTCTCCAGTACATTTCCCATCCGTTCCAGTATCCCCTCCAGCCTTCCTTCCTCTATGGCCTGTACCATGCCGTCAATATCAGGGTGCTCATAAGATTTCCTGGCGTCAAGATGTTCATATACATACCTGGTGGACACATTGATATCCGGCTTGGCCACCAGAAGATGACATCGGGGCGCAGGAGCAAGGGCAGTCAGCTTCTCGCCGATCCCTTCTGCCAAAGCGGTGCCGCCCATGACACAGTAAGGCACATCGGCTCCGATCTTTACCCCAAGCTCTTTGAGTTCCTCAAGACTGCATCCCAGGCCGAACAATCCGTTCACGCCCTTTAATGTTGCTGCGGCATCGCTGCTGCCTCCCGCCATGCCTGCCGCAATGGGGATATTTTTCTGCAAATGGATGCGGACTCCCTGAGAGATCCTGTATCGCTCCATCAAAAGCGCAGCCGCCCTATAGATGAGATTGTCCTCATTGGTGGGCAGTTCCCCGGAATCCGTGGTGATCACGATCCCCCGGGGGATCTTTTCAAACGTGAGCAGATCCCATATCCCCACTGTCTGCATGATCATCCTGACCTCATGGTAACCGTTGGGCAGGACGCCCACTACATCCAACCCCAGATTGATTTTGGCATACGCCTTGATTTCACAGATATTTCCGACTTTGGCAAAGGGTTCGTTCATGCCGGGCTCCCTTCTTGTGTACTTGGTTGTATTTTGTATACATGGATTGTATTTAATTATATACAATTTGAAAGAGTTCGTCAAGGTTTGTTGCAGCGTATCGCCTCAACCAATACCTCCCATTGTAAAAATAGTACTTTTGCCCTAATATCTTCCCGGGTTATACCGATAACTATAATAGAAAAGATTTGCCACTGTTCAAATACGCATCCAGGGAGGGATTATCGCAGCAAACGGAATGATCGATCTTTTTATGGTGAGTTCAGTGACAGCCGTTCCCGGAACCGGCAGAATCCGACGGGACGAAACAAAAACCCCTTACTCCTGCCAAAATCGCAAGGATTCAGATGGTCTCTTTGCACAGATCCTGGACAGAGCCACCAGGGAATATCATCATTAAGAATTTGATTGAAGAATAACAATAAATAGTATATAATGTAGCTATTAAAAGTTTCTGTAAACAAAATCTACAGAAGACCATCACAAATGAAAGAAGGAAATACCAGGCAGCTCAAAAATCTCGCAGACAGCCATATTGCGGAACAGGAACGGAATCGTGTTGTTGTGATTGGCATGGGCATCATGAATGTCATACTTGCTCTATCCTATCTGATCGAAGTATTCAAAGGTGAAAGAGGCATTCTGGAGTATGCCGTTGTCTTCATACTGACGATCCTTCCCACTGTTCTGACCGTGGCCACATTTCTGCGCCGCAAAGAAGCCGGATATATCCGTTATATTTCGGCAGGTTTTTATATTGTTTTTTATGCTTATGTCATGTTTACCACCACTAAGCTGATCGTCTTTTGTTATATTATCGTGCTGACCATTTTGATGAATACTTACGGAGATCTCAAGCTCTCGATTTCCTGCTGCTTTAGCGGCCTTGTCATCGCCATCATCACAGTTGTAAAGATCGCAATGAACCAGACCATAACCCCTGCCCTGATGACAGAGATAGAAGTTATGATCGCCTGTCTGCTCTTGGTACTCCTTTATTCTGTCATGGTAACCCGCCTGGTTGACCAAATCGGCAGGAGCCGTCTTGAGAATCTGGCTACGGAAAAAACGCATATATCGGATTTACTGTCAACTGTATTGGAAGTAGCAGATGCCATGGAGCACAATATCCGGGTTCTGACCGAGGAAACCGGCAAACTGGAGGAATCTATAGCCGATACCCAAAATTCCATGGATGATCTTGCAAAGGGTGCAAACTCCACCGCAGAGTCCATTCAGACCCAGCAGGTAAAGACCGCAGAGATCCAAGACCACATCCTGACCCTGAAAGATGTGACCGGCCAGATCGTGGCCCATGTAAACACCTCCGAGCAGGTCGTTGACAACAGCCGGGAAACCATGAAGCAGTTGAAGGAACAGATGGAATACTCCGAAAGATCCAGCAGCCGGGTAGCCAAAGAAGTGAAAGAATTAAAGATCTATGCAGATCAGATGCAGAGCATCATGACACTGATCAACAATGTGGCATCAGAAACCTCTCTTCTGGCATTAAATGCCAGCATAGAAGCCGCCCGGGCAGGAGAGGCGGGAAGAGGATTTTCCGTTGTCGCAACGGAGATTTCCAACCTTGCCAATCAGACAAGCAACGCCACCGACGATATCAACGTGCTGATCGAAAGCATCGGAAATTCTTTGGCGGAAGTTGTCCAGGCTGTAAATGACATGTTGGAAAGCAATCAGGTACAGACAGGCTGTATCAATGATGCAGCACTTGCATTCGATGAGATCGACGGTGTGATCCGCCGTATCTTCCGGGAATCTGATCAGTTGAGCGAAATGGTGGAAACCGTATCCCGGGCTAACGCAATGATTGTAGCCACCATAGAAAATGTTTCCGCAAGCACCCAGGAAATCACCGCAAAAGCCGTGGAAACTTTAGAAGCGGCAAATTCTGACAAACAGAGTGTGGAAAACGTATTGTTTACCGTGGAAGAATTGAAACTTCATGCAAATGAATTAAATAAGAACAGATAATTCTGTTCCTGCCTAAAGTTTTCATTGCTTTCTGCCGATAACAAATATGCAATCATGGACGATGCGCTCAGAAATGAGCAGATTCGGCAGATAACTGCCAGAAAAGAGGGATGTTATGAATGTAAACGGAGTTACATCAACACAGGCTGCTGCAGCATATACCTACTCTTCCGCAAACACGGTAAAAGAGAGTACTGCTGCAAAAAGCGCTACTGCTTCCTCCACCCAGAATGCGGAGGAAACCGGTGTGATCTACGAGCCTTCCAAGGAAGCAAAAGCTGCTTCTGTCAAGAAGACCTACACACCTGATACCAATCTGATCAACAAGTTAAAAGCGGATGCCGATGCAAGGACACAGCAGCTGCGCAGTCTGGTGGAACAACTGATGAGCAAACAGTCCACCACTTATGCAAAGGCCAATGATATGTGGTCTTTCTTGAGAAGCGGCAACTATACTGTAGATCCTGCCACCAAGGCCCAGGCGCAAGCCGATATCGCCGAGGATGGTTATTGGGGTGTCAATCAGACTTCTGACCGTATCGTACAGTTCGCTACAGCTCTGACCGGCGGCGATCCTGACAAGATCGAGGAAATGCGTGCAGCCTTCAAGAAAGGCTATGAACAGGCTGAGAAGACCTGGGGCGGAAAGCTGCCTGAGATCTCTCAGAAGACTTACGATGCCGTCATGAAGAAATTTGACGATCTGGCAGCACAGGCAGGTCTGACTACAGAAGAATAATCAACCCTATATCTCACAATTACCATGATGCCAAAGTCCCACCGGTCAACAGGCCGGTGGGACTTTTCATTTTTCAGCTTCCCTTTACGATCAACAGTTTTTGCCCCGGTTTCAGCTCGTCACTCTCCAGGCCATTGATCTCCCTTAAATTATCCACGGGAACATAGTATTTCTTGCCGATATTCCACAGATTATCCCCATCCTTTACCACATAGATCACCATACCGGGCAGGCTTCCCAATTTTTCCGTATCCAAAGCAGACACCGTGATCTCCCCGATCAAATCCACCGAAACACTTTGGAATACAGTTGTGGCAAAGGTCAGCACCGCCTTTACATCCATCTCTTCTCCATCCAGCATGGTGACCTGGAGCTGTTCCACGTCCCCTCGTACCTTTCCCAGATCCTGGGGAGAGATCCCTGGCACTTCCAGCGTATACTGATAAGGGATCACAGCTCTGGCACAGGCATAAGGTGTCTCGTCATTCCCTGTGATATACATGACTTTGACAAAAAGACTCCCCTGCAAAAGGATCCCGTTTTCCACCACCTCCTGGTGATCCAGGGCAACCTTCCCTTCACTGTGGAGAAGCTGCAGGATTCCTGTGTTGCCGCTTTCCATCCTGATATGATCCGTAACCTTGGTCTTTCCGGTCACTTTGGAGAGGAGGCGGCGCAGATTGGCCTTATGGATCACAGTTCCCACTTCCTTATTGACTCCGTAAATATCGGAGAGGATTTCCATTTCTTCCTCCTCGTAAATGCGGATGCCGATATCCAATACCAGCTCCATGGCAACAGTGCGTTCTTCCCCGTCAAAGTCCGGGCGCACCGTCAGTTCCTGCTGACCCAGCCGGTAACGGATATCCGGCAGCATGCCTTCCCTGCAGCCGTGGCACTCCAGAACTCCACTGAAGGGCAGGGTAGTCTCAAAGGAGCGGATGGGATGGTCCTCCCCTTCTCCCTCATACAATAAAAACAGATGAACATCCCCCTGTAGAGTCAATTTTTCTTCCAGGACTTTGAACTCCACATCACCCAGAAAAATGTTATTCCACAAAATCTGAAAAATATTGGGATAATTTGCAGGGAGATTTACTTCCTCCCGGATGCGGAAAATGTCATTCTTACTGATAGCGATCTGCGCCAGCGTCATGGGAAGCCTGCGGTACTCTACTTCTTCCCTGCCCTCGATACCGATAGGGGCCTCCTCGTCATAGACCTCTTCCACCTGGGCATGAAGGGTGATCAGGGACTGGATACTGAGCTTTCTGGAATTGATGATGCCAATGGTCAGATCCTCCACATCTCCCTCTATCTCCACACTGTCCGAAGCACTTACCCCCTGCATGTTGATCTTTTCCTCAAAAAAGATCCTTCCCTCTAGAGACACCAGGCTGCTGCCATCCTCCACTGTATGATAAAGCAGGGAAAATGCCAGCATGCCTTTGACCATCACCATACCGCTTCCGGGTTTTACCTCTTCAATGATGACGTTTCCCTTTTCCAGGTTCAGCGTGCTGACGTCCGGCTTATTCTCCGGTATATTCATGTCATCTTCCAATGTGATCTGACTGACCGCATCTGCCCGAATGCGGTCCATATGTATGTTTTTTCTGATGAGCTCCACGCAAAGATACCTCCACACATATACTGATATAAGTATATATATGAAGGTATTCGTCCTGATATTACTATCCTTCTTTGCTATTACCGCACGGCTCCGATGAGTTCCCTCACATCCTCCACACCATAACGCCTCATATAATCTTCAATACCCTCTACCACTTCCTCCGTGGTGTACGGATTTATAAAATTCATGGCACCGATGCTCACTGCGGTAGCCCCAGCCAGCAAAAATTCAATGGCATCCTCAGCACTTGCAATTCCCCCCATGCCGATAATGGGGATCTTTACCGCCTGCGCCGTCTGATAGACCATACGCACCGCAATAGGCTTGATGGCAGGACCGCTCATGCCCCCTGTCTTATTGGCAATGGCAAATTGCCGTTTATGGATATCGATCTTCATACCGGTGATGGTATTGATCAGGGACAGGGCATCTGCACCTGCCGCCTCCGCCGCCCTTGCCATCTCTGTGATATCCGTCACGTTGGGACTGAGTTTCATGATGATGGGCTGTCTGGCATGTTTCTTGATCTCCTGGGTGATATGGTACAGCGCATCCGCCTTCTGGCCAAAGGCGATGGCTCCCTCTTTCACATTAGGGCAGGAAACATTGATCTCCAGCATGGATACCGCCGGTTCCTCTCCCAGTCTCTCCACCACATCCACATAATCCTCCACCGTCTTGCCGCAGACATTGACGATGATCCTGGTATCATATTGTTTCAGGAAGGGAATATCCCTCTCCAGAAAAACATCAATACCGGGATTCTGCAGACCGATGGCATTGAGCATGCCTCCGTAAACTTCCGCCACCCTTGGGGTAGGGTTGCCCGGCCACGGCACATTTGCCACGCCCTTGGTGACTACCGCTCCCAGCTTGTCAAGATCCACAAATTCCGAATATTCCATGCCTGATCCGAAAGTACCGGAGGCAGTCATGACCGGATTCTTAAAGTCAACTCCCGCAATGGTTACCCGTGTGTTCATCAGATATCCACCTCCTTTGCCTCAAATACGGGCCCGTCCGTACAGATACGGGCATTGTGTACATGAGAATGGTGATCTGCTTCCTTTGTCTTTACCACACAGCCAAGGCATGCACCCACACCGCAGGCCATGTGTTCCTCCAGGGACAGATAAGCATTGATGCCCTTTTCCTCCCCGTAGCGCTTGATGGCGCGGAGCATAGGCATCGGACCGCAGGAAAAGATCAGATCTGCCGTCAGTCCATTGGAGGCGATGGCATCCATCACGTTGCCTTTGGTTCCCACACTGCCATCCTCCGTGGCAATGGTAACCGTACCGTACTTTTCCAGATCCTCCTTTAAGAAGGTCTCTAAATCCCGATAGCCAACGACGATCTGCACATCCTCCTTTGCCATGCCCAGGCTTTCTGTGAGCACTCTGGACAGCTCCACCATGGGCGGTATGCCGATACCGCCGCCCATCAGGAAGACCTTTTTCCCTTTGGCCTCCTCTATGGGAAAGCCGTTACCCAACGTCCCAAGGATGGCAATGGAATCTCCCTCACGATATTCGGAAAATTCTGCGGTGCCCTGCCCCGCAACACGGTATACCACCCGCAGTGCACCTCTTTCGCTATCTGTCTGGCAGATACTGATGGGCCTGGGAAGCAGTGTGCTCTTGTTCTTGGGATAAATGCAGATAAACTGACCGGGTTTTGCCTGCCGGCACAGGTCTGTTGCGATCCACATATCAAAGATCTGAGGTGCAATCTCCCGTTGGGAAATTACCCTGGCATTCTGTTTTTGTTTCATGGTTATTTCCTTCCTGTGTATTTTCTATTCTGCGTATTTTTATTGTGTGTACTCCCTATTCCGTATATACCACCTTTCCACCGCAGACAGTAGTCTTTACCCTGCCCATAAGCTCCCAGCCCACAAAAGGAGAATTGGAAGCCTTGGAGGCAAACGCTTCCACTGTGTAAGTCTCTGCAGTATCGATAAGGATCAGATCTGCCGGTCCTCCCTCCGCCAGATACCCTGCATCCAGATGATACATGTCAGCAGGATTGGCACTCATCAGTTTGAGCAGTTGCTTCATGGTAAGATACCCGCCGTCCACAAGCTCCGTGATCCCCAGGGGAAGTGCTGTCTCCAGACCGATGATGCCGCTGGGGGCCTCTGTGATGGGCTTTGCTTTCTCCTCCGCCGTATGGGGAGCATGATCGGTGGCGATGATATCAATGGTTCCGTCCACCAGTCCCTTTATGATAGCCAGCCTGTCCTCCTCTTCCCGCAGGGGTGGATTCATCTTGGCCAGCGTACCATACCTTATGGCGTCATCCTCTGTCAGGGTAAAATGATGAGGGGTTGCCTCCGCATGGATATTGAATCCCTCTTTCTTGGCCTGACGCACCAGCTCCACGCTTTCTTTTGCGCTGATATGCTGGATGTTGATACAGGCTCCTGTGGCAGCAGCGATCTTTAAGTCCCGCTCCACCAGAGTCGTCTCCGCCTCCCTGGGAGAACCGCCGATCCCAAAATAGGCACTGGCCTTGCCCCGGTTAATGCCGTTATTGGCGATCAAACCGGGGTCCTCCTCATGAAAACTGATGGGCAGATCCAGCGCTGCGGACCTTTTCATGGCCTCCCGCACGATTCCTTCCTCCAAAAGGGGAATGCCGTCATCCGTAAAGCCTGCTGCACCTGCCAAAGCAAGATCCTCCATGGCGGTCAGCTTGTTTCCCTTCATGTCCACGGTCACATTGGCACAGGTATACACATGTATCCCGGTCTGTTTTCCCTTCTCCAGCACATATTGTAAGGTCTCTATATTGTCTACGGGGGGCCGGGTATTGGCCATCAGCACCACGGTGGTAAAACCACCCTTTGCCGCCGCCCAAGCCCCCGTCATGATATCTTCCTTCTGGGTAAATCCCGGTTCCCTGAAGTGGACATGTACATCCACAAGCCCCGGAGCCACCAACAGCCCCTCCGCATCCAGGACCCGGCACCCGGCACCCGGTTTCTTTAAATCCTTCCCTATCTGTACAATTTTCCCTCCGTCCGTCAGAATATCATATTTTCCTTCCCTGCCGGACTTAGGGTCTATCATATATCCATTTTGAATCAGTAACATCTTACCTCTCCTGTCGTAAGTTATTCAGCACGCGCAGAGTGCTTCCTTCCACAAGTTTATCATGTTTTCTCCAAAAAAGAAAGTCTCCGGCTCACTCAAATATGACCGGCTCCTGCAGTTTTTCCGTCTTGATGACGATCAGCGGATAGGAGGGCGACTGATTGGTCTTTTCAGAAGACTCCGGCCCTAACAGGCTGGTATTCACATAGATGGCGCTGTCCGTCAGATAAAGCTCGTTGACTGCAATACTATATCCCCCGGCAGCCTGCTCCCCATAGCCGATACATATGTAAAGATGCTCATTGTCACTGTAGGTGAGTTTAAAGGGCTCCGAACTGTCTGCCGCCTTCTTTTCCTCCAGGATGGCCTGCAATTCCTCCGGTATCATCTCCTCTGACAGAACCGTAAAATCCAGATCCCGCAGCTTGATCTTTTCATCGGACAGCATGGTGCAGCCTGTGAGCACTCCCGCCGTAAGGATTGCGATTACCAGTAAAAAAAACCTTTTCTCTCTCATTTTCAACACATTTTCCATCTAATGTTTTGCTCTATTCTATGTACACCCGCAAGAATTTATGCTATACTCATTTTGTATGTAAGTTCAAATGAAGAGAGGTTCTCATCTTATGATTCGTTTTATTCTGGTACTGACCTTTTTGATCTTATTCCTGGTTTTTACCATTCCCGTAATGATCGTAGAATGGATCATCGGCAAATTCAATCCCCATTTAAAAGACACAAGTTCCCTTGCCATCGTACAATGGGCATTCCGGTGTGTCATGCGCCTGGCAGGCACCAAGATCATCATTCTGGGGGATGAAAACGTCCCCAGGGACAAGGCCGTACTGTATGTAGGGAATCACCGCAGCTACTTTGACGTCATCATGACCTATATGCGCGTCCCCCGGCTGACCGGCTACATTGCCAAGGTGGAAATGCTCAAGATCCCGCTGCTGCGCACTTGGATGAAATACCTGCACTGTCTTTTCTTAGATCGTGAAAATATCAAAGAAGGTTTAAAAACCATTCTTGCCGCCATTGAAAAGGTAAAGAACGGTATTTCTATCTGCATCTTCCCGGAGGGCACCCGCAATAAGGTTCCCGACACCTTCCTTCCTTTCCATGAAGGAAGTTTCAAGATCGCAGAAAAAGGGAATGTTCCTATCATTCCCATGTCCATTGTCAATGCAGGTGACATTTTTGAGGATCACTTCCCCAAGATCCGCAAGACTACCGTAGTCATCGAATATTGCAAACCCATCTACATGAATGAACTGGACAAAGAGACCCGAAAAAATATGGGCAGCTATGTGACCGAGATCATTTCCGAGGCTTACTTTAGAAATAAAAAGCAGTACTTCGGATAAAAAGAAGCCGGGGAGCTTTACTCCCCGGCTTCTTTCAGATATTCCAACACTTCCGTAAAGACCATTCCATGGGAGGCCTTGATGAGGATGGTACTTTGGTCCGGCACCAGGCGCTCCCTGTTTTTCTTTAATTCCTCCAGAAGACTCTGTCTGTCCGCAAAATAGAAGATGACCGGAGAATGCTCGGAGCATGCGTCAACTGCCCTGGAAGCACCTTCCGCCATGAACCGGGAAGCTCCTCCCACACACAGGATATAATCCGTCCCTTTCTGCACGGCATAGCTTCCTACCTCTGCATGCATGGCAGGAGAATTTTCTCCCAACTCGAACATATCTCCCAGGATCGCCACTCGCCTGGTGTCTGCCATGGCAAGGAGATCCAATGCTGCTTTCATGGACACCGGATTGGCGTTATAGCAGTCATCGATCAAAGTATAACGGGACAATCTGATCAAGTGATTTCGTCCGCTCACTGCTGCCACCTTGCTGATGCCTTCCTTGATCTGCTCTTGGGTCAGTCCCAGGATACCTGCCACACAGGCTGCCGCTGCACTGTTCGTTACCATATGGATACCGGGCAGGGGCACCTGAATCTGCAGGGTCTTTTCTGAACCGCCCTCCCCCTCTGCACCTGCCTGCGTAGCGGCAAGGCTTTGCCGGATATGGAGCGTGGCCTCACTGCCCCACAGTCCCTTGCTCACGATATCTGTGGCATACACTTCCTCCAACGGGTTGGAACCCAGCCCGAAGAAATGCGTTTTCTTTCCATTGACCCGGGTGACGGCTGCCAGCTTGTCATCTTCTCCATTCAGGCACACCCATCCTTCCGGGTCCATAAAATCAAAGATCTCCGTCTTGGCTTTTAAGATTCCGTCCCTGGTCTTTAAATTTTCCAGATGGCACTGGCCGATATTGGTGATGACACACACATTGGGGCGCACTATCCTGCTCAAACGGTGCATCTCTCCAAAATCGCTGATGCCCATTTCCACCACTGCCACCTCATGCTCCGGTCGGATGCGGAGCAGCGTCAAGGGCACGCCCACCTCATTGTTAAAATTACCCTCTGTCTTCAATACCTTATATTTTTCTGCTAACACCCCCGCAATGAATTCCTTGGTGCTGGTCTTTCCCACACTGCCGGTGATGCCTACGATAGGAAGGGACAGTTTCTGCCTGTAATATTCCGCCAGCTCCTTCAGGGCTTGAAAGCTGTCACGGACTAACAGATAGCTCTTCCATGCAGATACCGGCACTCCGTGTTCTTCCTCCACCTGCTTTGGGGTCTTTTCGGTGATCACCAGGCTGGCGCCCCCGGCAAATACCTCTCCTATAAAACGATGACCATCCACCCGTTCCCCGACGGTGGCTACGAACACTCCCTGACTTGTTGCCTTGCGGGAGTCCAGTACCACGGAATCCACCTTGCAGGTTCCGTCCGTACCCTGCAATACCAGCGTGCCCTCACAGGCTTTTCCGATTTCCGCCAAACTCAAATCCATCATATTATGCTCTCTCTTTTGCAAATTCCAAAATCTGTTCACACAACTGTTCAAAACTGATGCCCACAGCCGCTGCCTCCTGAGGGAGCAGCGAAGTAGGTGTCATGCCGGGAAGGGTATTTGCCTCCAGGCAGAAGATTTCCCCCTCTTTGCTCATCATGAAATCCATGCGGGCATAATTTTTCAGGCGCAGCGCCCGGAATACCTGCTCTGCCACAGCCTGCATCTCTTTTGTCTTTTCCGGATCCAGCTCTGCGGGGCAGGTCTCCACGGTACTTCCGGCCTGATACTTGTTCTTATAGTCATAAAATCCTGTTTTCGGTGCGATCTCAATAACGGGCAACGCTTTGCCGTTCATGACCCCAACGGAAAATTCCCGTCCCTCTATGTATTGCTCGATGACCACCTGGTCGTCATACCGGAAGGCTTCTTCCTTGGCTGCCTCATATTCTTCGTCATCATGGGCAATGCAGACACCTACGCTGGAACCGCCGCAGCAAGCCTTGACGATACAGGGATAAGGCACCTTCTCCGATTCGGCCTCTCCCTTTCTCAGCCAGATCCCCTTCGGCGTGGGAATGCCCCATGCCTTAAAAATATCTTTCGTGATGCCTTTGTCCATAGCCATCGCCGCACTGACAAAATCCGTGCCTGTATAAGGGATTCCCAGCAGTTCAAAGCATGCCTGGATCTTGCCATCCTCGCCGTTTGCCCCGTGGAGCGCCATGAATACCGCATCTGCACTCTGGCACAGGTTCAGCACATTGGGGCCGAAAAAGTTCTTTGCACCGTCTGTCCTCAGAGCTTTCACTGCTTCCAGGTCAGGATTCTTTTCTGCGATGGCTCCCACCCGGGCCGCCCAGTCGGTATCCCTCTCAAAAATCCCCTCCGTATCTCCTTCGTATCCGAGATACACATCCAACAGGATCGCCTGATGGCCGTTCTTTTTCAATGCTTTATAGATCATGCTTCCCGAGATCAGGGAAACATCTCTCTCTGTACTGGTACCGCCAGCCAAAACTACTATCTTCATCCTTTTCCTCTTTTCTGCGTGGGATCACGCCTGTTTTATTCTATGCTGCCGTCATGGTATTATGTTCTGTTCTTTATGTACTCCCGCCAACTGCGCCAACAGCAAAAGGTAGGAATTGGGGTCGCCTTCCTCGGGATAAAAGCACACAGACCGGATATTGCAGCCCATCAGATAATGAAGGAATTCTTCCAGGATGCAATCATTCTGATAGCTTCCCAGCACATAATTGGCACAGACAAGCTCCTCGGAACGTTTTAACAGCTCCTGGGCACCGTTATTTCTGGCACTGACAGGGCAAAGCATATCCTCACTGCGCTCGTCGATCTCCTCTCCCCGCTCCAGCAACCGATCCATGAACAGCGCACACAGCTCCACATCCACTTTCTGACGGGTGGCCATATAAGTCATGGCTCCGTAGAGATATCCTGTCTCCTCCAGGAAATTGCTGTTCTTCTCAAAATAGGCCTTATAATCCAGGATCTGATTGCCGTAAATCGCAAGGCCCGTAGCACGGTACAGCTCCGTCAATGCATAAAAGTGATAGGCGTCCTCCTGCATGGTATTTTGTGTCTGGGAAAAAATAGTGGAAGCTCTCTGCAGGCATTCCGTAGCAAAATCCAGGTCATACTTCTGATACAGATAGCTGAACTTTGCCAGAAAGGCCGCATGGACAGCGCCCTCAGACACATCGATCCTGTTGTAATCCACATTGGATACCCACTTTGCCAGTACTTCCATGACATCCGGGATCTCATTTTGATCATCGTCCCGGCAAACCTGTGGCTGCCATTCATAAACGTGCAGAAGGGCCATGGCATCCTGTATCGTTGCTGTCCGATCCTCACACTTTGCTATGGTCTCTTCATACAATTCCCAAAAAAGCTCCTGATACAGGGCATCCCGAATGGCAAAAGAATAGGATCTTCCGATACGGTCACACTCCAGATAATAGTCCCCTTCCCGATCAAATTCTCCAAAATCTATGTATCCGGAATACAGCTTCATTTCCGGATCATACGCCGCATCCTCAATGCTGCCTGTGTATACCACCTCTTTTGTCCGGCTGTCGATCAGGCGGAAGCTTTCCGGCAGCACCACAGTCCCTTTCACTGCGGCTCTTTTTTCCCCTCCGGAGGGATACCCTTTCTGATCTACCAGGATATTGGGTGTCAGAGTAGGCACCACATAATCCACGATGGGAGTATCCTCCATGGAATTCAGCCCCACAGAATCCTGCTTCTGTGCAGGAACCCCACTTGCGCTGCCGCATCCTGCCACTGTGCACAGAAGAAGGCATCCCAGCAGAAGAAGGGCAGTTTTTTTTGCGTATCTACCAATATTCTTCACAGATCCTACCATTACTTTCTGAATACCATATAAAACCTACTTTATCATTTTATCACGATTTTCCTATAAAGCAATGTGCTTTTCTGCTTTTTCACAGGAAGCATCATAAACTATCTTCCCGTCAATGATCGTATACAGAGTCCTTGTAAATACTTCCATGGGATTTCCGTCAAAAATGGCAATATCTGCATCCATTCCCACCCGAAGACTTCCTACTCTGTCCGCCACACCACAGATTTGTGCCGGATAAGCGGTAATGGCTTTATACCCTTCCTCCATGGGCAGGCCCGCCTTTACCGCCAGTCCTGCGCAGATAGGCAGCGACTGGATCAGGGACACCGGATGATCGGTGGTGATGGCAGTCATCACCCCGCCCCGGTTTAAGATTCCTGCAGTCTTGAAAGCCATATTCTGCACTTCAATCTTGTTGCGGCTGGCCAGATCCGGTCCCACAATGGCCGGGAATCCTTCCCCGGCCAGTTGGTCAGCGATCAGGTGCCCCTCCGAACAGTGGTCCAGTGTCATACGCAGATGAAATTCCCTGGCGATCCTGATAGCGGTAAAAATGTCATCCACCCTGTGGGCGTGGGCCTTCAGCGGGATCTCCCTGCGAAGCACGGGAATCCAGCACTCCTTCTTAAAATCCTTCTCAAAATATTCCCCTGACTTTTGAGCTTTCTCCTTCCTTTCCAGATAACTTGCCGCCTTCGAAAGCTCCTGTCTGAGCATTCCGGCAATGGCCATTCTGGTAGCCGGACTTTTGTTCTGACCGGAATAATTGACCTTGGGATTCTCTCCAAAAGCCACCTTCATAGCTGCGGGTGCCTTGACCACCAGATCATCCACCCTTCTGCCTTTGGTTTTTAAAAATGCGAACTGGCCGCCCACCACATTGGAGCTTCCGGGGCCTATCATGGCAGAAGTGATGCCGGCCCTCACGGCATCATCAAAGGCTGCATCCATGGTATTGACAGCATCCACCGCCCGAAGATACGGCGTAAGGGGATTGACTGTCTCATTGCAGTCATCCCCTTCCATGCCCTTCTTTTCTTCCGTGATACCCAGATGGCAATGAGCTTCTATGATCCCCGGCATGATAATGCCCTTCTTTACCACCAGGACCTGCTCCCCCGGCTCCGGTTCTATTGCGATCTCAGATTTTCGGCAAATGGCATCGATCTTCCCTTCCCGGATATGGAGGATTCCCTCTTCCAGATCCCCGTCTGCCATGGTTTTGATACATCCGCCTATAATATACATAATGCTCCTACTGTCCGTTCATCAGCGCTTCGGGATCTACAGCTTCACCATCCCTGGTCAGTCCGAAATACAGATTGCTTCCCTCAACGATATAATACTTTGTAGGATTCCCTACCGTTCCCAAAATCTCTCCTGCTTCCACATAATCGCCTGCTGACACCTGAAGGCTGCCAAGCTGACCATAGATTGCCTGATAACCATCCCCCAGATCCAGGACCGCCACGCACCCCAGTCTGGCATCCTCATAAATATCTGCCACCCTGGCCTGTGCACAGGCTGCCACCGAGGTCCCCACCTCTGCCGAGTACACAACCGCAGGATTGTATTTATACTGATCCAAGGTAGCAAAATAAACACCGGCATCCATACTGTAGGGCAGGAGTACATCTCCGCTTACAGGCCTGGTCAGACCTTCCTCCTCAGAAAAATGTAATTCCTGTGCCACTACCATATTGGCTCCGGAGGCAGGACGGTCCTGGGTTTCCCCCACTTGGGTATTTTCCCGGGCATCCTCCGCTTTTGCCATTCCATCTGTCAATCCGGGGATCTCCACTTCCCCGGAGCCCACCTGTTCTGTGATAGGGATGTCCCCCTCCAAAGGCATGGGCTGATAGTCCAAGTCATCCGTGGTGACGTTTTGTGCGGTCAGATCCCCTTGCGTACCATTGTCTGCGATCTGCTCCAGCTTATCGTTTACATTATTTTCCAGGGCCGTAAAGTCCACCGTATAACCCTCATCCGTATTTTCTTTTGCATCCTGCTTCATATAGATACCGGTCATCGTCAGTGCAGCCAGTACAAAAGCTGATGAAGCGAGCATCAATATCCTTTCTCTTCTGATGTTGTTTCTTCTATTTCTCCGCATATCTCTCATAGTTTTCCCTTTCCTTCCATGCCATGACTGAATGTTTGATCTCTGTGATACTATTCTTGCCGAAAGGAACGCTTTTATACGTTTCCGTAAAAAACAGACCGCAGACACCTGAATGTCCGCGGTCCGAAACCGAGATTTTCTTTTGATCATTCTGTTTTTAAAGACTTTCTGCGAATGCTCTGTTCTACGCCTCCCTGTAATATTTTGCCACATCTAAATGCTGAACGGTTCCTACGTTTCCGTTCTCATAAAGGAATACACCCGTGCGCCGGATGGCACCCCGGGTCTGCCCTTCCCCATCCTGCATTGTAAAATCTGTATCGGCATTCTTAAGGCAGATCGCACCTACCCCTTTGTCTGCCAGACGACAGAGCACATCGTTGCCCTCCTCATCTTTCGTCCAGATCTTCAATTTGGACCAGATCGGATCGCCTTCATCAATCCAGCCGTTGCCGTCCAGATCATATTGGGCAAGATCCGCAAAACCGTTGCCGCTTGTGGCACCGAACAGCTCGCTTCCGTCATTTATGATGCCGTCCCCGTTCTTGTCCAGCGCCAGATACCCGCTTCCGCTTCCAAGACGGGATATCTCATCCTCTTCCCCGTCTGCATCAATGTCAAAATAGAAAGTCTGATCGGACAGTTCTGCCACGTCCGTATCCAGATTGATGACCAACGGATCGCAAAAAGTAAAGGATGCCAGCTCCAGATCCTCTCTGTAGTATTCCTCGAAAGCCCTGCTCATACCCACATTGACATTAAAATTGATCTCTCTGCCATCAGAGGTCTTTACAGTTCCCACCGTGGAAAAGGAAGTATCCTCTGTCTCTGCATGATACACCTCCTGGGTATAATTCAGCGTTCTCATGCGGGTAGTAAACACACGGGGTTCCAATATCTGCAGCTGGTCCGTGTTAGGGACCTGCTTTTCTGCCATGTCCCGGGTTTCCCCGGTGTGCTCTGACCAACTGTTCTCCTCCATCCACTCATTCAGCCTGTTGCGTCTTGCCGCAAAAAGCATATCAAAAATGTAGCGGATCGTGATCTGCCTCAAATCTGAAGCAATGCTGTTCTGACTGCTACGCAGACGGGTTCTGGCGGTAGTGATCCCGAAACGGTTCTGCCACTCGTTCAGCCCGACAACAGTATTCTCTTCTGTCTCCCGGCTCTTCTGTCCGTCGTCCTCATCCGTCTCGTCCCTGACCGCAGTATTGAGAGCATTATTGCCCTGTTCCAGGCTCTCCTGATAATCCATTATGGCAAAACGCCTGGTAATGATCGTGGAAGTATGATAACTTCTGGCGGATTCCATTCCTATGGTACCGGAATCAATTCTCAATCTCCTACTCTCCTTTGCGCGCACCACATCAGATGACTTCACGATATCTCCCCCTCCTTGAAAAGACAGCATGCACTCCTTCTGCCTGCTTCCTCTGCCGGACTTCCTGTCCCGCAAAAGAAAAGATGGCATCTATATGCAGGGAATCCGTTTCCGCATATAGCTACCATCCGTGGTGCCAATATAGTCAAAGCAGCCATTGGCCGAAGAGCTGCTTTGTACTTAATATATCGGCAGATATTCTTTTTACTTTAGGAGCCCATTTTTTTTGCAGACTCTTTTGCTGCCAGGATATGTGCCACGCCCTCTCTGGTGACAACAATATTGGCACCGTAGGGATTGATGGCAAAACCGATGGCCGGTGTCTCATCGCCCTGGGCATTCTTCTGATGCAGCATCCGGGAATAATCTTCCAGCTTTAAAGCCAGGGTCTGCTGATCCTTCTCGTTCTTCCATTTCCTTAATTCATCCCAATCTGTGAAAGCCATAAAAAGTGCCTTTTCATCCGGAGTCTTTAACATGCAGAAATTGATCCGGCTGTCAGGCTGCATATGCAGATTGCCATTCTCGTCCGCAACAGGAGCCGGGACGATCACAACAGGTGCCAGAAAGGTTGCCGACATGATTTCCTTCATGACCAGGTCCCTGTGTTCCTCCGTATCATCTGTTTTCAGAAGCTCCATGGCTCCCACCAGTATGGGATTTGATATGATCCTGTTATTTTCCATATTATGCATCCACCCTGTTATAATTGATCAGACATCCTTTTAAGATGATCTGTCTCTCCTCATCGGTAAGCTCTCCCAGCCTCAGTTCAAAGGCCTCCAATCCTGTGGCTTTTACATTGTAGGCGGTAATGACCTCTGCCTTTTCCTCCACAGCCTTCCGGATACCGGGAAGGAACAGATAATCCAGATTTTTGAACGGAAGTTCCCCTTCCTTGATCAGGAAAGGAAGCATACCCCAGTTGATCAAATTGGAACGATAGCGCTTAGTGGCATACTCGTTGGCAATATTGGCCCAGCCCCCCAGCACCTTCTGGCAGGAAGCTGCCTGCTCACGGGCGGAACCGTCACCGGGCTTCACGGCAAAGATCGTGGAACCGAACCCGGTATTGGTATGGTCTGCATCGGCAAACTGTTTTTTTACCACACCCATGATATCCTTAAGCTGCGGGCATACCTGACAGGGATGTCCACCGCTCATACGCTCTTTCTCCGCCTTTTGGATCTCCTTGGCACGTCCCACATACTGAGGGTCCTTTCGGCTCAGTGTAAACTCTGCCAGTCCCAGCGGATTGGAACGATAGGAGGAAGTCTCGCCGGAAGGAATCAGCTCGTCGGTGGTAGTCACAGGATCATGGATCTCAGATACCACCTGAAGCACCAGATTCTCAGGCAGGGCGCCCATTGCAGGCCAGTCCTTGATATTGGGACCGAACTGGATCTTAGTGTCAGGATCGGCAATTCCCTTGGAATCAAATACGCGGTTTGCGTAAATATTGGCATCAAAATGATATTGATACTTACCTAACTCACCATCAAAATCGGTGGCGGGAGTCAGCACACCCTGATTGGCTGCGGTAGCCGCAATGGAACGTGCATCCATCAGGGCAACGGAAGAAATCTGTCCGTTCTGCAGCTTGCTTCCCTCACGGTTGGGGAAGTTCCTGGTAGAGTGACGGATACTGAAAGCGTTGTTGGCAGGAGTGTCACCGGCACCGAAGCAGGGACCGCAGAAGGCTGTCTTCATGACCGCACCGGTCTCCAGGATGGAAGCGGCACAGCCGTTTTTGATCAGCTCCATATAGATAGGCATGGAAGCCGGATATACGCTTAAGGTAAAGCCGTCGGAACCGATATATTTGCCCTTTAAGATATCAGCTGCGGCACAGATATTCTCAAATCCACCGCCTGCGCAGCCTGCGATGATACCCTGATCTACCACGAACTTGCCATTCTTTACTTTATCTTTCAAATGATACTCTACTGCGCCGTCCAGGCTTACCAGTGCCCGCTTTTCGGTCTCATCCAGAATATCCATCAGATTGGCATTCAGTTCCTCGATGGTATAAGTATTGCTGGGATGGAACGGCATTGCAATCATGGGGCGCACCTTGCTGAGGTCTACCACGATCATGCCGTCATAGTAAGCGATCTTTCCGGGATTCAGCTCCTTATACTCTTCTTTTCTGCCATGGATCTCATAAAATTCTTTGATCCGATCATCCGTAGTCCAGATAGAGGACAGACAGGTGGTCTCAGTGGTCATCACATCGATGCCGATACGGAAATCCGCACTTAAGGAAGCCACACCGGGACCTACGAACTCCATTACTTTATTTTTCACATAGCCATTCTTGAATACAGCGCCGATAATGGCCAGGGCCACGTCCTGGGGACCTACCCCCTTCACAGGTGTGCCCTTCAGATATACACCCACCACACCGGGCATATTGATATCATAAGTCTGGTTCAAGAGCTGCTTTACCAGCTCAGGACCGCCCTCTCCCATTGCCATGGTACCCAGTGCGCCGTAACGGGTGTGGGAATCGCTCCCCAGGATCATCTTGCCGCCTCCTGCAAGCATCTCCCTTGCAAACTGATGGATGACTGCCTGATGAGGAGGTACATAGATGCCGCCATACTTCTTGGCGCAGGTCAGTCCAAACATATGGTCATCTTCGTTGATGGTGCCACCTACTGCACACAGGGAATTGTGGCAGTTGGTAAGTACATAAGGCATGGGGAACTTCTGAAGGCCTGATGCTCTTGCAGTCTGAATGATCCCCACAAAGGTGATGTCATGGCTGGTCAGCTTATCAAAACGGATCTTCAGCTTCTCCATGTTGCCGGAAGTATTGTGCTCCTTCAGGATACCATAAGCAATGGTATTCTGAGCAGCTTCCTCCCTTGTGACCTCTTTCCCTGTTTTTGCTTTGATCGCTGCGGTCGCCTCTGCATCATCGACAATCATCTCATTTCCGTTCAGCAGATAAGCTCCGCCCTGTAACAATTCAATCATGCTCATCCTCCTATCGTATCAACTGTGATCGTTGTAATACTCTCATAAAAACATATCTTAAAACATTATAATAGAAAATAAGGGCTGATGCAATGTAAAAATATGCATACAGCCCTTGCTTTTGATTCAAAACTTATTTTAAGGTCACCTTATCCAGATGCCAGATCTCATCCACATACTGTTGTATGGTTCTGTCCGAGGTGAACTTTCCGGAACATGCCACATTCAGGATCGCGCTCCTTGCCCAGCCGGCTTCATCCTTGTATGCTTCCTCCACACGCCTTTGTGCCTCGGCATAAGACTTGAAATCTTTTAAGATAAAGTAAGTATCTGCCTTGGAAGTGGACTGTGTATTTAACAGGGAATTGTACAGGGGACGGAACAATTCCGGATCGTAGGGAGCGTAGGTTCCGTTGATCAACTGCATCAGCACCTTGCGGATATCCTGGTCATTGTTGAAGATTTCCATGGGATTATAACCGCCATAATTTTCATACTGAATGACCTCATCGGAAGTAAGACCGAAGATAAAGGCATTTTCCTTGCCCACTTCTTCCACGATCTCTACATTCGCACCGTCCATGGTGCCTAAGGTCAGTGCGCCGTTTAACATGAACTTCATGTTGCCCGTACCGGAAGCCTCCTTGCTGGCAGTGGAAATCTGTTCGGATACATCTGCTGCCGCAAAGATGATCTCCGCATTGGAAACATTGTAGTTCTCAATAAATACTACCTTGATCTTACCACCGATGGACGCATCGTTATTGATCACATCCGCCACGGAATTGATCAGCTTGATGGTCAGCTTGGCATTGCGATAGCCTGCTGCCGCCTTGGCGCCAAAGATAAAGGTCCTGGGGTAAAATTCCATTTCGGGATGCTCCTTCAGTTCATTGTAAAGATACATGACATGAAGGATGTTCAAAAGCTGGCGCTTGTACTCATGGAGACGCTTTACCTGCACATCAAAGATAGAACGGGGATTTACCTCAATGCCGTTGTGTTCCATGATATATTTTGCCAGGCGCACCTTGTTCTGGTATTTGATGTTCATGAATTCCTGCTGTGCCTTCTTGTCATCCGCATAAACCTTCAGGCGGCTGATCTGAGGCAGATCCGTGATCCATTCGCTTCCCACATGGTCGGTGACCCAGTCTGCCAACAGGGGATTGCCATGCAGAAGGAATCTTCTCTGGGTGATACCGTTGGTCTTGTTGTTGAAGCGCTCGGGATACATCTCATAAAAATCACGAAGCTCCTGCTTCTTTAAAATTTCCGTGTGCAATCTTGCCACACCGTTGACAGAATAGCCGGCAACGATAGCCATGTGGGCCATCTTTACCTGACCGTCGTAGATGATCGCCATCTTGCGGATCTTATCCTGCACATCCACACCGGGCACATTGCTGTATTTCTCCTGGATCTCGAGGATAAATCTGCGATTGATCTCCTCCACGATCTGATAGACTCTGGGAAGCAGTCTGGAGAAGAGTTCGATAGGCCATTTCTCCAATGCCTCAGCCATAATGGTATGGTTGGTGTAGGCACAGGTCTTGGTGGTCACTTCCCATGCTTCCTCCCAGGTCAGATAATAATCATCCATCAGCACACGCATCAGTTCCGCAATGGCCACCGTGGGATGGGTGTCATTTAACTGAAAGGTGACCTTCTCATGGAACTTGCGGATATCGTCGTGCTTTCTCATATATTTCTCCACTGCCTCCTGCACGGATGCGGAGATGAAGAAGTACTGCTGTTTCAGACGCAGCTCTTTTCCGGCATAGTGATTGTCGTTGGGGTAGAGCACCTCCACAATATTCCTTGCCAGGTTGGCCTGTTCCACTGCCTTCTGGTAATCCCCCTTGTCGAAAGAATCCAGTTGGAAGCACTCCACAGGCTCAGCATCCCAGATACGCAGGGTATTTACGATGCCGTTGCCATATCCCACGATAGGGAAATCAAAGGGAACCGCCTTCACGGACTGATAGCCCTCCTGGGTAAATATGTTCCTGCCGTTCTCATCCTGATGTACCGTTACATACCCGCCGAATTTCACGATCTTGGCGTACTCAGGTCTGCGCAGTTCAAAAGGATTGCCGTCTGCCAGCCAGTTGTCCGGCACCTCCACCTGATAACCGTCCCTGATCTCCTGCTTGAACATGCCATAGCGGTAACGGATGCCGCAGCCATAAGCCGGATATCCCAAAGTGGCAAGGGAATCCATGAAGCAGGCCGCCAGTCTTCCCAGACCGCCGTTGCCCAATGCTGCATCCGGCTCCTGATCCTCTATCACATTCAGATCCAGGCCCAACTCTGCCAGTGCTTCCTTCACGGGCTTATAAGCCTGCATATTGATCATATTATTGCCCAGTGCACGGCCCATCAGAAATTCCATGGACATATAGTACACCATCTTGGGATCTTCCTTCTCGTAAGCCTTCTGGGTATTCATCCAGTTCTCCACGATCTGATCCTTGATGGCATATGACACTGCCTGAAAGATCTGCTGCGGCGTAGCTTCCTCCAAAGTCTTGCGGTATAAAGTCTTTACATTGTACAGGACACTTCTTTTAAAGAGTTCTTTATCAAACTTGTTGACATTCTTCTTGCTTGCGGCACTGATTGTATTTTTCACGCAATGCTCTCCTTTCGTCCCTTATCATACAGCGAACTTTGATATTATTATAACAAAGATTTTCACAGATTCCAACTACCTTTTCCTTTTATTCGGAAACTTTTTCCACGGAAATAGCAGCCTGCTCTCCATTGATGTTCCACTCTTTTGACACTGCGAACGTTTTGCCGCTGACCAGTTCATCCGCCAGCACCTTGCCTGCGATGGCAGCCTCATTGCGGGAAACAATGGCTGACAACTTCTCATTATCATTGACGGAAACCCTGATATGGTCCATAACCTCAAAATCCGCATCCTTACGCATGGTCTGGATCTTGCTGATGATCTCGTAAACGAAGCCTTCCTCGATGAGTTCTTCCGTCAGATTGGTATCCAACACCACGGTCATCTTATTGTCTTCCTGGGATACATAGCCTTCTTTCTGGGCTATGTCGATCAAAAGATCCTCCTTGGTCAGCTCCACGTCTGTGCCATCCACAGTAAATCTCAATGCACCGTCTGCATTCAGCTCATCCATGGCCGCATTTCCGTCCAGGGAAGCCAGCATCTTCTGGATGCCGCCAAGCTGCTTACCGTATTTGGGACCCACAGTGCGCAGCTGGGGCTTAAAGGTGTAGGAGGTAAAGTCTCTCACGTCATCCGTAAAGACTACTTCCTTCACATTCAGCTCCTCTTTGATGATATCGGTGTAGAATGCATCCAGGGTAAAGTCTGCCTTCACATACATGCGGCTGATGGGCTGGCGGTTCTTGATGGCAGCTTCATTACGGCACGCACGCCCCATCACCACGGCATCCAGGACATCCTCCATATCCTCCTCCAGCTTCTTGTTGATATAAGCCTTCTCTGCCACAGGAAAATCGCACAGATGGATACTTTCCGGAGCATCCTTGTCAATGCTTCTCACCAGATTCTGATAGATGTCCTCTGTCATGAAAGGGATCATGGGAGCTGCTGCCTTGCTGATGGTCACAAGCGCCGTGTACAGGGTCATGTAAGCATTGATCTTATCCCGTTCCATACCCTTGGCCCAGAATCTTTCGCGGCTTCTTCTCACATACCAGTTGCTCATCTCATCCACGAAATCCTGAAGTACTTTTGCCGCCTCGGGGATACGGTATTTGTCCAGATTGCCATCCACTTCTCCCACTGCGGTATTTAACCTGGACAGAAGCCATTTATCCATGATGGGCAGCTTATCATATTCCAATTGATGCTTGGTGGCATCAAATCCGTCGATATTTGCATACAGCACGAAGAATGCGTAGGTATTCCACAGGGTGCCCATGAACTTACGCTGTCCCTCCATCACAGCCTTTCCGGAGAAACGCTTGGGCAGCCAGGGAGCGGAACTGGTGTAGAAATACCATCTGATGGCATCTGCGCCATACTCCTCAAGAGCCTCAAAAGGATCTACCGCATTTCCTTTGCTCTTGCTCATCTTCTGGCCGTTCTCATCCTGCACATGCCCCAGTACGATGACATTCTCATAAGGAGCTTTATTGAACAGAAGCGTGGATTCTGCCAACAGGGAATAGAACCAGCCGCGGGTCTGGTCCACAGCCTCGGAAATAAACTGCGCCGGGAACTGCTTCTCAAACAGTTCTTTGTTCTCAAAAGGATAGTGGTGCTGGGCAAAGGGCATGGCACCGGAATCAAACCAGCAGTCGATCACCTCGGGCACACGCTTCATCTGCCTGCCGCACTTAGGACAGGTAATGGTGATCTCATCGATATAAGGGCGATGGAACTCTACGGTCTTTGCCTTTTCGTTACCGCTCATCTGATACAGTTCTTCCCTGCTTCCGATGGAATGCATGTTACCGCATTCACATTCCCAGATATTTAACGGAGTTCCCCAGTAGCGGTTGCGGGATACGCCCCAGTCCTGGATATTTTCCAGCCAGTTTCCGAAACGGCCTTCCCCGATGGATTCCGGTATCCAGTTGATGGTCTTGTTGTTGCGCACCAGATCATCACGCACCGCAGTCATCTTGATGAACCAGGATTCTCTTGCATAATAGATAAGAGGAGTGTCACATCTCCAGCAGAAAGGATAATCATGCTCAAATTTCGGTGCGGAGAACAGCTTGCCTTCTGCGTCCAGATCCTTTAAGATCTCAGGGTCCGCATCCTTTACGAATTTTCCGGCATAAGGAGTCTCCTCAGTCAGATCACCCTTGCCATCCACAAACTGTACAAAAGGCAGATCGTACCTTCTGCCCACCTGGGCATCATCCTCACCAAAAGCAGGTGCAATGTGGACAATACCGGTACCGTCCGTCATTGTGACATAACTGTCACAAGTGACATAATGAGCATCCTTCTTCTGCTTTGCAGCAGCCTCTCCGGCACAGACAAACAAAGGCTCATAAGCCTTTCTCTCCAGATCCTTTCCCACATAAGTCTCAAGGATCTCATAGGCAGCCTCGCCCTCCTTGGCAAGATCACCCAGGACTCTGTCTAAAAGTGCCTGTGCCATATAATAAGTATAGCCGTCTGCCGCCTTTACTTTGACATATGTCTCATCAGGATTCACGCACAATGCCACATTGGAAGGCAGGGTCCAGGGTGTGGTGGTCCATGCCAGGAAATAAGCATCTTCTCCCACTACCTTGAAACGCACTACCGCAGAACGCTCCTTTACCGCCTTGTACCCCTGTGCCACCTCATGGCTGGACAGCGGAGTACCGCAGCGGGGACAATAGGGGACGATCTTAAAGCCCTTGTAAAGAAGTCCCTTATCCCAGATCGTCTTAAGAGCCCACCACTCGGACTCAATAAAATTATCATCATAAGTTACATAAGGATTCTCCATGTCAGCCCAGAAGCCAACGGTAGCAGAGAAATCCTCCCACATACCCTTATATTTCCAGACGCTTTCCTTACATTTGGTAATGAACGGGTCCAGACCATACTCTTCAATCTGTTCCTTGCCGTCCAGCCCTAAAAGCTTCTCTACTTCCAGCTCAACGGGAAGACCATGGGTATCCCAGCCCGCCTTACGGGGCACCATATATCCCTTCATAGTGCGGTATCTGGGGATCATATCCTTGATGGTACGGGTCTCCACATGGCCGATGTGGGGCTTTCCGTTTGCGGTGGGCGGTCCGTCATAGAAGGTGTATGTCTCACCTTCCTTGCGGTGTTCCATACTCTTCTTAAAAATGTCATTGTCCTTCCAGAATCTCTCCACTGCCTTTTCGCGGTCCACAAAATTCAGATTTGTAGATACTTGCTTGTACATGTTACGCTTCCTTTCCCTGGTTCATTTTCCTGTCTGTTTTTGACGATGTACAGATAAAAAAGCTCCGCCCTGTAATAGGGCGAAGCTCTCACATCGCAAACCACCTGTTACAACATACTTCCCATGCCCTGACCGGCGCAGGTCCACAGGAGTGATATGGTTCCCCATAACGCAGGGAAAACGTCCGGAACTACTGGTTTCCTTTGGTCCCGGCTGCTCAGAAGTGATCTTCCCTGCCGTCCTACTTGCTCCGGTCTCACACCGTCACCGGATCGCTGGGCCTTTCAAAGGGCAGGTACTGTCTTCGTCACCGCATTTATACTATAAAACTATAATATATCGCTCTTTTTTCAGTTGTCAAGAGTTTTTCTGACCGCGGACCTGTCCCTCTGCCAGGATCTGCTGCAGGATAGCACTGGCATCCTCTTCGCTGTCAGCCGTCTGAACAGAGAAAAGCTGATAGGTATATCCGTCCATGCATGCGATATAGCAGTCAACAGTGGCGGTCACACCGTACATATCCAGTACAAACTTGCATCTTAAGGTCTCGCCCAGGCAGGTGAGACCGTAATTTTCAACGGTCACATTATCCGCATCCAGGCCAAGCTGGGTGAAATACTGTTTCAAAAATTCTGATCCGGTGTCATCCTTCAGGAATTCTGTGATGCTTGCATCCTCTCCCTCATAAGAACGTCCGATGCTGATGAAACAGTCTGCGGTATCGGTATCTCCTCCGGGTGCATAGACACTCGTGCTATAATCGTCATCCGCATTATAGTCCTCCTCCCATCCCTGGGGAAGTTCGAACTTCAGATAACCTGTGGACACGGTCACCACATCCTTTTCACCGCTTGCCAGGAAAGCATCCAGCTTCGCCTGTGCGGCATCAGCATCCCAATCGATCTCAAAGCCATAGAAACTCTCTAATTCTTCCACTAACAGAGGGGTCTTGCCGGTAGCCTCGGTAGCATTGATCTCGGTGGATACCAGCACGCTGGTATTCTTGTCCAGCTCCTTCAGGTAATAAGTACAGAATACGGGATAATATTCCTTACCCCAACTGTCATAATATAAATACTCCACGGATGCCCTTGCAGAAACACCGTCAGATTCCACTTCCGAAATGGTCAGGTCCCTGTAATCCACGCTGTAGAACTCATCATACTCATATTCCAGATAGCTCTCCAGATTCTCCTCTACCGTATAATCCTCCTGGTGATACTGGATCTGGGGATTTAAGCATACATACAGCTCCAGGCCCAAGCGTTCTGCCCTGGCGTAATCCCTGTTGACGGTATTGTAATCGCCCTGAGGGAGGAACACCGTCAGCTTTTGATTCTCCATCTTGCCAGTCTCGGCATTCTGTGTGCTCTCCGTCATGAGAGTCTCCGCATACAGATATTCAAAATCTGCTTCGCTCTCATCAAAATCACCGCCCAGCACAACTCCGCTCACAGGCTCCACGGTTGCGGTCTCTTCCACAGATTCCGTCATAGAGGTCCCCTCTTGTGCATCGGTTTCCTCAACGGACGCATTTTTCTTTCCCCCAAGCCCCATAGTCTTCATCACATCTTCCGTACCGCAGGCTGTCATTGACAACATTGCCACGCAAAGCACCACAGCTAGCAAACGCTTTTTCATTTCAGCACCCTCCTTAAGTGTATAAATCACAAGATTACTATAGCAATTTCATCAAATTTCGTCAATTATTATTTTCCCATTGGGCATTTTCCTTTCCCTTTCTTGCTTTTATCCCCGGACAGAGTGTATAATCAAAGTACATGATATGATCAGAAGATATGGCAGGACAGTTTCCGCACTCGAAGGGAGGAAGGCCCATGAATCGCAAAAGCAAAGGAAAGATTTCATATACCTTACAAGCCATCAATATCATCCCCCTATTGTTCTTAGGGATCTTCATCCTGGTACTGGGGTCCCATTTCTTTACCGAGGCCATGCACGCCGAAGTGAAGCAGGAGCTGCGGTCAGTTGCCTCCAATGTCATCGCCATGTTCGACATCGCCTGCCCCGGGGATTATGAACTGTTGGGGGAAACCTCCTACCGGCTTCACAAAGGCGGCATTGACATTACCAATGATTATAGGATCATTGACCGGGTAAAGGAAGATACCGGCCTTGATGTGACTCTTTTTTATCAGGATACCCGCATTCTCACCACCATACAGAATGCATCCGGTGCACGCATCATAGGTACCGGTGCTCCCGAGATCGTGCTGAAGGACGTGTTGACAGGCGGGGAACCACACTTTTATGACAATGCCATGATCAACGGCTCCACCTATTTTTCCTATTATATTCCTCTTTGTAATGAAGATGGCAGTATTGTGGGAATCCTGTTTGTAGGCAAACCACGGAAAGAAGTGGATAAGGCTGTGCAACGTTCCCTTTATCCCCTGATTCTTGCCATATTGGTGACTCTTATCATAATGTCAGTGTGCATCTCCCGTTACACGAACAGTGTGGTATCCGTCCTGTTAAAGATCAAAAACTTTCTTTTTGCAGTATCCGCCGGAGACCTGGGCGCCGAACTGTCGGAGGATGTCCTTGTCCGGAATGACGAGCTGGGAGACATCGGCCATTCCATCCTCACCATGCAGCGTTCCCTTCGCAACATGGTGGAACAGGATGCCCTGACTGCGCTGTATAACCGCCGCAGCGCCGACAGAAAGCTCCACCAGATCATACAGAAATCAGCTGAGCGGGGCACCCCTTTCTCCCTTGCCATCGGAGATATCGATTATTTCAAAAAGATCAATGACACTTATGGACATGACTGCGGGGACATTGTCTTAAAACAGGTTGCCGCACTGTTAAAAGAACACATGCGCAAGGAGGGCTTTGCCGCACGTTGGGGCGGGGAGGAGTTTCTCCTGGTATTCGACCATTCCGACAAAGAGGCAGCCAGGCACAGCCTGGAAAGTCTTTTGGATTCCATCCGCAGCCTAAAGATCCCTTATGACGGGCAGACCATCCGTCTGACCATGACCATAGGTCTTGCCGGAGGCAGCGAAACAGACTTCAATGTGCTGATCCGCAAGGCAGACGACAGGCTTTATGAAGGAAAGAGCCAGGGTCGTAACCGGATCATTGCCTAAATCTTCCGTGGGGATAAACAGTCTTGCTTTTTTGCCCCAAATGGTATATGATTACAGTTAATTTACAGGTGACAAGACACCTTATGTGCCGGGACGCCGGCAGAAATGAGAGGAATTATGGACAGACAGAATCTGACACTGCTTACAGATCTTTATGAACTGACCATGATGCAGGGTTATTTCAAAAATAAGGATCGTAACGAAACCGTTATCTTTGATGCTTTCTTCCGCAACAATCCCTGTGGAGGCGGCTATTCCATCTGTGCAGGACTGGAGCAGGTGATCCAGTATATCAAAGAACTTCATTTCGATCAGGAAGACATCGATTATCTGGCTTCCCTGGGCATCTTTGAGGACGACTTTTTGGATTACTTAAAGAACTTTCGGTTTTCCGGCGATATCTATGCCATCCCTGAGGGAACCGTCATGTTTCCCAGAGAGCCAATGGTCAAAGTCATCGCTCCCATCATGGAAGCCCAATTGGTGGAAACTGCTATCCTGAATATCATCAACCACCAGAGCCTGATCGCAACCAAGGCTGCAAGAGTCTGCTATGCCGCACGGGGAGACGGAATCATGGAGTTTGGTCTGCGGCGTGCACAGGGACCTGACGCCGGCACTTACGGTGCAAGAGCTGCCATGATCGGCGGCTGCATCGGCACCAGCAACGTACTGGCAGGGCAGTTGTTTGACGTTCCCGTAAAGGGCACTCACGCACACAGTTGGATCATGAGCTTCCCCGACGAGTATACCGCTTTCAAAACTTATGCCTATATGTATCCCAGTGCCTGCATCCTGTTGGTAGACACTTATGATACTTTAAAATCCGGCGTGCCCAATGCTATCCGTGTCTTCACCGAAATGCGGGAATCCGGCATTCCCCTGACCTTTTACGGCATCCGCTTAGACAGCGGCGATCTGGCATATCTGTCCAAGAAAGCCCGCAAGATGCTGGACGCAGCAGGGTTCCCGGATGCGGTGATCTCCGCTTCCAACGATCTGGACGAGTTCCTGATCGACAGTCTGAAGGCTCAGGGCGCTGCCATCACCTCCTGGGGTGTGGGCACCAACCTGATCACCTCTAAGGACAACCCTTCCTTTGGCGGCGTATACAAACTGGCTGCCGTACAGGATAAGGACGGCACCTTCATCCCCAAGATCAAGCTTTCCGAAAATACCGAAAAGGTCACCAACCCCGGTGACAAGATGATCTATCGTATTTATGAGAAGGACGAAAAGGGTGCGGACAAGATCAAGGCGGATCTGATCTGTCTCACCGACGAAGTATTCGACCCTGCACAGGACCTTCTTTTGTTCGATCCTGCGGAGCCCTGGAAGAAGACCAAGATGAAGGGCGGCACCTACACCATCCGTCCTATCTTAAAACAGATCTTTAAAAATGGGGAATGCTGCTACACCTCTCCCAAGGTCATGGAGATACGGGAATACTGTAAGCAGGAGCTGGATACCCTGTGGGAGGAAACCAAACGTCTGGTAAATCCCCACGAAGTATATGTGGACCTGTCCAAAAAGCTGTATGATGTAAAACTGGAACTTCTGGATCGGATGAGTGAAAAATAAGACTCATGCGTTCACTAAAAAAGGCTGAAGGGCTCATCTGAGCGCTTTCAGCCTTTTTTCTGCATCCCTTTTTGCCGTCCTGCTACTGTTCCATCTGCCTTCCCAAAAAACCTGCCGCAGACAGCACCAGCTTCTGTTCCACTTCTCCCATCCTGCCCCTGCTGTTGTTTTCCAAAAGCACCACGCTGCCGATCACATCACCTTCACAGATAATAGGTGCAATGGCCTGGTGCTGGTACTCATCAGCGATTTCGCCGCAGATGTTGATAAAGCTCCTGTCCCCTCTGGACGCCAGGACAGTCTCTCTGTTATTCACCTTCTCCTCCAACTGCTTGCTGACAGACTTGTTCAACAACTGCTTATATCCTCCTGCAGCCGCCACAAACTGGTCCCTGTCTGCAATGACTGCCGCATGACCCGAGACCTGGGCCAGGCTTTCCGCATATTGCTTTGCAAAGGTGGTCATCTCACCGATGGGAGAATATTTTTTCAGAATGATCTGCCCCTCTCTGTCCGTGTAGATTTCCAAAGGGTCGCTCTCCCTGATGTGGAGCGTCCTGCGGATCTCCTTGGGAATCACGATACGGCCCAAGTCATCTATTCTTCTGACAATTCCTGTTGCTTTCATTTGGTGTGTCCTCCATTTCTATAAACCCATATTGTGAGTATCATACGGATTTTGCTAATTCTCAGATATGGAGTTATTATGTGGAAAATCCGGGAATTTATTCTTCTATAATCTTTGAATTGTATCCCGCATCAATCCTGTATGATCGAGGATAAAATCATTGTTTTCCACAAAGGCTTTACTTATCTGATCAGACACATATCGTCAATCACCCATCCCTCATTTTCCATGTGATACTCTCCGCCACAACATGGACAAACCTTTTGTCTGACAGCATCAAAGCTGCCGCCACAGCTTGGACACGCTACGGAAGTGATCGAAAATCCGGGTGGTTCCATGACAGCCACATTTCTGCTCAATTCCACATCAATACAATCCCCCGTTTTACGCACTTTCCCCTGATTTTCACTATAATTGGTCCACCAGGTACGCAGGGACATATCCCCATCACAGCATGCAGGAGGGATGTCATCCCGGTGCCATGCATTAAGCTCCTGCGCAAACTCGTCATACATTCCCCGCTCCGGATCCCATGTGGGTACAGACTGCCGAAATGCCTTGTATGCAGAGACATACTTTCCAATCCATCTGCCGCCGATGCCCCAAAAGACAAGCCCCAAGGCACCGAATATCATTTCCCACATCATGATAACGGAAGTGGCCCAAAAAGAAATCCCAACAAGACCTGCTGCCATCCACGCCAGCCCCTTAAACAGTTCCATTCCATCCGGTTCGCTGACGGTCTTTCTCTCATTCGTTTTCAAATCCGGAAAAAGTCCCATTTTTTATCCCCTCTGTTTCCACCTCAATGTCTGCACCAAAATCACTCGAACATCATATCATCTTCTTTACATTCTCTCCACCACAGATGTGTAAATAATTGTAAAATTAATGTAATAAGATGAAAAAAGGAATCGATGTCCGTTCTATTGTAAACCGGCATTTGCATGCGTGTACATGATGCAGACACAGACTCAGAATGAGATTGACAGAATGAAGAAACGGGTTGACCTTCTAAAAGCAGGATTATCCGGCCTTCAACGATAGGATATACGAAAAATTGCAGCGTTATCAAACGGAGGAACTTGATATATTGAATTCTCCCAAAAACCTTTTTAATATTTGTATTTTTTTTGATTTACCCGTAGAAAAACCGTTGTGACGACTACCGCCATCATTTCCGCTGCAACGATAGACATCCAAATGCCATCCACCTTCCAAAAAAGAGGAAAGATCAAAACGGCTGCAATCTGAAATACCAGGGTCCTCATAAATGATATTGCTGCTGAAACCAATCCATTGTTTAATGCGGTAAAAAATGAAGAACCGAAAATTGCAAATCCCGAAAAGAGAAAAGAAAAAGAAAAAATCGAGAATGCACGCACGGTAAGATCAAGCAGCTCCTCATCATAACCTACAAACAAAACAGAGAGCGGCCTTGCAAAAATATAAGAGGCAGCGAGCATAACCACTGCAAATGCGCCGATCAATACAAGACTTTTTCTTAATAATCCTTTTAACTCTTTATTATTCTTTGCGCCAAAATGATATCCGATAACCGGAGCTGTTCCAACTGAATAGCCAATAAATATCGCCTGAAATATCATACTGACGTACATAAGTACTCCATATGCGGCAACTCCATCCTCTCCGGCATATTTCAGTAATTGCACATTATAGAGCATGCTTACAACAGACATTGCAATATTGCTCATCAATTCTGATGAACCATTGATACAGGTTTTCGCAAGTGATTTTCCATCAAACTCCGTTCTGCCAAGCCGCAGAAGGCTGCTATTTGGTTGTGCAAAATAGACAAGCGGTACAATCCCGCCTACACATTGACTGATTGCCGTCGCAGTTGCAGCTCCTTCAAGTCCCCAGTCAAATACTGCCACAAACAATGCATCCAACAGCATATTGGTAAGGCCTGCTGCAATCGTCACATATAGTCCAAGAGTTGGTTTTTCGGCAGTGGCAAACAGACATTGAAATTCATATTGTAAAATATAAGCAGGAATTGCTATTAAAATAATGCGCCCATATTTTACACTGTCTTCTAAAAGCTGTCCTTCTGCCCCTAATGCAGAGGCCAAAGGACGAAGAAAGATAATCCCCAAAAAAGCCAGCACAATACCACAAGCCATTGAAGTATAAACAATAAGTGAAAACAGATGCTTTGCTCTATTAACATTACCTTCTCCCATTGTCTTTGCAATGAGTGCACCTCCGCCGGTTCCGAACATAAATCCGCAGGAACCCAGAATCAACAGAAAGGGCATAATAAAATTAACAGCAGTAAACGGTGTTTTGCCTACAAAATTTGATACAAAAAATCCATCCACCACACCATAAATGGAAGTGAACACCAGCATAATGATGGATGGCAAAGTAAACCGTAAGAGTTTTCTATAATTAAAGTGATCTGATAATTGAATGTTCATTTTCCCTCCTAAACCAGCATTCTATAAAAGCTTTTACTGCCGGAGCCAGTTCTTTGATTGTCCAGTCTGTAGTATTGACTACAAGATGATAGGAAGCCCGGTCTCCCCATTTGTTTTCTGTTATCATTTCTCGCGTCCGGGAACGGTTTTTATCAATACTGCGAATTTTACGTTCCATTTCTTTTCGTGAAAGCTTCTCATTCTCGTCAGCCATGTCTAAGCATCGCCGAACTTTTGCATCCATATCAGCACAGACGAAAATATGAAACGGATGATATTCGGATAACAGCATATCTGCATTTCTGCCGCCACTGCCAAACTCACGACTGATCGTGGCAATTCTCATAGCTTCTTTCCTCCACTATAGACTTCTATTTTTTTCTTTCAGAGAAGTTAAAAACCTCTCCGTTAATTCAAGATACTTCTCTATATCATCCTTTTCCCAAGATGCAAAGATATCATTTTCCATCTCAATCAATCGTATAGCAGTATGCTTTGCCAATTGTTTTCCCTCATCTGTCAGGCAGACATTTTTATTTTTAGCACCGGCTGATTTTAAATAAACAATACCTTCCTCTTCCAGCTTACGAATTGCAGAATTTATGGTCTGCTTACTGACACCGGAACGGCGGCTTATTTCCTGCAGCAGACATCTGTCCCCATTATCACAGATGGTATATAGAATAATCATTGCGCTGTCAGATAATCCCAAATGTAAAGAAATATCATGATACACAGCATTCATCTCGCCCACCAGGTAATTGTAGCGTTTCATTTCATTCGAAGTATAAGTTGCCATTTTATCATTCTCCTTTAGTACGAAATCATACCCGGTTAATATAGTACGAAATCGCACCATTTTCAAGCTGTTTTCCACATTGATATACTTAAAAAATAGTCCCAATTCGGTTTTAGTCTGGTAAGGAATGGGACTATCATTCAGAAATGGGGGATAGCCCTGTTTCCGTATGCAATTTGGTAGGCAGTATGGTATTATAGGGTGGAAAAGGTTGGAAACAAGTGATGTAAAAGAATTTTGACATAGGAAAGTAACCATTGTAAAAGGGATTTGGTGGACTGATATTGGTTTGTAGTATATGATATGGGCAAGTAGAGGTGATAGATTATGGATATTGGAACGAAGATTAAAAATGCGCGAATAGCTGCACAGTTGACACAAGAGCAAGTTGCAGATGCACTCGGTGTGAGTAGACAGACAATGTCCAACTGGGAGAATGGCAAGACATATCCTGACATTGTCAGCGTTATCAGGATGAGTGACCTGTATGCAATAAGCCTTGACCATCTTTTGAAGGAAAAGGAAAAAATACCTATGTCGAACTACATGGACTATCTGGAAGAAAGCACCAATACGGTTAAGAGCCAGAAGAAGCTATCCTTGACAATACTGCTTGCCACTTACCTTGGCATCTGGGCATTCGCACTCATTGTGTTCTGGTTCTTTATTAGTGGCTCCGACGCTATGGGATACAGCCTTGTATTTTTGTGGATCATCCTTCCTGTTGCTACACTTGTGATTTCGTTGCTGATCGGTAAGAATAACCACCTTGGTAAAGGGAAGTGGCTGACGCCTATTGCATTCGGTGCTATACACATGCTGGCTGAATATGCTACATTCAGCGTGCGAAACATGATTGCAGTTTCGTTTACTAGAATTAATGTACCTCATTTTGAACTGATTTTAATTGGAGCATCCTTCTCTGTTATTGGCTTGGGTATTGGAAGTCTTGCCTATCATATCAAATCCAAAGATAAGAAGAGGTAAGCCAATTCCAATTTCTAGGTGTGTTAAGAAGGCTCCACCTCAATAAATGTCATAACAGGGGTTTTTGCAGCCAAAAAGATTCTCTTCCAATCCGGCATTCCGCAAATTTTCCCCTTCGTATTTGAATATGATTATCTATTAATAATATCTAAATTATAGAGGTGTTTAAACACCAAAACGCGCCTGGATTATATCATTTTGCGCCATCCGGGCTGTTCTTTTCTTCCCCGTTACGCTGGTTTTCTTCCAAAGCACCATTTAATGCCAGGATCTTCGGGCCCACTTTTTCCATCACCTTGTCAGCCATCCGGTCCAGCTTATCCGCCGATTTTTTCCTGCCGATCAACACAAAGAAAGATTTTCCCACCAGATATACGCCAACAATGCCAAACAGCGCTGCCGGCAGTGCTGCCAGCCCTACTGCAATAAGCATTCCAAATCCCATCAGCATCAGTGCCACTCCCATCAGGAACTGCATCCAAACGCCTTTGGCTCCCAGCGCTCCCAGCACAAAGGCCAGAGCCACTAGCGTGAAAATGATGCCGGTTCCCGCAACGATCATTCCCGTAGCCGAATCATTGTCTGAA
Organism: Lachnospiraceae bacterium; assembly: GCA_017621075.1. Lineage (GTDB taxonomy): Bacteria > Bacillota > Clostridia > Lachnospirales > Lachnospiraceae > Acetatifactor. The sequence continues at coordinate 78,918 of JAGATV010000058.1, forward strand.
AACTCTGTTTTTGCATGAGACGGATGTTCCGGGTCATAATATATTTTGACGATCTCTCCCTCATCCGGTTCAAAAACGGAACCATCTTCTTCCATGACCTGATATACCACACCGTCTACCGCATACTGGTAAATGCCTTTGTAGATATCATCACCGTCCGAATCTTCTCCCTCCCAGACATCCACCAGAATGCCCCGTGTCCGCTCACAGTTATCATAGAACTTTTTGTTGTCGATGCTCATGTTGATCCCATACACCATAAGCCCTATGCCGATCACCATGACAAGCACCAGCCCGGCCCAGGACAATTTCTCTCCATTTGTCTTTACGGTCACTTTCATTTTTATCCTCCCTCTTTGGTCCCTTGCGGAATTGATTTCTGATAATTATAGCAGTTTTCTGATTATTTCAGTATACCATAAACATCCAAAATGGGCAACTGTAATACATCCATGATCTGCAGACACAAATCAGTGATTTACAAATTTTCATTTAAAGGTTACTATAGTAACATAGTGGCGTGTTCGCCAAACAGCGTAACCGCACAGCAATCCCATCGACAAAAGGAGGCATCTTATCATGGAAAACAATTTTTTACAGGAAGCGATTCAAGATAAAGAGAAGATGATTGCCGACAGACATTATCTCCATACCCACCCGGAAACAGGCTTTGACCTGACAGATACCCGGGCTTATGTCACAAAACAGCTCACCGAGATGGGCTATGACCCCGTTCCCTGCGGCAGATCGGGCATCGTTGCCCTGGCAGGCGGCAAAAAGCCCGGAAAGGTCTTTCTGCTCAGAGGCGACATGGACGCTCTGCCCATCAGGGAGGAGGCGGATGTGGACTTTGCTTCCTGCAACGGAAAGATGCATGCATGCGGACATGACATGCATACCACCATGCTCTTAGAGGCAGCCCGCATCTTAAAGTCCCACGAGGAAGAGATCGAAGGCACCGTGAAGCTGATGTTCCAGCCGGCAGAGGAGATCTTTGAAGGCTCCCACGATATGATCGAGGCCGGGGTACTGAAAAATCCCGACGTGGACGCCGGACTGATGATCCACGTTATGGCCGGAATGCCTTTCCCCGTAGGTACAGCCGTTGTTTCCGACGGCGGTGTCAGCGCACCTGCTGCCGATTATTTTACCATCAACATCCAGGGCAAAGGCTGCCACGGCTCCATGCCCAATAACGGGATCGACCCCATCAATGTGGCAGCACATATCGTCATTGCCCTGCAGGAGATCCATGCAAGGGAGCTGGCGCTGGTGGATGACGCCGTGCTGACCATCGGCTCCATCCATGCCGGAAATGCCGGAAATGCCATTCCCGATACCGCCACTCTGTGCGGCACCATCCGTACTTATGATGAGGAGGTGAGGTCTGCTGTCAAGACCCGTATGTCCGAAATCTCTTCCCATGTTGCCGCTGCCTTCCGGGCGGAGGCTAATGTGGAGTTTGGAAGCGGCTGTCCCACTCTTAAGAACGATCCCGAACTGTCCGCATGTACTTTAAAGTATATCCGCGAACTGACCGGCCCCCATGCAGCCTTTTCCTCCGGAGAACTGGCCGCCATGTCAGGCGCCGGCAAAGCTTCCAAGAGCGCAGGCTCCGAGGACTTTGCTTATGTCAGCCAAAAGATTCCCACCATCATGCTGGCTCTGGCTGCCGGGCATCCCGAAAAAGGCTATCTGTATCCCCAGCACCATCCAAAGGTAAAATTTGATGAGGACGCACTGCCCACAGGTGCAGCAATTTACGCTTATGCAGCCATCCGCTGGCTGGAAGAACATAAATAGCACCAACAAGATACTTTACCAAGAAAGGAGTTTTCTCAATGGAAAACATTACAACCATGAAGGACATCATCAACAGTCCTCTGCTCTTGACACTTGTCATTATCGGCCTGCTCTACATTGTGGCCTTTTCCCTAGTGTACCTGAAAAAGGCTTACACCCACTGTCTGGAGTTGGGCATCACCAAGGAGGATATCCACAAGGTCATCAAATCCAGCATCGTCTTTTCCATCGTTCCCAGTCTCTCCATCGTGGTGGGCCTGTTCGTGCTGATCGCCGTTATGGGCACGGTATGGAGCTGGTGGAGACTTTCCGTGATCGGCTCTCTGTCCTACGAGACCATGATTGCCAGCAGCGTATCTTCCGCCATCGGTTTTGATTCCACAGCAGCCATGCTGGACCAGGCTACCGGCCGTCAGTTCGGTGTGGTGATGATCTTAATGAGCATCGGCATGCTCAGCGGATTCCTGATCCTGATCCCCTTCGGAAAGAAGCTGTCCTCCAGCGTAAGCAAATCCGAGCATTCCAGCAGTTGGAAATATGTGTTGAGCGGAACCTTCATGCTCTGCCTTTTCTCTGTCTATATTCCGGTACTACTGTTCGGCGATACCATTCAGGCAGCCGTAATGCTCACCGGTCTGGTGATCGCACTGGCCCTGGGTGTGCTGGCCAAGAACCCCAAACTTAAATGGGTGGGAGAGTTCATCATGGCTTTCTCCATGATCGGCGGTATGCTCTCCTCATTGTTCTGGACCAAGATATTCTAACAACAGTCATGCTCTGATAAAGAAAGGCAGGTTTACAATATGAAAGATAAAAAGAATACTCCGACATTTACAGATTCCTTTCAGATATGGTGTCACAAATGGGGACGGATCGGAACGCTGATCGCACTGATCTACATGATCGCTCTCCCCTTCATCGTACTGACCTATTTTGACAGTGTACCATCCTTGGGAGAAGTCATCAATGTGGGCACCATCAGCATCCTGATGATCTACATTCCCGTAGGATTTTCCGAAGCCTTAAGCTATACGCCCATTTTAGGCGGTTCCTCCTATCTGACCTTCATTACCGGCAATATCATGAACCTGAAGCTTCCCTGCGCCGTAAATGCCATGAAGATCGCAAAAAAAGAACAGAACACCCCCGAGGGGGAAGCGATCGCTTCCGTCGGTGTGGCAGTCTGCTCCATCATGACTGTCATTATTCTGGCAATTGCAGCACTTCTCAGTACATGGATCAGCCCGGTATTTGAGCTGCCGGAAGTCAAGACAGCTTCCGAATATCTGATTCCTGCGCTGTTCGGTTCCTTGACACTGGGACTCTTTTCCAGCACCAACTCCGGCAAAAAGATCGTAAAGAACGGCATCATGGGCGTAGTTCCCGTGCTGGTGATCGTTTCCGTCATCTCCATAGCCATCCGCATCCTCACCGGCGGTTCTCTGTTTGGTATGATCGGCTTTTTGATCCTGGCAATGCTGCCCATCGCCATCATCTCTTCCCGGATCATGTGGAAGAAAGGCATCATCAAGGTGGTAGACAAGGAATCCTAACTACATATGACCATCTCTTATGGGGACTGCTACATACCAGTCCCCATGAGATGTCAGTTCAAAATCCTGTTCAAACAATTCTGCATCCGTAAAATAGATGATGTAAACGCTCTCCTGGGAAATAGCATCATAATTGATGCGGGTATTGATACGGATCCCCTCTGTTTCAAAAGCAGCCGGGGCGGGCGGCACATCATATTCCACGGAAGCCAGATACGCAGAGGGCAGAGTCTCCGTATACAAAAGAAGTCTCGGCCACTGGGCTCCCTTTTCCACAGTGATCGCGGAAAGTCCTTTTTCCCTACAGGCAGTCATGGCGTCGTCCACGCATTCCTCAAGTCCTGCCGCAAAATAAGCATCCACCACTTCCCTGTAATCTGTATAATAATCCCTTTGAAACAAGATCAGACAGCATACATAAACAGCAAGGATCACTCCGCCGCTTACATAAGCAAGCCATTCTTTCTTTCCCTTCAAAAAGGCAAGCACCTTCCATATCCCGTAAGCTTCACAGAGTACCAGGGGAATATACAGGGAATTGATCTGATGCAGCACTGCCGGCACCAGCAGGCAGTTGAGCCCACCGCCCACTAAAGCAGCAAAAATATAATACTCATAAACAAATTTCTTTTGAAGGAGACTCACAAGCACCTTCCAAAGCAGGCACAATACCCCTATGACGATAAAGATGCGTCCGATATCGTAAAACAATCCCCAGGGGAGCAGGATATCATAAGGACTTCCCGTATTCTGGTGCCACAGAAGGGAAAGCGCTCTCCTGAAATTGCTCCACATCTCCCGAAAACTTCCTGCGATCTCGCCACCCCTGTAGCCCCCCATCTTCGGAATGGTCAAAAATCCAAGCTCTATCTGTGGGATGATGTCCGAATTGACAAACACGAACAAAATCAGGGGCAGGGCAAGCCCAAACAGGATCAGCGCAGCTCCCAGGCTCTTTATGTCAATCTTTAATTTCTTGTGATAAAGTCCATACACAATCTGTAAAAACAGCATAACAGGAACAAGAGGCCATACCACCGCATAACAATAGAGACTGAGCCCATAGAAGAGGCCCGACAAAAGCAGATACTTTTCCTGCTCCAAGCCCCGGATGAAAAAGTACAGTCCAAAGATCAGAAAACCGGGTGCCAGGTTGGCATCCAGCCCCCACCTGGACATCATGATGTGCCAGGGGCAGACTGCCAGCAAGAACAGGCTGCACAGTCCTCCATTCCTGCCAAACATCCGCTTCATCATCAGATAGACCGCCCACAGTGTAAATACTGCCACCACCGCCTGAGGCAGCCTACTCAGGAAAGGCGTCACATGACCGCCGTTTAAGGCAAGAATGGGCATCAAAAGCCACACATACAAGGCACTGTGGCCGTCGCCCCAGTCGGCCAGATATACCGGCATGACATGTCCTGCGGAATCCATTCCCTCATGAAGCAGGGCAAAGGCATTCCACGCCACAAAGCTCTCATCCTGGTGCATACCTCCCGGGACACCGCCCAGACAGACAAACCGAAGTCCCGTTCCCAAGACCAGCAATACAAACGGAAGGACCCACCCGGGTATCGCCTTCCACAAACTCTTTATTTTTGTCAGGTTCATTCTTGCCATAGTATCCTAGCTCCCATTTTGCAACTGCTGTCAGGACAAGTATAACAAACCTGCCTTTTTATTGTCAATGATGTGGGCACCGTCCCCTTATTCCAGGTATTCTCTATAGTCTTCCTCGCTGGCAAATAAAATATAGCATCCGTCCACCAGTCCCATATAACCGCCTGCTGTATGATATCCTTTCATAAAAAGTACCTCCTTATCAGTCATTGTTTCTTTGTTCTGATAAGAAGGTAACATTTTCAGAGTACCATAAAACTCTCTTAATATTGCACTCGGATAGAATTTTTGTTAAAATATCGGGCAATCCGCACATTGTTTTCGTTTTCCGCATCCCCGGTGAAATCTCCCACAAAGAGCATTTCCGGCTGATGCTCATAAGGCAGGAATACCACATCCTGCACGGAAGGGTCCTTAAGGACCTTAAGCCGCTCCTGATACTCCTGTTCATATGCATAAGCTTCCCCGCTTAACAGGATACGCACTGCCTTCACAGAGCTGCACCGGGCAAATTCCCCTGTTGCGATCCGGAAGATAAACAGGATACTTATGCTTACCGCCAGGATGCCAAAAGCCCTCTTACCGTTCGCTGCTTCCCTCTTATGAGTCGGCCGCTCCTTCCCGGTCTTCGCCTCTGCCCGTCTGCTTTGCCATCTGTAGAACCAGCCCAGCAGATAGTAGTAGCCCATCAGAGTAAAGAGCATGAATCCGTAGTAAACGATTGCCAAAGCCCTGGCAGGTCCCGTGGAATTCATGGCATAGAAAGTGGGGCAGGACATGGAACAGAAGATTCCGTACAGGTAACCCAGCACAAGGACCGGATACTTGAAGGAAAAAGGAATCTTACCGTATGTTTTCCAGAAAAAGGGCGTCAGAAGGATTGCCGTCATGAACCACCAGCCCCTAAGCCAGGCCCACAGATAGGACAGCCCCTGCAGCAGAGATTTCAAAATGGCTTTTGTGGCAGACATATCCCACAATCCGTCCTGGCGGACCTGATTGCCCGGTGCCATTGCACTGACTGCCAGACCTGCCAGCAGAAGCACCGCCATGATACCGATGGCGATCCCTTTCTTAGAGCGCTTTTTTAGGAGAAACACCGATGCCGTAAGGGTCAGCAGGATACAGGGCAGCAGCGACACATAGTTGCCCCCCGCCAAAAACAGGGAAAGCAGTGCCATCACAGGCAGATACCGCTTCCTGCCTGCGAGTATATATCTGCACAAGCTTCCAAAAAAGAACAGGGTCACTGCAAAGAACCCGGTATAGTACATGGACCCGTTGTACCAGAAAAAGGACTCTCCCTGAAAAGGCACGGTCTGTATGGTCAAAAGCACAAAGGCAGAGGACACTAAGCACCACAGATGCAGGGACCCCCTCAATACCCCGCACAGGATGGGCTTTAACAGATAGAAGACGCCGCCCGCATACAAAAGCAGCATCATAGCCGTCACCAGGCGGTATCCGCTCTCACCGAATACGTTGGGCGGCAGATACATCAGGAACATGGCAGAATAGGTTCCCTGCCAGTGCACATATTCCCGGGCGACTCCTTTGGCCGCCTCCCCTACCACTGCAAAGATGCTCCCGGTCTCATTCCACACCTGCTTCGTGGTTCCGGCATAGTAATAGTCATCCCCGGTGGGATGGTTGTACCGCCCCAGATACATCAGAATCAGAAGGCTTGCACATAACAGAAAGAACAAACCATAGCTAACGATCTTCTCGCACTTTTGATACATCGCTACCTCCTTTGTCAAGCAGCCCCCTCATCTCCTCTAAAAGTTCCTCCGTCTTTTCAAGCAGAAGTTCTCCATCCGTCTCCACCAGTCCGGTCTTTTTGTATTTGTAAGTAAAGAAGGGATTGCCGTAGGCAGTAAAGCTAAGGCTTTGTCCGTACTTTTTCAAAAGATCGGGGATACCGGAAGGGTCGATATCCGCATCCGGGCGGAACGTAAAGAGGATGCGTTCGTTCTTGCCCTTGATCTCCATCATATCCAGGCTGTGGGCCGCCACCCGGATCAGAGCGATCCTCAGCAGATTGTCCACGGATCTGGGAATGTCTCCGAAACGGTCCAACAGCTCATCCTTCATGTCATCCCGCTCCTTACCGTTCTCGATACCCGCAATTCTCTTGTAGATATCCAGCTTCTGGACTTCATTCATAATGTACTCCGGTGGGATATAAGCATCCACATCCAGATCGACCGTGGTGGTAAAATCTGTTTTGACCGCAATGCCTTTCAGATTCTGTACTGCCTCATTGAGCATCTTGCAATACATATCATAACCCACGGCTTCCATATGTCCGTGCTGCTTCATTCCCAACAGATTGCCGGCTCCCCGGATCTCCAGGTCACGCATGGCGATCTTGAAGCCGCTGCCCAGATCCGTAAATTCCTTGATGGCAGCCAGCCGTTTCTCTGCCACTTCCTTTAGCATCTTATCCCGTTTGTACATCAGGAATGCATAAGCCGTGCGGTTAGAACGCCCTACACGCCCCCGCAGCTGATAAAGCTGGGAAAGTCCCATATTGTCAGAATCATGGATGATCATGGTATTCACATTGGAAATATCCAGACCGGTCTCGATGATGGTAGTGGATACCAGCACGTCGATCTCCCCGTTGATAAAGTCGTACATGATCTGTTCCAGCTCATGTTCCTTCATCTGACCGTGTGCAAAAGCAACGTTTGCCTCCGGCACCAGCTTGGAAACAGCCGCAGCCACATCTGCAATATTATTCACCCGGTTGTAGACATAATACACCTGGCCATTCCTTGCAAGCTCCCTGGCAATGGCCTCACGCACCAGCTCCTCATTGTATTCACAGACAAAGGTCTGAATGGGCAGGCGGTCATTCGGCGCCTCCTCCAGCACACTCATATCCCGGATTCCCACAAGGCTCATGTGGAGCGTCCGGGGGATGGGAGTGGCCGTCAGGGTCAGCACATCCACATTTTCTTTCAGTTTCTTGATCTTTTCTTTATGGGCCACGCCAAAGCGCTGCTCCTCGTCTATAATCAGCAGTCCCAGGTCCTTGAATTTCACGTCATTTGACAATACCCTGTGGGTTCCGATGACAATATCCACCAAGCCCTTTTGCAGGTCTGTCACAGTCTTCTTTAACTGGGCAGCCGTGCGGAATCTGCTCATCAGGTCGATGCGCACGGGAAAATCCTTCATCCGCTGCACAAAAGTGGTATAGTGCTGCTGGGCCAGGATAGTAGTGGGCACCAGATAGACCACCTGCTTGCCCTCCTGCACTGCCTTGAAGGCGGCACGGATGGCAATCTCCGTCTTGCCATAGCCCACATCACCGCAGATCAGCCGGTCCATGATCCTGGTACTCTCCATGTCCGCCTTGGTATCTGCGATGGCCGCCAGTTGGTCCTCGGTCTCCTCAAAGGGGAACATCTCCTCAAATTCCTTCTGCCAGACGGTATCCTTGCCGTACTGAAAGCCCTCGCTCTGCTGCCTTAAGGCATAGAGCTCCACCAGGTCCTTTGCCACCTCATTCACGGCACTGCGGACCCTTGTCTTGGTGCGCTCCCATTCCTTGGAGCCCAGTTTATTCAGCTTGGGCTTTTTGGCATCCGCAGAGGCATATTTCTGAAGGACATCAAGCCCTGTAGCCAGCACATACAGATTGCCTCCGTCCCGGTAAGAAATCTTGATATAGTCCTTGACCGTGTGCTCTACCTCTACCTTTTCAATGCCCTGATAAATACCCAGACCATGAGTCTCATGAACCACATAGTCCCCAACCTTCAGATCATTGAAATCATTGATCTTCTGGCCCTGATATGTCTTTTTCTTTTTCTTCTTTTTCTTTTTGGCACCAAAAATATCCGTTTCCGTCAGTACCACGAACTTTAACAGCGGATACTCAAACCCCTTTCCCACATAACCGTAATAGGTCAGCACTTCGCCGGGCAATACCTCCCGCATGGGGTCTTCCGTATATACCGCCGATATCTCCTGCTCTCTGAGATCCTCTGCCAGGCGCTTTGCCCTGGTCCTGGAGCCGGACAGAAGCAGTACCCGGTATCCTTTTTTCTTGAACTGTTTTAAATCCTTTAACAGGGCTTCAAAACTATTGTTATAGGGGGCCACACTTCTGGCGTTGATGTCATACTTGTATTGAGGCCGAAAGAATCCGCTGCGGCTCTCCATGGTGGCTATGGTAGCCAGATTCCCCTTTTCCAGCCTGGCTGCGATCTGCTCACCGCTGTAAAGGATATCCATCTGACCGGGCAGGATATACCCCTTTTGGACCCGCTGTTCCATGCTCTCCCGAAATTCCAGTTCGACGGCATCGGCCTGTTCTTTCAGTCTGGCCGGTTCATCCAGAAAGAATGCCAGATTGTCGGACAGTTTCATGAGAAGTTCCGGCAGGGAAACCAAGTCTTCATAAAAATAGCGGATGTAGCTGTCCAGATTCACCTTGCCGCGACACTCTGTCAGTTGTTCTTTCAGCTCCCCGGTCTGTACCGCGATCCTGTGGGCTTCCTCAGGCTGATGGGCATCCCGGAATAGTTTTTCCCGGGCCGCAGCTTCTTTTTCCAGCCTTTGCAGCCCTTTTTTGATCTGCTCCCTGTCAAGAAGGAACTCTGTGGCAGGGTAAATACTGATGCTTTCCAGCTTCTCAATGGAACGCTGGCTTAAGATATCGAAACTGCGGATGGAATCTATCTCATCTCCCCACAGCTCCACACGATAAGGATTTTCCTCCGTCAGGTCAAAGACATCCACAATGCCGCCACGGATGGAAAACTGCCCGGGGCTCTCCACCTGATAAGTCTTCTCATATCCCATATCCACCAATTTGCGGGCAAGGGCTTCCTCGCTGACGCAATCTCCCCTCTGCAGGGACACCACATCCCGTTCCCGGTCCCATGCAGCCTGGGGTGTCATCAGTGCCGCATAAGTGGTCACAATGGTAGCCGGCCTGCCCTCCAGCAATCGTTTCAGGGTGCGGATGCGCTCTTTGGTAAGCTGATTGCCATGAATGTCCGCCTGGAAAAAGATCAGATCCTTGGCAGGATAAAGCATGACATTCCTGTCATAAAACTGGTACTCCTCAAAGATCTCCCTTGCCCTTAAGTCACTGTAAGTAACGATGACTTTGTATCGGAAGCCATCGCTCAAACCGTAAATGATATGCAGTTTTTGGGAATCCACACAACCTGTCAGGGAAACCGTACCCTTTTTCAGATTCTCCTTTATCTGTGAAAATTCCGCCAGTTCCTTTAACGGGGCAAGTAATGCCTGCATGATATGCCTCCTGCTTTCCTTTCAAGTTACTCTGATACCTTGCGGTTGTACGCATTCATGGCGGCATCTGCGCCGTCGGTAAGGATCTTACGGATGGCATCCGCCGCCCTGTCCGCCGCTTCCTCCATGATCCGGTTTTCCTCCTTGGAAAAATGTCCCAGCACATAATCTGCCAGGTCATAGCCCTTGGGTTTTTCCCCTACCCCCATTTTGATCCGCATAAAATTGTCGTGTCCCAGATGGGCAATGATATTCTTAAGTCCGTTGTGCCCCCCTGCGCTTCCCTTCTTGCGGATGCGCAGCTGCCCTACATCCAGACTGATATCATCGGAGATCACGATCAATTCCGTCTGCTCGTCTGCCTTATAGTAATCGATCAGCTCCCGCACGCTCTCACCACTGAGATTCATATAGGTCTGGGGCTTTGCCAGGATACACTTCTGTCCTGCCACATACCCCTTCCCAACGATCGCTTTGTGCTTTTTTTCCAGCACTTGGATCTTTTCCTGTTCTGCTAATCTGTCTATTACACGAAAACCGATATTATGCCTTGTGTTTTCATATTCTTTGCCCGGATTGCCCAAGCCTGCGATAATATACATCTTACTGTGCCTGCCTTCTGTAAAATACTGTTTTACTATTGTCTCATTTTTTGCGGCAAAATACAAGTTGCATTGGGGAAAGAAACGAAAAAAAGCTTCCCTCACCGTTCTTCGGCAAGAGAAGCCTTTTCAGATTCCTTTTCTGCTATTCCTGGGTCCTTATGATTTTTTCTTTTATGTCCTCGAACAATATGGGCTGATACCCGATCCGCTCCACACTGACGCAGACACTCTGGGGTGAAGCGTCCCTGTAGCTTGGATTATTGTGGACATGGCCGTACACATTGGCATAAGGCATATTGCTGTTGATGTACATGGGTTCATGGGACAAGAGGTAGAACTCCCGGTACACAATGGGCCATGGGCTGCATTCGGCAAATCCCAGCTTCCGCCATTTTTCCGGAGTGCGATGAAGATCGTGATTTCCCATGATGAGTATCTTCCTGCCATGCAATGCCTCTAACAGTTCACGGTCCTTGGCATCATCCTGGTACATGGAAAAATCCCCCAGGACATACACGGTATCCTCCGGTCCCACCACGGCATTCCACCGTTCTGTCAGTGCCCGGTCCATTTCCTCTGCCGAGGCAAAGGGTCTTTTTTCATACCGGATAATGGTTTCTCCGCCAAAATGCAGGTCTGCCACAAAAAATTCTTTTCCCGTCATATCATCTCATCCGGCTCATCCAGCGCCTTCTCATACTCAGCCAGAATGATCTTCTGCACCGTCTCCCTGGTACCGGAGTTGATGGGATGCGCGATATCGCGGTACTCACCATCTGTTGCCTTCTTGCTGGGCATTGCGATGAACAGTCCCTTTTCTCCCTCGATCACTTTGATATCATGTATCACGAATTCGTCATCCAAAGTGATGGATACAATAGCCTTCATCTTGCCCTCTTTGGTAATCTTGCGAACTCTCACATCTGTAATCTGCATTGGTGTGCCCCCCTGGTTGTATAATTAAATCACATATCGCTCGTTGCGTTCTACCACGATCCTGATTCCGTCCTCACCTACGAATCTGGAGTTCGCCCGGATGGTATCACGGCTTTCCACGATACAATTCTCAATATAAGTGTTATCTCCGATATATACATCATTTAAGATGATAGAATTCTTGATCACGCAGTTGTTGCCAATGTAACTCTTCTTGAAGATAACCGAATTCTCCACCGTACCGTTCACGATACAGCCGCTGGAGATCAGGCTGTTCCTGATACAGGTGCCCACATTGTACTTTGCGGGAGGCAGATCATCCACCTTGGAGTAGATATCGGGATACTGTTTGAAGAAATAATCCCGCACCTCCGGCTTCAGAAAATCCATGTTGGTGCTGAAATAGTCCTGAACAGATGCGATATTTCTCCAGTAATCCTTGATCTTGTATCCGTAGATCCGCTTCATGTCCTTATAACGGATGAGAATATCCCTGACGAAGTCATACCGGTCTTCCTCCGCACATTTTTCGATCATCTCAATGAGCTGACGGCGACGGATCACATAGATGCCGCAGGAAATGGTATTGGTCTTGGCCTGCAGCGGCTTCTCCTCAAATTCCTCGATACGGCTCTCCTCGTTCATGCGCACGGTTCCGAAACGCTCAATATCGGCACCTGCTTCCATATCCCGGCATACTACGGTGATATCTGCTTTCTTTTCGATATGATACTCCAGGACTTTGTTGAAGTCCATCTTGTATACACAGTCGCCGGATGCGATCACCACATAAGGTTCGTGGCTGTTCTTCAAAAAGTGAAGATTCTGATAGATCGCATCTGCAGTACCTCTGTACCAGTTGCTGTTCTGGGCGGTCACTGCAGGTGTGAACACATACAGCCCCCCCTGCTTACGTCCGAAGTCCCACCACTTGGAAGAGTTGAGGTGTTCGTTCAGGCTTCTGGCATTGTACTGGGTGAACACTGCCACTTTCTGGATATGGGAATTAGACATATTGCTCAAAGTGAAGTCGATGCTCCTGTAGCTGCCGGCAATGGGCATGGCACAGACTGCACGCTTCTGGGAAAGTTCTTTCATCCTGTAATTATTGCCGCCTGCTAAAATGATTCCGATTGCTCTCATGCCTGCTCACCTGCCTTAATCATAGTCTTTCCGCTTGGAAGATAGGAATTTTCATAATCTTCCGGGGTGGTGACTCCAAAGATGACGGAGTTCTTGCCCACGCTGACACCGTTTGGTATCACACTCTTTTCTCCCACGGTCACGATACCGTGATTGTAGATATGGGGTGTCGTCTCGTTTGCAGTTTCCTCGCCCACACCCAGTCTGACCTGATTTCCCACCGTCACATTTTCGGCTATGATGGCCTTGTTCAGTTCACAGCCCTCGCCGATCCTGGTCTGGTTCATGATAATGGAATCCCGGACTACGGTTCCCTTTCCGATGGTGACACCGCAGCCGATCACGGAATTGTATACCTTGCCGTAAATATCCGTACCCTCGCCGATGATACTGCGTTCCACCACACTGTCCTCGGCAATGTACTGAGGCGGCTGGATCTCACTCTTGGTATAGATCTTCCAGTATTCCTCATACAGGTTGAATTCCGGAACGATGTCGATGAGCTCCATGTTGGCCTCCCAATAGGAGTTCAGGGTTCCTACATCCTTCCAGTAACCGTTGAATTCATAAGCATACAGCGGTGCTCCCTTTGCGTGGCAGTAAGGGATCACATGTTTGCCGAAGTCCAGTGCCGGCTGGTCTGCCATAGCGATCAGCGCTTCCCGCAAAGTCTTCCAGTTAAATATGTAGATACCCATGCTGGCCAGATTGCTCCTGGGATGCTCCGGCTTCTCTTCAAACTCCGTGATACGCCTGTTCTCATCGGCGATCATGATGCCGAAGCGGCTTGCCTCCTCCATGGGTACCGGCATTACCGCAATGGTCACTTCTGCATGATTTGCCTTGTGGAAATCCAGCATGACCTCATAGTCCATCTTATAGATATGATCTCCTGAAAGGATCAGCACATATTCCGGATTATAGGACTCCATATATTCAAGATTCTGATAGATCGCATTAGCCGTCCCCGTATACCATTCACTGTTGGAACTCTTCTCATAAGGCGGCAGTACCGTCACGCCTCCGATATTGCGGTCCAGATCCCATGGAATACCGATTCCGATATGGGAATTGAGCCTGAGGGGCTGATACTGGGTCAGGACGCCTACCGTATCCACACCTGAGTTGATACAGTTGGAAAGAGGAAAATCAATAATACGGTACTTCCCTCCGAACGCTACCGCCGGCTTTGCGACCTTGGAGGTCAGCACGCCCAGGCGGCTTCCCTGTCCGCCTGCCAGTAGCATGGCAATCATTTCTTTCTTAATCATACTATCACCTCTATCTAGCCTTCCACCTGTTGTAGGTAATGTTACTGTAATTTAGATTATACCACACGCTCACGGGAAAGGGAATATTTATTGCCAAAATTTTTCTGATTTTTGGGTTTTTTATAGCTATAATTTACATAATTTTACCAGTTTTGGATGATTATTTTTAAATATCTCCAAAATAATCTATCAGTTTCACCAGGTGTTTTTCGTCATTTTTTACATTTTCAATAATCATTTGTTTTTTTTAGGGGATGTGTATATAATGTAAGTGAGTCCCCAACTTTATATTAAGGAAGTGTTAGATATGTATGAAATAGACTTCAATCACCCCTCATCCATTTATTTTGTAGGTATCGGCGGCATCAGCATGAGCGGTCTCGCCGAGATTTTGGCAGACGCCGGTTTTCGGGTGTCCGGCTCCGACCGCGACAAAAGTGCTCTAACCAAGATCCTGGAGCAGAAAGGCATCACCGTATTTTATGGCCAGTGCGCCTCCAATATTACCGATGACATCGACTGCGTGGTGTTCACCAGCGCCATCCACGAGGACAATCCGGAATACATTGCCACCCTTCAAAAGGGGCTCCCCTTCCTGTCCAGAGCCCAGCTCTTAGGACAGATCATGAGAAACTACCAAATGCCTGTAGCTGTCAGCGGCACCCATGGCAAGACGACCACCACCTCCATGATCAGCGAGATCCTGCTGCGTGCGGGTACTGATCCCACTCTTTCCATCGGCGGCATGCTCAAGTCCATCGGCGGCAACATCCGGGTAGGAAAATCCGAATTTTTTGTGACGGAAGCCTGTGAATATACCAACAGCTTCTTAAGCTTTTTTCCCAAGGTAGGGATCATTCTGAACGTGGAGGAGGATCATCTGGATTTCTTCAAGGATCTGGATGACATCAGACATTCCTTCCATGAGTTTGCAAAGCTCCTGCCTGAGGATGGCTGCCTTATCATAAACGGTGATATTCCACGCTACAGGGAACTGACCAAAGGCCTGTCCTGCCGTGTGGTAACCTTTGCGGGTACTGCGACCACCTCCGAGGGCACTCCTTCCGATTATTATCCATCCGACATCAGCTACGATGAGCAGGGACATCCCTCTTTCCTGCTGCATGACCCGCTTGGCAATACCATGCAGTTTTCCCTGAAAGTCCCCGGCCTCCACAATGTGAACAATGCCCTGGCTGCCATCGCTTTGGCAGACCTGCTCAAGATCGAAAGGTCCCACACAGCCTCAGCCCTCAGTTCCTTTGCCGGAACGGAGAGACGTTTTGAATACAAAGGCGCCGTGGGAGGCGTTACCATAATAGATGATTATGCACATCATCCCACGGAAATTACTGCAACTTTGAAGGCTGCCGCAAATTATCCCCACAGGACGCTGTGGTGCGTGTTCCAGCCTCATACTTACACCCGTACCAAAGCCTTTTTGAAAGAATTTGCTCAGGCCCTGACCCTGGCTGACAAAGTGGTTTTAGCCGATATCTACGCAGCCCGGGAAACAGACCGTCTGGGCATCAGTTCTGAAACACTTCAGAAAGAAGTGCAGTCCCTTGGGAAAGAATGTTATTATTTTCCCACTTTTGATGAGATTGAAAATTTTCTTTTGGAAAATTGCATAAACGGAGACCTGTTGATAACTATGGGGGCCGGAGATGTGCATAAAATCGGGGAAAATCTTTTAGGAATTTAGTTTTCCACAATATCCACAGCAAAAAGAAACTTTCTTTCCTTTTTGTCCTGTGGATATTTTTCTTTTTACTGTGGATATCTTCCTCTTTCCCTTTGTGGTCAAAATGTTGATGTTTCCCATATTTTTGGAAGATATATCCATATTTTATCCACTGTTTCCACGTTATCCACATTTTCCCCATGGTCCCATCCTCCAAAAGGTTTTCGGAATTTTGCCCATTTCCTTTTGCGTTTCTCTGTGATATACTGAGTCTTGCTTTCCCAAAGGGGGAAGTGTGGGAAAGGATCGTGTTGAAATGCCTCGTTTGAAGATTTACAAAGATGATAATACCGATACTACGGTTGTTGCCAACCGTTTCATCGACGAATATATGAAGGATGCCAATGATGCGCAGTTAAAGGTATACTTGTATCTCCTGCGCATGTTCGGCGCCGGACAGGCCACCAGTGTGTCCGATATTGCGGACAAGTTCAACCATACGGAAAAGGATGTGATCCGCGCCCTGAAATATTGGGAGAAGCATCACCTCTTGGATCTGGATTATGATGCCGGTCAGAATCTGGTTGGCATCCGCCTCCGGGACCTGAACCGCCAGAATGCCGCTCTGGCTTTTGTGCCTTCCCGGCCGGAGCCTGACAGTCTTTTGGCAGAGCCGGAGGCCGATCCTTATGCCAAGCCTGCATATACCGCAGATCAGCTCCGGGAATTTAAGAACCGCGAGACCACTGCCCAGCTTCTGTTCATTGCGGAATCCTACATTGGCAGACCGCTCACTCCCACTGAAATGAAGTCCATCCTGTTCTTTCAGGATGTGCTGCATTTTTCCGACGATCTCATCGACTATCTGCTCCAATACTGCGTGGATCGCGGCAAAAGGGATTTCAAGTACATCGAAAAAGTAGCCATCAGTTGGGCGGAAGAAGGTATCACCACGCCCAAGCAGGCTCAGAAATACGGTTCCAAGTACGATAAGAATGTTTATGCCATCATGAATGAGCTTGGCAAAAGCGGTGCGCCCACCAACAGGGAGATGGAATTCATCACCCGCTGGACCAAGGAGTACGGCTTTACCATGGACATTATTTTTGAAGCCTGCGAGCGCACGGTACTGGCCACGGACAAGCACCGCTTTGAATATGCGGAGGGCATCTTAAGCAGTTGGAAACGTGCAGATGTCCACCATAAGGCAGATATCCGCAGGATCGATGATATGTATCAGAAGAGGAAGGCCGCTCCCAAGCCTGCTGCCTCTGCCAATAATCGTTTTAACCAGTTTACCCAGAATAATTATGATTTTGCCGCTTTGGAAGAAGAACTTCTGAGCAACTGATGACAGAGCAGGCCCTGCCTGCCCACCAAAAGGAGAAAGAAAGTGGCACTGAACAATACCCAATATGAATCTATCATGCGCGGCTATGAACACACCCGCGACCGCAACAGACATACACTGGAGCTCCGCAGAGCTCAGGCCTACGCATCCATACCCCAGTTGGAAGATCTGGACCGTTCCGTGGGAAGCATCGCCACGGCAAAAGCCCGTCTCCTTCTTGCAGGAGATGACTCCGCAATGAAGCATCTCCATACTTCCTTACAGGAAATCTCCCAAAAACGGACCAGCCTGTTGTCTGAGGCCGGTTTTCCCGCCGATTATCTGGAACCCATCTATGACTGCCCTGCATGCAAAGACACCGGATATCTCCAAAAGGAGGACGGTTCCCGGGAAAAGTGCAGCTGCTTTCGGCGCCAGGAGATTGCCTATCTGTATGAGCAGTCCAATATTCAGGATATGATCGCCAAAGAGAATTTTTCTACCCTTTCCTACAAATATTATCAGGGAGAGGATCTGGAACGTTTTCAAAAAGCCGTAAAAATCTGTGAGGATTTTGTACAAAACTTCAAACAAGACTACCATAATCTCTTCTTTTATGGTACAGTAGGTACTGGTAAGAGCTTCTTATCCGGTTGTATCGCCTGTGAACTTTTGAAAAGCGGCTGTTCCGTGATCTATTTCAGTGCTTCCGCACTGTTTGATACACTGGCGCGATATGCTTTTGATGCGAAAGAAAAGGACGCTCTTTCCTGTTTCTACAAGGATTTGTACAACTGCGATCTTCTGATCATAGATGATCTGGGAACGGAAGTGACCAATACTTTCGTGACCTCCCAACTGTTTTCCTGTTTAAACGAAAGACATATGCGGAGGCATTCCACTGTGATCTCCACCAATTTGAGCCTGGAGGAACTGCGCGACCGCTATTCCGACAGAGTCTTTTCCCGGATCACCAGCAATTATGCTGTGTGTAAGCTGACAGGTCCCGATATACGCATGTATAAGAAACGTGCGGCAAACACACCGAATTCATAGAAAGCGAGGACATTTTTCATGGCTAACCGTGAAGAAAAAAGAAATCTTGAGACCATCCCCGTCGGTTCCTTAGGGATCATTTCCCTGGCAGGCTGCAAGCCCTTGGGGGAAAAGGTGGATCAATATCTTGTAAAATGGAGGGCTGAACGCGAGAGCGAACACAAAGGTTCCCTTGCATTTGCAGGTTATCAGAGAGATTCCTATCTGCTGAATGCCAAAGTTCCCCGTTTCGGTTCCGGAGAAGCCAAGGGCATGATCTTAGAATCTGTCCGCGGCACCGATCTGTACCTGTTGGTAGACGTCCTGAACCATTCCATGACCTACTCCCTGTGCGGCCACGAGAATCACATGTCTCCCGATGACCACTATCAGGATCTGAAGCGTGTCATTGCCGCCGTAGGCGGTAAGGCCCGCCGCATCACCGTTATCATGCCGTTCCTCTACGAGAGCCGTCAGCACAAGAGAACCGCCCGGGAGTCCTTGGACTGTGCACTGGCGCTTCAGGAGCTGGTACACATGGGCGTGGATAATATCATCACCTTTGATGCCCATGACCCCAGAGTGCAGAATGCCATTCCTCTCCACGGATTTGAAACAATACAGCCCGCTTACCAGTTTATCAAGGGCCTGTTGCGCAACGTGTCCGATTTAAAGATCGACTCCGATCACATGATGGTGATCAGCCCTGATGAAGGTGGTATGGGACGTGCTATCTATATTGCCAATGTGCTGGGGCTGGATATGGGCATGTTCTACAAGAGACGTGACTATACCAAGATTGTTGACGGACGCAACCCTATTGTGGCACATGAATTTTTGGGCACCAGCGTAGAGGGCAAGGATATGATCATCATTGATGATATGATCTCCTCCGGCGAGAGTGTCCTGGAAGTTGCTGCCGCCTTAAAGGAGCGCAAGGCCGGTAAGATCTTTGTTTTTGCCACCTTCGGCCTCTTTACCAGCGGTCTGGCAAAATTTGACAAGGCTTATGAAGACGGTATCATTGATAAAGTGCTGACCACCAATCTGATCTACCAGACTCCCGAACTGTTGCAGCGCGACTGGTATATCAACTGCGATATGAGTAAATATATTGCCTACATCATCGATACCTTAAATCACGACTCCTCCATCAGCGATCTTTTAAACCCCAACGAAAGGATTCAGAATATCGTTGCCAAATACAAGGCCGGAGCGTTGTAAGCAGACCAATTCTGCGCCCACCGATCATATATGTAATAAAAGGCTGTTTCCGGCACAATACTTGCGGAAACAGCCTTTATTCGTTTCGTCTTTATTCTGCATCACGGACCTGCTCATTGAGGATTTCCTTCGGGCAAACGGCAGAAAGCTCATAGACCTCTCCTCATGCGTCATCAACAGTACATCTTCCATCCACACTCTGGTCTTACAGGGAGATCAAAAACCGAATAACCTCTATTGCCACCAATGCGGCCACATAAAAAGTGCCGTCTCTGAACACCCTGGCAAGCCGGATATACAAAATGATATTAAGAATCATACACACAAGGCAACACAAAAGCATTGCAAGGAACATATTGGTAACTATACCGATCACCGCCGAAATTGTACACAACAGATAGATCCAAAAGTAAAAGGGCGTCCATGCTATCTGATATAACGTATATATATTGAGCACCGGAATCAGACTATACCACCCCGGCTCACCTGCCTTTGTAAATATCTTATAATAAAGGATAATCGTAAGCACACTCAAAATAATTTCCATCTTGACTTTTCCTCTTTTCCTAGTATACTGGATTGTGCCGGTCAGTTCGAAACCATCCTGACCTATCCGCCACAGCGGAGAAAAAATAAAACTAAGGAGAATAAAAAATGAACAAGAAACTTCGTTACCTCGCAAACGCAGCAGTGATTGCTGCTCTTTATGTTGTGCTCACTTTTGCAGCCAATGCTCTGGGACTGGCAAATTATGCCATTCAGGTCCGCTTCTCGGAAGCTCTGACCATCCTTCCCTTTTTTACCCCGGCAGCCATACCCGGACTGTTTATCGGCTGTATCCTGAGCAACACTCTGACCGGATGCATGGTCCTGGATATTGTCTTCGGCAGTCTGGCAACTCTTTTGGGTGCCCTTGGCACTTATGTCCTGCGCAGACGCTCCAAATGGCTGGCGCCCCTGTGTCCCATCCTGGCTAATACCCTGATCGTTCCTTTTATCCTGGCTTATGTCTATCAGTTTGAAGGCTCCGTGCCCTATTTCATGGTTACTGTAGGCCTGGGAGAAGTGATCTCCTGCGGCATCCTTGGGATGCTTCTGTTAAACACGCTGCACAAATATAAGAAATACCTTTTTCCGGAGGAATAGAGCCCTGCTCTATTCCTTGCGGATATAGGTGATAAAGCTGTTCCCGTTCTCTTCAAACCACTCTGCGGCATCACTCATGCCCATCTTGGCCAGAGTTTCTTTGGAGGGATTCATGATTACTACCTGGTAATCATTAAATCCTGTGACCAGAACGGCTTCCTCATTCTTTAACAGCGCCAGCACCGGAATATCCTGATTCACATAGTACAGAACACAATCCAGACTGCATCCTTTAAGATCCAGGATTGTCGCATCCTCCAGGTTCTCCTCCAGGATCTCCCTGACCGACTGTCCCTGCCCCAACAGATATTCCGAATTTCGGATGATGCCTTCCAATTTTAAAATGGTATTCAGACAGACTGCCATACTGTTTCTGTCTTCCGTAACACTCTCTGCCTTGATAGCCATGATCTGATTCTTTGCTACCCGGTTCCCCTTGATCCACACATAGGCACCGCTATTGTCGATCACAGTCCCCGAAATCCCATAAGCTTCATTCACGGCGGTCGCAGGTGCATTGTAAATTCCCGTCACACTATATGCGCCGTATACATAATACCTTTCATCCGTCTTTTCTTCCGGAAGGGATATTTCCCGGCCACCCTCAAAAACCACTTCCTTGGGGGTCAGGATCTGAATGGTCTTCCTGTCAATGGCAGACTTGGTCTGAATCTGTACATATCTCTCATAGACATCAATATTGGCTGCCACGATCACATTTTTGCCGGATTCTGTTTCCCCGTTATTCATGATATGGTCTTCCTCCGTTTCCGTATAAGAACCGTTCTCCGACCGCTTAAAACGTTCCAGGGTGATCTGATTGGCTTCTACCCTGCAGTCCGTAACATAAATTCCCTCCTGGGAATATTCTTTTAACAGTTCGCCGTCAGAATTGCTGATGCAGACCTTGTACATAGGGAAAAACACCCGTCCGGAACTTTCTTCTATAATATCCGACTGTCTGGCCACACCATAGATCACATCCTCTCCCATAAATCCCAAAGGTTTGATCGCTTCCTCAGGATTCACTGTGATATGATGCTTTGTGTCATTATTCAGATTGCGGACCGTGATGGACGTACAATGATTGATATCTGTCCCTGCATCCCCGTCGAGAGATACCAGTATCCTGTGATTGTCAGACACCTGAATGTCCCCATCCCGGGTGACAGACACGATTTCCTGATACTTCTGCTCCGCCAGATCCACACAATATACAGAATTGTCCATGGTGAGGTACAGCTTCTGGTCCCGGCTCAGATACAGCAACTGTCTCAATTCTGCATCCAGCACGGCAAAGGTCTTTTTGCTGGGAATATAAACGATCTCTTCCAGGGTATTTAAGTTGCTGTCGTAAGAATACAACTGGATTCCCACTTCCCCCTCATGTCTGCCCCGGTTCATATAACCATACACTGCAAACTGTACATTTCCGCCTTCGTCCACATCCAGGATCTTGATGCGGTGATCACCGAAAAGTGTCCTTGCATCCATGTTCTTTTCATCATAAAATCCAAAGATCGCTGCCAGTTTGTTGGTGGTCACATTATACCCAAACAGTCTGTCCGCCACTTCAAAGACCACTACATTGCCGTCCCCGCTCTCCATCATGGGGATATCCGTTCCTGTGATCCCCAACAGGATCTTGTCGTTGGCATACATTTCCGCCACATCCGCCATCTGGGTCATGTTGCGCTCATAATTTAACAGATACATTCTCTCGGAAGTATACCGGACGCGATAATATTCTTCCACCTGATAATACACCTTGTCCCTGCCTGACGAAGTGGACACCACATAATTGAGCCTCATGGACGCCGTCTGTCCTGCGATGTTTGTCAACTGCAGTCTGGGCGCTATCTCTTCCTTCACGTCCAGATCCCCCCAGGTGATCTGCTTAAAACTGCTGTGAATATTCACATAATGAAAGGATTTGTTGTCTTCCAGTTGGGAATTGGTCTCCAGATATTTGGTCAGTTCTTTTGCCCTCTCCCTGTTATAAAGCCTCTCATGGAAATCGTTCACAAAAGCGACCTGCTCATCCACATAAAGATCATCGCTCCAGATCACCCTGGTATAGTAGTAAACCGGCTGCTCCGATCCCTCCAGCTCCAGCAGGATGGCCAGGGCATATTCCGTATTTTTTTCGATCAGATCCTTCAATGCGATTTCCGCCCGGACCCTGCCGCCCTGCTCCCGGTAATCCGTGATCCCGGTACTCTCAATGAGACGGCTGCCATCCGCATTCCGTACTTCCATGGAAATCCCATTCACTTTTCTTCCAAAGGTCTCCACCACAAATGCCGTGTTCCTGTTTTCCCCCAGAACAGTGATGGTATCCCTTTGAAATGCCGTATCCATGGCATTTTGATAACCATGGAGCTCATTGTATTCCACACCGTTTTTCTCCATGACGATCACCGGAAATGTGGCCGGTTCCATTTCCATGGTAATGTTGTCATGTCCTTTATTCATGATTTTTCCTACCACCACCAGCGACACCAAAAATACTGTCACAAAGACGGCTGTTTTGATCAATATTTTCTTCATATATGGTCTCTTCTATTCCTGAAGCAGCTTCTCCAATGTAGGAGCTACCTGAAGCATCTTTGTCACTTCACTGATATCTCCCCTGTTCCTTGCAGGCTGCATTCCTTTCCTTTTTACGGCACGGATCAACAGATTCTTTGGAGTATGCTCCATATCGATAAATTCCAATATCTGGGTGTCATAGCCCTGCTGCTCCAGCAGATTGGCCCTGAGAGCATCTGTCACCAGCGCCGCAATACGCTCCTTGATGAGCCCGTACCTGAGCACCGGCTGCAGTTCTTTGCATTGGATCTGCCTGTTCAACTCATGCTGACAGCAGGGAACCGCCATGATGACCTGTGCATTCCACCTGACGGCTTTTTCCAGGGCATAATCGGTGGCGGTATCGCAGGCATGGAGGGACACTACCATGTCCACGGCATTTTCCCCCTCATAAGTGCTGATATCGCCCTTTTCAAAATGCAGTTTATCGTACCCCAAACGTTTTGCAAGCTGATTACAGTGGTCGATCACCTCTGCTTTCAGATCCAGTCCCGTGACCCGGATATCCTTATGCTTCAGCTCATGGAGGTAGTAATACATGGCAAAGGTCAGATAGGACTTGCCACATCCAAAATCTATGATCCGTATGGTCCTGTCTCCCGGAAGCTCCTCCAGCACATCTTCTATAAACTCCAGATAACGGTTGATCTGACGGAACTTGTCATATCGGTTCCGGGCGATCCTGCCATCGGGGGTCTGTACCCCCAGCCCCACCAGAAAGTCCACAGGTTTTCCTTCCGGAAGAATATACTGTTTGGTACGATTGTGAGACAGATCCCGGCTGTCATTCCCATCCGTCTGCCCCGTCAAAGCTTGTGCAGCCTTCTTTACGCCCCGGCGTTTGACCATAACGCTTCCCTTTTTGCTCACCAGGATCGTTGCCTCCTCCGAAAAGGTCTTGCACTCCCCCTGCCGGAACAGGCTCGTCAGATACTCTTCGATGCGGTCTGTCATCTCCCGGCGTTCAAAATTTTATGGAACACCTGTGTCCCTTTATAAAGGGTTTCCTGAAAAAACAGATCCCCTTTTATCATCACGGGCCGGATCTTTACTTTGGAGCCTTTGTCTGCATCCCGGGTATTGCTTAAGATGATCTGCACCAGTTCCTGACCCATGATATCCTCTAACAATTTTCTGATCTCTTCCATTTTTGTATCCTGTCTGGTTTTTTATTCCATTGTAATGACTTTGAAAGGATTATACAACAAAAATTTTACTTCCCCTTCTGCCACCGTGACGCCTTTTATAAATTTCATTGCAAAGGAGTACCTGGACCATATCCTCCATAAAGCGCCACCTTTCTTCGGAGGCGGGATCTTCCCTGCCGGAATCCTTTTCCTCCTGCTTCATGATTCGCACAATGGTCCCTGCCAGCCTTCTGATGGAACAACTATCAGGATATTCGTCATAGATCATGCTTCCTTCGTAGTCCAATTTGTCCAATATTTCCGCTATCCTGCCCTGATAAGCTCTTACTTCCTTTGGATAGGTCTGCTGCAGATACTCCAGATCTTTCAGTACCGCACTCTCTTTTGCCGGTCCCAGATAATCGGGATACGCCATGTAAAAAGGTAGCGGGTGTAATACTTTTCCTTTAAAATCCATACGCAGTGCCTCATAGTTACCGGTAAACAGCCTGATGCCGTTTTTTATAACTTATGCGCACTGCGTATGATTTGCTACTATTTCTCTATTTCAGTACCTGGATACGGGCCATTGCACGCAGAAGTGCCGCCTCTGCCCTGGCAACATCAATATCGGGAGTCTTTTGATGGAGACGTTCCTCTGCGCGGTGAAGCGCTGATTCCGCACGTTCTTCATCGATTTCATTGGGCCACTCCACGATCTCCGCAAGGATGGTGATGCTGTCGGGAAGGATCTCTGCAAATCCCGCATGGAGAGCAGCATCCTTCTGTGCATCCTTCTCATAAATCTTTAAGATGCCCGGTTTTATGATGACCGTCAGGGGAATATGGCCCGGCAGGACACCGATCTCGCCCTCCGTGGTGTTGAATTCCACCATTTCCGCCTCGCCTTCATAAAACACACGATCCGGTGTAATGATATGCAGCTTGAAACTATTGTTGTCTGCCATGATCACACCTCCGCATTATTTCACTCTTGCCAGCACATCATCAATACTTCCTGCATTCAGGAAATAGCTCTCCGGGATATCGTCATGCTTGCCTTCCAGGATCTCCTTGAAGCTGCGGATGGTTTCATTGATGGGTACATATTTTCCTTCCATGCCTGTGAACTGTCCTGCCACGAAGAACGGCTGGGAAAGGAATCTCTGCACCTTACGGGCACGGGAAACCACCAGTCTGTCCGCCTCGGAAAGCTCGTCCATACCAAGGATGGCAATGATGTCCTGCAGTTCCTTGTAACGCTGTAAGATCTCCTGTACGCCCCGGGCCACCTGATAATGCTCCTCCCCCACGATCCTGGGGTCCAGGATACGGGAAGTTGACTCCAGAGGATCCACCGCAGGATAGATACCCAATTCCACAATGGAACGGGACAATACGGTGGTAGCGTCCAGATGGGCAAATGTGGTTGCAGGTGCAGGGTCAGTCAGGTCATCCGCAGGCACATACACAGCCTGTACGGAGGTAATGGAACCGTTCTTGGTGGAGGTGATACGCTCCTGAAGAGCGCCCATCTCTGTCTGCAGGGTGGGCTGATAACCTACTGCGGAAGGCATACGCCCCAGCAGTGCGGACACCTCACTACCTGCCTGTGTGAAACGGAAGATATTATCGATGAACAGCAGAACGTCCTTTCCGCCCTTGTCACGGAAATATTCTGCCATGGTAAGTCCTGTAAGTCCCACCCTCATTCTTGCTCCGGGGGGCTCATTCATCTGACCGAATACCATGGTGGTCTTATTGATGACTCCGGATTCTGACATTTCGTGGTAAAGATCGTTACCTTCACGGGTACGCTCTCCTACGCCGGTAAATACGGAATATCCGCCATGCTCGGTAGCAATATTTCGGATCAGCTCCTGGATCAGGACGGTCTTGCCCACTCCTGCGCCACCAAACAGACCGATCTTACCACCCTTCTGATAAGGACAGAGCAGGTCAACGACCTTGATTCCGGTTTCCAGAAGTTCTGTCTCTGTAGACTGCTCCTCAAACTTGGGGGCCGGTCTGTGGATGGGTTCGTATGTCACGCCCTCCGGTGCCGGTTTATTGTCTATAGGCTGGCCCAGTACATTAAAGATACGTCCCAGGGTGTTTTCACCTACCGGTACGGAAATAGGCGCACCTGTTGCAATCGCATCCATGCCGCGGATCAATCCGTCCGTGGTACCCATGGCGATACATCTGACCGTATCGTCTCCCAGGTGCTGGGATACTTCAACGAACAGTTCACCGCCGTCTGTGGTGGGGATGCGGATCGCTTCATTGATCTCAGGCAGCTTTCCCTGGTCAAAACGGATATCCAGAACGGCACCCACGACCTGGGTAATCTTACCTATATTTTCTCCTGCCATTTCTACCTCTTTCCTGCCCGATACACGGGCATGATCTCGTTCATTTTCATTACTTTTTGCATCAGACCTATTTAGCCCAATGCTTCTGCGCCTGCAATGATCTCTGTCAGTTCCTGTGTGATAGAGCCCTGTCGCGCCCTGTTGTATTTCAGTGACAGATCGCTGATCATTTCCTCAGCATTGCTGGTGGCATTATCCATAGCCTGCATACGGGCGCCGTTCTCACTGGCCACAGCCTCCATCATGGCCCCGTAGATCAGGCTGGTAATATATTTGGGAATGATCATATCCAGAGCCTCTATATCCTCCGGTTCAAAATTCATCATCGCATTTTGCGCATCCGCCGCCTGCATATCGGCATCGCACTCCACGGGAAGAAGCCGGATGAGTCTGGGTTCATGGCTGACCGTATTCTTAAAGGAAGTATAGGCCAGATAGATCTCACCGATCTCCTCTTTTGCAAAAGAATCCAAAAGACGCTGGGCCAGCAGCATGGCGTCTGCGTAAGAGGGTTCCTCGATGACCTCCGGAAGCTCCTCTTTGATCTCATAACCATTTCTCTGCAGGATATCTTTTCCCTTGTTGCCGATGGCGTAGATCAGCAGATCCTCCCTGCTAAGCTCCTCATTTCTGGTGATGAGCTTTACCACATTGGAGTTGTATCCTCCAGCCAGTCCGCGATTGGAAGTAATGACGATCACTGCCTTTTTAGCAGCTTTTCCGGGGATCAGATACTTATGCTCTATATGGCCGACTCTCGACAGGATACTGCTCACCGTCTGATACATACAGTCGAAATAGGTCTTGGAACGTTCTGCATTTGCTCTTGCTCTCTGCAATTTGACCGTAGAGACAAGCTTCATGGCCTTGGTAATCTGCTGAGTGCCCTGGATACTGCTCTTACGGCGCTTTATATCTCGCATTGATGCCATAATTTTCCCTCACTTCCAAATTGCTTATTTCGCAAACACGCCCTTGAATTCCGCAATGGCTTTCTTCAGCTTTTCTTCGGTTTCTCCGCTGATGACCTTTTCCGCAGCGATACCGGAAGGCACCTCCGGATACTTGGTATCCAGGAATTCAAAGAATTCTTTTTCAAAGCGGGTGATATCCTCAACAGGAATATCTAACAGGTACTTGTTGGTAACCACATAGATGATGATGACCTGGTACTGTACCGGCATGGGCTGGTACTGGGGCTGCTTCAATACTTCCTTGATACGTTCACCCTGAGCCAGCTTCTCCTTGGTATCCGCATCCAGCTCGGAACCAAACTGTGCGAAGGCTGCCAACTCTCTATACTGTGCCAGCTCTGTACGGATAGGAGCTGCGATCTTCTTCATTGCCTTGATCTGTGCCGCACCGCCTACACGGGATACGGAGAGACCTGCATTGACTGCAGGGCGGAAACCGGAATTGAACATCTCGGTCTCCAGATAGATCTGGCCGTCTGTGATGGAGATGACATTGGTAGGGATATATGCGGACACGTCACCTGCCTGTGTCTCGATGATGGGAAGGGCCGTCAGGGAACCTCCGCCATACTCATCGCTCATTCTGGCTGCACGCTCCAAAAGTCTGGAGTGCAGGTAGAATACGTCTCCGGGATAAGCCTCGCGCCCCGGGGGACGACGGAGCAGCAAAGAGAGGGTACGGTATGCGGTAGCATGTTTGCTCAAGTCATCATATATCACCAGTACATCCTCGCCGTTCTCCATCCACTCCTCGCCGATAGCGCAGCCGGCGTAAGGAGCGATATACTGCAAAGGAGCCAGGTCGCTGGCAGTGGATACCACCACGGTGGTATATGCCATTGCGCCAAACTCTTCCAAAGTCTTCACGATATTGGCTACGGTAGAAGCCTTCTGACCGATAGCCACATAAATACATTTTACATTCTGACCCTTCTGGTTGATGATCGTATCCACTGCGATGGCCGTCTTACCTGTCTGACGGTCACCGATGATCAGCTCACGCTGTCCGCGTCCGATGGGCACCATAGAGTCGATTGCCTTGATACCAGTCTGTAAAGGAGTATCCACGCTCTTTCTGGTGATGACACCGCTCGCCACACGCTCGATCTTGCGGAATCTGTCGGTCTGGATGGGGCCTTTGCCGTCAATGGGCTGTCCCAGGGAGTTCACGACACGGCCCAGCATGGCATCGCCCACAGGTACTTCCACCACTCGTCCCGTCGTCTTTACGGTATCTCCCTCATTGATATTCCTGGCACTGCCAAGCAGTACTACACCAACATTATCTTCCTCAAGGTTGAGCACCATGCCGTATACGTCGCCGGGGAACTCCAAAAGTTCACCCTGCATTGCCTTTTCCAAGCCATGCACACGGGCGATGCCGTCTGCCACCTGAATGACCGTACCCACGTCGGATACATCAAGCTTGGACGAATATCTCTCAATCTGCTCCTTGATTACAGAACTTATTTCTTCCGGTTTTAAATTCATTGTTCTGTAGCACCTTTCTTCCGGCCGGTTATCCCAGCTGGATCTGTAATAATTGTCTGGTCAAATCATTTAACTTTGTACGGATGCTGCTGTCCACCACCCTGTCATTGATGCGGATGACCATACCGCCTATCAGGGAAGGGTCTGTCTGATAATGCATCTCCATAGTCTTGTAGGCTGTAGTCGAAAGGAGCTTTGCTCTTACGCTCTCCTTCTGGGCCTCGGAAAGTTCTGCTGCACTGGTCACATATGCGGTGCCGATGCCCTCCATTTCCTTTACCCTGGCTGTGAAATATTTGAAGACAGCCTGCAGATCCCTGTAACGTTCCTTTTCCACCACAACGGTAAGAAGACCTGTCAGTTCATCGCTGACCCGTCCCCGGAACACCTGCTCGATCACCTTCAGCTTCTCCTGCTTGGGTACTCCCGGATGCATCATCAGTTTGTCAAAATCAGGATTCTCTTTCAGGATACTGCACACCGCCCGGATCTCCTCCATCAGGATGTCTGCATCCTTTCCTTCCATGGCAGCTTCAAACAGCGCTTCTCCGTAGATCTTGGAAACTAATTTTGCCATGTATCGTCACCTATTTCTTTCAGAGTCTCTTCTACCAGCTGTTCCTGTATGGTTGTATCGATGGCTGCTGCCACTACCTTGCCCGCCATCATGGAAGCAACAGAAATCATCTCCCGCTTCACATCATCGGACATCTTCTGCTTCTCCAGACAAGCTTCCGTCCTGGCTCTCTCAATAATGCGGGCAGCTTCCTCTTTGGCGTCCGCAATGATCTGCGTTTCATTTGCCAGTGCACGTTTGCGGGCATCACTCAAGATGCTTTCTGCTTCTTTGTCGATGTCCTTTAACTTTTCTTCATACTGTGCTTTTAAACTCTGAGCCTGCTCCATGTTCTGCTTCGCATCTTCAAGCTCGCCGCGGATCTTCTCCTTACGGGCATTCAGCATCTTTCTGGCCGGGTTGAACAGGAAATAGCTCAATGCCAGGAACAGCACGAACACCGCAATGATCGTAAGGCAGGAATCCGCTAACAGCTGCCAGTCGAGATCAAACAGTCGCTCCATGGTCTCGCCCTCTGTTAAAAGTATCATTTTGGCCTCCTTTCCACCATTTCTATAAACAGTGTTTTATTTGCCGATTAAGGCAGCAGAGGTTTTACGAACAATAACAGCATGGCGATCAACAGACCGTACAGACCGGTGGTCTCTGCAACTGCCTGTCCAAGCAGCATGGTGGAAGTGATAGAAGATTTTGCACCGGGGTTGCGTCCTACCGCTGCTGCAGCATGACCTGCTGCGATACCCTGGCCGACACCAGGTCCGATACCGGCGATAACTGCCAGACCTGCACCGATTGCAGAACATCCTAAGATAAAGTTTTCATTGAATTCCATTTTGTTTCCTCCTAACATTCTTCGGACTCCTAAGTCCTGTTTGATTTTATTGAGTCTTGTTTCATTCCGGGGTTTCTGTCAGTTTGGACAGCTCCTGCTTCCGGGCCCGCTTTAGGCATCACCGCGCGCATTGGAGATATAAGTCATGGTCAGCATACAGAATACATAAGTCTGTATCGCTCCGGAAAACAGATCGAAGTATACATGCAGAGCCGCCGGCCACGCCGTTGCGATCCATCCCAAGAGTCCGTATACCAGTGCCATCATTACCGTGCCGGAAAGCACATTTGCGAACAAACGCAGTGACAGGGAAACCGGAACTGCGATTTCACTGATCAGGTTGATAGGCAGCCAGATTGGCAGCCAGGGGGGAAGCGGCGAACACATATCTGCCCAGATATCCTTCGGCTTCTGAAATCTAAACTGATTGACATGGATCAGGATAAATGTCAGGATACCAAGCGGAAGGGTCACGCCATAGTCGGCAGTGGGGGGTCTGAGTCCCAAAAGCCCCGATATGTTGCTGAACAAAATAAATATAAATATCGTTCCGATATAATTATAGAATCCCGGAGCACCTTTTCCCATGGTTCCGTCCACCATGCTGTCCAGCTTTTCCACCACCAGTTCCACCACATTCTGGAACCCGGAAGGAACCTCTGCGGCCTTGCACATAGTGCGGTTGGCGGCAATGGCAAAACCGATCAGGATCAGCATGACGATCAGCAGGCACACATGTGTGGTTGTTATCCAGACCTCATGTCCGAAAAAGGAATACTTGAATATCCCGTGGACCATAAAATCGATATTATCGGCTCCGGATAACAAAATACCATGTCCCATAGTCTCACCTCCTTATTCTGTTTCATGAAAGATCATATTATAAAATTTATGGGTAAACGGCTGTAAGAATGCCGTTACTTTCAAGCTCATATAAGCCATGAATACCACCAAAGGATTTAAGATCCCCGTCACCATGATGATCCCCAGGATCACCAAAAGGATTACATATCTGGTCATATAGCCCCCAAAGATCATTTTGGAAGAGCTTTTTTCATCCAGATCCAGCGCCCGGTCCAGCGTGCGGTACATATGGATGCTGCCGGCCACTGCCAGCAGGATTCCAAACCACAAGCTGGCCGCATAGAGAAGCTGATCCTCCACCAGGCATGCCCCCACTGCCTGACACAGGATGCCCACGAACAGTATCCCCGTCCACATCTCCAGAAGTGTCCTATTGATCTTTTTTAGTACTGTCATCATCTTCATAGATCCCTTTTGCCATGCGGTAGACATTCTGACCTCCTGCTATGGCGCCCACAAAGAACAGGATGACCATGATAAAGGAGGTGCCAAACTGTTTGTCCAAAAAGATCCCCAGGGCAGACATCATGCAGATAGGCACCAGCATATTGATCCCAAACTGCATGATCAATACAAAAGAACGGTATACACTTCTGTCATAGCGGTTCTTCTTTTTCCCGGACATCGCTTCCTCCATCCCCGCACAGGCCACCATATTCATGCTATACTAGATTATACCTAAAATCCCTGGTGATGTCTAGAAGAATTGTTCCTCAAAAGTTTAAAAAAACTATAAAATATCTGTAAAATTGCATTGACTTACCAATTCCGTTGGGATAGTATTTGTACAAAGGAGGGCGTGCTATGCAGACTTTAAAGATTTACCGCAAACGGATCATCCCTCAGGAGTGTATCCTGTTAAAAGATGATATCATCCTGGAGCAGAACGAAGAGTATATCCTCACCCAGTGGAAGACCCTGAACCCCAAGACGTCTTTTTCCCATGGCAGTTCCTGCTACTTTTTAAAAAAGGGCATCAAAGTCAGCAAGTTTTACCGCGACGATGACACCCTTCTGTATTGGTATTGTGATATTGTAGATTATGAGACCGATCCCGAAGCCGGCATTCTGACGGTCACAGATCTGCTGGCCGATGTGATCCTCTATCCCGACGGCCGCGTCAAAGTAGCTGACTTGGACGAGCTGGCCGATGCCATGGAGCAGGGCCTCATTTCCCAGGAGCTTGCCTGTAAAAGCCTCCGTCAGCTACACAATCTGCTAACCACTATCGACCGGGATAAATTCGATAAGTTAAAGGCCTACTTGGACCGCAGGGATCTATAGTCCGCGGCCTCTACAGGGCACAGATCTGGCTGCCCAGGCTGCAGCCGATCACACTCAGCATCTCGATATCCACATCGGACCATTTCCGGTTCCGGTTGAATACATCAAAATGGATCATGGCAAACGGGACGCCTTCCTTTCTGGCAATGCAGCGCAGGGTGGCACCCACTTCCTGCTTTTTTGTAGACTGGTAGGTTCCCGGATGCTGTGTCTTGAATTTCGTGGTACTGGTCTGCACCAGGACATCTTCCTTGCCAAACAGTGCCAAATAAGATTCTTCTGTCAGTTCCCCTCCGGTATCCGGAGCCTCGCAGGCATAATTTCCACTCCTGCACAGCACCGTCCTTCCATAATCCCCATACACGGTAAAGCCGTCCAGATCGAACATATCCCTGATATCCTTCTGCACCTCCGGATGCTCTGTCACATACCCGGCCCCCAAAGTATAGATATTCCGGACCATCTCCACAAGGGCTTTCCTTCTCTTTTCCTTAGACACCGCATAAGCCACCGCCTGATTCTGGATACTGTCATTGGTGTATGCTCCGTGTTTGTCCTCCTCGTAGATGATATGACGGTTCTTGCCCTTTTCTTTTGCGATATACAGCGCTTTGTCCGCCTTGCCGAACAGTTCGCCAAAATCCGTTCCGTCCGTGGGATACTGGCTGACACCGATGGAGGCTGTGATCCTTAACTTGGGATCATACTCGTAAGCGATCTTCTTCACCACCGTCTTGATCAGCGTCTTTAAATCTTCCCTGGTATTGATCTGATCCAGCATGACAAAGAATTCATCTCCGCCGAACCGTCCCACCACGCCTCTGGTGCCCACCACAGCCTGCAGAGTGTCCGCCGCAAAACGGATGACCTGATCCCCGAACAGATGGCCAAAGGAATCATTGATATTCTTAAAATCATCAATGTCCATGATAATGATCCAACAAGGGGTCTCCCCTGCCAGTTTTAATCTGTCTATGGCATATTCCGTAGCCGCCTTCTTGTTCAAAAGTCCGGTTCCCGCATCCCTGGCCGCCGTGGTCAGATAATATACCTCATTGCTCACAGCCTGCTCCGGGTTAAAGATTCCCGACACCATGTCAGGGTCCCCGGAAAAGGTACCGCCCTGGGCACCGCACAGGAAAGTGCCGTCCTCATTGGTACAGGTAAAATTCATCTCAAAGAAATGACTCCTGTTCTTCAAGTGGGCCACAAAAGCATTCAGCTGTTCATCCTGCTCCTTGGTAAAAGAAGGATCGTTCTCATATTTCTTTATAAACTCATCCAGATCCTGCTTCACCACGGTAATGGACTTTGTATTCACATATTTGTAAACCACGAATTTATTGTCGGAAAGCGTATATTCAAAGTAATACTCCCTTTTCAGAGTCATGAAATGACGGTATTTGGCAATGGTATGCTCCACATACTCCAACCGCTGTTCCATGTCAACGATATCCAGCAAAGTGATCAGATACAAGGGCTGTCCGTCCTCTGTCCTGTCAGAATTCTCAAGGCGCAGATACACATTCCGAAACCCTTCCTGTCTGCGGTTGGTGATCTGCGTGCACAGCTCCACCGGCTCATCCAGTTGCACGATCGCTTCTTTCAGTATCTTGGCATCTTCCTCCGGGAGCAGGTCACAGAGCGGCAGATATGAATTTTCTGACACAAAATCATAATACCATCTGGATGCGATCACCACGCCGAAATTTTTTCTGACATAAATTTTGCAATCCAGAAGCTGCTTGCCCGTCTTGCGATTGTCCCCATTCCTCGTAATTTTCATAGCTTCTTACCTTACTTTCCGTCTCTTTAATAAAAAACATGCCCGCCGATATTGATTCCTTCCAGCCCTTCCACCGGCGTGCGGAAATACACACAATTTCCTACATTGGTAACACCGGACATGGCTTCCTCCGCAGCCTGATAGCATGCAGGTGTTGCCTTGCCCGCAGCCAGTGCCAGCTCCAGTCTCCCGCTGGCCACCGGAGAGAACTGCCTGCTCTGATAGATGACTCCGACCACCGTATCCGGGTAGGTCGAGCTCAAAACTCTGTTGATGACCACACTTCCCACTGCCACCTTGCCGTCGTAAGGTTCTGCGCCGGCCTCACAGTAGATCAGATTGGCCAGAAGATACAGGTCTCCTTCTGCGAAAGTAACTTCCGAGATATCCCGCCACTCGCCGTTGGCCGCCTTCTGGGACATGGCCATCTCCTCCTGCAGTTTTTTCTTCAGATAGGCCAGATCTTCCTCCTTTTTGCGGATCTCAGCTTCATATTCCTCAGCCTTTTTTTCCGCCTCTTCGATCTGGCCCGCATAATCTTCTATAGTGTTGGACGTCTGGCTGATCAGCCCAGCCACCTTATTCTTTTCAGCTTCTGCCGCCGTCTTTAAATTTTCCAGCTCCGCCCTGTCGGATTGGAGCAGGGCTTCCTGGTCCTCAATCAGCTCCCTGGTCTCCTTAAACTCTGCAAGCTGTTTCTGGTCATAAGCTTCAATCATCTCAAAATAGTCGGCCAGATTCACCATCTCCGCAAATGTAGATGCGTTTAAGATGGCATTCAGATAGCCGGTATCATTTCTTTCATACATATCCCTGACACGGATCACCATACAATCATACTGCCAGCGTTCCGTCTCCCTGGCCTCTGCCAGTGCCGCCTGGGTTTTTTCGATCTCTTCTTCCTTATCCTTGATATCCTTCTCCAGCCCTGCCAGGGTATCACTTACCGCCGAGAGCTGTTTGTTCAGATTGTTCAGTTCTCCCTGCAGGGTGTTATGGGTGCCCTTAAGGTTCTCCAGATTCTCGTTGGTCTTGTCCAGTTCTTCCTGCAGCTGGCCCTTCTCCTGTTCCTTCTGGTCAATCTGTTCTTTGGTGGTGGTGGCCATTGCAACCATCGCCCCTGTTTCGGACAGCAAGCCCGCACACAGCATTATGACAGCCATAGCCACCGCTATCCTCTTATAACGCTTCAACTCCAAACTCCTTTACTATACCCGGATATGAATCTGCTTCCCGGTCCTGCTATAGGGTATGTAAACCACCCCCGCGGCGTCGAACATCCTCTTGGAAGCCCTGTTGGCAGGGGTCCCTTCGTACTTGTCACTATCGTAAACCACCGTGCGGATACCCGCCTGGATGATCGCCTTGGCGCATTCATTGCAGGGGAACAGAGACACATACAATTTTGTTCCCTCCAGGGAACCTCCTCTGTAATTCAGGATGGCATTCAGCTCGCCATGGGTCACATAAGGATATTTGGTCTCCAGTTCATCACCCTCACGCTCCCACGGAAATTCCTCATCGGAACAGCCATTCGGAAAACCGTTATAGCCCATGGAAAGTATTTTGTTATCCCCGCTGACGATACATGCCCCCACCTGGGTATTGGGGTCCTTGGAGCGCATTCCCGACAGTTGTGCCACTCCCATAAAATATTCATCCCAACTGATATAATCTTCTCTCTTGCCTGCCATCATCCCTGCTCCGCTTTCCGGTGTCGTGCTTTGCCGGCCCTTTATTTTGTGCCGAAGATACGGTCTCCCGCATCACCCAGACCGGGCACGATATACCCGTGGTCATTCAGCTTTTCATCCATGGCACCGATGTAAAGGTCCACATCCGGATGTGCCGCCTGCATGGCTGCCACGCCCTCCGGTGCGGCAATGATACACATGAAGTGGATATTCTTGCATCCTTTATCCTTCAGCATCTGGATGGCTGCCACGGAGGAACCGCCGGTAGCCAGCATGGGATCTACCACAAATACTTCACGCTCTGCACAGTCCGCAGGCAGCTTACAATAGTATTCCACAGGTTTTAAGGTCTCAGGATCCCTGTACAATCCGATATGCCCCACCTTTGCAGCAGGGATCAGCTCCAGCACACCGTCCACCATGCCCAGTCCTGCTCTCAGGATCGGAACGATGGCCATCTTTTTCCCTTCCAGGGCTTTGACTGTGGCCTTACAAATAGGGGTCTCTATCTCCACATCGCTGAGTTTCAGATCTCTGGTTGCCTCATAACAGATCAACATGGCGATCTCTCCGATGGTCTGTCTGAAATCTTTGGTGCCTGTCTCTTTCCTCCTGATCAGTCCGATCTTGTGCTGGACCAACGGATGATCCATGATGATTACTTTGCCCATAGTATATTCCTCCTGTGTCAGTAGTTTATAGATCTTCTTCTATCAGATCATTTCTGCGCTGATGCCTTTCCTCTCCGGAAAACGCAGTTTCCAGAAACGTATCCACAATGCTCATGGCCAGATTGTCTCCCACGATGCCGGCACCCAGGGCCAGCATATTAGCATTGTTGTGCAGTCTTGTCATCTTTGCGGAGAGCGTATCGGAACACAATGCACACCGCACGCCCTTGATCTTGTTGGCGGAAATACTGATGCCGATGCCCGTGGTGCAGATCACGATGCCGCTCTCACAGGCGCCAGAGGCTACCTCTTTGGCTGCGGCATGTCCAAAGACAGGATAGTCGCAGCTTTCCTTGCTGTGACAGCCCACGTCTTTTACCGAAAATCCTTTTTCCTCCAGATGTTTCTTCACTTTCTCCTTCAGTTCGTAACCGCCATGGTCACTTCCGATCGCTATCATGCTCTATTCCTCCTCACAGCCGCACTACTTTATGTCCAGCCGCCTTTAACAATCTGTTCATGATCGCCTGTCCAAATCCGTCCGTGTCAAAGCCCTCGGAGTAGATCTGGGTCACGCCCTCGTCATCAAATTCCCGAAGCACCGTGTACAGATGCTTTGCAATGCTGTTCTCATCCCGCCTGCTGCCCACGCTCTTTATCACCGATGCCCGATACCGGGAAGCCTGTTCCCCGGTAGCGATGACTCCTACTTTCCCGCCTGCCGCCATATCCGCTGCAGCTCTTTCATTAATATACGAAATCACCTGCTCAGAAGTTCCTTCCACAATGACAAGATCCCCCTTGGGTGCGTAATGCCTGTATTTCATACCCGGCGCCTTCGGTGCCTGTCCGCTGTCATCCTTTAGGATGGTCACGTCCGTCTCCACCGGTGCCTGCAGGGCATCCTCCAGCATCCGGCCTGTGATATATCCTGGTCTTAAGATCTGGGGCGGCGCAACCGTCAGATCCACAATGGTGGATTCCAGGCCGATCTCGCCCTCTCCTCCATCCACGATGGCATCGATCCTGCCCATCATATCTTCAATGACATATCTGGCAACCGTCGGACTGGGTTTGCCCGAAAGATTGGCGCTGGGAGCCGCCACATACCCGCCGCTGTATGCGATCAGTTTCCTTGCCACAGGATCTGAAGGCATGCGCACTGCCACGGTATCCAGCCCTCCGGTGGTTTCATAAGGCACCTTTCGGGATTTCTCCAAGATCATGGTCAGCGGGCCGGGCCAGAATGCCGCCGCAAGCTTTTCTGCCTCCTCGGGGACATGGTCCGTAAGGAGATCCAGATCTTCCAGTCTGCCGATATGAACGATCAGCGGATTGTCCGACGGCCGTCCTTTGGCAGCATAGATTTTTTTGGAGGATTCCGGGTTCAGTGCATCCCCGCCCAGGCCATAGACAGTCTCTGTGGGAAACGCTACCAGCCCGCCGTTTTTGATTACTTCTCCGGCCTCCCGAAGACCGGCTTCCTCCTCCAGGGACAGCTCCTCCCGATCCGACCGGATCACAATGATCTTAGTCTCCATATCACAATACTTCCTAAAAAACTCTATAATTGTTTGTATTATACCATAATACTATCCCAAAGTTCAAGATATTGTACTCAGGTATTGCAGAATTCCCATACATATTGCCCATGCGATTCTTTTTTGGTAATCCTCATCACAGAGTTTCTCCGCCTCCTGCCTGTTGGACAGAAAACCGCATTCCACAATGACAATGGGGACTTCTGTCTTTTTTAACAGATAATAGCTGTCGTTGGATTTGATCCTGCGGGTGTTCTCGGGGTCTGCCTTCTTTATCAGTTGGTTCTGTATCAGCTCAGCCAGCTTCTGCCCCTGACTGCTGCCATCATAATAAAAGACCTGGGCGCCGTGTACATATTCCTCCGGATAGCTGTTCTGGTGGATGCTGACCGTTATGTCAGGTTTTGTCTCCTCGATCAGAGTGATCCGTCTTTTCATATCCTGCACTTTCTTGTTGGAAGCATCAGCGTCATACAGACCTTCTTTCGTGCTGCGGGTCATCACTGCCTCCACCCCTTCTGCCTCCAGGTACTCCTGCAAAAGAAGTGCTATCTCCAGATTCAGGTCCTTTTCTTCTGCTTTATTGATGCCGATCTTTCCGGGGTCGGCGCCTCCGTGACCCGCATCGATAACCACACACGGGCCATTGCGTTTCTCCACTTTCGTACCCAGCACACTCCGCGCCGCCTCTCTTCCCACCACCAGCATGGATACCAGCAAAAGTCCTCCCATGATCATCGCCAATAGCTTATGCTGCAACTTGCTCATCCGTCATTTCCGCTCTGTTTTTGATACTATATATATGACCTGTATCCCTGCAAAATGATAGTTGCATTTTCTCCCTCATACAGCGTATAATAATTGTATGGACAAATTTAGGAACAAACTATCACTCTTATTTACAATTATCATGGTCTGTTGTCTGGTGTGTGCAATTTTCCTGATGGCCCGGCGCTATCTGGAGTACCGGCATACGCAAGACCTGGTGGAATCCCTGCGGCCCTCTGCCGTCACAGACGAAGGGTCCGCTGCCATGGCTGATATGCCGGAAAGTTCCTCTGCCCTTGCCGGGGAGGACGTTTCCGGGACGGAAGCCGCTCCTGCCGCAGAACCTGACAAAGTGCCGGTGCCCAATCCTTATGCGGACAGCTTCCTGGCCAATGAGGACATGGCAGCCTGGCTCACCATTCCCGGCACCAACATTGATTATCCCGTGATGTGGACTCCCCGTGACGAAAACTATTACCTCTACCGGGGCTTCGACGGCAAGGACAACAAGAACGGCTGTCTGATCCTGGATACCGACAGCAGTTTGGATCCGCTGACCACCAATCTCATCATCCACGGACACAATATGCGTTCCGGAGCCATGTTTGGCAACCTGACAGATTATGAGAACGAGGATTTTTACCGGGAACACAAGACCATCACCCTGTACACTAAAGAATGCCAGCGCAATTATGAGGTGATCGCCGTCTTTCGCTCCCAGGTGTACAAAAAGACCGACCAGGTATTTAAGTTCTACAAATTCTTTCAGGCAGATACCCAGGAAGAATTTGATGACTTTTATCAAAATATCAAAGCATTGTCTCAATATGACACCGGTGTCACCGCCGAGTTTGGAGACCGCTTCCTTACGCTTTCCACCTGCGTTTACCATGTAGAACAGGGAAGATTCGTAGTGGTGGCCAAAGAAGTGGAAGAAGGAGACTATTACCAGCCGGTAGAGTAAGGAGACCCATTATTTTATCCACAGGAGGAAAACCCATGAAAAAATTTCAAAAATTCGTATCCCTGCTGTCAGCAGCGGCCCTGCTGGCCATGCTTCCCGGCAGCAACACCCTGACTGCTTCCGCAGCAGAACCCACCACTTTCTGTGTATCTTATGACGAGGGAGACGACGCCTGGTATTATCAGCGTGATACCTCAGAGTACAATCCCAACATCGAGGTCAAGGAAGCATTCCAGTTAAAGGATGTGATCAAGGATGGCGATATCGTAGTCGTAGTGGGCATCAGCGATGATACCGGTCTGGATCTGGATTTGAGCAACGTCCGCCTCAGCAATCTGACCATTGCCCAGGCCGCCACCGTAGTGGTCCGCACCAAGGGCGTCGATGAATGTTATGTAACCACCGATTCCGTAGCCGCCATCACAGGCGATGTTTCCAGAGCATATGTATACAATGAAGGTTCCGTTACCTTCAACAGCAATGTGTCCTATCTGGAGATCATCGGCACCAATGATGTGCATGCAAATATCTATGTCCATGGTACGGTTTCCCATGTAAAAGCAGTAGACGAGGCTTCTATTGTCTGCTACGAGTATTATGATTTTGCCAAAGGCAAGCTGGAGATTTCCGACGGAAGCGTCCAGACGGACGAAGCTTACTACAGCAAGACTCCCTCTGCTTCCTCCACCCAGAACACCGCTCCGGCCACGCAGGATAGTCAGAGCAGCGCCCCTGCTCCCGGCAACACCTCCGGCGCTTATGACAGTGTCCCCAAGACCGGTGAAGCTTTCCCCGCTTACCTGGTTCTGATCGCCATTGCCGCTGTATGCCTTGCAGGAAGATCTGTTTGTAAGCGGGCATAGTGAAAACCACAGAAAAATATGTGACAAAGAACGAGGCGTCATACCCTAAGTATGGCGCCCCGTTTTTTTATCATATACTTCTTTCAGCGGATTGTGATAGGGATATACTGTGCAGAAACCATTCTGCCCTATCATCTCAAGCATATCGCCTCTGCTTTGATGGTGGGGATACAGGTATCTTTCCGCCATCCCCGCCTCATACAGCTCCATCGGAAGACTTCCTGCCTTCATTCGTCCGGTGATGACCAGAACGCCGTCTTTCCCGATCACTCCCTTCACATATTCCCGATTGGCTTCCTTCTGCAAATGGGTATCGGCAAGCAGCAAAATATCAAAATCTCCCGGGGTAAATTCCTCCAAGGCGGGAAATACGGCCTTGTCCCGGGAAGACTCCAGAAACTCCTTGACTTTCCCAAACCCGGTCTCCTGATACCAGAAATCTTCCTGCAACATCCTTTCGGTGCATTCTGCAAAATCCGTATCCACTTTGATGTCTGCGGTTGGGAAACATTCCTGCAGCATGCACAAAAGTTCCGGTCCTCTCCCATATTTGGGCACGGGCAGTACCATCGGATGTTTCTGTTCCAAATGATGCGTAAGCCCTTGTAAAAGCTGCGCCCGTAACTGTGCCGCATTCTGTCCGGTCTGAAAATGGGCGCAGTCCACCACTGCGATAT
This sequence comes from Lachnospiraceae bacterium, assembly GCA_017621075.1. GTDB lineage: Bacteria > Bacillota > Clostridia > Lachnospirales > Lachnospiraceae > Acetatifactor. Next base: position 120,628 of record JAGATV010000058.1, read on the forward strand.
CAGCCTGCATTCCCTGCACTCTGTCACAGGCATACAGGAGAGTGTCCGCCTGATAATCCCCACTGAAAAAGCAACTGCCAAAGAGATCACGGATCTCAAACCACAAGCCGCCCGGGCAGTGTCCGCTCCTTCCGTAAACAACCTCCAGTGTTTCTGCCCCGTCTTCTCCCAGTACCATCCGCCTGTCTGCCGCCTCAAAAGCCGCAGGCAGACAGATAACCTTTTTGAGAGCCGGCACCCCCAGTTCCATGGTCATCCCCGAAGCAACAATCCATCCCCGGAACCCTTTTTCCAAAATATATTCCACTGCCCCCGTATGGTCTTTATGGCAATGGGTCAAAAACAGATAGTCCACCTTCCCGATCTCTTCCTCCGTAACCTCCGGATAAGGAAATGCATCGCTGTCCATGATCCCGCAATCCACCATATAGTAGCGGTCTTTTTCACTGTACCTTACCAAAAAGTAGCTTCTTCCGTGTTCCCCGTATCCACCCTTAAATACCAATTTTCTCATAGGCGTACAATTTGTCTCCTGCGATCTTCACAAAGCCCGTCCTTCCGCTTTCCAGGAATTCCCCATGAAGCAGACAGATCCCCTCACCTTTGTCGGTCTCCACCTTTATGCGGTATCTGCCTCCTTCAAAGGTAGATAATACCACCGTTACGGGAATGACATTGTCCTCCTGCTCCCGGCAGAAAGAGCACTCCTCCGGACGAAAACGCAGCTCCGTTTCCATTCCGGCCGCAGTTCTTTCCGGCAAGAAATCCATAGCGGTCACCGGGTAATCTCCGTAGGTGATGTGGCAGAATTTTTCTCCTGCCTGTGTAAGGCTTCCCTGCTTTAAACAGTTGCCGGCCCCCAAAAGCCCTGCCACCATCCCGGTCCTGGGGTGGGTATAGCATACGGCCGGAGTGTCGATCTGGTCGATCCGTCCGCCGTTCATCACAATAATCCTGTCTGCCATGGCAAATGCCTCAGAAGGGTCATGGGTCACATGGAACACCGTTGTTTTCAGAGAGTGAAACAGCTGTGCCATCTCCGTTCTCATCTCAATGCGCAGCTGGATGTCCAGATTGCAGAGTGGTTCATCCAAAAGAATGATGTCCGGCTTGGTGATCAGCGCCCTGGCAATGGCCACCCGCTGCTGCTGTCCACCGGACAGTTCGGAAGGGTACTGGTTCAAAAGCCCCTCAAGATGAAGCAGCGTTACCACTTCTTCCAGACGTCTTTTCATTTCTTCTCTTTCTGTTTTCTTTACCTTCAGTCCGTAAAGGATATTGTCCCTCGCCTTCATATGGGGCCAGAGCGCAAAATCCTGGAATACCATATTGACATTCCGCTCCTCAATGCTCAGCGTCCTCCTGCCGGAGGAAACCTCCCTGCCATGGATCCACACTTCTCCGTCATCCAGATCCTGGATTCCTGCGATAATATTTAAAAGCGTGGATTTCCCGCAACCGGAGGGCCCCAGCACACTGATGATCTCCCCTTCCTTTACCTCCAGGTCGATTCCTTTCAGGATCTGCTTCTTTCCGTAATTCTTTCTGACATTTTTTAATTCCAGTATCGTCTCCATACCTTTTCCTCTATTTTATTCTATTTACTCTATTCTGCTTTTTCAAGTTTAATAAATATTCCAGCACCAGCATGATCGTGATGATGAAGATGCCTCCCACGATGGTGGCTGCCGCCGCATATCCGAATTTCAGATCATTGTATGCATCGCTGATATACACCGGCAGAGTGCTGAAGTTGGGGGGATACAGAATCGTGGTGATAGCCAGATTGAATACGCTTCCTCCAAACGCAGCCAGCACTGCAGATACCGAACTGTCATGGATCAACGGGAGCAGGATGGTCCGCATTCTGGTAAGATAACCGGCGCCCTGCATCTGCGCCGCCGTCAGAAGCGTTTTGGGGATCTTGGCCATGCCGCCTACCAACACACGGTTGATCAGAGGAATGGCCGCTGCCACGCTGGCCAGCACCAGGATAGACGGTTTCCCATATAGGTGAAGCCCCACAGACATCAGCCATTTCTGGTTCCACACAAAGATATAGCCGATGCCCAGTACTACTCCCGGCACCGCCATAGCCACCAGAGTGATCATATCGATCACTTTTTTCAGGCGAAATTCAGAGTAAGTAAGCACAAATGCTACGCCAAAGCCGATCACGATGCCGATCGCTGCCGCAATACCCGCCAGACTTAAAGAGTGCTTCACGCCATCCATGAGATTGCTGGCAACCCCAAAGACCGCCTTATAGTTGTCCAGCGTAAAGGCAAACCGTTCAATACTGATGGAATCGGAAAAGGACATGATAAGGTTGGAACCCACCGGAATTCCCAGAGCGATCAGGCAGAAGACCCCGGTAAAGCCGGAAAGGAGCGCACATTTCCAGGGTGCTGCCTTCTGCGGTACCACCTGCTCCGTACCATTGTCCAGAAAGTCATATTTTCTTTTTCCCATAGCTAGATACTGTATCACCATTGCTATCACGATCAGTACCATCAGGTACAAGGATAATACTCCCGCCATATCAAAACGGGCCGGAGAAGTACAGATAGCGCTGTAGATGGTGTAGGGAAGAGTGGGAAAGGAATACACTGCCGTTATGGTGGAAGACATGCCATAGTCTCCCACTGTATCCATAAAGATCAACATAGCCGCAGAACAATATGCCGGAATACATAACGGCAGTTGAACGCTCCACCAGGCTTTCAGGGCCGAGGCACCGTTCATCCTTGCTGCATGCATCAATCTTGCAGGATACCACTCCATGGATGTCTTGATGGTAATATATGCCATGGGAAATTTACACAATACCATTACCGTTACCAACCCCCAGTAGCTGAACACGAAATGGCTGATCCCTTTCAGGCCCAGCCATGCACTGGCGATGCCGTTGCCGGAGGCAAAATACACCCAGCCCTGTGCCAGGATAAAGGAAGGCACGATCATCAGTATCCAACTCACCATATCCAGCATCTTTGCTCCCGGAAAACGGTATTTGACCCGGATATGCGCCAGAAAAGCTGCAAGTACCAGGCCTGCAGCCGTGGTGCCCAGGCTCAGGAAAAGCGAATTCAGAAATGCCTTTTTCCAGAGCTTTCGCACAAATACATCCAGTAACAGCGAAAGATTCTTTAAATCAAATTTCTCCGGCTCCATACCCGGGCACACAACCTGAAAAAGTACTGCTGCCAGAGGCAGCAGTACCAATACGATCAGAATGCCGAGTATACAGATACCTGAAACGTTATCTCTACTCTTCATATCCCATACCTTCCGCTTATTGAGCTGACATATCTGCAAACCACGCTTTGATTTCCGCTTCATTTTCAGATCCGGTGATAATGTCTGCCACTGCCAGCTTTGCATCTGCATCCCGCTCCGGTTTTAAAGCGACGCCCTTTACAGAAGGCTCGAAGTAACCCTCATCCCCTGTGTTGATGAGTGCCTGCTGGGTGTCAGCATCCAACAGAAAGTTTACAAAAATCTTTGCGATCTCCTGCTGATCGGAACCGGCACTGATAGCCGCCACACGAGTGGAGCCGGGTGCACCATTCTCGGGCCACACGATCGATATCGGCTCACCGGCAGCAACCATATCGTAAGCATTGGATTCCTGAAGCATTGCCACCGTGATCTCCCCTGCGGCCAACGCTTTCACCACCTGAGGGTTTTTGGGATAAACTTTAAGTCCCTGCTCAAACAGCGTATTGAAATATTCCTTGCCGCCGTCCATGCCAAGCTCATCCATAAAATATGCTGCCAGCGGATAAGCAGGTGCCGCCACGCCGGGATCAGCCATTCCCACCTGTCCTGCATATTTTTTATCGGTCAGTTCTGCAAAGGTTTTGGGTGCCTCCTCTTCAGAATAGATGTCATTGCGGTATACCAGAACACCTGCTGCATGAGTTCCTGTAGGATACATACACTTGTTATCAGGAACAATATGCTTTGCAAAGTCTGTCAGATTGGCCGCATTTTCAGGTTCCCACCCGGTCAGCAGCTCTCCTTCATCGGAAAGTGCATAAATATCATATGCAGAATCGATCCACACCACATCCCACTGGGGATTGCCCTTTTCAGCGGCGATACGGGACATGGTCTCAGCGCCGTTTCCTGCCACCACTTCCACATCATATCCGGTGGCTTCCTTGAACAGATCCACAATGACCGCGTCAAAGTCATTCAGATATACCACCAGTGGCTCTGTCTGAACAGGTGCTTCTGCCAAAACTTCTTTTGTCTTTTCACTTTGTTCTGCTTCCTCCCGGCTTGCGGTCCCGCTGCTTGCTGTACTTTCTGTGCCTGCGGACCCTCCGGTGGTTGATGCCGGTTCACTGCCGCATGCCCCAAGGGATACCACCATGGTCAGGGCGGCTGCAATGGCCGTCATTTTCTTTACAATGTTCGTCTTCATATTGATCTCCTTTGTATATTGTCGTTCCTTACAAATCATAAGCATTGTAACTCAACGGAAGATCACATAATATCAGCAAACCGTAAAACCAGAGTAAATTATTTGTAAATATAAAGCTGCCCTCTCAGCCTGGGCCGATCGGGCAGTCCTTTTCTTCTCTTATGATTCCTGTCAGGAATTGGTATAGATCTTTAACAATTCCCATGCACCGGAAGTACCGTCGCCAAGCTTCCACACTGCCACGCCGGCAATATTCTTGGCACTCATCACATTCAACTTCACACTGATGGATTCCTCGTCCTCCAGCCATACCTGGTAGGTGACCGATCCTTCCTTCCACTCAATATAATTCTGGCAGGTGGTCTCATCCCATACTTTCTGCATGCCTACTCTCTGCAGGAAGTCCGGAGTATTCTTCAAGGTGAGGTACTCATCCGTCACATTGCCGCCATCCGTCCTCCATTGAATGGTATAGAAAGGAATGGCATTGATGACCTTTTCCGCCGGGACCTCTTCCAACGTCTTGTCCAGGCCATTGGACACATAATCAATACTTGCCACGCTTCCGGGATTCTTACTTCCGTGCCAGTGCTCGTCATAGCCCATGATGATCACATAGTCCACGATCTGCCCCTGGATATCCAGCCTGTAGTAATCATTGAAATGGAAGGGCACATAATTGTCAACGGAAAGTACCATTTTATTAGTGCGGCACCTTACGGAAAGCTCTCTCAAAAACTGTACATAGTGAATGCCGCATTCTTCCTTCAGTCCCTCAAAATCCACATTGATGCCATCCACGCCAAGTGTCAGCGCTTCCTTCATGATATTGTCCACCAGCTTCTGCCTCTTAGTGGTAGAAGACAGCACTGCCAGCTCATCCACGGCTGTTCCGGTCTCATTCTCGTAATTGAAATTGTCCACAGCCACCCATACTTGAAGCCCCTTGTCGTGAGCTTTCTGCACATAATCCCGTCCGCCGAAACTGCGGATATTTCCCTCATTGTCGATCATACTCAACCAGGTAGGGGAAATCACGTTCATGCCCTTGGACTCAGCCACCATAGCGTCCAGGGTACTGTTGCCCCCCACTCCGCCGATGGCATGAAAGCCCAGGCTGACCTTGCCCGGCATGGAAATGGAGGTGTACTCCGGCGCAGCATAATCCGTAACAGGGATCTCCTGTTCCGTGATACGATTGGCAAGTCTCTTGTTCTCTACATAGCCGATCACGGAATCCGATGTCTTGACCTTGCTCCAGGTTTCCATCTCCTCCAGGATTTCAACGGTCTCGCCTGCTGCCAGATCTCTCAGGATGGGGCTTTTGACCCCTCCTCTTTCCCGCACTGCGGTATCTTTTTCCACAGATGCGGTCTCTTTACTGCCCCACTGTGTATAAACTTGGACATGTCTGTCATATATATCATAAGAATAATTGGTATACAGCTTTACAAAATCTGCCGCCACATATACGGTTTCGTTCTCAACGTAGGCGATGGTGCATCCAAGATCCTTTGCTCCGTCCGCCGTAGTGTAAGTACTCTCCCCCAGATTGACGCGGACCGTTTCCAGAGCCGAGGTATACAGAAGCAGGTTCTCGGAAAGATCCACATAAAAGACCTCGTTCATATATTTATGGACCGTATCCAGATCAAAATAGCAGATACCATCCTTTACAACAGCCTTCTCATCCACCATCTCATCCTGAAGGATGATGGCGCTTTCTGTCCCGGACACCTGATAAAAGGCATCCATATCCACCCGTTCCTTACTATAAGAATATTTATCATAGAGTACTTTGGCCGCAGCCGCACCTCCAATGATCACGATCAACAGGAACGCCACGATCGCCGGTACGAATTTTTTCTTTTTCTTTTTCATTTTCATCTTCTGCCTGTAAGCAGCCTTTCTGTCTGATATAGCGTGTCTGCACCACGGTGGGATGCAACTGTCCGGCACAGACCGGACAGTTACATTCTAACACACCATTTTCCTGCCGTCATTACCAAATTTGACAAATTTCCATTTTGTCAGCATGAGAGGCAGCCCATGTTCCTGACAAAAGCAGGAGGTACCGGTAAGACAGCATCCGATCGCAGGACTCCCCGACCAAAGGACCGTGATATATTATTCCCGGGAATCCTGTCCTCTTGAGAAAAGATTGCAGACGCAATCAGATAAACACCTTCAGCAGTACAAAAAACAGCAAAAATTACTAATGCAAAACATGTTTAAATTGAATTATAATTGTGAAAAGTAGTAGTTGAATTACTAGATCTGGCACGATATGCTTGTAAGACATCCTTATATTTAGTTGTGAATGGTTGGAAAAATCAAGATTCTCACTTATTAAGAGCGATTCCTCTCAGAATAAAGGATGAAACAGAGCGACTGCTCAGAAAATCAACCAGATTCAAAGACTGCCACCTCCTTCCCCGCACTTGAGTACCGAAGGTGTTTATGCTGTGTATTATATAGTAATGATCTGCTTTTTGCAATAGTTCTGTCGCAGAAAGTCTAAAAAAATCTTAAACTGTTGCCCGGGTCTATTGACGAAACCTGCATAAAAGTATAAGATACTTTTAATTATAGAAAGGATTGTTATATGAAGATAGAGAAAATCAGTGAAAACCAGATTCGCTGCACCTTGACCAAGGAAGATCTGGCCAGCCGCGAATTGAAAATAAGTGAATTAGCCTACGGTACGGAGAAGGCCAAGAATCTGTTCCGGGATATGATACAGCAGGCCAGCTTTGAATTTGGCTTTGAGGCAGAAGATATCCCCTTGATGATCGAAGCCGTTCCCTTAAATTCCGATTGTCTGGTGCTCCTGATCACCAAGGTGGAGGACCCTGAGGAGCTGGATACACGGTTTGCGCGTTTTGCCCCCTCCGTCACGGAAGATGAGGAAGATGAGCCCGATGCTCCCGATGAAGTGCTGGAACTCTTCCGCAGGCTGAAGGAGCCTGCCGCAAAGGATTCCGAAACGCCGTCTGCACGGGATATCCCTTCCGATCCCGAAGACCGCACCTTGATCTTTCAGATGGATTCCCTGCAGCAGGTCATGAATGCAGCCGCCGTTATCGGTTCCCGCTATCAGGGGGAAAGCATACTCTACAAGGACAAAAACACCGGGAAATATCTGCTGGTATTACAGCAGGACGGTGTTGCTCCGGAAGTCTTCCACCGGGTATGCAATACCATCTCCGAATACGGTACGCCCAAACATTCCCCGGCAGCAGGCCGTCGGTTTCTGGAAGAACACTGCGAGGCGCTGATCGCAAGCCATGCATTGCAACAGTTGAGCGGAAAATAAGATATCATACAAAACAAAAAGGGTATCCTCCCATTGGCCCTGCGGCTTGGAGAATACCCTTTTTCGTCTATCTTTATACCTCTTCGATAGCCTTCATCAATTCATCAATATCGATACCATGTACCATTGCAGCTTCTTCCAGGGATTCTGCCTGGGAAGCAGGGCATCCGAGGCAGTGCATTCCTGCGTTCAAAAGAACAGGCACTACGTCGGGATTGACCTGAAGGATCTCGCCGATGGTCATGTCTTTGGTTATGTTGCTCATTAGGTTCTCCTTTCCAATGTATATTATATACTCCAAAATCCAACTGCTTCGCAGCTACCGCACTTGCGCACTCCATGATTTTGTCGTTACTAAGCTGCGGAAAAACAAATGCCCGCAAGCGGGCGCTTGTTTTTCTTCCAGCTTAGTATAATACTTTCTCCCGGATCTGGCAAGTCATTCACAAATATAAAATATATGTAAAATATGTGCAACCTTACCATAAATCCTTGTAAATATAGCCTTTTGTATAGAAAAAAGTACAAGCATGACCTTGACTGTCCCACCACTTTTTCATATAATGAGACTAAGGATTAGCGGTACCAAAGTGGTGCTGAACGCACCGCTTAAATATTATTCTAATTCAAATTTTTATAGGAGGCTATTTCAAAATGAGACCAGAATGGAAAGATTTTGTAGGCGGCAAGTGGGACAAAGAGGTTAATGTCCGCGACTTCATCCAGAGAAACTACCATCCTTATGACGGCGATGAGAGTTTCTTAGCTGAAGCTACCCAGAACACCAGGGATCTGTGGGCACAGGTACTTGATTTACAGAAGAAGGAAAGAGAAGCAGGCGGCGTTCTTGACATGGACACCAAGGTTGTTTCCACCATCACTTCCCACGCTC
>JAGATV010000059.1 GCA_017621075.1 Lachnospiraceae bacterium
ATAGAAAATCCCAGGCTGCCGGTTGACAGTCTGGGATTGTTGTGTAAAAATCAACGTGTAAGGGGTTCGATTCCCCGGCGAATACAAATCTAATATTTTTTCATGAATCCATGAGGTTTACACAAAATAATTTACACTCTCAAAAATCCGGCTCTGCCCTTCAGTAACTATTCACATATCTTATGTCAGATTTTTAAGTTTACACAAAACTTGAAACGGTCTCATTTACAGAGATTTCTTCACACTCTCAAATCAAAAAAAGCGGGATGAAATTAACTATCATATTAAACAACTCTTTCGTTATTTTTTCTTTTTCTGCTGTCGTATAATCAGCTACCATTTCCAATGTTTCTTTTAAATCCTCATTCATAATTTCCGTCTTCCTTTCACCATTTATTATCTCGCGAAGGTCAACTTCATAATAATCTGCCAGTTCTATCAATACACTAATATCTGGCATAGTATTTCCATTTTCCCATCATGATACTGATCTTTGTGATACACCGAATTTCTCGGCAATTTGTTCTTGAGTCAAATTATTGCCTTTTCTTAATTCCTTAAGAAAGGTTCCTATTTTAATCTGATTCATTTTCCTGTGCCTCCTTACAACGGAAATCCTATCATTCTGTTTTTCTTCATAACATGTCATAGACTGAGTAAATCGCCAAAATTCAAGGTAGACAGCCCTGTCTACCTCCTTTTTAACATCACTACTATTCTGCTTTCAGATGTTTCTTGGCAACCATTATTACAAATATCAGTACCTCGGTAAACCAAATGGTATTATAGAAAAAAAGAATTAACACACCAGTAAAACGTGTAAGAATACAGCCTATTAAAAATGCAACAACATAAGTTACTATAGCTACATTTTTATAAATTTTGTACTCTTCAATAGTAACGTTTCTTTTCTTGCTCAACCCAACAAAACAAAAGGGCAAGAGAAGAATTAATCCTAATATCATAACAACTACTGCATATACCACTGTATTTATTGTTGCCAAAATTCCATTCACCCCATACCCCATTAGCATTATAAAAGGTGAAAAATCCGCACCATCAACATTAGCCTCAACATTGTTCATATTAATATTTTCTAAACCGATCCCATATAACTCATAACTATAACCGACAGAAAAATAGCATAAAACAACAAGTATAACGAAATATAACCCAATTTTAATCAATTTGAACTTGTCCATACTCATAAATCTCTCGTATAATCCATTTATCCAATATAAAATGATTGGACAAACATTTCCTTTCTCCTTATATGCAAATAATGCTGATATCATAAATCAATTCGTTACCCGCTAATTCAGTTAATTGTTTCCCTAATTCACCTACCAAGGTACAAATTTACCTACTATATCAATGATAATTAATCACCTGGTAGGTAACCTTATGCTTCTCTCCACAAATCCTGATTTGATAATCTCTTGAACAAGGCTACCATATGGGTTATTCTACCACATATTCATCCTTAATTCATCTAAAATTTTCACGATTGATTTACCACACATCTAAACAATCCGCAGCATCCACCCATGCCTGCATCTCGCCCTCCAAAGCTAACCGAGCATATTCTATAGGGTTGTCAATCGCAAGAGCGTTCAAAGCACATTGTGAATTAGGTGTAGTTTTCAACCCATCCTCTGTTTTATTACAGTCAATGCGTAAAAGTATATTATCAAGAGTGGTTATATCAATACTATTGCAGTACTGGTTATATGTAGCATATATAAGTTTCATAGCTTTTCGTCCTTTCGTTTTTATTACAGATAAGCCGGTTGTATTGATAAATTTTTGTGTGTCCTAGAATTATCCTTTAGAACGTGAAACTCATGGGAGATGGCTATTATACGGATTACTGGGGGATTGATGCATCAGGGGAAATATGTGAGCTCGTTATTATATTTATGAACCCTGAGTTGTTTTTATAAATTATTAATTTAATTAAGGTTCTGTTGTGGAATTTCATGAAAAACTTCAGGAGTTGAGAAAAAACAGGGGGCTTACACAGGAAGAATTGGCGGAGGCTTTATATGTATCCAGAACTGCCATTTCAAAATGGGAATCAGTAAGAGGATATCCGAGTATTGACTCATTGAAGGAAATATCAGATTATTTTTCGGTAACAATCGATGATTTGTTATCGGGAGAGAAATTGCTTTCCATTATGCTTGTTGTGCTGCCACTTTATCCAAACCCGGTTGATGGATATATTTTTTCGGTAACTCTGCTTGCGTACACGGAAACAACATCATTTAATCGCTTAATGTACTGGATGATGTTTATTGCCCTTATTGCGGTTGGGATTGTAAAAATATTGCTGGCACAATTCAAAATTGAAAAAGGGCATAAAATTATGACCGGGAGCTCCATGGGGCTTAGCATTCTGACAGTATTATTTTTGGCAATGACAAGAGAAGCTTATGCCATAACTGTGGCGTTTCTGCTATTGATCATAAAGGGAATACTGCTTTTAAAGTATATAAAGGCAGGTAATTGTTGAACATAAAAGCCCTGCCTTTATGTCTCGTACCCCTGACACAATTCGGAGGCCAGTGCATCCAGTTGTGCCAGGCTTTCTTCATTCAGGGCTGACTTTATATGCACCTCATTCTCTGCAAACGTAAGATTTTTACAGGATGCCAGCATGGATTTCATGGTTTTGGCGGCAGTGGGAGCCCAGCTTCCGTTTTCTATGAAAGCAACGGTCCTGCCCTGGAAATTCCGCTCTGTAAGATGGTTGATAAATTCTCTCATAAAGGGGAAAATCCCCATGTTATAGGTGGTGGTTGCAAGCACTACTTTGCCGTAGCGGAAGGCATCTTCCACACATTCTGCCATATCTTCTCTTGCAAGGTCTGCGAGGGATACCTTGGGACAGCTCAGTGCGCGCAGTTTTTCGGCGAGGAGCCTGGCTGCTTCCCGGGTGTGGCCGTAAACAGAAGTGTAGGCGATAAAGATCCCATCGGTTTCCACCTGGTAGGAGGACCAGGTCTGATAGAGATTCAGGTAATCTTCCAGGTTATCTTTCAGGACGGGACCATGGAGAGGGCATATTGTCCTGATCTCCAGGGAAGAGGCTTTTTTGAGAAGGGCCTGCACCTGCATACCGTATTTGCCTACGATCCCGATGTAATAGCGGCGGGCTTCACAGGCCCAGTCTTCCTCCGCATCAAGGGCACCGAACTTGCCAAAGGCGTCGGCGGAAAAGAGTACTTTTTCACAGCGCTCATAGGTAACCATGACTTCCGGCCAGTGTACCATGGGGGCAGAGAGAAAGGTCAGGGAGTGTTCCCCAAGGGAGAGGGTATCCTGATCTTTTATGACCATTCTTCTGTCTGCAAAATCCATTCCGAAAAATTGCTTCATCATGGTAAAGGCAGTGGCGGAGCCAAGAATAACGGCGTGGGGATAGGCATCCATAAAGGCAGTGATCCCGGCGGAATGATCCGGCTCCATGTGCTGAACGATCAGATAGTCCGGCTGACGGGAACCTAGGGCATCCGGCAGATTGTGCAGCCACTCCGCTGTAAAATCGATATCCACAGTGTCGAACACTGCGATTTTGTCATCCAGGATGACATAAGAATTGTAGGCCATACCGTTTGCAACCCGGTATTGTCCTTCGAACAGATCGATGGCATGGTCATTGACGCCGATGTATTTGATGGCATTGGAAATTTTCATAAAAAGGCTCCTTTCTGGCTGATTTACAGGTATTATACCATATGATGCCAAATTGTGATATAAGGAATAACAAAACAAGGATTGTAAACCTAAAATAATTTTGGGTTGACAATAAAAGGGCAATATGATAAATTACTTTCAGGGTCCATGCAGGATGTATTGGTACCCGAATCTAACACATGGAGATGACAGATACAATGGACACATCAACAACAAAAAAGAACAAGATCCTGGATATGGCGTATATCGCAATGTTTGCCGGCATTATGGCAGTATGCTCATGGATTTCCATTCCCATGACAGTACCCTTTACGCTGCAGACTTTCGCAGTCTTTCTGGCAGTAGGGACGCTGGGGGGCAGAAGAGGAAGCCTGGCAGTTTTGGTCTACATTCTGTTAGGGGCAGTGGGACTGCCGGTCTTTGCGGGATTTTCGGGTGGTATCGGCATCCTTTTGGGCAATACCGGCGGTTATATCGTAGGTTTCCTCTTCACTGCGCTTTTTATGTGGGGGATGGAGGCCCTGTTGGGAAAAAAGACATGGGTTTTGGCACTTTCCATGGTGATCGGGCTTTTGATCTGCTATGCCATCGGAACTGTCTGGTTCATGGAGGTATATGCCCGCAACACAGGGGAGATCGGACTGAGTACCGTGCTGGGCTTCTGCGTGATCCCGTTTATCGTTCCTGACCTGGTGAAGATGGCGCTTGCCCTGCTTGTTTCAAAGAGGCTGGCAAAGGCAGTGAGGATAGATTGAGGGCAAAGAAGATGGAAGAAAGAGTATACAGGATAAGGGCACATCATGGGATGTGCCTTGCTTTTTTTGAGGGAAAGGGTTATAGCAGTGAATTTACGGAACACATGGCGCAGGTGCAAAAGCTTCTGGAGAAAAATCCTGCTGTATGTATCACCGCCGAAGTGGATATGATCTGCAGCCATTGTCCCAACCGGCAGGGAGGTATTTGCACAGCTGCCGGGAAAGTGTTAGAATATGACAGACAGGTGCTTTTGCGGTGCGGTATTCATGAGGGGACGATCATGCCCTTTCTTGCGTTTGATGGGCTGGTGCGTGACAGGATATTATTGACCGGCGGCCGGGAAGAAATCTGCGGGGACTGTCAATGGACCGAGTTGTGTCGTAGGAAAGACCGTGAGCAGGGAACCTGTGAGGACAAGAGCAGGGAAGAGTGAAAGCCGGGAAAATATGAAAGTCAGAGAAGAATTGTTGGAATTGTTTGAAGCAAATAAAGGAAGGTACTTTTCGGGGGAGGAGCTGGCAGGGCGGCTTTGCGTCTCCAGGGCCGCTGTCTGGAAAGCAGTCAAGACGCTGAGAGAGGAAGGATATGTGATCGACGCAGTCACCAACAAGGGGTATTGCCTTTCTACGAAAACGGATATCCTGTCACCCCAGGGGATCAGGAAATATCTGAGTCCGGAGTGCGGGGGACTGGAGATAGAGGTCCTTTCTGCGGTTGATTCCACCAACGGACTGGTCCGCAGGAAGGCGGACAGCGGCCGGGCGGAGGGCTGCGTGGTGGTGGCCAATGAACAGACTGACGGCAGGGGACGCCGTGGCAGGCTGTTCTTTTCACCGGCAGAAACCGGGATCTATATGAGCATCCTGCTGAGGCCATGTCATTATTCGGCCGGGCAGGCGGTGCGGTTTACCACTATGGCTGCGGTGGCTATATGTGAGGCCATAGAGGAAGTCTCCACAGAGAAAGCCGGGATAAAGTGGGTCAATGATATTTATGTCGGTGGGAAAAAGGTATGCGGTATCTTGACGGAGGCTTCTTTTGATCTGGAAAGCGGCCTGGTGGAATATGCGGTGCTGGGTGTGGGCATCAACGTTTATCGCCCCCGGGGAGGATTCCCCAAAGGACTGGAGCAGACGGCAGGCTTTCTTTTTGAAAATACCCGGGATGATCTAAAGAACCGTCTGACGGCAGCCTTCCTGAATCATTTTCTGGAGTATTACCGGGCAGAATCTTTGACCGGCTATATAGAAAAGTACAGGCAGCGCAGCCTTGTTGTGGGAAAGGAAGTTACTGTGATCGACGGCGATCGCACAAGGACTGCTTTTGCATATGGGGTAGACGATGACTGCAGGCTGCTTGTACGGTATGATGACGGCTTGACGGAGGGATTGTCCTACGGCGAGATCGGCATCAGGCTTTGAAGCCGTGATCCTGGAAACTTGATATAAGTTTCTGTTCCCATTTATCTGTGTTTGTGGTAAAATGAATATGTGTAAAAATATGATTTCAAGAGGGATATGTATGAAAGAAAAGAGAAATGTTTGCCTGGGGCGGCTCCTGGTATATATGAGTCTTGTGATCGTACTCTCTTTTACATACACGACCACGACGAAGGCGGCGGCTGAAAAAGAGGGAAGGGTACTCTTTATCAGCTCTTATTCTTATGCATGGGATACAGTGCAGATGCAGATAGAGGGTATCAAGGATACTCTGGGAACAGGGATTACCCTGGACTATGAGTTCATGGATACCAAACGTGTCAATACGGAAGAATCGGAGAGGTTGTTCTATGAAGGCCTTAAATACAGACTGTCCATGGTGGAACCTTATGATGTAGTCATCGTAGGTGATGATGCGGCATTGATCTTTGCCATGGAGTACAGGGAGGAATTGTTCGCAGGTATCCCGATCATCTTTGAAGGGGTCAATGACGAGACACTGGCAAGAGAGTCTTCAGAAGATCCCCTGGTGACGGGAGTGGTGGAAAAACTTTCCTTGCCGGAAAATATCGAGTTGGGGCTTGCGCTGAATCCCAATGCTGACAAGGTGGTGGCCATCCTGGATGACTCTATTACCGGTCAGGCGGAGCGGGAACGTTTTTACAAATATGCCGGGGCATATCCCAACCTTACTTTTACGGAGATCAATACCTCACAGCTTTCCACGGCCAAGCTGACCATGGAACTTGCATCCATAGATAAGAACAGCATTTTGATCTATGTGGTCATGACGGAGGATGCAGACGGCAAACAATATGACAGCCTGGAATCGGTTCAGCTGATTGCCAATAAGGCCAAGGTGCCCTGCCTCAGAATGGTAGAGGCGGGAATCGGAGAGGGACTTTTGGGCGGCAACGTAGTGTCCATGTACAAGTCCGGTGAGGTTGCAGCCGGTATGGCCAAGGATATCATAAGAGGCAGGGATTGCAGCGAGATCGAGATGGTTGCGGAAAGCCCCAATGTTTATTGTGTGGATGAACAGGTGATGAAAAAATTCAATCTGGACATGGGGAGATTGCCGGAGGGTACCACGATCCTGAACCATGAGGCTTCCTTCATAGAGCGGAATCAGGAGAGTATGCGGTTCTTTGGGGCACTTTTGATAGCACTTCTGGTATTTACGTTGTGGATCTTTATCGACAATCTGAGACGGCGCAGCCTTTTGAAAGAGATCAAAGAGACCAAGGATATTATGGAGTCGGCATCCTTGCATGATTTCCTGACAGGTCTTCCCAACAGGAGCAAATTTATGAAAGACCTGGAGCAGATCATTGAAGACAGGCAGCCCTGCACAGTCATGATGATCGATATTGATGATTTCAAAAAGATCAACGATACGATGGGACATACGGCGGGTGATGATGCTTTGAAGCAGGTGGCAGGCAGACTCAAGGAAATGCAGTCCCAGATCCTCACGGCATATCGGTTTGCCGGTGATGAGTTCATCGTGATCCTGCAGAGCAATCAAAATATGCTGGTGGAGAAGACTGCTTATCAGATGCGGCAGATTTTCGGAAAAACTTTCACACTGAACGGTGAAAAAAAGAAGATCTGTGGCAGCATCGGCATCGCATCCTATCCCAAAGATACGGACAATCTGGAACAGTTGATCGTTTGTGCGGATGATGCTATGTATCATGTAAAGAAGAACGGGAAAAATGACTTTGCTTTTTATCAAAATCCGGAGGAAGATAAATCATGAAGGTACTACTGGTGAACGGAAGCGCACATGCCAAGGGCTGCACCTATACGGCTCTTGAGGAAGTGGCAGGAGCGTTGGAGCAGAATGGAGTAGAGACGGAGATCATACAGGTAGGCAGTCAGCCCATTGCAGGCTGTATCGGATGCGGGGCTTGTATCGGAAGCGGAAAATGTTTCAGGGACGACGGCGTCAATGAATTTGTGGAAAAGGCAAAGGAGGTGGACGGATTCGTGTTCGGTTCCCCTGTGCATTATGCAGCAGCTTCCGGTGCATTGACTTCTTTTCTGGACAGGGCCTTTTATGGAAAGGGTGCTATTTTCCAGGGCAAGCCGGGGGCTTGTGTGGTAAGCTGCAGACGCGGCGGTGCGGCATCCGCCTTCGATCAGCTCAACAAGTATTTTACCATCAGTTGTATGCCCATCGTTTCCAGCCAGTACTGGAATATGGTGCATGGCAACACGCCTGAGGAGGTAAGACAGGATCTGGAGGGAATGCAGACCATGCGTACATTGGGGAACAATATGGCATGGCTTTTGAAGTGTATTGAAGCAGGCAGGAAGGAAGGCTGTACCTTCCCGGAGAGAGAGCCTGCTGTCAAGACTAACTTTATACGCAGTTGAGCGGCGGATTTTAGAGAGAGGCTTTATTTCACGGTAAAATGGCGTCTAAAAAATATTATGCAGTAAAAAAAGGAAAGAATACGGGAATCTTTTTCAACTGGGAGGAGTGCAGGCTTTCTGTGGACGGTTTCCCCGGAGCGGAGTACAAAGGCTTTTCTTCCCGGGAGGAGGCAATGCGGTATCTGGGTATGGAGCAGTCTGAGGACTCTGAAGGGTTGGAACCTGCGGATATTCCGCCGGAGGGAAGGCTTCTTGCTTATGTGGACGGAAGCTATGAGGATTCCTTGAAAAAGTATGCCTTTGGCTGTGTCTTTATCCTGCCGGATGGGCGGATCTACACAGAATACGGAAACGGTGATAACCCCCAGTCTCTGCAGCATCGCAATGTGACAGGAGAGATGCTGGGGGCTATGTATGCTGTCAGGACGGCCATGAAAAACAGTTTTCAGGAACTGGAGATCCGTTATGATTACGAAGGCATTGAAAAGTGGGTCACGGGCGAATGGCGCAGCAGGACGGAACTGACACAGAAATATGCTCAGGCTATGCGGGAGTGGAGTAAGGGTATCCGTATCCTTTTTTGCAAAGTGACCGCCCACAGCAATGTGCGGTTTAATGAACTGGCGGACGCACTGGCCAAGGAAGGTCTGGAGTGCGGGGATGGAGTGCCTCCCGTAAAGATGTTAGAGGATATGAAATTATATGGAACAGATTCGGCTGAATAAATATCTGGCCCGTTGCGGGGTATGTTCAAGAAGGGATGCGGACAGACTGATCGAACAGGGAGCGGTACAGATCAACGGTCAGGTGGCCAAGGTGGGGCAGACCGTGTGCGGAACAGAGGCGATCACCGTAAATGGGCGGGTGGTCCCCGGCAGACAGCAGGCAAAGGTTCTGGCGTTTTATAAGCCTGTGGGCATTGTCTGCACGGAAAAAGATCCCCATGCAGAAAAAAAGATCCATGATCTGATACGATATCCGGTGCGGTTAACTTATGCAGGCCGTCTGGACAAGGATTCGGAGGGACTGTTGATCTTAACCAATGACGGAGATCTGATCAACGCTATGATGCGTGGGGCAAACAGACATGAAAAAGAGTATGTGGTCAAGGTGGATAAAGAAATAACACCTGATTTTTTAGATAAGATGGCAGAGGGCATTTATTTAAAGGAATTGGACCTTACCACCAGGCCTTGTGAGATTGTAAAATTGGGAAAATTCACTTTTCGAATAATTTTGACTCAGGGAGTCAATAGACAGATCAGAAGAATGTGCCAATCCTGTGGCTATGAGGTAAAGAGCCTCAAAAGAATCCGGGTGATGAATATTTCCCTGGGCAGTTTAAGGCCCGGAGAATATCGGGAATTGTCAGGGGAAGAGCTGGATGCCTTGTATCAGGCGGCAGGCAGAGCGGATCATCAAAGGGAAAATCTCCCAAACTTAAACAAGAAGTTGTAGGACTCAGAAAGCAGAGGTACAAGATGCAGTCTTCCAAAATAGAAAGAATGAAATATCTGGTGGAGACCCTGAACCGGGCGGCAGAGGCATATTATGCCAAGGATCAGGAGCTCATGAGCAATTTTGAATATGACAGACTCTATGATGAATTGGAGGCTTTAGAGCAGGAGTGTGGTGTAACACTGGCCAACAGCCCGACTGTAAAGGTGGGTTTTGAAGCTGTGGATGAGCTGCCCAAGGAGCGTCATGAAAGCCCGATGCTTTCCTTGGGGAAGACCAAGAGCCGGGAAGAATTGCGGGAATGGCTGCAAGGAAATCCTGCAATTTTGAGTTGGAAATTGGACGGACTCACTATTGTATTGACTTATCGTGAAGGAAAACTTGCAAAAGCAGTTACCCGGGGAAACGGTGAGATCGGTGAGGTCATCACCAATAATGCAAAGACTTTCAAGAATCTGCCATTATCCATTGCCTATCAGGGAGAATTGATCTTAAGGGGTGAGGCCGTCATCAGTTATCCTGATTTTGAGAAGATCAATCAGGAGATCGAGGATGTGGAGGCAAAATATAAGAATCCCAGAAATCTGTGCAGTGGTTCCGTGCGCCAGTTGAACAATGAGATCACGGCCAGGCGGAATGTGAGGTTTTATGCGTTCTCGCTGGTAAAGGCAGAAGGAGTGGATTTTCACAATTCCAGAATGGCGCAGTTTGAGTTTTTAAAGGAACAGGGCTTTGAGGTGGTGGAACATCAACTGGTGACGGAGGATACCATCCTTTCTGCCATTGAAGGGTTTGCGGAGAAAGTGGAGCATTATGAGATCCCTTCCGACGGATTGGTGCTGACCTATGAAGATATCGCTTACGGACAGTCCTTAGGCAGGACAGCAAAGTTTCCCAGGCATTCCATTGCTTTTAAGTGGGCAGATGAATTGCGGGAGACAACCTTAAGAAAGATCGAGTGGAGCGCCAGCAGGACGGGGCTGATCAATCCCGTGGCGATCTTTGATCCTGTGGAACTGGAGGGAACTACGGTAAGCCGTGCCTCCGTCCATAATATCAGCATCCTGCGGGGGCTCAAACTGGGAATCGGTGACAGGATCACTGTTTATAAGGCAAACATGATCATTCCGCAGATTGCAGAAAATCTTACAGGGAGCGATTCCGTGGAGATCCCGGCGCTCTGTCCCGTGTGCGGGCAACCCACCCGGATCAGACAGATCAATGAGGTGCAGTCTCTGTATTGTGTGAACGAGGACTGGGCTGCCAAGAAGATCAAATCCTTTACGCTGTTTGTCAGCAGGGATGCCATGAATATCGATGGGCTTTCCGAGGCAACTCTGGAAAAGTTTATTGATCGGGGATTTATCCGTGAATTTGCGGATCTGTTCCATCTTGAGGATTACAAAGACGAGATCATCCATATGGAAGGATTCGGCGAGAAGTCCTACAACAATCTGATATCCGGCATTGATCTGGCCCGTAACACTACGCTTCCAAGGCTGATTTACGGTTTGGGGATCGCCAATATCGGTGTGGCCAATGCCAAGATGCTGTGCCGCTATTTTGACTATGATCTGGACCGGATGCAACAGGCATCCGTAGAGACGTTAAGCGCCATCGAGGGCGTGGGAGAGGTCATTGCTTCCGCATTTGTGGATTTCATGAAGGAAGAAAAGAACCGTGCCAGGATCAGTAATCTTATGAAGGAGCTGAACATCGAGACTCCCCGGTTGGATGCAGAAAGCCGGAATCTGGAAGGTCTTGTATTTGTGATCACCGGAAGTTTAAACCATTATGCCAGTCGTAATGATTTGAAGGAGCTGATCGAGCAGCGGGGCGGGAAGGTTACGGGAAGCGTTACCGGCAAGACTACCTGTCTGATCAACAATGACAGTACATCCACGTCGACTAAGAATAAGAAGGCCAAGGAATTGCAGGTGCCTATCCTGACAGAAGACCAATTCCTGGAACAATACATGCAGTAGGAGGAACTTTTGACATGCCAATCAAGACACAGAGTGATCTGCCGGCAAAAGAAATACTGGAAAATGAAAATATATTTGTCATGGATGAGTCCCGTGCCATACATCAGGATATCCGCCCGCTTCAAGTGTTGATACTGAATCTCATGCCTGTAAAGCAGGATACGGAATTGCAGCTTTTACGAGCACTTTCCAACAGTCCGCTGCAGGTGGATGTGACCTTTATGAATACCAGGAGCCATGTTTCCAAAAATACATCTGCCAATCATCTGAACAGATTCTATATTTCTTTTGAGGAGGTCCGGGATCGAAAATTTGACGGAATGATCGTCACCGGGGCGCCGGTGGAGGATATTGCCTTTGAAGAGGTAGATTACTGGGAGGAGATTTGTGAGATCTTTGACTGGGCAGAGACTCATGTAACTTCCACGCTGCATATCTGTTGGGCGGCTCAGGCTGGATTTTACCATTATTACGGAATCAATAAGAAGCAGCTCCCCCAAAAGCTGTTTGGTGTTTATGAACATAAGGTGTCCAACAGAAAAATACCCCTGGTAAGAGGGTTTGACGATATTTTCCTGGCGCCACACAGTCGTCATACCGAGACTCCGGCAGCGGATATCCATGCATGCAAGGAGTTGACGGTATTGGCGGAATCACCGGTGGCAGGAGTGTTTTTGGCCATTGCCGAAAACGGCAGGAAGATTTTTGTAAACGGACATCCGGAGTATGACAGATACACTCTGGACAAGGAGTACCACAGGGATCTTAACAAGGGAATTCCCATCCAGTTGCCTTACAATTATTATCCCCAGGACAATGCCGGGGAAAGACCTCTTTTACAGTGGAGGTCCCACAGCAATAATCTGTACAGCAACTGGTTGAATTATTACGTTTATCAGGTGACGCCTTATGATCTGGATTTGATAGATGAGAATTGTTTCGGAATGTGGATTTGACCGTACCATGCGTAAATAAACCGTTAAGATTTCTCCAAAGCGCTTGCAGGATATGGCAAAAAATGCTATTTTTCTTATAAAATAAGAGGGAGTAGCCGGCACTCATCTGAGTGGGCGCGATATCGTCAATACGATTTTTGGAAGAAAAATCCGGTTCGTGACTAAGCGGCGAGACTTTTGTTGTCAGTAGGACAACAGAAGTCTCGCTTTTTTGCGTACTCTCTGCAAAGGAGGAAATCACATGGAGATCTTATTACAGTGTGGATTATTGGTACTGGGGTTTGTGATGTTGGTAAAAGGAGCAGACTGGTTCGTGGAGGGCGTGGCCCAGATCGCGGACCGGTTCGGGGTTCCGCAGTTGGTGATCGGGCTTACCATTGTAGCCATGGGAACCAGTGCGCCGGAGGCTGCAGTCAGCATTACTGCGGCATTGAAGGGCAGTGCAGAGATCACCATCGGCAATATTGTGGGGAGCAATATCCTGAATATCCTGATCATCCTGGGACTGACAGCTGCCATCGTGGCTATCCCGGTGGCAAAATCTACGGTGCGCTATGAAATACCCTATATGATACTGATCACTTTGCTGTTGTTGGGAGTAGGCTATACCGGAAATGTAGTAAGCTATGGAGAAGGCATCCTTCTTTGGGCGGCATTCTTATGTTATCTTGGTTATCTGTTCCTGATGGCAAAGAAAAATAAGGAAGAAGTGGTCACGGAGAAGCCCAAACCCCTCTGGCAGCTTTTGATCGCAGCAATAGCAGGCCTCATCCTTGTGGTGTGGGGAAGTGATGTCACAGTCGGTGCAGCCACTGTCATCGCAGAAAAAATAGGCATGAGTGAGCGTTTTATCGGACTTACCATTGTGGCCCTGGGAACTTCCCTTCCGGAGCTGTTCACCTCCGTATCTGCCGCCATAAAGGGCAAGGCAGATATTGCCATCGGCAACATCGTGGGCAGCAATATCTTCAATATCCTGTTTGTGGTGGGTACTACGGCCCTGATCACTCCTGTGGTGTTTGTGCCGAAGTTTATCGTGGATACCGCTGTTGCTATCGCAGCGGCAGTGCTGTTGCTTGTGTGCCTTTGGCGGAAGCGGAAGCTTACCAGGCCGGCAGGTATCTTGATGTTGGTGTGTTACGGCATCTATTTTGGATATCTGCTGCAATAGGAAATCCCGTGCCCCCAAAATAGACAGATTGGAGAACCATAAAGTAGTGGCAAATGAATGCGGGATATTATATAATGAAACATGGAGCCCAAAGGCCCCGGATCAAAGGAGTGGAAAGGATACGCAAAATGATGAAAAGATTATGTTTCAAACTGGCAGCGCTCTGTGCCATCACCGGGTTTCTTCTGACAGGCTGCGGCAGTGCCGGGCAGGGAAAGGATTTGGAAGCATCCCAGGGTACAGAGGCGGAAAAAGAAGTTCAGACTTCTCAGACAGAGGATAAGGAGGGAGAGGACCTTCTTTCAGGCAAACATCATGTAAAGATCCATATCAAGGACAAGGGTGAGATCCTGGTGGAACTGGACGCAGATCATGCACCTGTTACGGTGACCAATTTCATCAATCTGGCAGAATCCGGTTTTTATGACGGGCTGACCTTCCATCGTATCATCAACGGATTCATGATGCAGGGCGGTGATCCTTTGGGTACAGGCATGGGCGGCTCCGAACAGAAGATCGTGGGTGAATTTTCCAACAATGGGGTGGACAACCCGCTTTCCCATACAAGAGGCGCCATCTCCATGGCAAGATCTGCAGCCAGTATGGACAGTGCAAGTTCTCAGTTCTTTATCGTGCATCAGGACTGTGTCAGCTTAGACGGCGATTATGCGGTATTTGGTTATGTGACAGAGGGAATGGATATTGTGGATGATATTTGTGAAAATACCACAGGACAGGACGTGAACGGTGTTGTTCCGGTGGAGAACAGGCCTGTCATTGAAAGTATAGAAGTGGTGGATTGACAGGAAAAGACAGTCTGGTTTTGCCGGGCTGTCTTTTTTTGGAAAAAATTTTCAAATAGGTATTGACGTCTGAAGAAATAGGTGTTAATATCTATACAACATAAACCTACTAAAACAGTATGTTTATATGAATAAAGGAGGAAGAGTTATGAAGATCCAGAGAATGGTAATGGCAGGATGTTGTATGAACGGTATGGGATGCACAGGCAGTATGTGTTGCTGTATGTCCTGTTGTTCGTTATAGAATACGGAAATAAGTGAATCGGGCTTGAAGGATATCAGATATTACCAGCAGGCTTGAGGGCCTGTTTTTTTGTGCTTTTTATCAAAAATCACTCTGAAGACAGAGGACAGAAAAGGAGAATATGAATTATGAAAAAGAATTTTTTAAAAATAGTTTCCGTTGGTTTGGCATCCGCATTGGCATTAAGCCTGGCAGGCTGCGGCTCTGAAGCTGCATCGGCAGGAGACAGTGGGGCAGAAAAGACAACCACTGTGACGGCTGAGCGCACAGAAGTATCTGCAGGCACAGAGACAGCAGGCACTGGAGAGGTTCAGAAAATAGTGGTAGCCCACACCAATTATTATGTGCCGTATGATTTTGAGGACGAGAATGGAAATTCCGACGGATATGAGGTGGCGGTAATGAAAGCGGTTGATGAACTGCTGCCACAGTATGAATTTGAATTCGTACCCACCACCGACGATGATCTGCTGATCGGCGTGGAGTCGGGAAAATATGATGTGGGTACAAAGGGAGTGTGGTGGACCCAGGCGCGTTCTGAGACTTACATCTTCCCGAAACATTATATCGGAGCAAGCATCATCGGCATCCTTACCAGGGCAGAAGACGCTGATAAGTATACGGACCTGGAGGCCTTTGCAAAGGACGGAGGAAGGCTTGTACCCATAGCTCCACAGAACGCACAATACAATATTATCGAAAACTTTAATGCCGCTCATCCGGATACGCCCATCGAGCTTGCAGCCGCTGACCAGTTCCAGTTGTCGGACGCTTATCAGTGGGTGCGTGAAGGAAGATATGATGCCTACTTCGAGATCAAGACCAGCTATGAGAACAATGTGGTGAATGAAGGCGGAGAGTATCATGATTTTGCGGAGGAACTGGCGTATGCTGCCTATGAAGGAATCCCTACATGGCCTTTGTTCAACAGCAGCAATCAGGAGTTGGCGGACGCCTACGACGAGGCATGGGAACAGCTTAATGCCGATGGAACACTGGAGAAGCTGGCGATAGAATATTTTGGATACAGCCTCTTTGACTATGTACCGGAAGGATACCAGATCGGCGACCAGTTATAAGTGACCGTCAGACAGGAATAAGGAGGTGCCGGACCATGCGTCCCTTTCATCCGGAATTTATTTTCACAGCGTTGAGACAGATTCTCCCTTATCTTTGGGTGACCATTGCGACCATGGCAGGAACGGTTTTCTTCGGAAGTCTTGCAGGAATCCTTCTGGCGAGGGCCAAGATCCGCAGAGGGCCGGTGTTGCGGGCATTG
Source organism: Lachnospiraceae bacterium (assembly GCA_017621075.1). Classification (GTDB taxonomy): domain Bacteria; phylum Bacillota; class Clostridia; order Lachnospirales; family Lachnospiraceae; genus Acetatifactor. The sequence continues at coordinate 16,173 of JAGATV010000059.1, forward strand.
TCGGAGATCTATATATATGTGACACGGTGTATCCCATCCATCGTCATGCTGTTCATCGTTTACTATGGATTGCCGGAATTTATGCTGGCATTCGGTATCGATATCAACAATTTCAGTAAGGCGTTCTTTGTGATCGTCACATTTTCGATCCTGTTTGCTGCGAATATGGCTGAGGTATTCCGCGCAGCTTATGAATCCATCGATCCGGGACAGAGAGAGGCGGCCCTCAGTGCAGGCCTGAGTGAGTGGCAGGCGTTTTACCGCATTATCCTGCCACAGTGTATCGTGGTGGCCCTGCCCAATTTCACCAATGCACTGGTAAACCTGATGAAAGAGGGATCTTTGTCATATACCATAGGCATGTTGGACGTGATGGGCAAAGGACAACTGATGATCGGTATCAATCACGGATCTTACAGCCTGGAGGTCTATCTGGCATTGTCACTGATATACTGGGCAATGACCCTGGTAATAGAGCATGGTTTCGGGACCCTGGAAAAGCATCTTTCCAAGGGCAGGAAAATCGTGGCGGCATCCTAGGAGGGAAAAAATGAAGCTGAATACGGACTTTATGATAAAAACATTCTTGGCGGCTTTAAAAGGCATTCCCGTTACGCTGGAAATCACAGTAGTCACCTTATTGTTGTCTGCTCCTATTGCGTTCTTTATGGCTTTGAAAAGATTGCACAAAAAAGGGATCGGGAGCAGGATCACAGCCGGATATGTCTCTTTTGTCCGGGGGACTCCCATTGTATTGCAGATCCTGTTCCTGTACAGTCTCCTGCCTTCTCTGCTGAACTATCTGCTGAACCGGGTATTGGAGCTCGACTTTGATGTGTTTGGAGTTCCGCCGATCCTGTATGCCTTTGCTGTGTTCGGACTCAACACTACGGCCGTGCTTTCGGAGGTGTTCCGCTCCGCACTGCTGACAGTGGGACACGGACAGATGGAGGCAGCTATCTCCGTAGGCTTGTCCAGACGGCAGGCATATCTGCGGATCATCATTCCCCAGGCCATGGTCTCCGCACTCCCCAATATCTGCAATACCACGGTGAACCTGTTGAAAAGCACCTCTCTTGCATTTATGATGACCGTCAAGGATATCATGGCAATCGCGAAGGTGCAGGCGGCATACGGATACAATTATATCGAGGCCTACCTGGTGGTCCTTCTGATCTACATCCTGCTCTGCACCCTGGTACAGCTGCTGTTCAAGGCCGTGGAAAGATATCTGTCATCCTATAAAAAACTGGTAACTTGTTAGAAGGAGAGGTCTGTCAAATGTTAGAAGTGAAAGATATCCATAAATCATATAGCGGTAACGAGATATTAAAGGGAGTCTCCCTCAAAGTGGAAAAGGGGGATATCATCGTGATCTTAGGTCCCAGCGGTTCCGGAAAGACTACCTTGTTGCGATGCCTCAATTTTTTGGAGCGCGCAGAAAAGGGAAGCATTGATTTTGACGGCATTCACACAGAGTTTAAGTCCGCCACCGGACATCAGATCAATGAGATCAGAAAGAGGACCGGTTTTGTATTCCAGAATTACAACCTGTTCGCCAACAAGACCGCTCTGCAGAATGTGACGGAAGGACTCATTGTGGCCAGAAAGGTCCCTAAAAAAGAGGCCGTTGACAGGGCAAAGCAGGCCCTGGATAAAGTGGGATTGTCAGACCGGTATGATTATTACCCGTCACAGCTTTCCGGAGGCCAGCAGCAACGTGTGGGGATTGCCCGCGCCATTGCCGTGAATCCGGATGTGATCCTGTTCGATGAACCTACTTCCGCACTTGATCCGGAATTGGTGGGAGAGGTGTTAAATGTCATGAAATCCCTGGCGGAGGAAGGAGCTACCATGGTGGTGGTGACTCATGAGATGGGATTTGCGCAGGATGTGGCAAGCCGTGTGGTCTTTATGGACGGCGGAACTATCGTGGAGGAGGGGACACCCCATGAGATTTTTTCCAGGCCAAGGGATCCCCGCACCATACAATTCTTACGGAGAATCCTGCGGGAGGATTATGAGTACAGTATTTGAACAATGACAGGAAAGGAGGAAGCGTCAAGATGGATCTGGGATTGCAGGGGAAGCGTGTGGTGGTGACCGGAGGAAGTAAAGGGATCGGTTATGCCATTGCGGAAGAATTCCTGAAGGAGGGATCCCATGTCGTGATTTCCGGTCGGAATCCCAAGGACTTGGAAGATGCGGTAAAACGGCTGCAGCAAAAGGGAGGAGGAACCATACAAGGCTTTGCACTGGACGGCTCCCGGGAGCTTGAAGTGTATGAGCTGGCCCGCCTGGCTGCAGAGGATACCGGCAATATCGATGTATGGATCAATAATATCGGCACCAACAGGCCCAGAGCAGGGGAATTGTACACGGAGGAAGAATTGGATTTTCTCATCAGTGCCTGCTTTAAATCCGCAGTTTTCGGAAGTCAGGCCGCCTTTACCTATATGAAGGACGGCGGAGGCAGTATCGTGAATATTGCGTCCCTGGCGGCCAGAAGTGCCACCTGTGGCCGTTCCACCATATATGGGGCACTGAAATCCGCCATTCTGGGGTTAACCAACACTACGGCCGGAGAGTATGCGGCTTACGGGATCAGGGTAAACGCTGTGCTTCCCGGATATACCAGGACCCCTTTGGTGGAGGGGAGCTTTTCGAAAGAGGCGTTGACAAGGCTGTTAAAGGACAATCTGACCGGAAGAATGGCGGAGCCGGCAGAAATCGCAAGGCCGGTGGTATTTCTGGCGAGCGATGCGGCCAGCTATATCACGGCGGCATCTTTGGAGGTTTCCGGTGGACATGCAAGAGTGCTGAACCCATGGTATTCCTTTGAAAAGAGGCAGTCGGAAGAACTGTCCGGGAAAGAGTAACACAAAAGAAAACATCAAAATATAAGAAGCGGAGGAAATAGAAATGTCAAGTTTGTGCAAAAAGATTTCAGAAGAAGCAAAAGGATTGAAAGCGGGGATCGCAGACCGTGCGATATGGTTCCACCTGTTGATCCAGGCGGCAGAAAACCAGGGAGTGGATATTGAAAAGCTTACGGATGATGCCATTTTTACTTTTGGAGCAAACCTGTACCGGGACAAGAAGGCTGAGACGGCAAAGGATTTTGTGGATCTGATGACAGAGCCGGGGCCCGGCAGGGAGGCTTTCGCACAGGAAGTGATCCTGTCAGGAGAAGATCATGCCGTGGCACATTTCCATGCATGCCCTCTGGTAGAAGCATGGAGAGATTATGGGCTCAGTGAAGAACGCATCTCTTATCTGTGCGATCTGGCCAGCAAGGGTGATTTTGGCAGGGCCAGCAATTTCCCCAATCTGGAGATTTCCTTCCCCCAAAAGATCGCTCACGGGGATGCGGTATGCGAGCTGGATGTGGTAAAGAAATAGCCTGCTGCGCAAGGCAGTAAGTCAGATCACATAGTCATCCCCGGGGTCCTCCTGATATAGAAGATCGGCAAGGGTGATATTATCCAGATGATCATTGATCACCCGGTAAAGGCCCTGCCACATCCCCAGTGTCTTGCAAAAGGGCTTTCTTGGGCAGGTATCCTGGGGAGAAGCAAGGCAGGATACCGGTGCAAGAGAATTCTCCGTTACCTGTAAAATGCTACCGATGGTATATTGGTCGGGAGATTTTGTCAGGCGGTAGCCTCCGCCTTTTCCGCGCAGTCCGGTCAAAAACTTATTTTTGACCAGGAGCTTGATAACCGCTTCCAGATACTTTTCGGATATTTCCTGCCGTCTGGCAATGTCTTTTAATGGAATATAGTCTTCTGCCTGGTGCTCCGCCAGATCTATCATGATACGGAGAGCATAGCGCCCTTTGGTTGAAACCAGCATATATGATTCCTCCTTTCTACTTTATTAACCTATTATACAATAGGGTAAATAGGAAAATCAATTTGAAATTTGGGAAAATTAAAAAAAGTATTGACAATATCTTCCGGCAGTGTTAAATTATAGTAAACCTACAGAAAAGGTATGAATTAAGTGAAGAAAATGTTATGCGCTTTGTGGCAGATGTATGACCTGCTTTTTTTATGCCGAAATTACGGCGGCCCATGAGACAAAAGAGGCAGCCGATACAGGAGGTATGACGACATGGCTTATGCAACGGAAACGATCTGCGTTCAGGGGAGTGAGGAACGCACTGACTGCTATGGGGCGGTCAGTGTCCCCATTTATCAATGTGCTGCCTTTGCTCATCCTGCTTTGGGAAAGAGCACGGGATATGACTATTCCAGAGTGTCCAATCCCACCAGGGATGCTCTGCAGGATACGGTAGCTGCGCTTGAACATGGCAGCAGATCACTGGCATTTTCTACCGGAATGGCGGCGATCACCGCAGTGATGGAACTGTTTTCACCGGGCGACCATATCGTGGCCACCGATGATCTGTACGGGGGCACCCCGCGCCTGTGGAACAGCATCAGTCAGAAAAACGGTCTGCAGGTAAGCTGTGTGGACACTTCCCGGCTGGAAGAGCTGAAGGGGGCCATCAGACCAAATACCAAGGCAATATTCTTGGAAACGCCCACCAATCCCATGATGAAGGTGACGGATATCAGGGCAGTTTCCCGGATCGCCAAAGAGCACGGATGTCTGGTGATCGTGGACAATACCTTCCTTTCCCCTTATTTTCAGAATCCTTTGGATCTGGGTGCGGATGTGGTGGTCCACAGCGGGACCAAATATCTGGGGGGACACAATGATGTGCTTGCCGGCTTTGCGGTTGTCAAGGAGGAAGCACTGGGAGATAAGCTGAACACCATATATAAGACTACGGGAGCCTGTCTTTCCCCCATGGATAGCTGGCTGGTGTTAAGGGGGATCAAGACCCTCGCCCTGAGAATGGAACAGCATCAGAAGAATGCTCTTGCAATCGCCGAATGGCTGAAAGAGCAGCCTCTTGTCAGGGAGGTGTATTACATAGGTCTTAGCGGGCGGCCGGACAGGGAGCTGATAGATCGGCAGTGCAGGGGCTATGGCGGTATGATCTCTTTCCGGGTGGCATCGGAAGCAGTGGCGGTAACACTGTTGGAGAGCGTGAGACTGATACGGTTTGCGGAAAGTCTGGGCGGTGTGGAGAGCCTGATGACTTATCCCATGAGGCAGACCCATGCGGAGGTGCCTGAGGAAACCAGAAAAGCGCTGGGAATCGATGAAACGCTCCTTCGCATGTCAGTGGGCATCGAGAGTGCACAGGATCTGATCCTGGATCTGGAGCAGGCTTTCAGGCAGGCGGGATGAGATCGGCCAAGAGAATCAAAAAAGATCGAAGGAAACTGGTAAAGGGTGACACGCAGATGAAATATGATTTTGATAAGATAACGGACCGCAGAGGTACCAACAGCCTGAAATATGATTTTGCCGCAGAGCGCGGTAAGCCGGAGGATATCCTGCCTCTGTGGGTGGCGGATATGGATTTTCCGGTGGCGTATGAGATCACGCAAAGCCTGGAACGTGTGGTCCGGCATGGTATTTATGGATACAGTGAGGCAAAAGATTCTTATTTTCAGGCAGTGGCATCCTGGATGGAAAAGCAGCATGACTGGAAGGTGGAGAAAGATTGGCTGGTAAAGACTCCCGGCGTGGTCTATGGGATCGCCGCTGCTATCCGGGCATTTACCCGGGAGGGAGACAGCATCCTGATTCAGAATCCGGTGTATTATCCCTTCAGTGAGGTGATCCGGGACAATGACAGGGTCCTGGTGGACAATACCCTGGTGGAGAAAGACGGAAAGTATACCATGGATTTTGAGGATATGGAACAGAAGATCAGGGAAAATCATGTCAAGCTGTTCATTTTGTGCAATCCCCACAATCCGGTGGGAAGGGTCTGGACCAGAGAAGAACTTCAGAAAGTGGGAGAGCTATGCCTGCAGTATGGTGTGCTAGTGGTCAGTGATGAGATCCATCATGATTTTGTCTACCCGGGATACAGGCATCAGGTGTTTGCGGCACTGGACCCCCGTTTTCAAAAGATCACGGTGACCTGCACGGCGCCCAGTAAAACCTTCAATCTGGCGGGGCTGCAGGTGTCCAATATCTTTATTGCCGACAAAAAGCTGCGTTCTTTGTTCCGCAAAGAGATAGACCGTACCGGATACAGTCAGTTAAATACTTTCGGGCTGGTAGCCTGTGAGAGTGCATACAGGGACGGAGAAGAGTGGCTGACGCAGCTAAAGCAGTATCTTGGCGGCAATCTGGAGTTGGTGAGGAAGTTTGTTGCAGAAAGGCTTCCCGGTGTGCGCCTGGTAGAACCGGAAGGTACTTATCTGGTGTGGCTGGACCTGAGAGCACTGGGACTTACGGAAAGAGAACTGGACCGGGCTGTGGTGGAGAAGGCAGGGCTTTGGCTGGACGGCGGCGGGATGTTCGGTGCCTGTGGGGAAGGTTTCCAGAGGATCAATATTGCCTGCCCCAGGTCGGTGCTTGAGGAAGCGTTGGAAAGGCTGACCAAAATTCTGTAAATATTCTAAAAGGTTTAGCTTGAGGTATAATTTTCCAACCTTGTCCATATACTGTAGTATATTATTACAAACAGGAGGCAGTAATATGGCAAGAGGACAGAGAAAGAGCATAGAAGAAAAAATCGCTGCAAAGCAGGAGCTGATCGATGCGTTGATGATCCGGGTGGAGTCAGAGAAGAGAGAGCTGGCCCAGTTGTACGAAGAAAAGAAACGTAAAGAGCTGGAAGCGGTAAGCGGGCTGATCACGGATGCGGGGCTTGAGCCTTCCGAGGTGGCCAGCATGCTGAAACAGTATATCGAGAGCCGCACAGCCACCGCCTCTTAGGTCAGAAAAAAGATAGAAGAAAGCACTTGGGATCTTAGGGATCTCAAGTGCTTTTTATGTACTACTTTTTCAGATTCTTCTGGGCGGTGGACAGCATCAGCTTGATACGGTTCAACTGGTTTACCTCGCTGGCACCGGGATCGTAGTCGATGGCCACCACGTTGGATTCGGGATAAGCTTTCCGAAGGGCCTTGATGACACCTTTTCCCACCACATGGTTGGGCAGACAGCCAAAGGGCTGTGTGCAGACGATGTTGGGCACACCGCCGTGGATCAGTTCCACCATTTCTCCGGTTAAGAACCATCCTTCACCGGTCTGGTTGCCGATGGATACGATAGGCTCTGCGAAGGATACGATCTCACGGATGGGAGTGGGCGCACTAAAATGTGTGCTTGCCTTGAATTCCTTTACAGCGGTGCCGCACAGCAGATGCTCAATAGCCCATATTCCAAGGGAGGAGATCCGGGCGGTCTTTTTGCTGGTGCCTAAGTGCTCTGCCTTGTAGATCTGATTGTAGAAACAGTAGAGCATGAAATCCATCAGATCGGGAACTACAGCTTCGGCACCTTCTGCTTCCAGAAGTTCTACCAGATGGTTGTTTCCGGCAGGAGAGAATTTAACCAGGATCTCTCCTACGATACCCACCCTGGGCTTCTTGATATCCAAAAGAGGAATCCGGTCAAAGTCCCGGATGATCTGCTTACACAACTTGCGGAACCGCAGCAGGTTGATATGTTTGGCAGATACGAATTCCTGTACCACTTTCAGCCACTTTTGATGAACTTCATTGACGCTGCCCGGCACAGCCTCGTAAGGGCGCATGCGGTAGACGCAGCGCATGAAGATATCACCGAACTGTGCTCCCACAGCGGCCCGAAGTAGCAGATCGGCATTTAAATGGAACCCGGGGTTGGTCTCGATACCGGCCAGGTTTAAGGAGATAACGGGAATCTGAGGCATTCCGGCCTTCTCCAACGCACGTCTGATAAAGCCCACATAATTGGTGGCACGGCATCCGCCTCCTGTCTGGGTCATGATGATGGCTGTCCTGTTCAGGTCATATTTGCCGGAGAGCAGTGCTTCCATGATCTGCCCAACCACCAGCAGGGAAGGATAGCAGGCATCATTGTTCACATATTTCAGTCCCACGTCCACGGAGTGTTTGTTGTCGTTGTCCAGCACCACAAAATGGTAGCCGCAGGCATTGAATGCAGGCTCCAGAATCTGGAAATGGATAGGGGACATCTGGGGACAGAGTATGGTATAGTTCTTTCGCATTTCCTCTGTAAAGGGTACTTTTACGATGGCAGAGGAATGGAGGGTGCGCTGTCCGCCCTGTTTTTCCCGGACGCGGATGGCGGAGAGCAGGGAGCGGATACGGATCCTTGCGGCTCCCAAATTGTTGACTTCATCAATCTTTAAACAGGTATAGATCTTGCCGGAGCCCGACAGGATATCATTTACCTGATCTGTAGTCACGGCATCCAGACCACATCCGAAGGAATTGAGCTGTACCAGATCCAGGTTATCCACAGTCTTCACATAGCTTGCTGCGGCATAAAGACGGGAATGGTACATCCACTGGTCGGAAACGATCAGCGGCCTTTCGGGAACTGCCAGGTGGGAAACAGAGTCCTCTGTCAGCACAGCCATATCGTAGGAAGTGATCATTTCCGGGATACCGTGGTTGATCTCGGGATCGATATGATAGGGGCGCCCTGCCAGGACGATCCCGCGCTTTCCGGTTTCCTTCAGATAAGCAAGTACTTCCTCACCTCTCTTTTGCATATCGGTGCGGGTGGCGGCCAGTTCTTCCCAGGCGGCCCTGCAGGCTGCTTCGATCTCGTCCCCGGGGATTTGGGTAAATTCTTTCTTTAAGGCAGAGCTGATGGTATCCACATCCCGGAAGGACAGGAAGGGATTGCAGAATGTTACCCGGCCCTCGCTGATCTCCTCCACATTATTTTTGATGTTCTCAGAGTAGGAGGTAACGATAGGACAGTTGTAATGGTTATTGGCATCCGGAAACTCATTGCGCTCGTAGAACAGGGCAGGATAGAAGATGAAATCAATACCCTGCCTGATGAGCCAGGTCACATGACCGTGTGCCAGCTTGGCCGGATAGCATTCGGATTCGCTGGGAATGGACTCGATGCCAAGTTCATAGATCTTTCGGTTTGAGAGAGGGGAGAGGACCACCCGGTAGCCCAGCTTCGTAAAGAAGGTGAACCAGAAAGGATAGTTCTCGTACATATTGAGGACTCTGGGAATGCCCACCGTGCCTCTGGGAGCCTGGTCTGCCTCCAGGGGAGTGTAGGAAAAGAGCCTCTTTAACTTATAGTCAAATAAGTTGGGCACATTGTTGGCATTTTTCTGCCCGCCGATGCCTCGCTCACAGCGGTTGCCGGAAATGAACTGGCGTCCGCCGGAGAACTTGTTGATGGTAAGACGGCAGTTGTTGGTACAGCCCTTACATTTTGCAAGGCTGGTCTCGAACTGGAGATTGCAGATTTGCTCAAAGGAGAGCATGGTGGTCTCGTAGCCTTCCTCATAACGCTCCCTGGCGATCAGAGCAGCACCGAAAGCACCCATGATGCCTGCAATATCCGGGCGTATGGCCTCGCAGCCTGCGATTTTTTCAAAGCTTCTTAACACGGCATCATTGTAGAAAGTACCTCCTTGCACCACAATGTTGGAACCCAGCTCCGAGGCATCGGATACCTTGATGACCTTGAAAAGGGCATTTTTGATGACGGAGTAAGCCAGTCCTGCGGAAATATCCGCAACGGAAGCGCCTTCCTTCTGTGCCTGCTTTACCTTGGAGTTCATGAAAACGGTACACCGGGTGCCAAGGTCGATGGGATGTGCTGCAAACAATGCTTCGTGGGCAAAATCCTGTACACTGTAGTTTAAGGATTTGGCAAAGGTCTCAATAAAGGAGCCGCAGCCGGAGGAACATGCCTCATTGAGCTGTACGCTGTCCACGGTCCGGTTCTTGATCTTGATGCATTTCATGTCCTGCCCGCCGATATCCAGGATACAGTCTACCTCGGGATTAAAGAATGCGGCGGCATAGTAGTGGGCCACCGTCTCAACCTCGCCGTCATCCAGCAAAAAGGCGGCCTTTAACAGAGCTTCACCGTAGCCGGTGGAGCAGGAACGCACGATCTTCACATCCCCGGGAAGCTGGGAATAGATCTCTTTGATGGAGCGGATGGCGGTCTTTAAAGGGCTGCCGTCGTTGTTGCTGTAAAAGGAGTACAACAGGGAACCGTCTTCCCCTACCAGAGCGATCTTGGTGGTGGTGGAGCCGGCATCAATGCCCAGAAAAGCGTTTCCGTGGTAATCGGAAAGTTTGCCTGCTGCAACATGATGGGTATTGTGGCGTGCAAGAAACTGATCGTAAGCCGCCTGGTCTTTAAAGAGGGGCTCCATGCGTTCCACTTCAAATTCCATCTTGATATCGGAGGAGAGCTTGTTCACCATCTCCTCCATGGTATAGGAGACCGCTTTATCGGCATTCAGTGCGGAACCGATTGCCGCAAAGAGGTGGGAATTGTCAAGGTCGATGATATGCTCTTCATCCAGCTTTAGAGTGCGGATGAAGGCAGCTTTCAGCTCTGACAGAAAGTGCAGAGGCCCACCCAGAAAAGCAACGTGTCCTCTGATGGGTTTGCCGCAGGCAAGGCCGCTGATGGTCTGATTCACTACCGCCTGAAAGATGGAAGCAGCCAGGTCTTCCTTGGTGGCACCCTCATTGATCAGGGGCTGGATATCCGTTTTTGCAAAAACGCCGCAACGGGCGGCAATGGTATACAGGGATTTGTAATTTTTGGCATATTCGTTTAAGCCTGAGGCATCTGTCTGGATCAGGGATGCCATCTGGTCGATGAAGGAGCCTGTACCACCGGCACAGATACCGTTCATTCGCTGCTCCACGTTGCCACCTTCAAAATAAATGATCTTGGCATCCTCACCGCCAAGCTCGATGGCAACATCCGTCTTGGGTGCCAGTTCCTTTAGGGAGGTGGCAACAGCGATGACCTCCTGGGTAAAAGGAACCCCAAGGTGATTGGCAAGGGTAAGCCCGCCGGAGCCGGTGATCATGGGATGGAGGGTCAGATTGCCCAGCTTGTTATATGCTTCTTTCAAAAGCAGGGACAGAGTCTCGCGGATATTGGCGTAGTGACGCCTGTAATCAGAGAATAATATATTGTGTTCTTCATCCAAAATTGCAATCTTTACGGTAGTAGAACCGATATCAATGCCCAAGGTTGCAGATTCGTTCGTGAGATTCATAAATAGACACCTTTCTAAAGTCAAAACAAATTTAATGCAAAAATACGACAATTTACAACATATCAATGTATTATACGACAAACACTCCCAAAATGCAATCGACTATAGAGGTAAAAAAAATGTTAAAAATCATAAATTTCTATAAAAAGGAAATTGGTTTGTTTACTTATGGGATGGGGAATGATAAAATATATTCGTCTATGTGCTTTAAGATGAGAGGAATGTAAAATGAGCAATATGAATAAATACGAGAAGAAATTCGGCAAATACGCCATACCCAATCTGACGGTGATCCTGCTTTTGTGCTATGTGGCAGGTTATGTAATGATGTTCTTTAATTCGTCCTTTTTGAACTACCTGACCCTGGACCCTTATCAGATCCTCCATGGGCAGATCTGGAGACTGGTGACCTGGATCGTGATACCACCTTCCTCGCTGGACCCGTTTGTGATCATCCTGCTGTTATTCTATTACAGCATCGGCACAGCGCTGGAGAGGACCTGGGGGACATGGAGCTATAATGTCTATCTGTTCCGCGGTATCCTGTTCACCATTCTGGCCGGTTTTCTTTCCATGGGATTACAGTATCTGATGTACGGGGAAGCACTGGCAGCTGTTGCTGGTCCGTATTTTGCATATGATTCCTACAGCTTCGGAACTTACTATATCTGCCTTTCCATCTATATGGCTTATGCGGCTACCTATCCGGAGGCAAGAGTGCTTTTGATGTTCATCATTCCCGTAAAAATGAAGTGGATGGGCATCGTGAACCTGGTGCTTCTGATGATCGAATTTATGCTGGGCGGTATTTCCACCAAATTTGCGGTGGGGGCAGCACTGCTCAATATGGCGGTATTTTATCTGGTGAATATCAAGAGGGTAGCGTCTCCCAGGCAGATCAGGCGGAAGGCCCAGTTCAATCAGGAGATCCGCAAAAGCAGTGCGCAGGTGAAACATAAATGTGCGGTGTGCGGCAGGACACAGGAGGATGATCCCACGCTGGAATTCCGTTACTGCTCCAAGTGCAAGGGAAATTATGAATATTGCCAGTACCACCTTTTCACCCATGAGCACGTTCAGTGACCGGTGAGAGTATGAGAGGGATAAAATGATGGAAAAAGAAGTTTTGTTCGCAAAAACGTTAGAGCAGGTGCGAAAGACTGCCAGGGAGCAGGGCGGCAGCATCAGCGAAGAACAGGTCAGGGAAGCCTTTGGCCCCCTTAAGCTGGAGGAGGATCAGCTTAAGATGGTATTTGATTACCTGGAAAAGCATAAAATAGGGATCGGAGAGCCTGTGGACCCGGAGGATTATCTGACAGAGCAGGAAAAGAATTATCTGCAGAATTATCTGGATGAACTGGAGGATCTTCCCGATTACAGCAAAGGGCAGAAGGAAGCTTTTGCGATTTCTGCCATGGCGGGGGAGGCGGATGCCAGACAGAAGCTGGTGGAGGCATATCTCAAAGATGTGGTGGAGATTGCCAAGATCTATACCGGGCAGGGTGTGTATCTGGAGGATCTGATCGGTGAGGGCAACGTGGCGCTGGCTTTCGGAACGGAGATGTTAGGCAGCCTGGAAAGCCCATCAGAGGCAGAAGGAATGCTGGTCCGCATGGTCATGGATGCCATGGAGGAATATATCAAGGAAAATGCCGATCATGAGAAGATCGACAACCGGGCCCTGAAAAAGGTAAACGAGGTCCTGGAGCGGGCGAAGGAGCTTTCGGAGGAGTTACAGCGGAAAGTGACCGTGGAAGAACTGGCGGCAGAGACGAAGATGACCGAGAAGAGTATCCGGGATGCCCTGCGCATCAGCGGTTTTCAGATCGATTACATCGAAAATGTGCAGTAAGGAAGCAAAGAATGAAAAGTACCGTATATGAAGATTATAAATATAGCATGCAGGATGTTTCCGGTCTGTATATCGGGACCCGGTATACCTTTGGGGAATTGCTCAAGGAGGAGATGATCCCCTTTAAGTTTAGGCTGATCGTGGAGCATTATATCCTGCCCAAAGCAGATCTTGAGGATACTCTGGAGACCCATCTGTATTACCTGGAGCCGGACAGCTTTTTAGTACAGATCTATACGCAGTTGAAGGCCCGTATCAAGGTAAATGTGATCGAGGAGAAAAAGACTCCTTTTGGAAAACCCAAAAAGCAATATGTGACAAAGATCATGACAGCGCAGCAGCTGGTTGGGATAAGCCCGACAGAGAAGGAGCGCTTAGGCATGGTGGTCCAGGAACTCAAGGTGAGCAAGCTGGCTATGATGACTTTGTAAAGAGCGTTTCAGAATCATTTCCGGTCTGTAAGGAGCCGGACAGCATCAAGGAGAGACAATATGAAGATAGAAGAATTGACAGCTTACGAGATACTGGAGAAAAGAGAGATCCCGGATATCAACAGCGTAACTTATCTGTGCAGGCACAAAAAGACCGGCGCCAGGGTAGCACTGGTGTCCAATGATGATGAGAACAAGGTGTTTTATATCGGCTTCCGTACCCCGCCCAAGGATTCCACCGGGGTGGCGCATATCCTGGAGCATTCCGTGCTCTGCGGTTCCAGGGAATTTCCGGTGAAGGACCCCTTTGTGGAGCTGGTAAAAGGTTCCCTGAATACTTTCTTAAATGCCATGACCTATCCGGACAAGACGGTATATCCCGTGGCAAGCTGCAATGACAAGGATTTCCAGAATCTGATGCATGTGTATCTGGATGCGGTCTTTTATCCCAATATCTATGAAAAGGAAGCCATTTTTTTACAGGAGGGCTGGCATTATGAGATGAAGGACCCCACAGAGGAACTCACCATAAACGGGGTGGTCTATAATGAGATGAAGGGGGCGTTCTCCTCCCCGGATGACGTGCTGGAGCGGGAAATGATGAGTTCTTTGTATCCTCATACTCCTTACGGCTGTGAGTCCGGCGGCGATCCCAAGGTGATACCGGAGCTTACAAATGAGCAGTTTTTGGAGTTTCACAGGACCTATTATCATCCCTCCAACAGTTATATCTACCTTTACGGTGATATGGATATGGCGGAGAAGCTTAACTTTATTGATGAGCATTATCTGTCTGCATTCGGGGAGAAATCGGTGGATTCCTCCATTGCGACAGAGCCTGCCTTTCAGAAGGTGAACCGAGTGGTGAAGGAATATCCGCTGGGAGAGGGGGAGGATGCGGAGGAAAATACTTTCCTTTCCCTGAATATGTCGGTGGGAGACAGCCTGGACCGGGAGCTTTATGTGGCGTTCCAGATCCTGGATTATGCGCTCTGCTCCGCACCGGGCGCACCCTTAAAGCAGGCGCTGGTGGACCGGGGGCTTGGCAAGGATGTGTACAGCATTTATGAAAACGGCATCAAACAGCCCTATTTCAGTATCGTGGCAAAGGATACCACCGTGGATAAGGAGGAAGCGTTCCTTGACACCATAAGGGAGGTGCTTGAGGATATCGTGAAGAAGGGCTTTGACAGAAAGGCCCTGCTTGCAGGCATCAATTACTACGAATTCAAATACAGGGAGGCGGATTTCGGTTCCTATCCCAAGGGGCTGATGTATGGCCTTCAGGCACTGGACAGCTGGCTCTATGACGATACAAAGCCCTTTATCCATATTGAGGCCAATGAGACTTTTGCGATCCTTCGCAAGAAAGCACAGACCGGTTATTTTGAGGAGCTGGTAAGACAGTATCTCTTAGAGAATCCCCACAGGAGCATTGTGATCTTAAAGCCTCGTCTGGGTCTGGAGGAAGAGAACCAGGAGGCTTTGAAAGAGCGGCTGGCTGCAATAAAGAAATCCATGACAGAAGAGGAATTGCAGACTGTCATCAGAAAATCAAGGGAACTTGCGGCATTCCAGGAGACGCCGGATTCCAGGGAGGATCTGGAGAAGATCCCGCTGCTGAAGAGAGAGGATTTAAAGAAGGAGATCACGGCCCCCGTAAACGAGGAGCGCACCATCGGCGACACCCTCCTTTTGTACCATAAACTGTTCACCAACGGTATCGGTTATCTGCGGCTGATCTTTAAACTGCAGGATGTCCCGGCGGAATATTTCCCTTATGTGGGCATCTTAAAGGGATGTCTGGGACTTTTGAATACGGAGCATTATCAGTACGGCGATCTTTTCAATGAACTGAATCTGGTGACCGGAGGCATGGCGGCTGCCAACAATATTTATGTGGATGCGGAAGATGAGGACCGGTACACTGTGACGCTGGAGCTTAAGACCAAGGTGCTTTATCCCAATCTGGAAAAGGCCATAGAACTGATGCAGGAAGTGATCATCACCAGTGATTTTGGGGATGCCAAGAGGCTTTATGAGATCCTGGCGGAGGGCAGGTCCCGGATGCAGGCACAGATGATTTCCGGCGGGCACAGCGTGGCGGCAGGACGCGCCATGTCTTACGGCAGCGTGGGCGCTGCGGTCACCGAGAGCTTTTCGGGGATACCTTTTTACCGCCTGATCACAGACCTGGAGGAGCATTTTGAGGAGCGCAGGGAGGACCTGGTGCAGAAGTTGGAGACTCTGGCGAAGATGATCTTCCGCAAAGAAAATCTGATGGTGGATTTCGTGGGAGAGGGAAACTCTGTGGAGGGGTTGACAGCCCCGGTGGAGGCATTAAAGGCAGCTCTTTATACGGAGCCTGTAGAGAAGGGAAGATTTGTGCCTGAACTTGTAAAAAGGAATGAAGGATTCATGACCTCCGGTCAGGTGCAGTATGTGTGCCGGGCAGGAAATTTCAAGAAAAAGGGCCTTAAATATACGGGAGCTCTTAAGGTGCTCAAGGTCATGATGGGATATGAGTATCTGTGGACCAATGTGCGGGTGAAAGGCGGTGCCTACGGCTGTATGTGCAATTTCGGCAGATCGGGAGACAGCTATTTCGTGTCCTACAGGGACCCAAATCTGGAAAAGACCATTGGCATTTATGAAAAAGCGGCAGACGCAGTGGCAGATTTTCAGGCAGACGAAAGAGTCATGACCCAGTATATCATCGGCGCCGTCAGTGCCCTGGATACCCCGATGAATGCTGCTGCAAAAGGCCTGTATTCCCTGGGAGTCTATATGACCGGCGGAACGGAAGAAATGTTACAGCAGGAGCGGGATGAGATCCTGCAAGCCCGACCGGAGGATATCCGCCGACTGGCGGCTCACATCCGGGCGTTCATGGAGGATGATTTTGTATGTGTGGTGGGAAATGCAGGAAAGATCAAAGAACAGGGTGAAAAATTTAGGAAAATCGAGAACCTTTTTTAGAAAACTGCGTTTATTGGGGTGACAGACAATAAAAGGAACCCGGAGACAACCGGGAAAGGGAGGAAAATTTATGAGAAGGTTACGGAACACAAAAGCAAGACGGGCAGGGGCAGCCTGCCTGGCGGCGGCAATGATCCTTGCGCTGACGGGTTGTGGAAGCGCAGATAAGAGTGCGCCGGTGTCATTACAGACGGGCTATTCCATGAATTCTGCCGACATAAAGGACAGCGCCATGAGCGAAGCTGCCACAGAGATGGACATGGGGATCTATGAGAGCGAAAGCGTTGAGAGTACATCTGCTTCCGTGGGGGAGAGCGCAGCTGCGGCGGACAGTCAGCGGAAGCTGATCAAGACCGTGAACATGACTGTGGAGACCAAGGAGTATGACACGCTGATGAGCACCCTCACCGACCGGGTAGAGACCCTGGGCGGTTACATAGAGCGCATGGATGCCTATAACGGCAGCAGCTATTCCAACTATCGCAGCGCCAGAAATGCGAGCCTGACCATCCGCATCCCCAAGGATAAGCTGGACAGTTTTTTGGAAACCGTATCTTCTGTGGGAAATGTCATCAGCCGTTCTGATAACGTGGAGGATGTGACTTTAACTTATGTGGACTTGGAAAGCCACAAGGAAGCCCTGGAGGTGGAGCAGGAGAGACTGCTCACCTATCTGGAGCAGGCCGAGACTCTGGAGGATATGATCACTCTGGAAAGCAGATTGTCCAGTGTGCGCTACCAGTTGGAGAGCATGGAATCCCAGCTTAGGACCTTCGACAATCAAGTGGACTACAGCACTGTGTATATAAACATTGAGGAAGTAAAGGAACTCACACCCGTGCCCGTGGATGAACCCACCAGATGGGAGAGGTTGACAGAGGGCTTTGTGGAGAGTCTTAAGGATGTAGGAAACGGCATTCTGGACTTCCTGATCTGGATCGTGGTACATCTTCCCTACTTTGCCGTATGGGCGGTAGTGATCATCGGTATCATCCTGATCGTCAAGGGAATCCGGAAGCACTCTAAAAAGAAGAAAGCAAAGAAGCTGGAAATGATGCAAAAGCAACAGGCGCAGCAGACACAGCAGCAGAACCAGCAACAGCAGTAATATTGACAGAAAGAATTGGTTGAATCTGTCATGAAAATGTGATATACTTATTTTCAATTGAATATGTAACAGTCAGGTGTCGGAACAATACATTGCGATTGGTTCCGGTGAAAAGGGAAACAGGTGCAGATCCTGTGCGAACTCGTCACCGTAATTAGGGAGCAGAAGCCGATATATCACTGGGAAACTGGGAAGATGGCCCATGCGTTGATCTATAAGCCGGGAGACCTGCCTGACTGTTGTACAGAAACATTTGTTTCAGACCACGAGTAACTGGTTGTACATGAATTTGCAAAAGCAGGTTTTCCTGTGATGGACTCATCTTTCGGGAAATGCGGCTTTCGGCAGATTTGTTTTGTGTATAAACCCTTTACCTGTAACAGGAAAGGGTTTTTCTTTTTGTTGTGCAATCATGAGAAGGATCAGCATCGTTTCTGTAGGAACTTACATATTTGATCAAAATGTTAAATGGCAGGAAAACTGCAGAAACGAGGAAAGAATGAAGAGACAATTGGTAGTAATGTTGGCAGCTCTGTTCAGTATGTGCTGTCTGGCGGCCTGCGGTAACGAAGATCCCGCATTAAAGACAGACGGGACAGTGCAGCTTGAGAGCCCGGTATCCGGCACGGAGGAAACACAAACCACAGCGGACAAGGAGCAGAAAAAGAGTGATGCTGCGATTCTGGTAGTAAGCTTCGGCACCAGCTACAATGACAGCAGGGATCTTACCATTGGCGCCGTTGAGGAGGCCATTGCGGAGGCATTTCCGGAATATGAGGTCCGCAGGGCTTTTACCAGCCAGATCATCATTGACAAGCTGAAAGAACGTGACGGACTGGAAATCGACAATGTGGAGCAGGCTTTGGACAGAGCTGTAGCGGACGGTATCAGGGAATTGACGGTACAGCCCACTCATCTGATGGATGGGTATGAGTATCATGATCTTGTAAAGGCTCTGGCAGATTACCAGGACAGGTTTGACAAGATCGCACTGGCAGAGCCCCTGTTGTCAGATGATGCCGATTTTGAGGCAGTGATCAAGGCAATTACGGAGAAGACTGCGTCATATGATGATGGGGAGACCGCTATCTGCTTTATGGGACATGGAACGGAAGCGGCGTCCAATGAGGTTTACGCAAAACTCCAGGATAAGCTGACACAGAGCGGTTATGACAATTATTATATTGGCACGGTGGAAGCGTCCCCTTCTATTGAGGATGTGATAGCGGCCCTTGCAGCCAAGGGAACTTATAAGCGGGTGATTCTGCAGCCCCTGATGGTTGTTGCGGGAGATCACGCAAACAATGATATGGCAGGTGCAGAGGAGGATTCCTGGAAAACCATGCTGGAAGAGGAAGGCTATGAGGTAGAGTGCATCATAGAAGGTTTGGGACAGATCCCGGATATCCGGGAAATCTATGTGGCCCATACCCGGACGGCTTTTTCCGCAGGAAAGAGCCCTGCCGAAATCATAGGGGAAGAAGAAAGCAGCCGGGCAGCTTCCGGTAATCTTGGAAACGGAACCTATCAGATAACCGTAGAGTCCAGTTCCTCCATGTTCCGGGTGGAAAAAGCAGAACTGACGGTAGCTGACGGAAATATGACGGCTGTCATTACACTGGGCGGCACGGGCTATTCCAAGCTCTACATGGGTACGGCAGAGCAGGCGGCATCGGCAGAGGAATTCGAATGTATTCCTTATGTGGAGGATGCAGACGGCGCTTATACCTATACCATACCGGTGGAGGCATTGGATCAGCCCATTGACTGTGCTGCCTTCAGCAAAAAGAAAGAAGAATGGTATGACCGCCAGCTCACTTTCCTTTCTGCATCCGCTTTGGAAGGGATGGCTGAGGACGGTATGTATACTATAGACGTGACCCTTGGCGGCGGAAGCGGGAAGACAACCATCGTTTCACCTGCGACAATCACCGTAACAGGGGGCACGGCAGTTGCAACCATAGAGTGGAGCAGTCCAAACTATGACTACATGCTGGTAGATGGAGAAAAATATCTGCCGGTGAACACGGAGGGCAATTCCGTATTTGAAATTCCGGTGTCGGTATATGATGAAGAGATGCCTGTGATCGGAGATACCATAGCAATGAGCAAGCCTCATGAGATCGAATATACACTTACGTTCCACTCAGAGACCATGAAGGCGGCAGAATAAGAGGACTTTTATATGAACGGAAGAAAAAAAGCGGTAACGATATGTTCCCTGCTTTTGACAGGACTGTTGGGGCAGTGCAGCTGTGGCAGTCCTGCTTCTGCTTTGGATCCCGGTCCGGAAGCCGTGGCAGGGAATGAAAACATGAAAACGGCATTCCGATATGAAAGCAGCATGGAACTTGCTTATGCGGAAAATTTTTCTGTGGATTATTATGAGGGCGGTTATACGCTATTGACCATTATGGACGAAAGCAGGTTCCTGGTGGTTCCCGAAGGCAAAGAGGCACCCGTGGGTCTGGAGGAGGACATTGTGATCTTACAACGTCCCATAAAGGATCTTTATCTGGTGGCAACAGCGGCCATGAACATGTTTTCTGAACTGGATGCTCTGGATGCCATCAGCCTTTCCGGTCAGGAGGCGGACGGGTGGTATCTGGAGGAAGCAAGGACGGCCATGGAAAAAGGGGAGATGGTCTATGCCGGAAAGTATAATAAGCCGGATTATGAACTGATCCTTTCTAAAGATTGTTCCCTTGCCATTGAAAATAGGATGATTTCCCATTCCCCTGAGGTGGCGGAAAAGCTGGAGGGCTTCGGGATACCGGTTATGATCGACTATTCCAGTTATGAATCTCATCCGTTAGGACGGGTGGAATGGATAAAGTTCTATGGGGCGCTTCTGGGCAAAGAAGAACAGGCGGAGGAAATCTTCGAGGAACAGGCAGTGATCCTGGAGCGCGTGTCCGCAGAAGAAAAGACGGATAAAACCGTAGCTTTCTTTTTTATTACCGCAGGAGGCATGGTTCAGGTGAGGACCACCTCCGATTATGTGCCCAAAATGATAGAGCTTGCGGGGGGCAGATATGTTTTTGATGAGCTTGGGGAACAAGGCACAAGGCAGTCTACCATGAATATACAGATGGAAGAGTTCTATCGAACTGCCAAGGATGCCGATTTCCTCATTTATAACAGTGCAATAGACGGAGGCGTAGCCTCATTGGATGAGTTGTTGGAAAAGAGTGAGCTTCTTGGGGATTTCAAGGCAGTGCAGGAAGGGAATGTCTTTTGTACGACCAACGATCTGTATCAGCAGTCCATGTCCATCGGCTTTTTGATAGAGGATATGCACAATATGCTTTCGGAAGAGGAAGAAGAGCAAAAGGAAATGAAATATCTTTTTCGATTGGAATAGGAGGAAGGTATGAGGTGGCAGCAGAACCGAAAAGTAAGATATCTGGGAGTATTCCTATTGCTCGGTATCAGTGTGATCATATTTCTTATCTGCAATATCTGCATGGGCAGTGTGGAAATTTCATTAGCGGATATCGAAAGATGTCTGATGGGCAGGGAAACAGATAAGACCGTCCAGAGGATAGTCTGGGATATCCGGTTCCCCAGGGCAGTGTCGGCCATGATACTTGGCGGCGCATTGGCACTTGCGGGATATCTTTTGCAGACCTTTTTTCATAATCCCATTGCGGGTCCCTTCATCCTGGGCATTTCCTCCGGGGCCAAAATGATCGTTGCACTGGTCATGATATTTCTGCTTGAGAGGTCCATAAGAGTCAGTTCTGCAGCTCTCATTCTGGCGGCTTTTTCAGGGGCGATGCTCTCCATGGGCTTTGTTCTTTTGATGTCGCACAAGGTGAACAATATGTCAACGCTCATTGTCAGCGGGGTCATGATCGGGTATATCTGTTCTGCGGTTACGGAGCTGGTAGTGACCTTTGCCGATGATGCGGACATTATAAATCTCCACAGCTGGTCCCAGGGAAGCTTTTCAGGGATGACATGGGAGCATGCAAAGGCAATGACAGTTGTGGTGTTTCTCACCTTTCTGATTGTCTTTTTGTTTTCCAAACCGCTGAGTGCCTATCAGCTCGGCGAGGGATATGCAAGGAATATGGGGATACACATAAGGGGTCTAAGGATTGCCATGATCGTCTTATCCAGCCTTCTGTCAGCCTGTATCGTGGCTTATGCAGGTCCCATCTCCTTTGTGGGAATCGCAGTGCCCCAGCTGGTAAAAAGTCTTTTGGGAACTGCAAAGCCGATCCTGATGATACCTGCCTGCTTTTTGGGAGGAAGCGTTTTCTGCCTGTTCTGTGATCTGCTGGCAAGAAACTTATTTGCTCCCACGGAGCTTGGCATCAGTACGGTAACGGCAATTTTCGGAGCCCCGGTAGTGTTATGGATCATGGTAAAGCACAAGAAGGAGAGGGCGGTCTGATGGAGTACTATTTCGAGGCAAAGAAAATGAGCGTCGGTTATCAGGGGCGTCCTTTGATCAGTGACATAGAGATTTCTCTTAAAAAAGGGCAGATACTGACGCTGATCGGTCCTAACGGTGTGGGAAAATCCACGGTCTTAAAAAGTATTGCAAGACAGCTTTCCCTGATTGGAGGAGTGATCTTTCTGGACGGACAAAGCCTGCAGAAAATGTCCGGCGGGGAGCTGTCCCGGAAAATGGCAGTGATGTTTACGGAGAAACTAAAGGCAGAGCTGATGACCTGCGAAGATGTGGTGGCAACCGGACGCTATCCTTATACGGGAAGGTTTGGACTTCTGTCGGAAACGGATCGCCAGGTAGTGAGAAAGGCCATGGAACTGATACGGATAATGGATATCAAAGACCGGGATTTTACACAGGTCAGTGACGGACAGAGGCAGAGAGTCATGCTGGCACGGGCTGTGTGTCAGGAGCCTGAGATCATTATATTGGACGAACCCACCTCCTATCTGGACGTAAGATATAAGCTGGAATTTCTATCTCTTTTACAACAAATGTGCCGGGAAAAGGGGCTTACCGTCATCATGTCCCTGCATGAGCTGGAGTTGGCGGAAAGGATTTCGGACAAGGTACTATGTCTGGACGGAAAATATGTGGACCGTTTCGGAACTCCGGAGGAAATTTTTAAAGCGGGATATCTTCGCCATCTTTTTCACATCTCATCGGGAAGTTTTGACGAAGAAAACGGGAATATGGAACTGGAAGCTCCGAAAGGAAAGGCGGATATCTTTGTGATCGCAGGGGGTGGAAGCGGAAGAATGGTTTACCGAAGGCTGCAGAGACAGGACAGGGCGTTCTTTACGGGCATTCTTTTTGACAACGACCTGGATTATCCCGTGGCAAAGGCACTGGCACAAAATGTTTTTGCGGCAGGTGCCTTTGAAGCGGTGGAAGAGGCTCTTTTAAAGGAGGCAAAGAAGCAGATAGACGCCTGTAGGACTGTGATCTGCTGCCGGGAAAGATTCGGTTCTTTCGAGGCCGCCAACCGGGAACTGGCAGAGTATGCGGTGCAGACGGGGAAAGAACTGATCATGGCTTATGAGGAGAAAAGTTAGCATGGCAAAGGTAATCATGATACAGGGAACCATGTCCAATGTGGGAAAAAGCCTTTTGACAGCCGGGCTTTGCAGGATCTTTAAGCAGGACGGATATAAAGTGGCTCCCTTTAAGTCCCAGAATATGGCGCTGAACTCCTATATCACAAAGGAGGGACTGGAAATGGGGCGGGCACAGGTGATGCAGGCGGAGGCGTCAGGCATAAAGCCCCTGGTCTGCATGAATCCCATCCTGCTAAAACCCACCAATCATACAGGCTCCCAGGTCATCGTAAACGGAGAAGTCCTGGGCAATATGCAGGCTGCGGAATATTTTGCATACAAAAAGAATCTGGTGCCCGATATTAGAAAAGCGTTCCGCAAGCTGGAAGAGATGGCGGATATCATTGTCATAGAGGGGGCCGGAAGCCCGGCGGAGATTAATCTGAAAGAAAATGATATCGTGAATATGGGCATGGCTGAGCTGGTGGATGCCCCGGTGCTCCTTGTGGGAGATATCGACAGGGGCGGTGTCTTTGCCCAGCTTTTGGGGACACTGATGTTGCTCACCGAAGCGGAACGCAAGAGGGTGAAAGGGCTGCTCATTAATAAATTCCGAGGGGACAAATCGATTCTTGATCCGGGGATCGGGATGCTTGAAAAGCGGGGAAACATTCCGGTCATGGGCGTCATCCCGTATATGGAACTGAACTTGGAGGATGAGGACAGCTTGACGGAGCGTTTTGGAAAGAAGGAAGCGGATGCTATTGATATTGCGGTCATCCGTTATCCCAGAATATCCAATTTTACGGATTTTAATGTGTTTGAACAGCAGACGGGGGTGAGCGTCCGCTATGTTGCATCGGTGGGGAACTGCATCGCCCGGATTTGATCTTTCTGCCCGGAAGCAAGAATACCATGGGGGATCTGAAGTGGATGCGGCAGAACGGTCTGGAGACGGCGGTAAAGAAGCTTTCGGAAGAGATCCCGGTATTTGGTATCTGTGGCGGTTATCAGATGCTGGGACTGCGCATAGAAGATCCGGAAGGCGTGGAAGAAGGGGGGAGCATGCGGGGAATGGAGCTTCTGCCCGTTGCCACGGTCTTAAAAAGGGAAAAGACCAGATGCCAGGTAAAAGGCAGGCTGGAACAGATAAAAGGCATTTTTTCCGGGCTGTCCGGAATGGATTATGAGGGATACGAGATCCATGTGGGACAGACGCAATACTGTAAAGATGCCGCATCTTTCGATGAGGAAGGAACGGCATTGCAGACAATCGTCACGGAGGAAAGTCAAAGGATCTACGGCACTTATGTGCATGGTCTGTTTGACAAGGGAAACATCGCGGCTGCCACGGTAAGATGTCTGGCGGAACAAAAGGGAGTGCCCTTCCAGGAAGGGCAGACGCCTGATTACGGGGAATGGAAAGAAAGACAGTATGACAAACTGGCGGATATCCTCAGGGCATCCCTGGATATGGAGGCAGTTTATGGAATGCTCAGAGAAGCAAAGCAGTAATAAGTATACCAGGGAGGCTTTGTCCGGACTACAAGTCAAAGCACCGGATGAAAAGATCCGAAGGCAGGTACAGGAAAACTGGGATAGGGTATCCAAGCCTCTTGATGGTCTGGGAAAGTTTGAAAAGCTGATCGCCGGGATCGGCGCCATTGCAGGAACTCCCCGGATCGATATTTCCAGGAAAGCGGTGGTCATCATGTGTGCGGATAACGGCATCGTGGAGGAAGGCGTCAGCCAGTCCGGGCAGGAGATCACCAAAGTGGTGGCGGAAGGAATGGCGCAGAGGGATACTTCCGTGGGAAAGATGGCGTCTGTGATCGGTGCCGACACCATACCTGTGGATATCGGAATCAATTGCAGAGAGCCCATTGAGGGGGTGGTACAGAAAAAGATCAGATGCGGCACCCGGAATTTTAAAAGGGAACCGGCTATGACGGAGGAAGAGGCCATACATGCCATTTTTGTAGGGATACAGATGGCAGCGGACTGCAAGGCCAAAGGGTATCATATGATTGCCACCGGGGAGATGGGCATTGGAAATACCACCACCAGCAGCGCTGTTGCGGCGGCACTCTTACAATGTGAAGCCGGGGAGATGACCGGGCGGGGGGCAGGGCTTGACGACGAGGGACTTGCCAGAAAGTGCCGGGTGATCGAAGAGGCCGTTGCACATTACGGGCTGCGGGACGCAGATGCCTTAAAGGTGCTTGCTACCGTGGGCGGGCTGGATATTGCAGGGCTTGTCGGGGTGTGTATGGGCGGAGCCCTGTATCATATCCCCATCGTACTGGACGGTGTGATCAGTCTTGTGGCTGCGCTGGTGGCAGAAGAACTGCTGCCCGGATGCAGGGAATTTCTCATTGCGTCCCATAAAGGCAAAGAACCGGCCATGCCCCGTATCCTAAAACGTCTGGGACTGGACCCGGTGATCGACGGTGAACTTGCTTTGGGAGAAGGAACGGGAGCAGTCATGATGATGGCGCTTTTAGATGTGGCATTGGCTGTCTACCATGGCGGAACTACTTTTGAAGATATGGCAATAGAAAGATACAAGAGGTTTTCGTAAGGATGCTTATATTGATCACGGGAGGCAGCGGAAGCGGGAAGTCTTCTTATGCGGAAAGTTATATAGATGCTGTTTCCAAAGGGATGCCCAAATACTATCTTGCCACCATGCAGGTCTTTGACGAGGATGGCAGACGGAAGGTGGAGCGTCATAGAGAGCTGAGGAAAGGGAAAGGCTTTGTCACCATAGAACAGCCTTTCTCCATTGAGGAGGCATTGGAAAGGATGAAGCCCGGCAGGAAGTCAGCCCTGCTTGAGTGCATGTCCAATCTGACCGCCAATGAAATGTTCGGAGGCAGTGTGCGGGTTTCGGGAAAGCAGGCGGCGGATCAGATCCTGCAGGGGATCGGGAAACTGCAGAAAGAACTGGAGGTGTTTGTCATCGTGACCAACAATGTCTTTGAGGACGGCATTCTTTATGAAAAGTCCACCAGGGAATATATGGAGGCGCTGGCTTCGGTGAACAGCACTTTGGCGGCTATGGCAGATGTAGTCATAGAAGTAGTGGCGGGGATTCCTGTGGTACTTAAGAAGGGAGAATACAGATGACGGTGCTCAAATCGTTTTTTATCGCCTTTGCTGTTTATTCCAAAATACCGGTGCCCCAATTTCCGTGGAAGAAAGAGGATATGCGGTATATGCTGTGCTTCTTTCCATGGATCGGGGCAGTGATCGGCGTATTGGTTTACGGATGGGGGATTTTTTGTGAAAGCTTCCCGGTGGGAAGTCTGTGCCATGCACTGATCGGTGCTGCGGTTCCGCTTCTTTTGACCGGCGGTTTCCATGTGGATGGCTTTATGGATACGATGGATGCGTTTCATTCCTATCAGCCCAGGGAAAGGAAACTGGAAATATTAAAGGACTCCCATATCGGAGCCTTTTCGGTGATCATGCTGGCGGCTTTGGGGCTTGTGTACATGGGAGCTTTTTCGGAGGTGGCAGACAGAAAAGTATTGAGCGTGGCGGCAGCAGGCTTCTTTTTATCCAGGGTGCTTAGCGGCATCAGTGTGCTGGTGTTCCCAAAGGCCAAAAAGGAGGGTATGGTACAGCTGTTTGCAGGCAGCGCAAGAAAGGGGACGGTGCTGGGGGCTCTGGTCTTTCAGGGTATCCTGTGCGCCGCCTTCATGCTGTGGCGGTCTGTTACCTGTGGCACGGCAGTACTATTGACGGCATTGGCAGTTTTTGGGTATTACCGTTACCGCACAGGGAAGGAGTTCGGGGGAGTTACAGGCGATACGTCAGGCTATTTTGTGGTACTTTGTGAATGCGCCATGATGATGGCGGCTGCTGTCTGCAATATGCTGATAAGCGGATAGGTTAACAGAAAATACATTTCGTATGGAGGCTTATGATGAAGCTTATTATCGGCGGATACGCCCAGGGGAAGCTTAAGTATGTATTACAAAACTATTGTTTGGGGGCAGATTCTGTGTGGGAGGGAACACTGCCCACAGGGAAGCCGGCGGCGGAAACGTTGGCCGGGGAGGATGAAGCGGGGGTATCCCCGGTTGTGATCAACCGTTTCCATATATGGTTTCGGGAGCGCCTGGAGGCCGGAGAAGCTCCCGAAGCAGTCATTCGGGAATATGTCACAGGGAATCCGGACTGTATCATCATCAGTGATGAAGTGGGAAATGGCATCGTGCCCGTGGATGCTTTGGAAAGAGAGTATAGAGAGCGGCTTGGGAGAATCCTCGTTGAGCTTGCCCAAAATGCAGAGGAAGTGGTGAGAGTGATATGCGGACTGGGACAGAAGATAAAATGACCCTGGTGTTCATTCGGCATGGAGAGACAAGATCCAATAAAGAGCACCGTTATCTGGGACAAACAGATGAGGAACTTTCCGAAGAGGGAAGAAAAAAGCTCAGGCAGCATGGAAAATATCCCAGGGTGGACAGGTTGTTTTCCGGACCCATGCGCCGCTGCAGGGAGACGGCTGCTATCCTGTATCCCGATATGGATCCTGTCATCATCGGGGAATGGACGGAAACGGATTTTGGGACCTTTGAGGGGAAGAATTATGAGGAACTGAAAGACGACAAGCAGTATCAGACGTGGATTGACAGTGGCGGAAGGATGGCGTTTCCGGAAGGAGAGAGCAGGGAGGCGTTTATACGCCGCTGTAACAAGGGATTTGAGCGGGTGAAGGCATACCTTCGGGAAGAGAAAGAACGGACCGGACGTTTTCCGGGGACGGTAGGACTGGTCGTGCATGGGGGGACCATCATGGCGCTGCTTTGCACATATCTGGGAGGAGATTATTTCGATTACCGGATGGCAAACGGTGAAGTGTATCTGTGCAGACTCACAGAATCGGAGGGAGATTTCAGGTGGGAAGATTGGAATACCATATAGTTGCTTTTTTTCTGGGATTTTTTCTGGACCTGCTCTTGGGAGACCCTGATACGCTGCCCCATCCCGTCCGTCTGATCGGGAAGTGGACCGCTTTCCTGGAAAAGCGGCTTTTGAGAAAATCCGATGGAAGGAAAGAGGAAGCGGCGCAGGAAGCTGTGGGAAATGGGAACCGGGAAGTATGGCAGGGCAGATTACTGGTGTCCGGGGTGCTGTTTTTCACAGTGATGATGACAGTCACCGTACTGGAGGCTTCCTACCTGGTGCATCCTCTGGCGGGGCTTTTTTGCGAGACGGTGATGACCTATCAGATCCTTGCCGTAAAATGCCTTAAGACGGAGAGCGGAAAGGTTTATGAAAAGTTGCAGGATGGGGATATCCATGGGGCGAGAAAGGCCGTGTCCATGATCGTGGGCAGGGATACCGATTGTCTGGATGAGGGTGGAATCATACGGGCGGCAGTGGAGACCGTGGCGGAAAATACTTCCGACGGGGTCATTGCTCCCATGCTGTATACGGCACTGGGAGGGCCTGTGCTGGGATTTTTCTATAAGGCGGTGAACACCATGGATTCCATGGTGGGATATAAAAATGACCGCTATCTGTATTTTGGCAGAGCGGCGGCAAAGCTGGACGATGTGGTGAATTTTCTTCCGGCAAGAATCAGTGCCCATCTCATGGTAGCGGCGTCCTTTTTGTGCGGCAGGGATTTTGACGAAAAGCGGGCATATCGGATCTATAAGCGGGACCGCAGAAAACACGCAAGTCCCAACTCGGCACAGACAGAAGCGGTGTGTGCGGGAGCACTGGGGATCCGGCTTGGGGGAGACGCCAGTTATTTTGGAAAGCGGGTATCGAAACCATACATCGGGGATGCCTGCCGCCAGATGGAGCCGGAAGATATCAGGAAAAGCAACCGTCTGTTGTATATGACGGCCTGGCTGTGCGAGGGGATCTGTCTGATGCTTATGGGAATTGTGAAGATGGCACTTATTCAGGGGCTTTCATAAAACACAGGAAAGAGGACATAGAGGAAATCGTTATGATACATGGTGGAGATATTTACCGCAATCAGGTGGAATTGGATTTTTCCGTGAATATCAATCCGTTGGGAATGTCTGCGGGGGTCAGGAAAGCACTGACAGAAGCGGTGGATGAGTGTATGTGCTACCCGGACCCTTGGGCGGAACAGTTAAAGAGAGCGGTGGCAGGGATGCTGTCCGTCAGAGAGGAGTCCCTGTTGTTGGGAAACGGTGCCTCAGAACTTTTTTTGGCTGTGGTTTGCGGGCTGCGGCCCCAAAGGACAGTGATACCGGTTCCGTCCTTTTACGGATATGAGTATGCGGCGGCAGCAGGATCGGGAGAAATCTGTTATTATCCTCTGAAACAGGAGAATCACTTTGGGGTGGAGGAGGGACTGCTTTCGTGTCTGGATGAGGAAACGGACCTTCTGTTTTTGGCCAATCCCAACAATCCCGTGGGCAATCTGATACCGTCTTATCTCCTGGAAAAGATATTGTGCCACTGCAGGGAAAAAGGAATCTGTGTGGTGCTGGATGAATGTTTTATAGAATTTTGCAGGGAAGTTCCCTCCATGGTCTCCCGGATAGAGGAATATGACAATCTGATCCTGATACGGTCATTTACCAAGACCTTTGCCATACCGGGAGTGCGGCTGGGATATCTGGTTTGCAGCAACAGGAAACTGCTTTCATCCATCAAAAGACAGCTGCCGGAGTGGAATCTTTCCGTTTTTGCCCAGCGGGCCGGGACTGCCTGTGTCCGGGAATATGCCATGTTGGAAGAGATGCGGAAAACGGTGCAAAGGGAGAGGGAATTCCTTGAGAGAGGACTTAAGGAGGCCGGTTTTTTGGTGTTTCCCGCAGAGGCGGACTTTATCCTGATCCACACGCAGATCCCTCTGGGAAAGAGATTGTGTGAAAAAGGAATCCTGATCAGGGACTGCAGTAATTTCAGGGGCCTTTCCGAAGGATATTTCCGCATTGCGGTAAAGACCAGGGAGGAAAACTTAAAGCTATTGCAGGCGATAGGAGAACTGATATGAAGGAGATAGAATATGTGCTTCCGGAAGAGATCGAGAAACGGAGTTTTGCCATTATCTCGGAAGAGTTAAAACAGCGTGGGATCTCTCTGCCGAAGGAGCAGGAGATGATCACAAAGCGGGTGATCCACACCAGTGCGGATTTTGACTACGCAGATACCATGACCTATTCGGAGGATGCGGTTTCCATTGCCAAAACGCTGATCCTGGAGGGGGCGGATATTGTGACGGACACCAATATGGCCCTATCGGGGATCAACAAAAAGGTGCTGGCCCGGTATGGGGGGACAGTGCACTGCTTCATGGCAGAGGAGGAGACGGCACGGATGGCAAAGGAGAAAGGGACCACCCGCGCGGCGGTCAGTATGGAAAGGGCGGCCGATCTAAAGAAGCCGGTGATCTTTGCCATCGGAAATGCGCCCACAGCGCTGATCCGGCTTTATGAGCTGATGGGCCGGGAGGATTTTAGGCCGGCTTTCATCATCGGTGTTCCGGTGGGCTTTGTGAATGTGGAAGCCGCCAAGGAGCTGATCATGGAGACGGAGGTGCCCTACATCATCAACCGGGGAAGAAAGGGCGGCAGCAACATAGCGGCGGCGATCTGCAATGCCCTGCTATATGAGCTGGGCAGGTGAAGAAACCGGACAGAGAAACCGGACAGAGAAACCGGGGAGGAGATCAGATGCGTTACGGATTTACCACGGGGAGCTGTGCGGCTGCGGCAGCAAAGGCGGCGGCCTATATGCTCCTCTCAGGGACGGAAAAGACAGAAATATCCATTGAGACACCCAAAGGGATCCCCTATACTGCCAGACTGGAAGATATCCGCAGGATGGAAGGGGAGGTCAGCTGCGGTGTCAGGAAGGACGGAGGGGACGATCCGGACATTACCACGGGAACCTTTATTTATGCCAGAGTGGGGATCCTGCAAGGGCAGGAGCGCACGATCAGGATCGAGGGCGGCACCGGTGTGGGCAGGGTCACCAGACCGGGGCTGGATCAGCCGGTAGGCAGCGCAGCTATCAACCATGTTCCAAGGGAAATGATCCAAAAAGAGGTGGAGGAAGTATGTGATCTTATGGACTACAGAGGGAGCCTCTTTGTGGAGATTTCCGTGCCGGAGGGCGAGCGGCTGGCAGAGCATACCTTTAATCCAAGACTTGGGATCGTTGGGGGAATCTCCATTCTGGGGACCACGGGAATCGTGGAACCCATGAGCAGTCAGGCACTTCTGGACACCATCAGGGCGGAGCTTTCCCAGAGAAGGACGGAAGGCTATGATTATGTGGCTGTTTCGCCGGGGAATTACGGACTGGATTTCATGAGACAGCATTATGGATATGATCTGGACAAAAGTGTAAAATGCAGCAATTTCATCGGAGACACCATTGACATGGCGGTGGAGCTTGGATTTTGCAGAATGCTCCTGACCGGGCATATCGGCAAGCTGATCAAGATATCCGGCGGCATCATGAACACCCATTCACGGGAAGGAGACTGCCGAATGGAACTGTTGGCAGCGTTTGCGTTGAGAGAGGGCGTGGAGCCTGATCGGATACGGCAGATCTTAGATTGCGTGGCCACGGAGGAAGCGGTAAGGATTCTGAAAAAAACGGGAAGCTGTGAAGGGGTCATGGACCGTGTTATGGAACGGATCTGTTACTATCTGGAAAAGCGTTCCGGAGGACGGATAGAGATGGATTGTATCATGTATGCCAACGAATTCGGAGAGTTGGCAAGAAGCAGGAGGGCAGAGGAATGGTTTATTTTGTTGGCGCAGGATCAGGAGCGGCAGATTTGATCACCGTGAGGGGGATGCGGCTTATGCAGCAGGCAGATGTGATCATTTATGCGGGATCGTTAGTAAATCCCCAACTATTGGAGTATGCAAAGGTGGGCTGCAGGCTGCACGACAGTGCCATGCTTACCCTGGAGGAGATCATCGCACTGATGGAACAGGCAGAGAGCGCCGGAGAGACCACTGTGCGGCTCCACACCGGGGACCCCAGTATCTACGGGGCGGTGAGAGAACAGATGGACGAACTGGACAGGCTGGGGATCTGTTATGAGAGCTGTCCCGGAGTCAGTGCCTGCTTTGGGGCGGCGGCCTCCTTAAATCTGGAATACACGCTGCCGGAGGTATCCCAGTCCCTGATCATCACCAGGATGTCCGGCAGGACCAAGGTGCCCCAAAAGGAGAGCATCGAGAGCCTTGCCGCCCATCAGGCGTCCATGGCGATCTATCTGAGTGCGGGAATGCTTTCAGAGCTGGGACAGAGGCTCATTGCGGGAGGCTATGGGAAGGAGACCCCGGCGGCCCTTGTCTATAAGGCTACCTGGCCGGAGGAGGAAGCATATCTGTGTACGGTGGGTACGCTCTATGAGACCGCAAAGGAACATGGTATCACCAAAACGGCACTGGTGTTGGTGGGAGAGGCGGTTGCCCACGAACACTATCAGAGATCCAGGCTGTATGCGGCGGATTTCTCCACGGGATTCAGAAGGGCAAAGGAAGATGGAAATGAACAGGTTATCAGTCATCAGCTTTACCGGGAAGGGAGTGGCTCTTTCCCGGAAGATAAAAGAGCTGACAGAAGAATATGAAGTATCCCTTTTTACCGGGTATTCCGGGTATGAGGAGGAAGAGGCGGAAGGAAAAGTAAAGGAAAGCGAAACTACAGAAACGGACGGAGGCAGAGTACACCCTTTACGGGAAAAGGCAGGGGAGTGGGCCGGGCGGCAGATGACAGAAGGAAACGGCCTTCTGTTCATCGGAGCCTGCGGGATCGCGGTGAGGGCAGTGGCCCCTCATCTTACGGACAAACTCCACGACGTGCCTGTGCTTGTCATGGATGACGGAGGCAGATATGTCATTCCCATTCTTTCCGGCCATGTAGGGGGAGCCAATGAACTGGCAAAAGCCCTGGCGGGGAAGCTGGGAGCCATACCCGTCATCACCACAGCCACCGACGGGAACGGAAAATTTGCGGTGGATCTGTTTGCCGGGCAAAACGCCCTGAACATCAAAAACAAACCGGGAATTGCCAAGGTGTCCGCCAAGGTGCTGGATAGAAAAACGGTCACGTTTGCCATAGAGCCGGGGCACTTGCCGGAAGGGGAGGCGCTGCCTGAGGGGGTGGCACAGGTGCCCTATCCGCCCAAAGAGCCTGTGGATGTGGTGATCGCCAGGGAGCCGGAGAGATTTTCCGCAGCACTTTTCCTAAGTCCCAGAGAATATGTCATAGGAATGGGATGCAGAAAAGGAAAAGGACCAAAAGAGATCGCAGACTTTATCCACATCACGCTGCAGGAAGCGGGAATTTCCCCCGGTCAGATCTATGCCCTGGCATCCATCGATCAAAAGAGAGAGGAGCCGGGACTCCTTGCATGGAGCAGGAAACACAGGATTCCGTTTCTGACTTATACCGCAGAGGAGCTTGGGCAGGTGCCGGGAGCGTTTGCCAAGTCTGCTTTTGTAAAGGCGACAGTGGGGGTGGACAATGTCTGTGAGCGGGCGGCACTTTTGGCCTGCGGAGCAGGAGGGGAACTGATCCTGCACAAGAGAGCCGGAGACGGTATGACTATTGCCGTTGCCAAAAGAAAATGGAGGGTGACATTTCATGAGTACTAAGATTTTTATTGTGGGAATGGGGCCGGGGAAGGAAGAGATGATGACTCTGGAGGCCATACAGGCACTGGAGG
This sequence comes from Lachnospiraceae bacterium, assembly GCA_017621075.1. GTDB lineage: Bacteria > Bacillota > Clostridia > Lachnospirales > Lachnospiraceae > Acetatifactor. The sequence goes on from JAGATV010000059.1 coordinate 49,851, forward strand.
ATTCCGATGTCATTATCGGCTACCCTCTCTATCTGGAGCTGTTAGGGGAGCGTTTCCGGGACAAGGAGTTTTTTCCCACCCCCATGAAACAGGAGACAGAACGGTGCGAGAAATGCTTTGAGGAGGCAGGAAAGGGGAAGCAGGTAGCTTTAGTCTGCAGCGGGGATGCGGGAATCTACGGAATGGCATCTTTGATGTATGAGATCGGGAAAGGATATCCGGAAACGGAGCTTGTGGTCATTCCCGGAATCACTGCCGCAAGCAGCGGGGCCGCAGTGCTGGGCGCTCCCATCAATCACGATTTCTGCGTCATCAGCTTAAGCGATCTGCTCACGCCATGGGAGAAGATCGCAAGGCGGCTGCAGGCAGCGGCAGAGGGTGACTTTGCCATTGCCATCTACAATCCGGCAAGCCGCAAGAGGCAGGATTATCTGGCCAGGGCCTGCGAGATCCTTCTTCGGACCATAGAGCCTGACAGAGCCTGCGGCTATGTGGAAAATATCGGCCGGGAGGGCACCAGGGCAGTAACCTGTACTTTACAGGAGCTTAGGGAGGCTAAGGTCAATATGTTCACCACGGTCTTTGTGGGAAATGCAGGGTCTGAAATCATAAACGGAAAACTGATTACGAAGCGGGGGTATCAAATTGAGAGAAATACTGCTGTTTGCGGGGACAACGGAAGGTAGGAGATTGTCGGAATGCCTGGCATGCGCCGGCGTGCGGCACACGGTCTGCGTGGCCACGGAATACGGTGAGATCGTGCTTAAGGCCCATCCGATGGCAACGGTACATAAGGGCAGGATGGACAGACAGGATATCAAAAGATTTATGGAAGATCATCACTTTGCGGCGGTGGTGGACGCAACCCATCCTTACGCCTGTGAGGTGACGGAGAATATCAGAGAGGCGGCATCGGAAACGGATATTGCCTATTACAGATTAAAACGGGAAGAAGGGACGGAGCCGTCCCTTGGACAGCCGGTATGGTTTGAAAACCATGAATCCTGTGCGGCTGCACTGGAGCAGACGCAAGGGAATATCCTTCTGACCACAGGGAGCAGCAGCCTGTCAGACTATTGTGTCTCTGAGGAACTGAAAAAGAGATTGTATGTAAGAGTGCTGCCCGGCAGGGAAAGCATTGCCCTGTGTGAGGAACAAGGGATCTGCGGGAAACAGATCCTGGCAATGCAGGGGCCTTTTTCGGAGGAACTGAACATGGCTATCCTGCACCAGTACCGCATTTCCTGTCTGGTGACCAAGGAGAGCGGAAGAGAGGGAGGCTATGGGGCAAAGCTGGCAGCCGCAAAGAAAGCCGGGATTTCGGTCTTTGTCATCGGAAGGCCCAAGGAGGAAGGGGAATCCTTTGAGGAGATCTGTGAAAGGCTTTCAGAGCTTTTGGGGCAGAGGATCTTTAGAGAGAGACAGTTGGAAATTATCCTTGCGGGGACCGGCATGGGAAGCCGGGACAATCTCACCAGGGAAGTATCGGATGCCATCAGGGAGGCGGATATCCTGTTGGGGGCAGAGCGGATGATAAAAGATTACAGCCCCCGATATGAGAAAAAGCCTTATTATATGGCATCCCAGATCATTCCTTATCTGCAGGAACTCCAAAAAGAAAGTGTTTCCCAAAGTCTGCGGAAGGCAGTGGTGCTCTTTTCCGGGGACAGCGGTTTTTACAGCGGAAGCGGGAAACTGTTTACGCAGCTTAAGGAAGCCGTAGATGCCGGGACGCTGAACGCAGCGATCCGCATCCTGCCGGGGATTTCTTCCGTGGCCTATCTGGCGGCCTGCGTGGGAGAAAGCTATCAGGACAGCGCAATAAAGAGCATTCACGGAAAAAGCGGGGAATGGCAGGCGGAAATCCTGGATGCGGTAAGGCATCACGAAAAGACTTTTCTGCTTCTGTCCGGGGCAGAGGATGTCAGAAAGGTAGGGAGATTGCTGTCAGAAAGGGGACTGTCCCGATGCCGGGTCACGGTGGGATACCGGCTGTCCTATCCGGAGCAGCAGATCAGATGTCTGTCCCCGGAAGAATGCCTCCATGTGGAGGAGGAAGGTCTGTATACCTGTCTGATCCGAAATACCGGTTTCCAAAGGAGGTTCCTGGCACACGGAGTGCCGGATCAGGAATTTGTCCGGGATAAGGTGCCCATGACCAAGGAGGAGGTGCGGGAGGTCAGTATCTGCAAGATGAGGCTTCGGGAGGAGGCCGTGGTCTTTGACATCGGAAGCGGCACCGGCTCCATAGCGGTAGAACTGGCGCGGATTTCCCCCAAAGTACAGGTTTATGCCATAGAACGCAAGAAAGAGGCTGTTTCCCTGATCCGACAGAATCGGGAGAAATTTGGCACCCTGAACCTGACGGTGGTGGAGGCAGAGGCCCCGGAGGGGCTAGAGGGTCTGCCCGTTCCCACCCATGCATTCCTGGGAGGCAGCAAAGGAAGACTGCAGGAAATCCTGAAATATCTGTATGGGCGCAATCCGAAGATGCGCATCGTGATCAATGCAGTGACCATAGAGACCATCTTGGAGATCCATAGGGCAATGTCGGAATTTAGGATACAGGAGGAAGAAATCCTCCAGCTACAGACAAGCAGAGCAAAAAAGGCAGGAGGATATTCTATGATGCAGGCGGAAAATCCCGTGTGGATCTGCTCCTTTACCTTTGTGCCGGACGGGGAGGAAGGCAGCGGGAAATGAAGATAGACAGGATCATGATCGCCGCTCCCAAAAGCGGCAGCGGCAAAACGTTGATCACCTGTGCCCTGTTACAGGCGCTGAAGGAACAGGGACAGCAGGTGTTTGCCTACAAATGCGGACCGGACTATATCGACCCCATGTTCCATCAAAAGGTCATCGGTGTGCCGTCCAAGAATCTGGATACCTTTTTTACCGGGGAGGAAGGCACCAGAAGGCTTTTCTTAAGGGACAGGAAAGAGGGGGATTTTGCGGTTTTGGAAGGTGTCATGGGACTTTTTGACGGACTGGGCGGTGTGAAAGAGGAAGGCTCCTCCTATCATCTGGCACAGGTGACAAAGACACCCATTATCCTGGTGGTGGACGCCAAGGGCATGGGACGGTCGCTGGTTCCTTTGCTTTCCGGTTTCCAGCAGTATGACAGAGGACATTTCATACAGGGTGTGATCTTAAACAGGATAAGTAAGTCTTATTATGAGATCCTCAAGCCGATCTTGGAAGCGGAACTGCAGGCGGATATACTGGGATATTTCGGGGAACATAAGGAACTGGCGTTTGAGAACAGGCATCTTGGGCTGAAAATGCCGGGAGAGGTAGCGGATTTTCAGAAAAAGATTCTTCTTGCAGCAGAAGAATTGAAAAAGACAGTCTCCTTGGAAAAGATCCTGCAGATTGCAGCCGGGGCAGAGGAGCTTCCCGGCAGGGCGGAAGAGTTTATAGGCGGCGGAAAGTCCCAAAGCTCCCTGGAAGGCGGAAATGTTCCGAAAGCAGGAAACACTCCGGAAACTGCCCGCCCGGTCATTGCCGTGGCAAGGGACGAAGCCTTCTGTTTTTATTATGAGGACAATCTCAGGCTGCTTGAGGAGTGCGGTGCTAAGATAAAATATTTTTCTCCGCTGCATGATAAGAGACTTCCCAAGGGGTGTTGTGGTATACTGATAGGAGGAGGGTACCCGGAGCTTTTTGCAGAGAGGCTTGGCAGCAATACCAAAATGGCCGGAGTATTGCGGGAAGCGGTGCAGGATAAGATGCCGATAGTGGCGGAATGCGGAGGCTTTTTGTATCTGCAGACGGCGCTTTTGGATGCGGAGGGAAGAAGATACGCCATGGCGGGAGTCCTGCCCTCATCCGGTTATGATACGGGAAAGGCTGTGCGCTTCGGCTATGTCGAGCTGGAAGAGAAAGAGAGCAGCTTCCTGCCGGCCGGAGAACGGATCAAAGGCCATGAATTCCACTATTTTGACAGTACGGATAACGGAAGCGACTGTCTTGCCATAAAGCCTGTTACCGGCAGGCAGTATCCCTGTGTGATGGCGGGAGAGGACCATTGGCTGGGGTTTCCGCATCTCTATTATCCGTCCAATCCGGCATTTGCAAAAAGGTTTGTGGAAAAGGCATGCCGATACCGGGACCGGAAAGGCGGCACCCATGCATAAGGAGGCAGCGTTCATGGAAAATTCCTATCGCTTTTTTGAAAACAGGGAATGCAGATATTTTCCCTGCCATACAGGACTGGAAGCGTTTAATTGTCTGTTCTGTTATTGCCCGTTGTATCATAAAGAAACGTGCCCGGGGAATCCGGTATATGTGGAAAAACAGGGGGTAAGGATCAAGGTGTGCAGGGATTGTACCTTTCCCCACCGGCCGGAAAATTATGATGTGATCATAAAAAGCCTGAAGGACAGTGGGCAAAAATAATTTCTTTTCAAACGTCCGGGAATTTGATATACTTCAATGAGGATCATATATGCAGGAGAAAGAGGAATATCATGAACGAGAACAATGCTTACAAATCGGGATTCGTCACACTGATCGGAAGGCCCAACGTGGGCAAGTCCACCCTGATGAACCGTCTGATCGGACAGAAAATCGCCATCACCTCCAATAAGCCCCAGACTACCAGAAACCGCATCCAGACGGTGCTCACTCTGCCGGAGGGGCAGATCGTGTTCTTAGACACGCCGGGCATCCACAAGGCCAAGAACAAGCTGGGGGACTATATGGTCAATGTGGCGGAACACACTTTGAATGAGGTGGATGTGATCCTGTGGCTGGTGGAGCCCACCACCTTTATCGGAGCGGGAGAGCGCCATATCATAGAACAGTTAAAGAAGACAAAGACTCCGGTGATCCTGGTCATCAACAAGACGGACACCGTCAAGAAAGAAGAGATCCTCACCTTCATCGATACCTACCGAAAAGAGCTGGATTTCCAGGAGATCGTGCCCGTGTCTGCGTTAAAGGGTGACAATACGGACACTCTGGTAAAGTGCATCCTGAAATATCTGCCCTATGGACCTGCCTTTTATGATGAGGACACGGTGACGGACCAGCCCATGCGCCAGATCGTGGCAGAGCTTATCAGAGAGAAAGCACTGCGTCTGCTTTCCGACGAGATTCCCCACGGCATTGCAGTGAGCATTGAGAGCATGAAGAACCGCAAGGGGATCTGGGACATTGAGGCTACCATTATCTGTGAGAGAGATTCCCACAAGGGGATCATCATCGGAAAGGGCGGGCAGATGTTGAAAAAGATCGGTTCATTGGCCCGGCCGGAGATCGAGGATATGCTGGATGAGAAAGTCAATCTGCAGCTTTGGGTGAAGGTGAAAAAGGATTGGCGGGACAGTGATTTCCTTTTGAAAAATTATGGATATAATCCAAAAGATATCGACGGGAACGCATAGAAAGGCACAAATCGGCAGACTCTAATAACAGTCTTAAGAGAATAGGGGAGCCGAAGATGCAGAGCATAAATTACTGGAAACAGTTTGAGAATACCGGGAAGATCGAAGATTACTTAAGCTACAGGAGTCATGCCGCAGTGCCCGGTGAAAATGTGGCAGAAAGAGAACAGGAAGGAGCACCCCGGACAGATCCTTATGCAGGAATTCATATATGTGACAGGAATGATATTGAAACAGGCACCTATCGGGGAATATGACAGGCGTGTCTGTCTGCTCACCAGAGAAAGAGGGAAGATATCCGCTTTTGCCAGAGGGGCAAGGAAGCCGGGAAGCCGTCTGGCTGCGGCTACCAGCCCTTTCTGTTTCGGAACCTTCAAGCTGTACCGGGGCAGGGACTCTTACACGGTGGCAGAGGCTGAGATCCAGAACTTTTTTGAGGACCTCATGACGGATTATGTGGGGGCCTGTTACGGGATGTATTTTGCCGAGGTCGCGGATTATTATACCCGGGAAAATAATGATGAAAGACAGATGTTAAAGCTTTTGTACCAGTCCTTAAGGGCTGTGTGTTCCCCCTCCTTCAAAAACGAGCTGGTCAGATGCATTTTTGAACTGAAATCCATCCAGGTGAACGGAGAATATCCGGGGGCACCTGCAGATCTTAAACTTTCTGATTCGGCCCTGTTTGCCCTTCAGTACATAGAAAAGAGTCCCGTGGAGAAATTATATACTTTTGCGGTGACAGACTCCGTTCTTGCGGAACTGCAACAGGTTTCCGCACAGTATTGCAGACGCTTTATGGACCACTCATTCAAAAGTCTTGAAATACTGAAAACCCTGTGTTAATATGTTGTGTGAAATATCTTCCGAAAAGGAGACTCCTATGAGCAGATATCTGAAAGCAGCGGCATGTTCCCTGCTCTGCATGCTGGCACTTCTGGGATGCGGAGAGGCAAAGCTGCCGGAACATATAGAGGTGAATACATTGTCTGTAAGCAGGGACGGAAAAGTGGCTGCTTACCTGGTCAGTGATTTTGAAAAGGAATATTATGATATCGGAGAGCTGACTTCCATGGCTATGGAGGAAGCAGCAGCGTATAATACAGAGCATGCTGCGGGGAACGGCACTCCTGTTGTGGTGGAAAAGGTGGAAACTTTGGAAGACGGCACATCCAGAGTGCGCATTTCTTATCAGTATGACAGTGCGGATACCTTTAACGGCTTCAATGAAGGGGATCTGTTTTTCGGTACGGTGTCAGAGGCTGTTTCTGCGGGATATCCCGTGGAAGCCGGTTCGCTGGAAAGCGTGACGGGTGGAGCGGCAGCGGACGGTGCCAAGGTTTCCGGGAAGCATGTGCTGATCACGGATGAGAAGGCATTCATATACTGTCCTTATAAAGTGGCTTACCTCAGTAAGGGTGCAGTGCTGAATGCAGACGGAAGCGTGGATACCACCGGGACAGACGGAAGCTGTGTCATCCTGATGGCAAAATAGCAGGGACGGAGCATAAAGGAAGTACCCAATAAACAGAAATCAGAGAGAATGGAGAACAATCATTATGGAAAAGACAATGGACAAGATCGTGGCACTTGCAAAGGCAAGGGGATTTGTATATCCCGGCTCCGAGATCTACGGTGGACTGGCAAATACCTGGGATTACGGCAACCTGGGCGTTGAGCTGAAAAATAATGTGAAGAAGGCATGGTGGCAGAAGTTTGTTCAGGAAAACCCTTATAATGTGGGTGTGGACTGCGCCATCCTGATGAATCCTCAGACCTGGGTGGCAAGCGGTCATCTGGGCGGATTTTCCGATCCTCTGATGGACTGTAAGGAATGCCATGAGAGATTCCGTGCGGATAAGCTCATCGAGGATTTCTGCCAGGAGAACGGGATCGCCTTAACGGAGAGCGTGGATGCCTGGAGCCAGGAGCAGATGAAGGAATTTGTGGAGGAACACAACATTCCCTGCCCTACCTGTGGAAAGCACAACTTTACTGATATCCGTCAGTTCAATCTGATGTTCAAAACCTTCCAGGGTGTCACCGAGGATGCCAAGAATACGGTATACTTGCGGCCTGAGACTGCCCAGGGTATTTTCGTGAACTTTAAGAATGTACAGAGAACCTCCAGAAAGAAGGTTCCCTTCGGTATCGGACAGATCGGCAAGTCCTTCAGAAATGAGATCACTCCCGGCAACTTTACCTTCCGCACCAGAGAATTCGAGCAGATGGAGTTAGAGTTCTTCTGTGAGCCCGGTACGGATCTGGAGTGGTTCCAGTACTGGAGAGGCTTCTGCCGTGACTGGCTGTTTGCCCTGGGTATGAAGGAAGAGGAGATCCGTCTCAGAGACCATTCCCCTGAGGAACTGTGCTTCTATAGCAAGGGGACCACTGATATTGAATTTTTGTTCCCCTTCGGTTGGGGTGAGCTGTGGGGTATTGCCGACAGGACCGATTACGACCTGACACAGCATCAGAATGTGTCCGGTGAGGATATGTCCTATTTTGATGATGAGAAGAAGGAGAAGTACATACCTTATGTCATTGAGCCTTCCCTGGGTGCGGACCGGGTGGTGCTGGCTTTCCTGTGCGCTGCTTATGACGAGGAGGAATTAGAGGGCGGTGATATGCGCACCGTGCTTCGTTTCCATCCTGCATTGGCACCTGTAAAGATCGGTATCCTGCCTCTTAGCAAGAAACTGAATGAGGGCGCGGAGAAGATTTATGCGCAGTTGTCCAAAAAGTACAACTGTGAATTTGATGACAGAGGAAACATCGGAAAGAGATACCGTCGTCAGGATGAGATCGGGACGCCTTTCTGCGTGACTTATGATTTTGAATCTGAGACAGACGGCTGTGTGACAGTACGGTTCCGTGATTCCATGGAGCAGGAGCGAGTAAGGATCGAGGAGCTGGACGCTTATTTTGCAGATAAGTTTGTTTTCTAAGTGGAAAGGCTTCCCATAAGGAGGCTCTTATGGGAGTTTGAGGGAGCAGAATCGTCATTCTGCTCTCTTTGTGTTAAAGAAGCGGCATAAGGCAGAGAAGGACAGGGAGAGAAAATATGCAGTTGACAGAAATATTCCAGGTGCTGGGAATAGAGGTTACCAAGGATCAGAGAGCGATCAAAAATGCTTATCGGGAAAAACTGGCGGTGACGAACCCGGAGGATAACCCGGAAGGTTTCAAGAGGCTCCGTGCGGCTTATGAGGAGGCTTGCGTTTATGCGTCCCGGACAGAGGAAGATCAGATTCCGGAGAGAGACGAGACTCCTTCCGGGCTCTGGGTGGAAAAGGCTGCAGGGATCTATAAGAATATCCATACAAGGCAGGATGCGGACAAATGGAAGGAATTATTCGAGGAGGATATTTTCCTGTCTTTGGAGGAGGAAGAAAATTGCAGATTCAAGTTGCTTCGTTTCCTCATGGACAACTTTAAACTGCCCACGGATGTGTGGAAACTCCTGGATGAGAAGCTGAACATCACAGAGGACGCACAGAAACTCAGGGAGACTTTCCCGGCGGATTTCATCCATTATGTGGTCAGCAAATGTGAGCGGGGAGAGGATGTGGAGTTTTCCCAGTTTGAAGGAGACCCGGAGGCTGATTATGATCTGTATTTAAGGTATTATGACTGTTGCTGGAACGCCCTGCAGGAAAAGCAGTACGACCAGGCGGCAGAATACATAAAAAATGCGGATGAACTGAATATTTTTCATCCCGTGATCGAGGTGTGCCGTGCCCATCTTCTGGTGGCACAGGAAAAGATGGAAGAGGCAGTCGGGCATTTGGAAAAGCTGCTTTTGCGTTATCCTGCAGATGCCATGGTCTGCTATAATGCGGCAGAGATCCTGTGGAGCCATGACAGGAAAGAGCGGGCGGCGGAGATCTACAAAGGTTTAAAGGAAGCCAATGACAAGCATTATATGGCAAATGTGCGCCTGACGGAATGGTACTACGAGCAGGGAGAATTTGAGGAAGCAAAGAAGTGTGCCGAAAAGGTACTTTCTTCCGGGGCGGATGACGATTTCATGGATATCCTGGCAAAGGTGAACAGCCAGCTGGAAAAGAGTCTGCTCATGCATTACCGCACCGAGAAGGATGCGCATTCTGCCCTGGAACTGGGCTGGTGTTACCTGCAGGACGGCAAGGTGGAGCAGGGCATCCGTCTGGTGGAATCTTTAAAGGGAAATGTGCCACAGGATCGCAGGTCGGAGTATCTGGGACTGCTTACCAAGCTGTACATGGAGGAAACCGAGTATGAGAAAGCGGCTGCCATGGCTGTGCGCTGGGAGGAGGCCCTTCAGGAGCGTCTTGCCTCAGAGGAACCTGAGGAGGAGAAGGAAAAAGACAGGGACCGCGTGCGGCAGTATCACCTGATCCGCATGCAGTGCCATCGCGCCATGGGCGACATGAAGAGCACCAGAAAGCCGGAGGAGTGCCGGAAGGATTATGAGGCGGCCATTATGGAAGCCGACGGACAGATGAGCGGTACTTCCCAGGATATCGGTCTTTTGCTGGAAAAGGCGCAGATCTACATGGATATGGAGGAATATGAAAAGAGTCTGGAAGTCCTCCGCATCCTGACAGAGGAACATCAGGTGTATGCGGCTTATGCAACGGAACTGGAGGTACACCGCAGGGAGTGGAATGCCTCCGGCGTGGTGCAGGCAGGACGCCAGTGTATCCACTATTTTCCCAATTATATCCGTGCTTATGAGCATATTGCAAAGGTATTCCTGGATCTGAAAAGACCGGAGGATCTGAATGCCATTCTGGATGAGGCAAAGCAGAATAATATTGAGAGCCCCATTCTGGACGCTTACAATTATCAGAAGGATCATGAGGTCCCGGAGACTGAGGTCCTTGACCGGGCATTGGAAGCGTTCCGTAAAGAATATTTTGCCCGCGTGGAAAAAGGGGACATGAAGGCTTACGAGGAAGGACTTCCCCGCCTCACAGAATATCTCTATTGGTATCCCGGCACCTATATGCTGGTGGAGAGAGGGCTGTTCCACAGGGCGGCACGGCACTACGAGGAGGCAAAGGCGGATTTTGAGAAAGCACTGGCGGAGAATCCCCATCAGCCATATGCTTTAAACGGTCTGAGCTTTACTTATAAGTACATGGGCGACTATGAGAAGGCGCTGATCTATATCAAGCGGGCTATCCGTTACAGAGATCCGGAAATGAGTGATTTCATCTATGCGGATATGGCCGATCTTTATTCTCTGTTGGGCAATTTTAAGGAAGCGGTCAATGCTTATGAAAAATTTGCGGCAAGCAACGGTTATAAGAATGTATACCATGTATCCAGGCTGGCTATGTGCAAGGCCAGGAACGGGGAGGTGGATCAGGCCGTCAGTCTGCTTACCTCCGCTTACAAGGAGAATACCTGGAAAAGGTATGATCAGACTGTGAACCTCTATCAGCTGACCGGAAAGCAAACCATGGCGGCAGCCCTTCTGGCGGATTGGGAGAAAGAACTTTCCCAGACTTCGGCCAATAAATTTGTCGGGTATGAACCATACAAAAACCTGTATATCCGCCTGGCGTGGCAGGATGCCCTGTTCGGAGAGGGTTTAAGGGCTGTGGAGTATTATGAAAAGGCCATGAGCTATGAAGAAAGGATGCACACCTCCGAGGAGTGGAAGATGTGCGGGACTTTGAGTGACGCCGTGTATATGTGCATCATTTGCGGAGATGAGAAAAAGGGCAGGGAGCTTTCGGCAAAGCTGCGCCTGTATATGCAGAAGGCAAAGAGCGCCGGAAAGCAGATTTATGACAATATGGACAAACAGCTGGCTCAGACCGAATTCCATGCCTATTATTACATGGAGCCCTGGGATGGGGAGGAGATGAAGACCATCCTGGAGGTGGGCAGGGCAAGCGAAGCCTGCCGTTACTGTGATTATTGTATCTGCAAGGAACTGGAAGCAGCATGGATACTGTGGCTTATGAAGAGCGGGAAAAAGGAGGAGGCCATGGAGCGGCTGGCAGAAAACCTGGAAAGGCAGCCTTTGGATGAGTATGCGCTTACTATAAAGCATATGTATGAGATCGGGGGATTTGACAGGAAGATACAAAGCCCTGCCGGCAGTGAAAGTGCCTCCGGGACAGGAAAAGCAGTACAGAAGAAAGAAAAGGCGACAGCAAATTTGGGACTGATGTCAAAGCTAAAGGGTCTGTTCGGAAAGAAATAGCCTAAGACAGCAAGAGGCAAGGATAAAAGGATTGGATAAAGATGATAGTAGGAATTGATTTGGGAACTACCAATAGTTTGATTGCTTATTTTACGGAGGAAGGGCCAAAGGTCATTCCCAACAGACTGGGGAAAAATCTGACGCCTTCCGTGGTGAGCGTGGATGAAGAAGGCAATGTATATGTGGGGGAGACTGCCAAGGAACGCATGAGCCTGTATCCGGATTCCGTGGCCCAGACTTTCAAAAGAAGCATGGGTACGGAGCGGGCGTACACCTTAAGCGGCCGTGTATTCAAGCCGGAGGAGCTTTCCAGCATGGTGCTGCGTGCCCTGAAGGAGGATGCGGAAGCCTATCTGGGAGAGGAGATCACGGAGGCGGTGATCAGTGTCCCGGCGTATTTTGACGACAAGAGAAGGAAGGCTACCAAGCGGGCGGGAGAGCTGGCGGGACTGAAGGTGGAGCGCATGATCTCCGAGCCTACGGCTGCGGCTGTGGCTTACGGGCTGTATGACAAGACCCAGGACACCCGCTTCCTGGTATTTGACTTGGGCGGCGGTACTTTTGATGTCTCCATTCTGGAACTGTATCACAATATCCTGGAGGTCAGGGCCGTGGCAGGAGACAATTATCTGGGCGGCGAGGACTTTACGGCGGTCATGGCAAAACTGTTCTTACAGAAGAGCGGACTGTCCTTGCAGAATATGACGGAAAAGGATCAGATACGCCTTTATCGTCAGGCAGAAAAGGCAAAGAGGAGCATCAGTGATGAGGGCACGGTGACCATGAGCCTGTTGTATCAGGAGGAAGTGAAGGAGCAGAAGATCACGGCAAAGGAATATGAGGAGGCCTGTGAAGAGCTGCTTATGAAGATCAGGGAGCCGGTAAAGAAAAGCCTTGCGGACGCGGGACTTAGGTTGAGTGATATCGACGATGTGCTGTTGATCGGTGGTGCCACCAGACTTTCCATTGTCAGGGATTTTTTGATCCGACTGTTTCGGAAATTCCCTGACACCAAGATGAATCCCGATGAGGCTGTGGCACTGGGCGCCGCCATACAGGGAGCCATGAAGGAGCGCAGGGAAGAGGTAAAAGAGGTCATCCTGACGGATGTATGTTCCTTTACTCTGGGCACGGAAGTAGTGGTGGAATACGAGGAGGGCAGATTTGAGGATGGAAGATTCTGTCCCATTATCGAGAGGAATACCGTGATCCCCGCCAGCCATACCGAACGCCTGTATACGGTCCGGGACAATCAGGATAAGGTGCGGGTACGGGTATTGCAGGGGGAGAGCCGTTTTGCCCGCAACAATCTTTATCTGGGAGAGCTGGAGATCGATGTGCCCAAGGGACCTAAGGGGCAGGAGGCTGTGGACGTGACCTACACCTACGATATCAATTCTCTTTTGGAGGTGGAAGTGAAGGTGGTTTCCACGGGATTTTCCCAGAAAATGATCATCAAGGGCCAGGACAATCAGATGACGGAGGAAGAGATCAAAAAGCGCATGGAAGAACTTGCGTATCTGAAGATCCAGCCCAGGGATTACGAGGAGAACCGTCTGGTGCTGCTTCGGGCAGAGAGGATGTATGAGGAGGCGCTGGGAGACCACAGGAAAAAGCTGGACCATTACATTACTGCCTTTGAGGCTGCGCTCAGAAGAGGCGATCATGACGAGATACAGGATGCCAGGGAAGCGCTGAACCAGGTGCTGGAGGAAGAGGACGATTGAGAACGGGAGGATTCCTAAAATGTTTGACAACGGTCCCGATAGCTTCTATAATATCTTTGGTTCGTGAAGCAATGAGCAATTTTAAAGGATAGTTATTTTTGGAGGATAAAATCATGAAACCCGTAGGTGTAAACGAATTGAGAAGGATGTACCTTGATTTCTTTGAGAGCAAGGGACATTTAAAGATGAAGAGTTTTTCCCTGGTGCCCCACAATGACAACAGTCTGTTGATCATCAATTCCGGTATGGCTCCTTTAAAGCCGTACTTTACCGGGCAGGAGATCCCGCCCAGACGCAGGGTGACTACCTGCCAGAAGTGCGTGCGTACCGGTGATATCGAAAATGTGGGCAAGACTGCAAGACATCTTACATTCTTTGAAATGCTGGGCAATTTCTCTTTTGGGGATTACTTTAAGCATGAGGCCATTGCCTGGAGCTGGGAGTTTTTGACAAAGGTGGTGGGCATGGACCCTGAAAGGCTGTATCCTTCCATTTATTGTGAAGATGATGAGGCTTATGATATCTGGACAAAGGAGATCGGTGTGCCCGGGGAGAAGATCACCAGATTCTACCGTGATGAGAATGGTGACTGCGACAATTTCTGGGAGCACGGCGCAGGTCCCTGCGGTCCCTGTTCCGAGATCTATTATGACAGAGGTGAGAAGTATGGCTGCGGCAAGCCTGACTGTAAGGTGGGCTGTGACTGCGACCGTTTCATGGAAGTATGGAATAACGTATTTACCCAGTTCGACAATGACGGACACGGCAATTATACGGAGCTGGCACAGAAGAATATCGATACCGGCATGGGTCTGGAACGTCTGGCTGTAGTAGTGCAGGATGTGGATTCCGTGTTTGATATCGATACCATGAAAGCTATCCGCGACAGGATCTGCGCCATTGCAGGGGTAAGCTATAAAGAGGACGAGGCGAAGGATGTTTCCATCCGTCTGATCACCGATCATATCCGTTCGTCCACCTTTATGATCAGCGATGGCATCATGCCCTCCAACGAGGGACGCGGCTATGTGCTCCGCCGTCTGATCCGCCGTGCTGCGAGACACGGAAGACTGCTTGGCATCGAGGGCAAGTTTTTGGCAAATTTGAGTCAGACCGTTATCAATGAGTGTAAGGACGGTTATCCGGAGTTAGAGGAAAAGAAGGACTTTATCCTGAATGTGCTGACTCAGGAGGAAGATAAATTTGACAAGACCATCGATCAGGGCTTGAGCATCCTGGGAGATATGGAAGAGGATATGAAGAGAACCGGAGAAAAGCAGCTTTCCGGCGACAATGTATTCAAGCTGTATGACACTTACGGATTTCCCGTGGATCTGACCGAGGAGATCCTGGCAGAGAAGGGATTTACCATCGATCATGCGGGATTTGACACCTGCATGAAGGAACAGAAGGAGAAGGCAAGGAAAGCCCGCAAGGTGACCAATTATATGGGTGCCGACGTGACGGTTTACGAGTCCATCGATCCTGCCATCACTACCCGGTTCGTAGGCTATGACCGCTTACAGCACAATTCCAAAGTGACCGTGCTCACCACCGAGACCGAGCTGGCATCCGCACTGACTGACGGACAGGTAGGTACGATCATAGTGGATGAGACGCCTTTCTATGCCACCATGGGCGGACAGAACGGAGATACCGGTGTGATCACCGTGGAGGACGGCACCTTTGAGGTAAAGGATACCGTGAAGTTATTGGGCGGCAAGGTGGGCCATATCGGCACCGTGACCAGGGGCATGATCAAGGTGGGTGATGTGGCTACGCTCACCGTAGATGCGGCAAACAGGGCAGATACCTGTAAGAATCACAGTGCTACACACCTGCTCCAGAAGGCTTTAAGGGAGGTGCTTGGCACCCATGTAGAGCAGAGCGGTTCCTATGTGGACGGCGAGAGACTGCGTTTTGACTTCAGCCATTTTGCGGCTATGACTCCGGAGGAGATTGAAAAGGTGGAAGCGATCGTCAATGAAAAGATCGCAGAGAACCTGACGGTAGAGACACAGGTCATGAACATTGAGGATGCCAAGAAGACAGGCGCCATGGCACTGTTTGGCGAAAAGTACGGTGAGACCGTGCGCGTGGTGAAGATGGGTGATTTCTCCGTGGAATTCTGCGGCGGTACTCATGTGGCCAATACCGGAGCCATCACAGCCTTCAAGATCCTTTCCGAGAACGGCGTGGCTGCCGGTGTCAGAAGGATCGAGGCACTGACCGGAAATGGTGTGTTCGCCTATTATAAAAATCTGGAAAAGATACTGGAGGAGGCGAGCAGGGTCATGAAGACCACGCCGGCTTCCCTGGTTGAGAAGTGTGAACATATACTGGCTGAGATGAAGGCCCTTTCCTCCGAGAACGAGTCCTTAAAGAGCAAGGCAGCCAAGGAAGCACTGGGAGATGTCATGGACCAGGTAGTGGAAGTAAAGGGAACCAGTCTGCTTGCGGCCAGTGTGGACGGCGTGGATATGAACGGCCTCAGGGATCTGGGAGACCAGTTGAAGGACAAGCTGGGAGAAGGCGTGGTAGTGCTCCTTTCCAATCAGGACGGCAAGGTCAATATGATAGCCATGGCGACTGACGGTGCTGTAAAGAAGGGTGCCCATGCCGGCAATCTGATCAAAGGCATTGCTGCTCTGGTAGGCGGTGGCGGCGGCGGGCGCCCCAATATGGCCCAGGCAGGCGGCAAGAATCCTGCGGGAATTTTGGATGCCATTGCAGAGGCTGCAAAGGTATTGGAAGGTCAACTGGCATAATGCAGAAATTTTGTATAAAAATCAAAAAACTGAAAAAAACAGTTGACGGCTGAAATAATTATGATATAATGTGATATGTGCATGTTAAAGTGTACAAAAATAATAACCCAATCAGTCATGTTACTAGAGGGACTGAAGGGAGGTCGGGTGTAATCATGTCAAACGTAATCGTAAAGGAAAACGAGACTTTAGATAGCGCTTTACGTCGCTTCAAGAGAAGTTGCGCAAAAGCTGGTATCCAGCAGGAGATTCGTAAGAGAGAACATTACGAGAAGCCAAGCGTAAAACGTAAAAAGAAATCTGAAGCAGCAAGAAAACGTAAATATAACTAATACGAAGTGAAAGTCCTTGGCCGGTAACGTCCGAGGACTTTACAATTTTCGCAAACTTATGAGGTGGAGCAATATGTGGACAAAAGAAATGTTCGGAACCGACGTCTACCATCTGGTGGCAGCATTTGTGGTCTACAGTATCTTAGGCTGGTTCGTTGAATCCGTCTATATGTCGTTCTGTAACAGGAAGTTGACCAACAGAGGCTTTGGCAAAGGTCCTTTCTGCCCGATCTACGGGTTTGGGGCAGTGGCATGCTATCTGATCTTAAGTCCCCTGAAAGGGCACTCAGTCAAAATTTATCTGCTGGGAGCTTTCCTGGCAACGCTCTTTGAGTTTATCGTGGGAAAGGGCATGATCCGTTTCCTGGGGGAGCTTTGGTGGGATTACAATGACAAGCCCTTTAATTATCAAGGCATTATCTGTCTGGAGAGCACCGTTGCCTGGGGATTTTATGCGTTGGGCATTATCTATTTTCTTCACGGAGCGGTGTACAGCCTGATCGATCGCGTTGATATGAACGTCGGTATCCGGATACTGAAAGTCATCCTGTTTCTGGTGGTGATCGATTACATTGTTCAGTTGATGGATGTATTTGAGATCAATTTAAAAGAAAAGAGAGACAAGGTCGTGGAGCGGTATCGTTCTTTTATTGCAAGATGGTATTGACTTCCGATGCATATAAAATGCCACACTTCCATATTCTGTAATAGAGAATGAACATGGGAGAGTGGCATTTTATTTATGAGATACATAAAAAAGATGTTGTCGGCAGTCTGCAGTGCAGTATTGTCCTGCACCCTGGCCTGGGGCAGCGCGGTGATGCCGGTACAGGCTGAGCTTGCCATATCGGCACCTTCTGTGATCCTGATGGAGGCATCTACGGGAAGGGTGGTCTATGAATCCTGTTCCACAGAGAGGCGGAGTCCGGCCAGCATCACCAAGATCATGACACTTTTGCTTACCTTTGAACAGTTGGATGCCGGCAAGATCAAACTGGAGGATCAGGTCGTGGTCAGCGAGTATGCAAGCTCCATGGGCGGGTCCCAGGTGTTTCTGGCCCAGGGGGAGGTACAGACGCTGGACACCATGATCAAATGTATTGCAGTTGCCTCCGGCAATGATGCCAGCGTGGCGGTGGCGGAGCATATTGCAGGCAGTGAAGCGGCATTTGTGGGCATGATGAATGCCAAAGCGAAGGAACTGGGCATGGAGGACACGCATTTTGAGGACTGCTGCGGGCTCAGTGATTCCGACGAGCACTATACCTCTGCAAGGGATGTGGCGATCATGTCAAGGGAACTGACCACCAAATATCCGGATATCTTTCATTACACCCAGATATGGATGGAGGACATCATCCATGAGACCAGACAGGGAACTACCAATTTCACCCTAAACAGCACAAACAAACTGCTGAAACAATATCAGTGGGCGACCGGACTTAAAACCGGCTCCACCAGCAAGGCAAAGTACTGCCTTGCGGCAACGGCCAGCAGGGACGGGGTGGATCTGATCGCGGTGGTCATGGGTGCACCGGATCATAAGGTGCGTTTTCAGGATGCTGCCACATTGCTGAATTTCGGATTCAGCGTATGCGATATCTACGTGGATGAAAATACCGATGCCCTGGCAGCACTGGCTGTGGAGGGCGGCGTGGATGAAGAAGTTCCTGTCAGATATAAAGGAGAATTCCGTTACCTGGATGTGGATGACAATGATCTGAGCCAGATACAGAAAGTGATCGAGCTGCCGGATCGTGTGAGGGCTCCCGTAGAGGAAGGAGCGGAGGCCGGCAGGGTACGATATCTGTTAAATGGTGCAGAGATAGGGAGTGTGCCCATCCTGTACGGCGGGGATGTGGATAAGGCATTCTATAAGGATTACCTGAAAAAAATTTGGGGAAGGTATCTTTTGCAGGATGGGAGTTTATGATATAATGGTTCTGCACTTGGCATCATGGACGTATTATCATGGGCAGACCGCCCGGAGCGGTGCCCGCTGACGAAAGTAGAGAGAGTTTATGGCAGATATCCTGATTACCATACTTGTTGTGGCGTTCCTTGTGCTTTTGTGGATCATGCTGTATGACAGCAACCGCTTTGTGGTAAGAAGATACCGGGTCCGGGATCGAAAGATTTGCAGGAAGGTGCGTGCGGTGGTCCTTGCGGATCTGCACAATAAGCAATATGGAAAAGAGAATGAGAGGCTCCTTGCGGCCATTGCGGAATGCGAACCGGATCTGGTGCTGGTCGCAGGGGACATGATCACGGCCCATCCGGGGAAAAAACCGGATGTGGCCGTCCGTCTGATGAATCAACTGGCAGAAAAGTATCCCGTATATTATGGGAACGGCAATCATGAGCAGCGCCTGAAGCTTTACCCGGATACCTACAAAGGTTTGGGAGAGCAGTACAGTCAGGCGCTTGAGCAAGCCGGGATCAGCCCCTTGGTCAACAGTTCTGTGATGCTGCAGGAATACGGCATTGCTGTCTACGGATTGGAGATCGACCGATTTTATTACAGGAGATGCCGGGAGCAGCCCATGGAGGCTGCCTATCTGGATTCCGTGCTGGGACAGGCTGATCCTTCGGTTTATAATGTGCTTCTGGCACACAATCCTGATTATTTCCCCCAGTATGCGGAATGGGGGGCAGACCTGGTGTGCTCCGGCCATATCCATGGCGGTATGGTGAGGATTCCCCTTTTGGGAAAGGGTGTGGTGTCACCCAAAGTGCGGTTCTTTCCCAGGTATGACGGCGGCGTCTTTACGGAAGGGAAATCCACCATGATCCTGAGCAGAGGGCTGGGAATGCACCGGATTCCCATAAGGCTCTTTAACCCCGGGGAACTTGTGGTGGTCGACTTTCTGCCGGATCAGGAGGCCGCAGATTTGGCGGACGAAAGGACGAAGGACTGAGCCGGCACAAAGGAATTGAAAAGAGCGGGAAAATCTGGTATAATGAACAGGTTTTGATGAGAAGATTCGAGGAAGATTGACATGGCGATACCCGTAAAACTGGAAGCGTTTGAAGGCCCCTTAGACCTGCTGCTCCATCTGATCGAGAAAAACAAAATAGATATCTATGATATCCCTATTGTGGAGATCACCGAGCAGTATCTGGAGTATATCAAACAGATGCAGGAGAGGGACATGAATGTCATGAGCGAATTTCTCCTTATGGCGGCCACTCTGGTAGATATCAAATGCAGGATGCTCCTGCCCAGGGAAGTGAACGAGGAGGGCGAGGAGGAAGATCCCAGAGCAGAACTGGTGCAGAAGCTGTTAGAGTACAAGATGTACAAGTATATGTCTTTTGAACTTCGGGACAGACAGGTGGATGCAGCCAGGAATCTGTACAGAGAACAGCATCTTCCCCGGGAAGTGGAGGCCTACAGGCAGCCGGTGGATTACGAGGAACTGATCGGGGACATGACCCTAAACAGGCTTCATGAGATCTTCAAATCCATTGTAAAGAAGCAGGAGGACAAGATCGATCCCATCCGGAGTCAGTATGGCAATATCGAGAAGGAAGAGATCGATATGGAGGAAAAAAGCCTTTATGTGGAGGCTTATGCAAGAGCCCACAAGAGCTTCAGTTTCCGCAAGCTTTTGGAAAAGCAGAAAAGCCGTATGGAGATCATCGTGACTTTTCTGATCATCCTGGAGATGATGAAGACCGGCAAGATTACCATCAGCCAGGAAAACATTTTTGATGATATCATGATTACCTCCAATGTGATATAGGGAAGGTTGGAAAGAGGAGATTATGGACAGGACCAAAGCAGAAGCTGTGATAGAGGCGGTACTTTTTACCATGGGCGAGTCCGTGGAGATAAGCAGACTGGCGGATGTCATTGAAGAGGATGTCAGGACTACCAAGGCAATCTTAAAAGACATGGAAGAGCGTTATGAGAAAGAGGACAGAGGGATCGTCCTTACCAGGTTTGACGATGCGGTACAGCTCTGTACCAAATCGGATATGTATGAGTATCTGATCAAGATCGCCAAGGCTCCCAGAAAGATGGTGCTGACGGATACCGTGCTTGAGACGCTTTCCATTATCGCATACAAGCAGCCAGTGACCAGGGTGGAGATCGAAAAGGTGCGCGGTGTGAGCTGCGACCATGCCATCAATAAACTGTTGGAATATGATCTGATCACGGAGCTGGGGCGCCTGGAGGCGCCGGGCAGGCCACTTTTGTTTGGCACTACGGAACAGTTCCTGCGCTGTTTTGGCGTCAAGAGCCTGGAGGAATTGCCGGAGTTAAACCCTGTGCAGTTAGAGGAGTTTAAACAGCAGGCGGAAGAGGAGATCCAGATGCAGTTGGATATTTAGAATCCGGGGGAACATTAGAATAAATAAGAACAAGAGCCTCATATATTGTTAAAAAACCGGAAGTATTGGACGGATGCGGATAAAAACAACAATAGGGGGCTTTTTTTGCGCCCTTTTTCTGATGACAGCGGCAGTGGGGCAGGTATCTGCCGGGGAAGACAGTCGGGAGACCACAGGCCGGGCGGCAGGGGAGGAACTGTCTTTGTATGCCACGGCTGCGGTGCTGATGGATGCGGACTCAGGGCGGGTGCTTTACGGGAAAAATCAGGATACCCCGTTGGCGATGGCAAGCACCACCAAGATCATGACCTGCATCCTGGCTCTGGAACAGACGGAGGATCTGGACGAGGAGGTGACGGTGTCTGCTTATGCTGCCGGCATGCCCAAGGTAAAGCTGTACCTAAAAAAGGGAGAACGGTATCCGATCAGGGATCTTCTGTTTTCCCTGATGCTGGAATCTCACAACGATTCTGCGGTGGCGGTGGCAGAGCATATCGGAAAACGGTATCTGCCCAAGGAACTGAGAAATAAGGATACGGCGGAGTTTACCGCAGAAGAAAGCAAGCTGGCAGTGGCGGCCTTTGCGGACCTGATGAATGCAAAGGCAGAAGAGCTTGGCTGCACCCAGACTTATTTTATCACCCCCAACGGTCTGGATGCCACCGAGACCATCACCCTGGAAAACGGGGAGACCATCACAAAGGAACATTGCACCACGGCGGCAGAACTGGCAAGGATCCTGTCTTATTGCATCGGGGAGTCCTCCAAACAGGATCTTTTTTTGGAGATCACCGGGGCAAAGGAGTATGCTTTTTCCCAAAACGGCAGGAACTTTTCCTGCATCAATCACAATGCCTTCCTGAACATGATGGACGGTGCCCTTTCCGGCAAGACCGGATTTACCAACAAGGCAGGTTACTGTTATGTCGGCTCCTTAAGGCGGGATGAGCGCACTTATGTGGTGGCACTTTTGGGATGCGGCTGGCCCAACCACAAGACTTACAAGTGGAGTGATACCAGAGAATTGATGGAGTACGGACTGGATCACTATGCGTACCGGGAGTTTTTGCCGGAAGTGACCCTTCAGGCTGTGGAGATCAAAAACGGGGCTTCTAAAGACGGCGATCCTTATGGAAAGGTAAACGTGGCGGTAAAGGGAGAAGGACTGAAGGAGAGGATACAGCTTTTGACCGCAGAGGGGGAGGAAGTGGTGGCCAGGACCGAGCAGAAAAAGGAATGCCGGGCACCGGTGCGAAAAGGAGATGTGGTGGGAAAGGTGAGCATCTTCTTAAAGCAGGAAAGCGGGGAAGAAAGACTGTTAAAGGAAATTCCCCTTTGCCTGACGGAAGATGTGGAGGCCAAGGACTTTCCGTATATGGTCAGATATCTGTGGAATGTCTATCTGCCGGGAGCATAAAGGGCGCTAAAAAAATGTAAAAATTTGAAAAAAATGCAATTCGTTCTTTGCGAGTTGCTTTTTTTATGGTATACTACTACAGGCATTACTATGTTTTGATTTATTTATTATAAATGGAGGACTGAAAGCATGAGTACTACTTCAAAAGCGAGTCAAAGAATCACAGCTTTACTCGATGACAACAGTTTCGTTGAAATCGGCGGACTTGTGACTGCAAGAACGACAGATTTTAATCTGAAACCCACCGAGACTCCTTCTGACGGTGTCATCACCGGTTATGGAGTCATTGACGGTAATCTTGTGTATGTCTACAGCCAGGATGCGTCCGTGTTGAACGGTACCATCGGTGAGATGCATGCAAAGAAGATCGTGAATCTCTATGATCTGGCAATGAAGACAGGGGCACCTGTCATCGGTCTGATCGACTGTGCAGGACTGAGACTGCAGGAGGCAACTGATGCCCTTGCTGCATTCGGCGAGATCTACTTAAAGCAGACCCTGGCTTCCGGAGTGATCCCGCAGATCACAGCAATCTTTGGAACCTGTGGCGGCGGACTTGGCCTGTTCCCTACTTTGACTGACTTCACTTTCATGGAAGAGAAGAATGCAAAGCTGTTCGTAAATGCACCGAATGCATTAGACGGCAATATTATCACAAAAAATGACACTTCCTCTGCGAAGTTCCAGGCGGAGGAGAGCGGCAACGTGGATGTGGTGGCAGACGAGGATACCATACTTTCAAAGATCAGGGAGCTGATCGGTTTCCTGCCTGCAAATAACGAGGATGATGCAAGCTATGGCGAGTGCAGTGATGATCTGAACCGCGTGAACCCTGAGCTTTTAAACTGTGTGGGAGATACCTCCATCGCATTGTCCATCCTTGCAGATGACAACAATTTCTTTGAAGTAAAGTCCGGCTATGCAAAAGAGATGGTAACCGGTTTCATCCGTTTGAACGGTGTTACCGTAGGTGCAGTGGCAAACCGTTCGGAAGTCTGCGACGAAGAAGGCAAGGTTGCTGAGAAGTTTGATGCGGTGCTTACTGCAAAGGGAAGCGAGAAGGCGGCTGAGTTTGTCAATTTCTGCGATGCTTTCGGTATCCCTGTACTGACCCTTACCAATGTAAAAGGTTACGAAGCTACGGTAAGCTCCGAAAAATGGATTGCAAAATCCGTTGCAAAGCTCACTTATGCATTTGCAAATGCGACTGTTCCCAAGGTGAACGTGGTGATGGGACAGGCTTTTGGCACTGCTTATGTGGCAATGAATTCCAAGGCCATCGGTGCCGATATCACCATGGCATGGCCTGATGCAAAGATTGGCACCATGGACAGCAAGCTGGCTGCAAAGATCATGTATGAAGGCCAGGGAGCTGATGTGATAGGTGAGAAGGCAGCCGAGTATGAGGCTATGACCCTGAATGTTACCAATGCTGCCAAGAGAGGATATGTGGACCAGATCGTGAATGCTGCCGATACCAGAAAATATGTGATCGGTGCATTTGAAATGTTATTCACAAAGCGCGAAGACCGTCCTGATAAAAAACACGGAACAGTCTAGAAAGGGTGATTATAAAGATGAAGAAATTTTTAAGCTTAATATGTATGATTACCTGCGTTTTGGGACTGACAGCCTGCGGAAGCGAAGTTACATATACCGAGTATGAACAGACAAAGATGGCATTGGCAGAAAGCTATGCGACCCAGATGGTAGTCCCGGCTCTGGTGGAATTCATGGATGAAGGGAATGTGAATGCCCTGGATGAGTATACCGCAGAGGAAACTGCTTATGTGATCTACAGCAGTTTTGGGTTTGATGCAGACGGCTATGCTTTCAAGACAGCAGTCACTTCCTTCTATTCCGCAAAGGAGTCCATGGGCAATGTGATCGGGATCGGTGAAGCAAGATCAGAGATCGATGATGACCAGATCATTGTGCGTGTCCAGATCGACGGCGAGAAGAAGGATGCCGAGGCAGAGGTAATCTTCTCCAACGATATGTTCATGAGGATGGAGTCTGCAGCTTTAAATCCGATTTCCACCATGGGTGATCTGATGGAGAAGGCGGCACTGAATACCCTGATCGGCATGGGTACCGTGTTTGTAGTTCTGATCCTAATCAGTTTCATTATTTCCGCATTTGGCCTGATCCCCAAGATCCAGGCAGCTTTTTCCGGGAAGAAGCAGCCAAAGACAACCGGGGTGGACAATGCAGTGGCCCAGATCGTGGTTCAGGAAGAGAGCGCAGGCGAAAATGATGATCTGGAACTGGCTGCGGTGATCGCAGCAGCGGTTGCAGCTTATGAAGGTTCTGCTTCCACGGACGGTTTTGTCGTTCGTTCGATTCGCAAGGTAACAAAATAAAATTATATTTCGGAGGAATAAAAAATGAAGAATTATACCATTACCGTGAATGGAAACGTATATGACGTAGTAGTTGAAGAAGGCGCATCTACCGGTGCTCCCGTAGCAGCCAAGGCTCCCGCAGCTCCCAAGGCAGCGCCTAAGGCAGCACCCGCAGCAGCTCCCAAGGCCGGCGGTGCAGCAGGAAGTGTCAAGATCGAAGCAGGTGCAGCAGGAAAGGTATTCAAGGTAGAGGCAAAGGTAGGCCAGGCAGTAAAGGCCGGCGATGCAGTTGTGATCCTGGAAGCCATGAAGATGGAGATCCCTGTTGTGGCACCTAAGGACGGTACCGTGGCAAGCATTGACGTAGCAGTAGGTGACTCTGTTGAAGCAGGTGCAGTACTTGCAACCCTGAACTAATCGGAATTTGACAGGTAAATCACAACAGGAGGTCAACAAATGGAATATATAGCTTCTACGCTGAACAACCTGATCCATCAGACGGCGTTCTTCAATCTGACCTGGGGAAACTATGTCATGATCGCGGTTGCTTGCTTTTTCCTTTATTTAGCTATCCGTCATGAGTTTGAACCGTTGCTCCTTCTTCCCATTGCGTTTGGTATGCTGTTGGTAAATATCTACCCCGACATCATGATGCATCCGGAAGATGCTGCAAACGGTGCAGGCGGATTATTGTATTACTTTTACTTATTAGACGAACTGGCGATCCTTCCTTCCCTGATCTTCATGGGGGTAGGCGCCATGACCGATTTCGGTCCCCTGATTGCCAACCCCAAGAGTTTCCTGCTTGGTGCGTCAGCGCAGTTCGGTATCTTTGCGGCATATTTCGGTGCTATCGCACTGGGCTTCAATGACAAGGCCGCAGCCGCTATCTCCATCATCGGCGGCGCAGATGGACCAACATCCATCTTCCTTGCCGGAAAGCTGGGACAGACGGCAATCTTAGGCCCTATTGCAGTGGCGGCATATTCCTATATGTCACTGGTGCCGATCATCCAGCCTCCGATCATGAAGCTGCTCACAACCGAAAAGGAAAGAAAGATCAAGATGGGCCAGCTTCGTCCCGTTTCCAAGCTGGAGAAGATCCTGTTCCCCATCATCGTTACTATCGTAGTATGTCTGATCCTTCCCACAACCGCACCTTTGGTAGGTATGCTCATGCTGGGTAACCTGTTCAAGGAGTCAGGTGTGGTGAGACAGTTGACAGAGACTGCTTCCAATGCATTGATGTACATCGTTGTTATCCTGTTAGGTACTTCTGTGGGTGCCACCACCAGTGCAGAAGCATTCTTGAATGCAGATACCTTAAAGATCGTGGCACTGGGCCTGATCGCATTCATGTTTGGTACGGCAGCCGGTGTGCTGTTCGGTAAGCTCATGTGCATTGCCACCAAGGGCAAGGTAAATCCGCTGATCGGTTCCGCAGGCGTATCCGCAGTGCCTATGGCAGCCCGTGTATCCCAGAAGGTGGGTGCAGAGGCAGATCCTACCAATTTCCTGCTGATGCATGCTATGGGACCTAACGTAGCCGGCGTTATCGGAACCGCCGTTGCAGCGGGAACCTTTATGGCGATCTTCGGTGTATTCTAAGAAGTGCATTGCTTTCCTAATGAAAACAGACAATATTAAATGGAGGAAATTCGTAAATGTCAGAACAAGTAAAGAAACCGATTAAAATTACGGAAACCATATTACGTGATGCTCATCAGTCTCTGATCGCTACCAGAATGCCCACCGAGTTCATGCTTCCCATTGTGGAGAAGATGGACCAGGTCGGCTATCACTCTGTAGAGTGCTGGGGCGGTGCAACCTTTGATGCATCCTTAAGATTCCTGAAGGAAGACCCCTGGGACAGACTGCGCAAGCTCCGTGACGGTTTCAAGAAGACCAAGCTGCAGATGCTTTTCCGCGGTCAGAATATTTTAGGTTACAGACCCTATGCAGATGATGTGGTAGATGCATTCGTACAGAAATCCATCGCCAACGGTATTGATATCATCCGTATTTTCGACTGCCTGAACTATCTGCCCAATCTGCAGGAGGCAGTAGATGCCACCAACAAGATGAAGCAGCAGGAAGGCAGAGGCCATGCACAGGTAGCTCTTTCCTATACCCTGGGTGATGCCTATACTCTGGAGTACTGGGCAGATATGGCCAAGAAGATCGAGGAGATGGGTGCGGATTCCATCTGTATCAAGGATATGGCAGGCCTGCTGGTGCCTTACAAGGCATCCGAGCTGATTGCAGCCATGAAAGAGAACACCAAGCTTCCCATCCAGCTGCATACCCACTATACCTCCGGTGTGGCAAGTATGACTTACCTGAAAGCTGTAGAGGCCGGTGTGGATGTGATTGATACCGCCATGAGTCCTTTCGCAATGGGTACTTCCCAGCCTGCTACGGAGGTCATGGTGGAGACCTTCAGAGGCACTCCCTATGATACCGGTTTTGATCAGAATCTGCTGGCGGAGATCGCAGATTACTTCCGTCCTTACCGGGATGAGTGCTTGAAGAACGGCCTGCTCAATCCCAAGGTGATGGGTGTGGATATCAAGACCCTGCTGTATCAGGTACCCGGCGGTATGCTGTCCAACATGGTGAGCCAGTTAAAGGAGCAGAATGCAGAGGATAAGTACTATGATGTGCTCAAGGAGATCCCTCAGGTGCGTAAGGATCTGGGCGAGCCCCCTCTGGTGACTCCTTCCTCCCAGATCGTGGGTACCCAGGCAGTGTTTAACGTGCTGATGGGTGAGAGATATAAGATGGCAACCAAGGAGACCAAGGCAGTGCTGAGAGGCGAATACGGCCAGACCGTTAAGCCCATGAGCCAGGAGGTTATCGACAAGGTTATTCCCGGCGAGACCAGGCTGACCGGACGTTTTGCCGACACTCTGGGCAACGAGATGGATAAGCTGGAGAGCGAGATGAAAGAATGGAAGCAGCAGGACGAGGATGTGCTGTCCTATGCACTGTTCCCTCAGGTGGCTACCGAATTCTTCAAATACCGCCAGGCGCAGCAGGAGAAAGTGGATATGACCCAGGCCGATACCAAGAACGGCGCATATCCGGTATAAGGATTTTGATAAAGGATTAGACATAAAAGGCTCCGGTTTGGCATGAACCGGAGCCTTTTCAAAGCCTGAGCACAGCAGGGGTTACATGGAGGTTAAGACGGATCATTAATTTTAGAAAATATATTAAACAGTATAAAGGAATTTACAGGGAGACTTAGAGAAAATGCCAATGGTGAGTATTATTGTGCCGGTTTACAATGCAGAGAAGACCATCGAGAGATGTATAAACAGTATACTGAATCAGTCTTATAAGGATTTTGAACTGCTGCTTTTGGATGACGGAAGCACAGATGCTTCCGGGAGGATCTGTGATGCTTTCGCAGAAAAGGATCAGCGGATACGGGTACTGCACAAAGAAAATACCGGGGTTTCCGACACACGCAATCAGGGAATCGCCATGGCCGGGGGCGAATATCTGCAATTTGCAGACAGCGACGACTGGCTGGCTTCGGGTGCCACGGAGTTTTTCGTGCGCACTGTGACAGAGCACTCATGTGATATGGTGATTGCCGACTTTTACCGGGTGATCGGAGAACGTGTTGCACAGAAGGGGGATATTGAAAAGGACGGTCTGATGGACAGAATGGGCTATGCTGCAAGCATGATGCAGAAACCCGCAGATTTTTATTATGGTGTCCTTTGGAATAAATTCTATAAACGGTCCATTATAGAGGAGTACCATATAAGGATGGACACGGCTGTCAGCTGGTGCGAAGACTTTATGTTCAATATGGAATATGTCC
>JAGATV010000060.1 GCA_017621075.1 Lachnospiraceae bacterium
CATCAGGGACATACAGGAAGCACAGGTAGAAGCCATGGAAGTGGATCCGTTGGACTCAAAGGTCTCAGATACGGTACGGATCGCATAAGGGAATTCCTCCTCGCTGGGAAGCACGGGGATCAATGCTCTCTCCGCCAGTGCACCGTGGCCGATCTCACGTCTTCCGGGTCCGCGGGAAGGCTTGGTCTCACCAACGGAGTAGGAAGGGAAATTGTAGTGGTGCATATATCTCTTGCTCACTTCGTTCTCATCAAGACCATCCAGTCTCTGCTGCTCGGACAGGGGAGCCAGGGTACATACATTGCAGATCTGAGTCTGTCCACGGGTGAACATTGCAGAACCGTGAACTCTGGGAATCAGGTCTACCTCAGCAGCCAAAGGACGGATCTGGGTGATCTCACGGCCGTCAGGACGCTTGTGATCCTTTAAGATCATCTTGCGTACAGTCTTCTTTTCATACTGGTATACAGCCTCGCCCAGGATCGCAAGCCACTCCTCATTGTCAGCAAAAGCTTCTGTAAGCTTCTCGGTGATCACGCGGATGTTCTCCTCACGGGTCTGCTTGTCGTCGGTAAATACAGCGGTTTCCATCTCTTCCGGCGCAACGATCTTTTTCATTTCCTCAAACATTTCTGCCGGGATCGCACAGCTTTCGTACTCATGCTTCTTCTTTCCCACCTCAGCCACGATCTTGTCAATGAATGCGATGATAGTCTGGTTGATCTCATGAGCCTTATAGATCGCTTCGATCATCTTCGCCTCAGGAACCTCGTTGGCACCTGCTTCGATCATGATGACTTTCTCTCTGGTGGAAGCAACGGTCAGGTTCAGATCACCCATCTTCCACTGCTCCTGGGAAGGATTCACTATAAGCTCTCCGTCGATCATCCCCATCTGGGTCATTGCGCAGGGACCGTCAAAGGGAATATCGGAAATGCAGGTTGCGATCGCAGCACCAAGCATTGCCACCAGCTCGGGACGGCACTTGGGATCAACGCTCATTACCATGTTGTTCAGAGTAACATCATTGCGGTAATCCTTGGGGAATAAGGGTCTCATAGGTCTGTCGATGACACGGCTTGTGAGAATGGCATTCTCGCTTGCCTTGCCCTCTCTCTTGTTGAAACCGCCGGGAATCTTGCCCACAGCGTACATCTTCTCCTCATACTCAACGCTCAGAGGGAAAAAGTCGATGCCTTCTCTGGGCTTTTCGGATGCGGTTGCGGTACTTAACACAGTGGTGTCGCCATAGTGCATGAAAGCACAGCCGTTAGCCTGTTTACCCACACGGTTGATATCAACCTTCAGGGTACGTCCGGCCAGTTCCATTTCGTAACTCTGGTACATAATGTCCTCCATTCTGCCGTCTTCTTTGACGGCCATGTTTTATTTGCTATGGAACAGAGGAACCGAAACTACTGAAAACGGCACGAACCGCTCCGCTGTCTGCGGCCGCATCTCATACTCTTTTCAGCAATCTCGATAACCCTCTTATCCCATGGTTGCACAATTGCTTATGACTTCGTACAAAAAGCGGAGTGCCGAAACAAATCGGACGCACTCCGCTCCTACATTTCTTATTTTCTTAAGCCAAGTCTCTCCAGCAGAGAACGATATCTCTCGATGTCCTTCTTCTTCAGGTAATCCAAAAGACCACGTCTCTGACCTACCATCTTTAACATACCACGACGGGAATGATAATCCTTGGGGTTCTCCTTTAAGTGCTCGGTAAGCTCCTGGATTCTTGCGGTCAGGACTGCAACCTGTACCTCAGGTGAACCTGTGTCACCGGGAGTTCTTGCATACTCGTTCATGATAGCTGTTTTCTTCTCTTTAGAGATCATTTTTGTTTCCTCCTATTCTTTGATAACCGCCTGACACCAAGACCGGGTCGGAGTGTCCCAAATCTGAGCATCGGCTGACTCATACTGATTTAGTATAGCATATTGGATATGAAATGTAAACAATTATTTTTGCAAAAATTCCTGTTCCATCCGCCCTATTTCTTCCCATGTATATTGCTGTTCCACAGCTTCTACCGA
This sequence comes from Lachnospiraceae bacterium, assembly GCA_017621075.1. GTDB lineage: Bacteria > Bacillota > Clostridia > Lachnospirales > Lachnospiraceae > Acetatifactor. The sequence goes on from JAGATV010000060.1 coordinate 2,043, forward strand.
GCTTATCCATCCATCTTTCAATTCCGTCAGATTTTTTCCCAGGATCTTTTCATAAGCTCCTTCCTCTTCACCGGCGATAATGAGTTCCATTGTCCTGTCCGTTCCGTACTGTGATATCAGATAGCGCACAAAACTTTCACTGTACATCATCCACATCATTCTTGGGCCCTCCGGATACTGACGCCCTGCTTTTCCTACAGAATCAATGATATCCTGTGGCTTGGGCGCTGCTCCTTCCTCTGCAGAAATCTTGCAATATTCATGATAAGTCTTAAAATATTGTTCAAAAGCAATACCGTTTTCCTTCATACCCGGCATATGGCTGGTCAACCCTATTGTCCCTTGCACATACTGGCACAGCCCGTCCTCCAAAGAAATGGAAAAAGAAGGGCCCACCATTACATGGGTCAGTTCATGGGCCAGAAAGCCGTCGGAATGATATTTTGTAAGTGCCATTCCGCCCAAAGAGATACCTGCCTCCACTTCATTATCAAGCGCTCTTTTCCCATAGCTTGCACGGGATACAGAACCTGTCTCCCCTGTAATGCAAAGATTCAGTATTAAAGTATCCGCACCCGGATTGATTTTCTCCCACCATCCGGAAATTCCAAGAAGCTTCTCCGTTTCCTGTATATAGCTTTGGGCAAGGGCTTCAAATTCCTTCTGATCAGGTATACTGCTTCCGCTCAGATCGTAGGCATCCCAATAGTCCATCTGATACTGAAATACGATTTGTAGTTTCTTTTCTTCTGCTTTACCGCAGGCAGCACAAGCACAGCATATCATGATCAGATAAAACGCAATCCGTTTTTTTGCCGTCCTCACATTACTCCCTCCATTCCATAAACTATCAGTCCCTGCGGGCCACCCTCTTCTCTGTTTTCTCATCATACATTCTGGCATCGGCCTCCTTGACATACTCTGACAGAGATCGATGTGCGTCCGGATCTGCAACCGCCACCCCCACGCTTATAGTCAAAGGGAAGGGAAGCTCTCCTGCCTGCGCCTCCTGTTCCAATGTTCTTCGGATATTTCCGACCAGCTCCTGTACCCGCTCTTGGGAGACGAAGCTCTGCACCAGCACGAATTCATCCCCTCCGGTCCTGGCCGGCACTGCATCCTTGTCACAGTTCTTCAGGATCGCCTTAGCCGTAGCGCAGATAGCAATATCCCCATACTCATGCCCGTAATGGTCATTGATATATTTTAAGCGGTCCATGTCGATAAAACATACCAATACCTTATATCCGTTCAATCCCATGATCCGGAAATAATTATCTGCCAGCTTCTGATATCCTCTTCTGTTATACAATCCTGTGAGAGGGTCCTTGATATATAATGCCATGAGCTGTCTGTTCCGATATTCCAGTTTTTCCTTTTTGTAAAGGCTTTCCATGGCACCTGTCAACACATTCATAACCTGGAACAGGTATTGCCTTTTCATCAGATAGGTGGCATTGCGGATCACCATATACCCGATGGTATAGATCCCGAAATGCACCGGCAAAAACAGGAAATCCCGTCCTCTCTCCCCGCAGTCGAACAAGGGGAAGATTCCTGTCACTTCCCTGTTTTTCAGATTCTCCCCCTGCTCCTCTTCATAAGCAAAGCACACCTTCATCCTGGCAGGATACCCTTTTCTGAGGAATCCGTCATCAGCGATATTGGCTGCCCCACTGATTTCCTCCAGGTCACTTTTGTAGTCCTCAATATGCTCATCCAGCACAAGATACACGGCATCGCATTTCAGGGCAGGAATACATTGGGGGATACAGCACATCATCTCCTCTATGGTATTACAGCCGTTCATCTTAGCCTGCAGGGACAGGACCTCCTCATTGAATTTTGTTCTGTCGATATTTCCAATGATCTGATTTTTCAAGTATTGCTTCAGATTTCTGTCCGTGTTGCGCTCACAGCCGCAGCTATCCTGGAAAATATGTTCCACGGCAATATAATTGCGATCCGGCACCTGCTGGCCGGACCATAATCTCAGCAGGATGTCTCCGCACAGATACCCAATCTTCTCCCTGTTGTATTCCACCGTGGTAATGCTTGGGATATAGTGTTCTGCACGGTCAAAATTGTCAAAACCGGTCACGACAAAATCCCCGGGAACAGAATATCCCCCGGCTTCGGCACTCTCACAGACTCCTACCGCCACATTGTCGTTGATGCACAAAACCGCATCCGGCAGCCCGTCATGGCATCCGCACAGATGCTCGAACCCTTTCATGCCGCTCTTGACATCAAGATCTCCGTACCAAAAATCTTCCTCCGAAAATGCGATTCCCTTCTCAGTCATATAATCCTTTAAGCTTCTAGTACGTTCCGCACTCTCATAATGGTCCTCCGGCCCCATGATGCACCAGAAACTGCTACATCCATGGACCCCGTGAAGGTGGCCTATCATCTTCCCCATTTCAGTATGATTGTCGATCCCCGCATAATAGAGTCCCTCTATGGGAAAGCCGATGGAGATCGCCGGAATCCCGGCCTTTTTCACCCTCTGTACCACATCCTGCAGGATCTTCTTAGAACTGATATGGTTCAAGTCCAGTATCACCCCGTCAAACTCCGTAAGATCCGGAAGTCTGTAGATATTATATTCTCCCGCATTATAATCCTTATCACTGTTCCAGTTGCCGGAACTGTTAAAGATATAAAGATTGGCCTCTTCATCCGTCTCATGGAGCCTTTGTAAGATCCCGGCCGGCCACGCATCCGTGATAAAGCGCTTTCTGCCGTCCATAATCAATGCGATCTTCCGCATATCTCTTCCTCGCTCTTAAAAAAATGCCTTTGTCCCATTTCGTAGACAAAGGCACCTTCTCTCTCTTGTAATCTTTAATCCTGTAATACCCTTACTGCTTTTACA
>JAGATV010000061.1 GCA_017621075.1 Lachnospiraceae bacterium
TATCTGATCGACGAGTCCATCAGAGACAATATTGCGTTCGGTATCGATGCGGACAAGATAGACGATAAGAGAATCTGGGAGGTGCTCGCGGAGGCACAGCTCAAGGAATTTGTGGAGGAACTGCCGGATGGCCTTGACACTACCATCGGTGACAGAGGTGTCCGCCTTTCCGGAGGACAGAGACAGCGTATCGGAATTGCCAGAGCTCTTTACAACGATCCGGAGATTCTGGTGTTTGACGAGGCAACCTCGGCACTTGACAATGATACGGAAGCGGCGGTGATGGAGGCGGTAAACAGCTTCCATGGTAAGAAGACCATGATCATCATTGCGCACCGTTTAAATACCATCGAAAAGTGCGATATTATTTATAAAGTGGAAAATGAGAAGCTGGTGGAGACCACACTGTAGTGGGATGTAAGGGCTACAGGGAAGGAATTGGGATATGATCGGAACAGAGTTCTTAAAGGGACAGGGACTGGGCAACCAGTTGTTTTGCTATGTGACAGCAAAAGCCATTGCGGAGGAAAACGGATATGAATTCGGAACTGCCGGACAGGAAATTTTTGCCGTTAATATCCACAGTGACCGTGGTATGTATTTCATGGATATGGATCTGGGACATGTCATTTCACAGGAAGAAAAGAAAAATTTCAAGACGTACTATGATGATGATACCAGACTTTATATCGGAAATTCCGGACATGATATGGAGCATGGCTGTTATGTCAGCGGCAGGGATGACAAAATTCATCAGGTGGAAGACAATACTTTGATTTATGGAAATATGCAGGATGAATCCTACTTTATCAAATATCTTGACAAGGTAAAGCAATGGCTTCATGTAAAACCTGAGTATGATTCCTATGAGTACAGTCGGGAAAATCTGTGCATTATCAATATGCGTGGTGGCGAATACACAGGTAGTCCGGAGTTGTTTATAGACAAAAAATACTGGATCAACGGTATGAAGGAGATGAAAAAGATCCGTCCCGATATGGAATTTATGATCGTGACGGATGATGTTGAGGCGGCAAACAAAATGCTCCCCGGTATAGAAGCCCATCATTTTGATATGGGAAAGGATTATGTGACATTAAAGAATGCCCACTATCTTCTCCTTTCCAATTCTTCCTTTGCCTGTCTGCCGGCCCATACCAGTGAGACGGTCAAGTTTATCATTGCCCCAAAATACTGGGCTAGGCACAATGTATCAGACGGCTACTGGGCTTCCGAGCAGAATATCTACAGCCTATTTCACTATATGGACAGAAAAGGCAGGCTGTTTACTGCTGAGGAGTGCAGGAAGGAACTGGAGGAATATAAAAAGAAGTCAAAAAAATACGCCCGCAGAAATATCCGGCCGGGCAAGGTGAGACATGCCATGCAGGTTGTGCGGAGCAAATGCGTTTACGGGTGGTTTTATCTGAAAAAAATAGAAAGAGCAGTGATCAGAAGACTGAAAAAGCAGCAAGGTGTATGACAGATGGAAAACAGAGGCAATGAAAAACTGAAACTTCCCAATGTGACGCTGGCTGCCATGACCAGTGTGAAAATCTACGAGACCATAAAGGCACTGCAGTACAGTATGCAGGGAATCGAATTTGGACAGGTGGTGCTGATTACGCACAGAAAGCCCCTTTCCCTCCCCAAAGGGATCACCTACAAGCATACCTCCAAGTTGACGGACATTGACTGCTTTAACTACAAGATGGCCTATGAGCTTGCAGATTACATCGATACGGACTATGTACTCTTAGTTCATTATGACGGATTCGTGGTTCATCCCGAAAAATGGCGGGATGAGTTCCTTGATTATGACTATATCGGTTCCCCCTGGCCTGTGCCGCTACCGGGAACGAAGCACTGCTATCACGATATCTACGGAAACCTATGCCGGGTGGGAAACAGTGTCTCCCTGCGCAGCAAGCGGTTCCTTGCATTTCCCCGGAAAGCAAACCTCAAATGGGAGAAGGACGAGGACGGCTTCTACAATGAGGACATTTTCCTCTGCTGTATGAACAAGCATAAATTTGAGGAAGCAGGCATGAAATATGCACCTGTTGAGGTGGCAAAATACTTTGGTCATGAACATCCGGTCCCTGAAGTGATGAATGTGGATGCACCCTTTGTTTTTCATAAATGGTGGGGAAGAAATGAGCAGTATCCCAAGTTTGAGAACCCGTGGACAAGGCGGTGGCTTAAGATTAAGAGTTTCATAAGACCGCTTCTGTTCTGGCGGCATATAGGGCAGAAGTAAAAGACTGCCCATGCA
>JAGATV010000007.1 GCA_017621075.1 Lachnospiraceae bacterium
AAATAGAGATTTTTCTTTGCTGGGACAGAATAGTTTTCATATAGTGTTTGGAGATAGTGCAGGGTGCATTTGGATTGATGCAAACTACTCAGACGAAAAAGGGAAACGAGTGTTATATAATGATATTTATGGAAATATATATTGCACAAACGCAATTTCTATTAATGGAAAGATTGTAAAGATAAGTAAAATTGTAAGCTTGTATATATGCTACTATGCATTTAGTATGCTTGTGCGGTACCACCCTGAGAAATGGAAAACATTTTGTGAGTCATCAGATATTGCAATAATACGAAAGTTGCTGATAAATTGTAGACGAGAGATGCTTGTAGAAGTGATACAATTATTAAGTGGCAAAGAGTATGCCTTTACAACGGTTATGGAAGAAATGGACGCAGAGCTTGATGCAAGTGAAGTATATAAATTGGTAAAGGAAGAGGCGTGGAGAGAATACAAAAGAACAGGAAGAAATACACTTATTTTTTAGAAAGAATCAAGAAAAAGAATTGTTTGGCTAGCAGTTGACTAATGATACACACAATTCTCTTTCGTGTGTACTTTTACTTAAATGTGTATTACACCGGTGCTGTGTCACATTAAAAATGGAACACACTGAGTTCCATTTTGTTAAAAATAAGCATCATGATACATAAACCCGCGTATCACACCATCTAAAATGTGTATCACAATCTGCGAAATATGTATCATATCGAAATTTTTGTAAAAAATGCCGATTTACATTGTTTTTCGCCCATGCTATATTGTGGCTTAGGTGGACGAAAAAGCGTGATACGTTTTTGATACTTTCCCCCGGAAAAAGGCTAAATAATAGGTAAAATACCCATAATATGAGTCAAAAAACGGCAAAAACCGTAACAATTAAGTTTCTAAATAAGCAAAATCAGACCGTGAAGGTGGTAGAACAGTAGGTTCTGGCCGTGTTGCTACTATCATTGAGTAATTAATAGAATTACAGTAAGTTCAAGGCTTCCAAGGTTTTCCTTGGGAGCCTTTTTACGTTCTGAACAATGAAATTTTTGTTCGATGTTGATGTAAGGTGTTGCCGTTGAAGAGACTTTCTAAAGAAGTTTTGAAGGCAATATTGACTTGCAGTGTATTCAAGTATGAAGGACCTTGTAGCCGGTAATTTGCCGTGTCTGTAAATACTGCTGATGAAAAACCCGTAGTTAAGGGACTGCCAAAGTCAAGCTCCTTTTATTTTGAAATAAACCTATTATGGGGTTAAGAATACGGTGAAGGATTCCGATAATAAATATATCTAAATACAATGCAAACGGATTTGCAACATAAAAACATCACGGAAGATGTACTTTTAAGATATAGGTTCCCTATATCTATTTTCAGTTCTTTGGTGGCATAATCGCTACATTTTCCAGGCAGATCCAAAATGAAGGATGCACTTAAGCACGGCAGGCGTATAGACTTAAAGGGATGATCGTATGAAATTAAAAGAGGCAATACCTATTTATCAAGCATATCGGCAAAGACTGGTGGATCAGACCAGAAGTCTCGTGAAACAGAGAGATTCTGCTTTGACCAAATTTGAAGCCACCGGGGACCGTGCATGGTCTGATGAGGCGGCTTCTTTGCAGTTGTCGATCGAGGCGTCCAATGAAAAATTTAATAAAAATCAGGAGATCCTGGACGGACTGGTAGAACAGTATGCACTTGCCTGGAATGCAGAGGTGGCGCGGCAGCAGGCAGATCCTGAGACAGGAATGGCAGCGACATTGGGGAAGATCATGACAACAGTAGCCAGAATGTGTGCCGGTGATAAGGTCCCGTATACCGATGAAAAGAAAGTGATGGAATATGATTCTAAGCTGTATGGGAGGGTAAAGCAGTTACAAATGACCATGGCTGCCATGAAGAAAAAGCAGAAAGAATATGATTCCCTGTGGGATGAAGAAGGCGGAGAATATGATCCTGAAGGAGTGGCTGACAATACAGAAGTCGTCGGAGAATTGCCGGAGGTTTTGCCGGAGGAGTCTGTGACGGAGAATGAAGCAGGCCAGGCTGTTTTGTGACTATCCCCACCTAGGGATAATAGAAAAATGAGGGAAGCTTTCTGTTTAGAAACAAAAATGCAGATACTGTCTTTATCCTGTTCAGTATTATGGTGACAGTGAATTGCCTGGGATCGTTATATGCTGGCGTCTGCGGAGAGCCAGGAAATGGCGATTTGGGCAAATAAATTTTTGTATGTGGGGGATGTTTTGCCCCGCTTCTGACAGATCCATGGGAGAGCATTTTGATACGGAAAAAACAGCGGTCTGTTTCTGGTTGACAAAAGGGATTCTTTATGATAACCTTTAACTACTCTTTGCACTGCATATCAATCTACAGTACAAACTGAGCAGACCGTGATCAATGTCATGGAGTCGGGTCACATGAGTGACAGTGGAATTCTTCATCCACGGGACAGTAGTTGCTAATACTGATTCGTGGGTGTTCTTTTATTCTTTTTTCATAAAATTCTCGAAATCCCACATTTTGCGTGCCATAGAGCTATCTTATATTTTAGGAGGTAACTGATTATGGAGGAAAACAGCATTATGAAGAGTACGGATCAGGCACTGAACGATGATTTTAGAAAGGTGGCTGACCGGGTGTCTTTTGTCACGATCATCGGGAATATCATCCTTTCCGTAGTGAAGCTTTTGGCGGGTATCGTGGCACGCTCTAATGCAATGATCAGCGATGCGGTCCATTCGGCATCGGATGTGTTCAGCACCATCGTGGTGATCATCGGCATCCGCCTTGCGTCTAAAGAATCTGATAGGGAGCATCCTTACGGGCATGAACGTCTGGAATGTGTGGCGGCTATCATTCTGTCCATGGTCCTTTTTATGACGGGATTGGGCATTGGTCTGGAAGCGTTCAAAAATATTGTACGTGGGAATTACAGCGATCTGCAGGTGCCCGGCATGCTGGCACTGATTGCGGCCATCTTGTCCATTGTCAGCAAGGAGGCCATGTTCTGGTACACCAAGATCAATGCGGACAGGATCGATTCCAGTGCACTGATGGCGGATGCCTGGCATCATCGCTCCGACGCTTTTTCTTCTGTTGGAGCCTTGATCGGAATCGGGGGTGCCAGGCTGGGATTTCCCATTATGGATTCCATTGCCAGCTTGGTGATTTTTGGGTTTATCGTAAAAGCTGCCTATGATATTTTTAAGGATGCCGTTGATAAAATGGTGGATCATTCCTGCGATGAGGCGACGGAGCGCCAGATTTACGACTGTGCCATGAAGAATAGCAACGTACTGGGCATAGATCTTTTGCAGACACGCATTTTTGGCAACAAGATCTACGTGGACATCGAGATCGGAGTAGATGGTTCTTATACATTACAGCGGGCCCATGAGATTGCAGAAGAGGTACATGATGATATTGAGCGGGAGTTCCCCAAGATCAAGCATATTATGGTCCATGTGAACCCTATGGAGGTTTCCCGGGGAACATGAGGGTCCCCGGAAGGGCTGACCTTCGTTGGCGTGGAAGTATTGAATGATCCTGCGTTCAGGAGTATAATAGGAGTATCATTCTGTAACGAGGTGCTGTTATGATAGAAAAGATCAGAGAGATCGTAAAGGACGCAAGCCGTCTGATGAACATAGAGGGAAAAGAGATCCGTCAGAAGGGGAATGCTTCCAATTATGTGACGGATGCAGATGTCAATGTCCAAAGGTATCTGACAGAGCATTTGCAGGAACTGCTTCCGGGAAGCCTGGTGCTCGGCGAGGAAAATGAGGAAAATCCCGTGGAGGGCGAAAATATATGGATCATCGACCCCATAGACGGAACCTCCAATTTTATCCGTGACATTGGTATCAGTTCTATTTCCGTGGGGCTGATGCAGAAGGGGGAGCTGACTCTCGGTGTGATCTATCAGCCTTACCGGGATGAGATGTACTGGGCAGAAGCCGGCAAGGGGGCCTTCTTAAACGGAAAGCCTATCCGGGTGTCAGAGCGGGATTTTGCCCATGCTCATTTATGCTCCGCCATGAGCCTTTATGACAAGAAATTTGCAAAGCCCTGTTTTCGTATTATTGAGCGGATCTATGGGGAATCGGATGATTTAAGGCGGTTGGGTTCAGCGGCAACGGAACTGGCATATCTGGCAGCGGGAAGGGTGGAACTCTATTTTGAGATCAGGGTATTCCCATGGGATGTGGCAGGGGCCATTCCCATCATCCGGGAAGCAGGCGGCTATGTGGAGTGTCTGTACCGGAAAGGTCTGCCACTGCAGAGTCCTACAGCAATCATTGCGGCAAATACCAGGGAGAATTTTGAAAGACTGAAGGGAATCGTCTGTGAAGAGTTACCACAGCTGCCCTACTAGAACGAAAGATGGGGGTCGTTATGGCAAAGCTCAAAGAGAATATTCCGAAGAATATGTACAGCAAGAAAGGTTCCATGAATCTGGAAACCTGTTATGAACAGACGGTTGCGGAGCTGGGGTTGCAGCAGTCCAAACGGGATCAGATCATTGCATTTTACCTTACTATCCTGGGATTTGTGATTCCCAGCGTGGTTTCCCTGGATGTGGGGGAGGGGGCAAAGGCACTGGCATTCGTGGCCATGTACGGCATCGGAGCCATGTTCTGTCATGTGATCCTAAGGTATCGCATTTATAAGGAAGTATACTGGATGGCATGCAGGGTGCTGACACAGATGTATAATATCAAGCCGGAGTGCCGGAATAAGGATACGATCTACACCTTGTTTTACGGAGTGCTGAAAAAGAATGTATTCAGCATCGTGAAATGGAAAGGGGATGGACCGGACAAAAAGAAGAGCATCTGGAAATCTTTCCGCCGCCAGCTGGACAGCGCAGAAACGCTTCTGTTTGAGACCCTGGTGTTGTTTTCCATGTTCGTGGGACTCATCGGTGCATGGTATCTGGGAAGTGTGTGTCCGGTGGCGGGGGTTGTGCTTGCCGCCTGTGTCATGGCCATGGTAGTCTGGCTGAATTATCAGTATGTGACCCGGCTGATGGAATTGTATCGCTGCGTGGAAAGCGGGACGGAAGAAGATTTGGAGATCCCATTCAAAAAGGCTTGGATGCTCCATTGTTTTGTGGATGATATCATGGAACGGGATGATCCCCAGCAGGCATGATTTGGCAGCCCACAGCATATACTATACCGGGAGGTGCTGTATGTGCTTGCGTGGTTTGTGCTTTTATTCCGGCTGATAAAAGAAGAAATGAGTGATTTTAGGGTACAGCAGGAGAAAACGATTGGCAAGGCTTAAGATATTTTGCGTAAATTGCATAGCGGTTTTGGGGGGGATGATCTTTCTGTTCCTGACCTTTTATGCCTGGAGCTACACAAAGTCAGTGGGCAAATGGGAGATCATCACCACCCTGAGGGACAATATAGGACTGCACCTGGCAGCGTTAGGGGCAGCGCTGGGGCTTGCTCTGTTATTGGACAAAGTGTGCAGAGGTTTTTCGGACAAGGCATTGCACATAGCGGTGTTCTGTATTGCTGTGGCGGTCCCTGCAATATTGCTTCTTATAGTTCATAATGTGTCCTATTATGCGGAGGCGGACCAGTACTATGTCTATCTGGCAGCTTCCCAGATGGTGGAGGGCAGCTTTGACATGGATATGCTGGATTCCTATTTCCGGGTGTATCCTTATCAGTTGGGGCTTGCTTGGACTTATGCATTTTTCTTTCGACTGTTTGGCACTTGCAGTTATCAGGTGTTACAGAGTGTCAATGCAGTTTGTGTGGGCATATCCGTCTATGCCGGCTTTCGGATCACAAGAGAGCTTTTTCCTGGGAGAGCGGCACGGGTGTGGTATCTGATCTGTGCCCTGTGTTTCCTGCCGCTTCCCCTGTATGCACTGTTCATCTATGGGGAGAGTATGGGAGTCTGCGGGTCCCTGCTGGCAATCTGGGGTTTCCTTGGTTATAACCGGCCGGGAGAGGAAAAGGGAAAAAAGATAGGCTGGTGGGTGATGACAGTATTGTCGGTTTCTTTTGCCTATCTTGTGCGGGGAGCTTTGATCATTGTGTGGATCGCCATGGCAATCATACAGTTTCTGCTGTTTTTGGAGAATAAGCGTTGGAAAGCGCTTTTTATGACCTTGTTGATTTTGGCAGCAGCGCTGGGGAGTTCTTCCCTGTTGCAGTCTCAGATAGAAAGAAACGAAGGCACCCGCTTAAACCAGGGCATGCCGGCTGTCCTTTGTATGGCCATGGGGCTCCAGGAAAATCCGGAACCCGGGAAAGGGCAGGGGACTTACAATAATTATGACTGGAATCTGTATCAGGAGTGCGGGCTGAATGGAGAAGTGGCCAAAGCGTATGCCCTGGAAAATATCAGGGAAAGATTTTCAGAGTGGGCAGACAACCCTGCGGACGCCGTGGTCTTCTTTAAGGAAAAGCTTTTAAACCAGTGGACGGACCCTACGTTCAATGTATTTGTCATGACGGACAATTTTGAAGAAAGGCCCCGGTGGGTGGAGGAAATCTACAAAAAGGAAAGCCAGGCGAAGATGAGCAGCTTTTTAAATAGCTGTCAGTCCGTTGCCTATCTTGCACTGTTGGCATATTTCATCCGGCTGGCGGTGAGGAAGAAAACCCCTTTGGCATGTCTGCCGGGGCTGATCCTGATAGGCGGCTTCCTGTTTAGCGCTATATGGGAGGCCAAGGGCAGATATGTGTATCCTTATGTGGTGATGGCACTTCCCTGTATTGCGGGAAGTCTGGCCGATTTTGGGCAGAGTATCCGGACCGGCTTGGAAGGAAGATGGAAAGCTCTCAGGTGAGCCTTCCATCTTTTTTGTGGGTTGATCGGAAATGTTATGAAAAAATCTGAAGTATGAAACTTTTTGGCAGGGCAGTGGGTCTAATCAGCAAAGAGGATAAGGAGGTAAAAGATTTCCATGGCTTTTGCGGGCAAATTGAGTAAAGAAGAAATTGTGGAAAAAGTGATACTGGAAAATTATGACAGGTACTACCGTCTGGCATACAGCTATGTCCATAATGAGGCGGATGCCTGCGACATTGTACAGAATGGCGCCTATAAGGCGATCCTCAAATGTCAGGACCTTAAGCAGAAAGAATATGCGGCCACCTGGGTGTACCGGATCATGTTAAATGAGATATTCAGTTCCTTTCGAGGCCGGGATCTGGTGTCCCTGGAGGAGACGGAATATGAGGAGGGCATCGAAGATGCGTACCGTGATTTTGATCTGGAAGCAGTGATGAATACGTTGTCCGGGAAGGATAAGGCAGTGGTAGAACTTCGGTATTTTGAAGAATTGAAGCTGGAAGAGATCGCCGATATCCTGCATGAAAATGTGAATACAGTAAAGAGCAGGCTGTACAGGGCATTGCGGAAGCTGCGGATAGAGTTGGAGGAAATGGATTATGAAAGGGCGGTGCAGGCATAATGGAAGATAACAGAAAGAGAATAGATGCCATGAAAAGAGAATACGAACAAAAGCAGATGTCAAGGGAGCAGGTCCATGCTTTAAAGAATAGAATGGAGCAGGCAAAAAGGGATAGAAAGAAAGCTCGCACAAGGGTATTTTACCGAGGTTTCGGCGCAGTGGCGGCGGCAGCAGCCATCTTTGTCCTGCTTCCCAACACTTCGGCAGGTGTGGCTCATGCCATGAGCAATATTCCCATTCTGGGCAGGCTGGTGGAGGTAGTGACCTTTAGAGATTATCAGTACAGTGATCCCAGGAACACAGCGGATGTGCAGATTCCGGAAGTGGTGGTCCCGGGGGAAGAGAAGGACGAGAAGATCCAGAAGACTGCCGAGGAGATCAATGCGGAGATTCAGGCCATCTCAGAGCAATTTATCCAGGAATTTGAAAAAAATCTGGAAATGGATGGCGGATATCAGGATATCATGGTAAAATCAGAAGTAATCACCACCACAGAAGATTACTTTACCTTGAAACTGATCTGTTATCAGGGAGCCGGAAGCGGCATGCAGTGGAACTATTTTTACACCATTGATCTAAATACCGGGGAGCGGCTTGCCCTGAAGGATCTCTTTTTGGAGGGCTCGGATTATCTGGGGGTGATCAGCGCCAATATCAAGGAACAGATGCGCACGCAGATGGATCAGGACGAAAATGTAATGTACTGGCTGGATGATGAGGATGTTCCCGAATGGAATTTTCAGTCCATTACGGATGAGACTTCCTTCTATGTAAATGGTGACGGCAATGTGGTGATCAATTTCAACGAAGGCGATGTGGCGCCTATGTATATGGGCGTGGTGGAGTTTGTCATCCCGGATGAGGTAATAAAGGATATCAGGAAAGAGGCACCTTAAGAATGAGGATCTTTGCAACAAAAGAGCAGAACAGACAATTTTATTTCAGCTACGGCGCATTTATGATCAACGGAATGCTGGCCCTGTCCATCGGGGCCCTGCTTCCCTTTATCCGGGATGCCAGAGGACTGGAATATGCTTTCGCAGGATTTCTGGTGAGTATGCACTCGGTGGGAAATCTGGTGGCCAGCTTTGCGGCAGGTGCACTGCCGTTGCTCATCGGAAGGAAAAAGAGCATTCTGTTCTTTAATGCATTTTCTGCCGTTTCTTATGGTATGATCCTGGCAGGAGGAAGCAATCTCCTTTTGGTGCTGGCATTTTTCCTTACGGGGCTGGCAAGAGGAGCGGCCAGCAATTACTGTAACATGAAAATCAATTATCTGGCACCGGGAAAGGCATGGAGCATCAATGGGCTTCATGCCATGTTTTCGGTAGGGGCATTTTTATTTCCCATTCTTTTGACGGTGCTGACCCGCAAGAGCGAGGCCGGCTGGGTGTATGCCTGCGGATTCATGTTTGTCATGAGCATTGTAAGCTGGTTTTTGTATCTGCTGATACCGGAAGAACAGGATAAGGTGGTAAAGAGCGGCAAAAAGGGAGCCGATATGGGCTTTTTCAAGGAACCGTTGTTCTACCTGTGTATTGCCACCCTGTTTTTCTATCTGTGTGCGGAGCAGGGAGTCATCGGTTGGATGATCACTTATTTTAAGGATACAGGGCTGCTTGCTCCATCCTTGTCACAGATCACGGCCAGTGTGCTCTGGATCATGATTTTGGCAGGCAGATTGACAGTAGCCTGGTTGTCTACTAAAATAAAGAAAGAAAAGCTTTTGGTGGTCATGGGAATCGGTCTGGTACTCTTTTTCCTTTTGCTGATCCTAAGCAGGAGTACTCTGTGGATCATGGTCGGCATCATGGGCTTTGGCTACAGTATGGCGGGAATCTATCCCACCACGGTTTCCTCCTCGGGAAATATGATACAGAAGTACCCCCTGGCATGGAGTTTTATTCTGACCGGTGCTAGTCTTGGGTCCATTATCATGCCTTCCGTCATCGGAAAGATCGCAGAGACGGCGGGGATCTTTTACGGCATGAGTTCTATTGCCGCAGTGCTTCTGATCGATCTGGTCTGCATCCTTTCTTTGGTGGCTTATATGGGAAGACAGCAAACAAGGGAAGGCGGCGTGCAAGCATTATAATCAATCATGGAAAGAGAGGCAAAGACACATGAAGACAGCAAAGAATCAGGTTTGGAATTTTAATCAGGATATTGATGGGCAGCAGTGTGCAGAGGGTGTACAGCGCAAGATCTTAAGCTACACAGATGAATTGATGTGTGTGGAGAATCATTTTCAGAAGGGCGCGGTAGGTGCTCTGCATCATCATCCGCACACCCAGATCACATATGTGGTATCCGGCAAGTTTGAGTTTACCATTGACGGTGTGAAAAAAGTGGTATGTGCCGGGGACAGCATGTTGAAAAAGGACTCGGTGGAACACGGATGCGTGTGCCTGGAGGAGGGCATCCTTTTGGATATCTTCAGTCCCATGCGTGAGGAATTCGTATAAAGAGGTAAAAATATTCATATAGTATAGTAATCTTGTGAAAACGGCAGGAACTATATGAGATCAGAATGGGTGGAAGATACAAAAGGGAAAAAGCCCAAAAAGGAGGATGCCGGAAGAGGGATCTTCCTGGCGACTACAGTGCTGTTTTTGGGGGCCATGTTCTTTTTGGGAAGAACCATTGCAGGAACGGTACGGGAGGCCGGATCGGCCTCCATGCAGATCCGGCATTCCGAGAATTGGGGGCTTGGCTTTGGCCGGGAAGGTTCCCAGCCTACGGGAAATGTTACGGCGGCTGAACTGAAAAAGTACGATGCTTATTATGTGGGGAAAGACGGGGAGAAGGTCATCTATCTGACCTTTGACTGCGGTTATGAGAACGGGAATACGCAGGCCATCCTGGATGCCTTGAAAAAGCATGATGCGCCTGCCACCTTCTTTGTGGTGGGCCACTATCTGGAATCGGCTCCGGACCTGGTGAAGCGCATGGTGGAGGAAGGGCATACCGTAGGCAATCATACATACCACCACCCGGATATGTCGGCTATATCGGACCGGGCATCCTTCCAGAAAGAGATGGACAGTGTGTCTGATCTGTTCCGGGAAGTTACCGGCCGGGAAATGGCCATGTACTATCGTCCGCCGCAGGGAAAATACAGTACGGCCAATCTGAAGATGGCACAGGAATTGGGATATTCCACCTTTTTCTGGAGTCTGGCATATGTGGACTGGAACGTGGATAAACAGCCCAGTCATGAGGAGGCTTTAAAAAAACTGACGTCCAGGATACATCCGGGAGCGGTGGTGCTTCTGCACAACACCTCAAAGACCAACGGAGAGATCCTGGATGAACTGTTGGAAAAATGGGAAGAAATGGGATATACCTTCGGCAGGCTGGAGGATATCATAAAGTAAACAGATAGCGAAGAGGCGGCCTTGGGACCGCCTTTTTCATAAAATTTGAAAAAAGGAAGAACCCGGGCACCAAAATTTCGTCTGATAGGATAGCAGGCGAGACCGTAGAACGGAGGATAAATCAGTGAAAGACACGCAGATACTGGATCTATACTGGGCAAGGCAGGAGCAGGCCATCAGGGAAAGTGAACACAGCTATGGCAGATACTGCCACAGTATTGCTTTTCGCATCCTGCATGACAGGGAGGACTCCGACGAGTGCGTCAATGATACCTGGCTGAGAGCATGGAATGTGATTCCGCCCAAGCGTCCCAGCAGACTGGCAATATTTTTGGGGACCATTACCCGCAATCTCGCCCTGGATAAATGGAAACACAAAAATGCGGTAAAAAGAGGAAGTGGTGAAATGGAACTGGCATTGGATGAACTGGTGGAATGCATTCCGGCATCGGATAGCACGGAAGAAGCAGTGGAGACGGCGGAACTGGAGCGGGCGATCAACAGATTCCTGGGCACGCTGCCGGAGCGGGACTGTAATGTGTTCCTGCGAAGATACTGGTATGTAGAGGAATATACTGATATTGCAGAGCGCTATCACATGAATCTCAATACAGTGAAGACTTCCCTGTTTCGGACAAGAGGCAGACTGAAAGCATTTTTGGAACAGGAGGGGGTCGTATTATGAGTTATGAAGAAAGAGACAAAGCTTTTCGCATCATGGAAGCACTGTCATCGGTAGACGAGGCCCTGTTAGCCCGGAGTGAAAAAACTGTAACAGCCAAAAAGGTGATTCCTTTCTGGCGCTATGGAAAGACGTTGGTGGCATGCTTTGCCTTTGTGCTGTTGGGCGCCTGTGCGCTGGGGGTCTATACTATGGTAACCTGGCGGGGTGGTTCTTCCGATTGCGCAACCATGGAGGTTCCCCGCAATGCGATTGCTTATGACAGCAAGAATCTCCTGGAGGAGGCAACCGATGCTGGGGGGACGGACAGCGCTCAGGTGGATGAAGGTTTCCAGATGTCAGGCGGTGTCGGCGTAACAGAAAGCTGCAAAGAGGACCTGCGGGAGAAACTTACCTGGGAGGAGGCCGGGAAAGTGGAAATGATTGGAAATTATCTTCCCACCGATGTTCCGGCAGGATATCAACTGGAGAGTATCAGCGGTATGGCAGAGGAGGCCTCTTACCGTGAGATGACAATCTTGTGGGTGAAAGGGATGGATGATATCTGTCTGCATATTACAGACTATTATGCAGTTGCTAAAAATCCGGAGGGCACCGGTCTAAAACCGGCGGATATTTCCAAACCTGAGATGTATGATGTACATCTTTATGAGATCCCTTATTGCGATACGGTTCCCCGGGAATATGCGCAGGTATTTGACAATCCCGTATTCCTTGCCGGGGATCTGACGCTCGATCTGGTGGAAGCCCGCATGAAGACAGTGGAGGATGGCGGGGATACGGACACTCCCCGGGGGAGATTTGCGGTCCTTTATGACAGTGGCGTGCTGGTAGAATTTAACGGGAAGGCCGAACCGGAGGAAGTGTGGGACATGTTTGCTTCTATATGTCCTTAAAATAGGGCCGGAAGACCTTGTTGAGAAAGAAGGCGTTTTTGTGACTGATAAAAAGAAAGGCCCAAGGGCGGCAGCCCATGACAATATGACCAGAGGAAAGATCGTGCTGCCCTTAATCTCCTTCACCATCCCTTTGGTGCTGGGAAATCTGTTCCAGCTTACTTATAATGCGGCGGATTCGGTCATTGTAGGAAAGTTTGTGGGAAAAGAAGCACTGGCGGCAGTGGGAACCTCCACCCCTATTATGAATCTGGCAATTTTGCTGATCAGCGGTATGTGTATGGGGGCCAGTGTGCTGATGAGTGCCCAATACGGAGCGGAGGATTTTGATACACTGAAGCGTCAGATCAGCACGACCATGTTGGCCGGCGGAGGATTTTCCATTGTATTCTCCTTTGTGATGCTCTTTCTTTCATCTTTTGTACTTGCCTTGATCAGGGTGCCTGTAGAGGTGATCCCTCAGGCGTCGGCATATCTGCGGATCATTTTTCTGGGGCTGGTCTTTACGTTTATCTATAATTTCCTGGCCAATACCATGCGGGCTTTGGGGGACAGCAAGACACCGTTGTATTTCCTGGTCGTCAGTGCGTTCTTGAATGTCCTTGGAGATATCCTGTTCGTAGCGGTTTTCCGATGGGGCGTTATCGGGAGCGCAGTGTCCACTGTTCTCAGCGAAGCTCTCTGTTGTGTACTGTGCGGCATTTATATTAAGAAACGGATTCCTCTGTTATGCCTTGGAAAAGGATGGTTTGTCTTTGACAGGAGACTGTTGGGAAAGACCGTCAGTTACGGGACCACCAGCGCCTTGCAGCAGATGTGTCTGCAGGTGGGGAAGATCATGATACAGTCAATGGTCAACACCCAGGGTGTCAGTGTGATCGCCGCCTTTACCGCAGTCAACAGAGTGGATGATTTCGCCTACACCCCCCAGCAGAATATCGGACATGCAATGACTACCTTTATCGCACAGAATAAGGGAGCAGGGCATAAAGAAAGGATACGCAAAGGTTTTCTGATGGGTATCCTGATAGAGATGGTATATTCGGCGATCCTTCTGGCAGTGATCTTTCTTCTGGCGCCCCAGATCATGGGACTTTTTGCCCAGGAAGGAGATTTGGGGGTGATAGAGCTGGGCACGGAATATCTTAAGCTGATCGCCTTTCTGTATTTCCTTCCGGGGCTTACCAACGGCATCCAGGGATTTTTCCGAGGGATCGGAGACATGAAAGTGACCCTGTACAGCACATTCATGAATATGCTGGGAAGGGTCGTGGCATTGTTCTTTCTGCTTTATGTGGCAAAGACGGGATTTGCGAGCCTGGCTTGGGCCAACATGGCAGGCTGGGTCCTGATGTTGTTGTTTGAAGTGCCTCTGTTGGCCAGGAGTCTGAAGGATCAGACATTTTCATTTTCCAACATGCGGTAGCCAATCCCGATTTCTGTAAATACATACTGGGGCTGTGCGGGATTTTTTTCGATCTTACGGCGGATGTTTGCCATATTCACCCGCAGGATCTGATTGCCGGCATCCATGTAGGGGCCCCATATCGTGTTCATGATATGTCCGTAAGTCAAAACCCGGCCGGAATTTTCGGCCAACAGGGTCAGAAGCTGATATTCGATCTGGGTAAGATGGATATCCTCTCCACTTAAGCGGACTTGTCTCTTTTCAAAGTTGATCTCAAGGTTCAATGCCCGGTAGATGTGATCTGGAGTGGCAGGGCGGCTGTGGCGGAGGGAAGTGCGGATGCGTGCCATCAGTTCGGCCGTGCCGAAGGGCTTGGTGATATAATCGTCGGCGCCCAGATCCAGGGCAGTTACTTTTTCTGATTCCTTGGTGCGGGCAGAGATGATGATGATGGGTACCCGGCTCCAGGCGCGGACCTGGCGCAGTACTTCATAGCCGTCAATATCTGGAAGCCCCAGATCCAAAAGGATGACATCCGGGCAGAAAGAAGCAGCCAGGCTCACTCCTTCCCGGCCGGTGAGGGCAGTGGTTACTTTGTAGTCATTTCCTTCCAGGGTGGTGCTGATGAAATTGGTAATGTTCCTGTCATCCTCCACCAATAGTATCTTGATCTTTGTACTCATGTAAGTGTATCTGTTAAGTCCTTTCGCTAGTTTGTTGTTTTCTGGGCAGCGTGAAAGTGAATTCTGCCCCTTCTGCATGGTTTCTGCCGATCAGGGTACCCTGATGGGCGGTGATGATGGTCTTGCATATCGACAGACCGATCCCCATTCCTTTATGCGTATCGGATGTCTGTGAGGTGGACACAGGCATACCGTCGAAAAGATTCTCCATCTTCTTTTGTGGGATGCCCACACCATAATCCCTGACAGTAAAGGAGACTGTTTCGGGAGTGGCTGAAACGATCAGATCGATGGGATCTCTGCTCCCGGAATGTTCTATGGCATTGCCGATCAGATTGATGGTCACTTGCTCGATCAGAATGGCATCCATGGGCAACAGGATGAATTCCTCCGGTATCTTTGCATGGACAATGGTGTCGGGATAGCGTCTTTTGATCTTTTCCAAGGCTTCCGCAATGACTTCCTCCACAGGTTCCTCGGTGGTGGTAATGGAAAAGTTATCACCTTTGATGCGGGTGATGCTCAGAAGATTTTCTACCATATTTAAGAGCCAGTTGGAATCTTCATTGATATGAGCGATCAGGGTCCTCTTTTCTTCCGGGGTCAGAAGATCGCCTCTCTCCAGGATCAGAGAACTATTGCCGATGATGCCCGTTAAGGGCGTGCGCAGATCGTGGGAGACGGCACGCAGCAGATTGGCTCTCATCTTTTCCATTTCCACCTCGGCAAGCTGTTTCTCCCGTTCCCGGATCACGTCCATCTGCATGGCAAGATGAGAAGTCATGGCGCAGGTAAAAACAGCGATAGCAGCCATGACCATAAAGGTGATAGGGTAACCTGTCAATGTGAAATTCAGATTGAAATAGGGGTAAGTAAAGCGGTAATTGAACCATATAACGGAAAAAAGGCAACAGGCGAGACCGTGCCAGTATCCTACGGTATAGCGCGATACTATAATAATGGCCAGCAGAAAGATCAAAGGGATATTATAAGAATTCTCCGGTACGATCTCATAGTACAGCAGGGCAATTCCCGTGGCTACCCCCATGCATGTGATAGAGAACAGCAGACTGTAAAGGTGCTGTTTCCAAAGCGGCAGATTCCTTAATCTTTGATTCATGGAGTGTTCCTCTGTACATGACAAACAGCAAAACTTTAACATGGTATAATCAACGTACATTATACAATATTTTCTGTGGTTTGTGAAATGGTTTGCCGTAAAGATGATGTTAAGAAGTGAAAGAGGAGCTATGGAACAAAAATACGGGCGCACTCTGTAGAGAGTGCTGCCCGTGTGGGTCGGATCAACTGCGCATCCATCTGCCGGAGGCGCCGCAGGGAAGTACCAGGCCGCTGTCCGTTACGGGAAGCCCGATCTCGTCGGCTGCCACATATCCGCCGAATTTTTTGGAAAGAGCAGAGTTCATCATGTAGGCAAGAACTGCAGGCTGCAGTCCGGTGGTGTAGGAATTGATCAGAAAGAATAAGGCATCCGGAGACAAAAGCTGTGCGGTCAGCTCCACGAACGGCCATATACTTTCTTCTATCTTCCAGATCTCACCTTTGGGCCCCCTGCCGTAGGAAGGAGGGTCCATGATGATGCCGTCATACTTGTTGCCCCTGCGGATCTCACGTTCCACGAATTTTACGCAGTCATCCACCAGCCACCGGATGGGGGCATCTGAAAGGCCGGAGCTGACAGCATTTTCTTTGGCCCAGCCCACCATTCCTTTGGAGGCATCCACATGGGTCACTGCGGCACCGGCCGCCGCCGCCGCAAGAGTAGCGCCCCCGGTGTAGGCAAAGAGATTCAGTACTTTGATGGGGCGGTCTGATCGGGATCTTTCCTCACGGATCTTTTCCGAGAACCAGTCCCAGTTTACCGCCTGCTCCGGAAAGAGTCCCGTATGTTTGAAGCTGAAAGGCTTCAGGCGGAAAGTGAGCTGTCTGCCCATATCCTCCGGCTTTTGGGGATCGTTTCCCTTATTCAACTGATAGGAGATGGTCCATTCATCGGGAAGATTGAAGAATTCCCATTCACCGCCGCCTTTTGCACTGCGGTGGTAATGAGCGTTTTTCTGTTTCCAACCGGGGTTATGGTGCCCGGTATCCCATATTACCTGTGGGTCCGGCCGTACCAGCAGGTAATCGCCCCAGCGCTCCAGCTTTTCCCCACTGCAGGTATCTATTACTTCATAATCTTTCCAATTGTCTGCAATCCACATAAAGGTATCCTCACTTTCCCCTACATGATACATGATTTTTGGGGCTTTCGCAATGCCGGAGGGCAATTTTCCGCAATATGCGGTCTTTCTTATTGACTTATGGGTACATTCTTAGTAAACTTAGAAATGATTATGCAAAATACATGTATACATTAAGAACAGGCGCTGAAGCGCAGAAATGAGGATACTATGACGAATACTATGATTTGGATCCTGACAGCATTTGTGGCATATCTGATCCTGATGATCGTGATCGGAGCCTTTTATTCCAGGAAAAATAACAGTTCTGAGGATTATTTCCTGGGAGGCAGGAAGTTAGGTGGTTTCGTGGCTGCCCTGTCCGCACAGGCATCTGATATGAGCGGATGGCTGCTGATGGGTCTGCCCGGTGCTATTTACATGGTAGGGGTAGGCGGAGACGGATGGGTTGCCCTGGGACTTTTGGTCGGCACGATCTTAAACTGGCTTTTGGTTGCCAGCAGGCTGCGCCGCTACACTATCCGCGCGAACAATGCCGTTACGCTTCCGGCTTATTTTGAGAATCGTTTCCATGATAAGAAGAGAGTGTTAATGACCGTCTCCTCCGTGACCATCGTTATTTTCTTCCTAGTGTACTGTGCTTCTGCACTTTCTGCCGGAGGACAGCTCTTTGAATCTATTTTTGGCGTGGAGTACAAGATCGCGCTGACCCTCGGCGCTATAGTCATCCTGGTATATACTTTCCTGGGAGGATTTTTTGCTGTATGTGTGACTGACTTCATCCAGGGTATGCTGATGCTGGTAGCGCTGCTGGCCGTTCCCCTGATCGCACTTGGCCTGATGAATGCTGACGGAATGACCATTGCTTCCGGATTGGAGGCCAATACACTGCCAAGCACGGCTGCTGACTTTGTGAATATCTTCCGCTATAAGGAGGGCAGCAATACCCTGATCAATATCATCTCAGGTCTGGGTTGGGGACTGGGATATTTCGGTATGCCCCATATCCTCATCCGCTTCATGGCGGTGAAGAGCGATAAAGAACTGAAAAAGTCCAAGGCGGTTGCCATTATATGGGTAACCCTGTCCTTATTCTTTGCATGTTTCATCGGCGTGCTGGGACGTGCTTATCTGGCACCGAACGCCCTGGTATCCGGCGGCAGCGAGAGAGTGTTCATCGAGCTGATCAAAAAGGTATTTATAGAAGATATCAATGCACCTTTCATTGCGGGACTGTTCCTGTGCGGTATCCTGGCAGCCATCATGTCCACGGCTGACTCCCAGCTTCTGGTAAGTTCTTCCAGCGTGGCGGAGGATATCTACAAGAAGCTGATCGACAAGGATGCAGACAGCAGGAAAGTACTCCGCATCAGCCGTATCACGGTGATCTGCGTAGCTGTCCTGGCTTATCTGATCGCACTGAATCCCAATAACACCATCATGGGGCTGGTGTCCAATGCATGGGCGGGCCTGGGAGCATCTTTCGGTCCGTTGGTTCTCCTGTCCCTGTTCTGGAAGCGCTGTAATTTCCAAGGAGCTGTGGCAGGTATCGTGTCCGGTGCATTGACTGTTATCGTATGGGATTATATCCCGTTGGTAAACGGTGCAACCATCGGAAATGTGACGGGGCTGTATTCTTTGGTGGTAGGATTTGCGGTGAGCCTTCTGTGTATTATCGGTGTCAGCCTTTGTACCAAGGCACCTTCCGATGAGATCCTGAAGGAATTTGAAGATGTGCGCAATCACAGCATGGAAGCATAAAGAGTTTTGAAAAAAAGAGACTGATCAAGGAAGAGACATCATGGGAAACAAGGAAAAGAGAATGAAAAAAGCCGCCCCCTTTCTGGTGGCAGCGGCAGCCGTCCTGTGGGGAATGCTGGTGGTATTTGTGCGTCGGTTGGGGGACGGAGGATTCTCGGCCATGGACATTGTCTGCCTGAGAGCTTACGGCAGCGTGGCATTTCTGTTCCCGGGTCTCTTCCTGATCAACAGGAAGCTGCTTAAGATCCGGCTGAAAGATACATGGTGTTTTGTGGGAACAGGAGTGTTCAGCATCGTATTTTTCAGCTATTGCTATTTTAGGAATGTAGAGGTGTCCTCCGTGGCCTTTTCCTCTATCCTGATGTATACTTCGCCTGTATGGGTGACTCTTTTGTCGGCAGTCTGTTTTCGGGAGAGGATAAGCAGGCGGAAACTGTCAGCATTGTTTCTGGCTCTTCTTGGCTGTGTGCTGGTAAGCGGTATCACCGGCGGGGCCGGATGTATCAGTATTTATGGCATTCTTTTGGGGCTGGGTTCCGGTATCGGATATGGGCTCTATTCCATTTTCGGAAGATATGCCTTAAACAGGGGCTACCATCCCATGACGGTCACTGCCTATACCTTTCTCTTTGCCTGTGTGGGGGTGCTTCCCTTCGTGCGGATTCCTTCTATTATAGAAAAGCTGGGGACAGATCCCATGCTTTGGGCTACAGCGCTGGGGATGGCATTCTTTACCACGACAATGTCCTTTTCCCTGTATACCATGGGACTTTGCTACCTTGAGCCGGGACAGGCTGCAGTGCTGGCAACTCTGGAACCCATCGTGTCCACTCTGGTGGGAGTGTTCTTTTACCGGGAACTTTTGACGGTTTCCATGCTCATGGGCATTGCACTGGTGCTGTTTTCTTCCATACTAATAAGTAAGAACGGATAAAATGGGATTGTACTAAAAAAAAAAACAATTTATCTACTTGAAAAATATTCCGGTATCCTGTATACTATCTCTTGCTGTGGCATGATAGCTGTGAAACGTGAGGTTGCTGCTTTCGGGCAATCGGAAGCAGGTTTTCCGTGGAGCGAATGTCAAGTTAGAAAACTGACGACAAGTCACTGTACCAAACTTAAGTCTACCGAGTGTAGAAACGACGTGTGAAGAACAGACCGGAAGAATGAAAGCGTTGCGTAAAGGTTTAGGACACACACGGGAGAGTGTACAGTCACCGCTTGTCGTACTTGCGAAGCAAAAGTGCG
>JAGATV010000008.1 GCA_017621075.1 Lachnospiraceae bacterium
ATCTTTTCCGAAAGGGAGCTGTTACCGGAACCTATAGAAAAGATTGCAACACGCAACATGTTCTACAACAAACAGAAAAAGCATGTGCGTACTAAAAAGAGATAAAGGGGCGAGATAAATCGACCCTTCTTATCGTTACAAAGGAAAAAAATTATCTTCCAACAATAAGCTAAAATCCAACTTTTTATTTAATCAATTCATCCCAAGAATCTTACGAAGCTCCTTAAGAGTTGGAGCCTTAGAATCCTTCTCAGAAATCTGATTAAGATCACTAGTATCAATAGAGATCGGCCACTTGATACCAAGTTCAGTATCCAATGGGCAAAGTGCTGTACCGGGCATTCCAGGAGCCCATTCATTGTCAAAGAAATATAGATATTCTGTATCTTCCAGTGCCTGAAAACCATTACATACGCCCTGAGGAACAAACACTTGAACGCCAGGTGTTATATGTACAGTCTGAACAGCACCCTTCTTGGTTCTGGTTAAGTTAATCTGCTTCCATCCTGTTACTGTTTCTGGAAGAACTTCAAAATATACGCTGCCACGAAACAATTCACGAACCGTTCCACGATCATCGGTTGACATTTTGGCACTAATTATTTTAAGTCCTTCAATGTTAGAATCATTAGCCACAAAAGGTTCAATATGTAAACTCATTTTCTACTTCTCCTTCATATTTAATTTTGTTTTTGCAAAAAATTAGAATTTCATTCCATGCTTATTATAGCACATAAGCACTGGATATTCTAAGGGCTCATCTATTGCCAAGGCATTAAGAATATTTTGTGAGCCGAGAATAGTTTTCAACCATCCTCGGCTTTGTTCCAATCAATTCTTAATATGTAATTATAAAAAGCATTTCATTCCGTTCACACAGTCCATTCATATTGTGTTATAATTTGTTATGTGATTTTGCTTCCCTTATTTTTGCCCTTATGAAAGTTCACAAAGCCTTGTAAAACGATATAACACAAGGGAATACATAAGGGAAAGCTCACTTACAGAAAAGTTAGTGTTTATAAGGATTAGCGGAGATTTTAATAATAAAACATAACAGCTAATGAAATCCTAAAATTATGTAATTATACAATTGAAATTTGCCAACTTGTTGTTTCTTTTATTGTATCATACGATCAGATAGAATCAAACGGCTGTTTCGACTATTCATGCAGTATATGCATTGTTATTCAGAAGGGACACAGTTCCGAAAAGGGACAAACACTATATGGAAGTGATGCAAAGAAAAACAGGCCGAAACCTCCGTAAAAGATTCCGGCCTGCCATCATCTGTCACTTATAACTGCGCAATGTCGATCAGGGACAGATCATTGCTTGCATTTTCCAGACTGGTCACCAGTGCTCTCGCCGTATCCATGGCGGTGATGCAGTTGATACCGGTCTCAATAGCGGTACGCCTGATCAGGAAACCATCCCTGGACTTGTCACGGCCCTGGGTAGGCGTGTCGATGACCACATCGATCTTGTGGCCCAGGATCAGGTCCATGACCGTAGGGGATTCCTGAGAGATCTTGTTGACCTTTCTGGCCTTTACACCGGCCTCGTTCAGTGCCGCTGCGGTACTTCTGGTGGCATAAATGGTGTAGCCCAGCTTTTCAAAACGTCTGCCGATTTCAATCGCCTCGCCCTTGTCCGCATCCTTTACGGTCATGATCATGTTGCGGTACTTGGGCAGGTTCACACCGGCTCCCAGGAATGCCTTGTACAGCGCCTCATGGAAGGTCTTTGCGATGCCCAGGCACTCACCGGTGGACTTCATTTCCGGTCCTAAGCTGATCTCGGCGCCGCGGATCTTCTCAAAGGAGAACACCGGCATCTTGATGGCATAATACTCTGCCTCCGGCTGCAGGCCCGGCTTGTAGCCCAGTTCCCTGATGGTCTTGCCTAAGATCACTTCCGTAGCCAGATCCACGATGGGGATGCCTGTCACCTTGCTGATGTAAGGGACAGTACGGGAGGAACGGGGATTTACCTCGATCACATAGACATCCTCCCCGATGGCAATGAACTGGATATTGATGAGTCCCTTGACATGAAGGGCGGTAGCCAGTCTCTTGGTGTAATCGGCAATCTTATCCTTCACCAGCTTGCCGATGGTGAAGGCGGGATATACGGAGATACTGTCGCCGGAGTGTACGCCGGTCCTCTCAATATGCTCCATGATGCCGGGGATCAGGATGTCCTCACCGTCACATACGGCGTCCACCTCGATCTCCTTACCCTGCAGGTATTTATCTACCAGGATGGGATGATCCTGGGCAATGCGGTTGATGATTGCCATGAATTCCTCGATCTCCGCATCGGAAATAGCAATCTGCATGCCCTGTCCGCCCAGGACATAAGAGGGACGCACCAGGACAGGATAGCCCAGTCTGTTGGCAACCTCTTTTGCCTCCTCAGCGGTATAGACCGTTCCGCCTGCCGCACGGGGGATGCCTGTCTGTTCCAGGATCTTGTCGAACAGTTCTCTGTCCTCCGCTGCATCCACGTCCTCCGCCTTGGTTCCCAGGATAGGGACACCCATCTTCATCAGGCTTTCGGTGAGCTTGATGGCGGTCTGTCCGCCGAACTGTACCACCGCGCCGTCAGGCTTCTCAATGTTCACGATGGACTCTACATCTTCGGGCGTCAGGGGCTCAAAGTAAAGTTTATCTGCAATATCAAAGTCCGTACTTACGGTCTCCGGGTTGTTGTTGATGATGATGGTCTCATAGCCGGCCTTGGAAAAGGCCCAGGTAGCATGTACGGAACAATAATCGAACTCGATACCCTGTCCGATACGGATGGGGCCGGAGCCCAGTACCAGCACCTTCTTGCGTCCTTCTGTCTTTACGGCCTCGCACTCACCACCGTAAACGGAATAGTAGTAAGGTGTGGATGCCGCAAACTCAGCCGCACAGGTATCCACCATCTTGTAAACCGCACGGATGCCGTTATCATAACGCATCTTCTTGATCTCTTCCTCAGTCTTGCCGGTGAGTCTGGCAATGACATTGTCCGGGAATTCAATCCTCTTTGCTTCCTTCAACAGTTCTACAGTGAGCGGTCCCTGCTTTAAGGCCTGCTCCATCTCTACCAGCACAGCGATCTTGTCAATGAACCAGATATCCACCATGGTGATCTCATGGATCTCCTCATAGCTGACACCCTTGCGGATCGCCTCAGCGATCACATAGATGCGCTGGTCATCCACTATCTTTAAGCGCTCCTTTAATTCTTCTGCGCTAAGAGCGGAAAAATCATAGCTCATAAGACAGTCCACATGCTGCTCTAAAGAACGGATAGCCTTCATCAGAGCGCCTTCAAAGTTGTCGCAGATACTCATGACCTCACCGGTAGCCTTCATCTGGGTGGTCAGGGTACGCTTTGCGGTGATGAACTTATCAAAGGGCAGTCTGGGGATCTTTACCACACAGTAGTCCAGTGTGGGTTCAAAGCTTGCGTAGGTCTTTTGGGTGATGGCATTCTTGATCTCATCCAAAGTAAAGCCCAGAGCGATCTTTGCCGCAACCTTGGCAATGGGATATCCCGTTGCCTTGCTGGCCAGTGCGGAAGATCGGCTTACACGGGGATTTACCTCGATGACACAATACTCAAAGCTGGTGGGATGCAGTGCAAACTGTACATTACATCCTCCGGTGATCTGTAACTCGTCAATGATCTTCAGCGCAGAAGTACGCAGCATCTGATACTCTTTATCACTCAGGGTCTGGGAGGGTGCCACTACGATACTGTCACCGGTATGTACGCCCACAGGGTCGATGTTCTCCATGTTACATACCGTGATACAGTTGCCTGCGCTGTCACGCATCACCTCGTATTCGATCTCTTTCCAGCCTGCGATACAGCGTTCTACCAGCACCTGTCCCACGCGGGAAAGTCTGAGGCCGTTCTCCAGGATCTCTTCCAGTTCCACCTGGTTGTGAGCAATACCGCCGCCGGAACCGCCCAGGGTGTAAGCGGGGCGCAGTACCACCGGATAGCCTATGGTATTGGTAAATTCCACACCGTCCTCCACATTCTCAACTACCTTGGATGCGGCGCAGGGCTCCCCGATGCGCTCCATCAGATCCTTGAACTCCTGACGGCCTTCCGCATTGCGGATAGTTGCCGCCGTGGTGCCCAGAAGCTTTACATTATGGGAAGCTA
Organism: Lachnospiraceae bacterium; assembly: GCA_017621075.1. Taxonomy (GTDB): domain Bacteria; phylum Bacillota; class Clostridia; order Lachnospirales; family Lachnospiraceae; genus Acetatifactor. Next base: position 4,171 of record JAGATV010000008.1, read on the forward strand.
AGAAGCCGGACTCCTCCAACTCCATGCCTAAGTTCAAGCCTGCCTGTCCTCCCAGGGTGGGAAGGATGCTGTCAGGCTTTTCCTTTTCAATGATCTGCTCCAGCACCTTTACGGTCAGGGGCTCGATATATACCTTATCTGCAATATCCTTGTCTGTCATGATGGTGGCAGGATTGGAGTTCACCAAAATAACCTCCACGCCCTCTTCCTTTAAGGAACGGCACGCCTGCGTACCTGCATAGTCAAATTCTGCTGCCTGTCCGATGACGATAGGACCGGAACCAATTACCATAACGCGTTTTACATTGGGATTCTTCGGCATCTTAGTTCTCTCCTTTCATCATAGTAATGAATCTGTCAAACAAGTAACCGGAGTCCTGGGGACCGGGGCATGCCTCCGGGTGGAACTGCACCGTAAAGATATTCTTGCCGGTGTAGGACAGGCCCTCGTTGGTGCCGTCGTTTACATTGACGAATGCAGGGACCGCCACTTTGGGGTCCAGCTTGTCCGTGTCCACCACATAACCGTGGTTCTGGGAAGAAATATACACCCTGCCTGTGGCAAGATCCTTCACCGGGTGATTGCCTCCCCTGTGTCCGTACTTCATCTTGTGGGTATCTGCTCCCGTGGCCAAAGCCATGAGCTGATGTCCCAGACAGATTGCAAAAATGGGGATCTCTGTATCGTATAATTTTTTGATCTCTTTGATAATGGAGGTGCACTCCTTGGGATCGCCGGGGCCGTTGCTCAACATGATGCCGTCGGGGGCCGCCGCAATGATCTCCTCAGCAGGAGTCAGCGCCGGATACACCGTCACCTCACAGCCCCGCTCCGCCAGGGAGCGGGCAATGTTTGCCTTGGCGCCAAAATCCATCAGCGCCACCTTCAGTCCTGCGCCGTTCAATTGGCGCACCAGTGCAGGTCTTTGCTCTCGCACGCCCTTTTCATAGCTTTCCTTGTCAAAACGCGCCGCACCGGACAGCGGACCATTCTGGGACAGATCCGTGGTAGGTGCCACTGTAAATTTCTCGGGACAGGTAACTTTTTCTACCACCTTTCCGGTAGTATAGGCTTTCAACCGGGGGATGACCAGGCTTAGGTCATATTGCTCATTGGTGGTGATCATGCCGTTCATGGTGCCCTTTTCCCGAAGGATCTTGGTGAGGGCTCTGGTGTCGATGCCGGCAATGCCGGGTACATCATTTTCCTCCAAGAACTGCTGTATGCTGCAATCGTTTCGGAAGTTGCTGGGGATTCGGGAAAGTTCCCTCACAATGAATCCGTCCGGCCAGGGTCTGGCAGATTCCATGTCATCCCTGCAGATACCGTAATTGCCGATCAGCGGATACGTCATACACACTGCCTGTCCCGCATAAGAGGGATCAGTCAGCACCTCCAGGTATCCTGCCATGGATGTGTTAAATACGATTTCACTCACAATTTCCCTGTCGGCACCGATATGTGTCCCTTCAAATACAGTACCGTCTTCCAAAATCAAAAATGCCTTCATACGTTACCTCTCCTTATATTCTGACTGACGTTCTGACTGTAAAATTACCTGCCATCGCATAATCGGTTTATTATATCACAAAAGGGAAGTTGGGGCAATATGCCCGGAAAAGATTTTTCGGTTGCATAGATGTGGAAACGCGTAGTAAAATGGAATTGATTTTTCCTATTTCGGAGACACTCCGCAGAAACAAAATCTACAGGATTTTCAGATGGTGAAACTATGACAAAATTATTTTATCAGGATACTCATATCATAGATTTTGAGGGCACAGTCATCTCCTGTGTCCCCGATGAGAAGGAGGGTCTGTTCCGGGTAGTGCTGGACCGGACTGCTTTTTTCCCGGAAGAGGGCGGACAGCCGGCAGACAAGGGCACCCTGGGCGGGCAGACGGTTGCAGACGTGCGCATACGGGATGACGTGATCAGCCATATCCTGACCGCACCCCTGCCTGTGGGACAGAAGGTAGACGGGCATGTAGACTGGGCACAGCGTTTCGATTTCATGCAGCAACACTCCGGCGAACACATCATTTCCGGTCTGGTACATAAGCATTACGGCTATGACAACGTAGGATTTCATCTGGGGCTTACGGAAGTGACCCTGGATTTTAACGGGGAACTTTCCCTGTCCCAGCTTCGGGCCATTGAAGCGGAAGCCAACGAAGCCGTGTGGAAGGACCTTCCCGTAAAGGTTTCCTTCCCTCCCGTCAAAGAGCTGGCGCAGCTAACATACCGCAGCAAGATCGAACTGTCGGGGGATGTCCGCATCGTTGAGATCCCCGGCATTGATATCTGTGCCTGCTGTGCACCCCATGTGGATAGCACGGCACAGATCGGTCTCATCAAGATCACAGGCGTACAGAGCCACCGGGGCGGCGTGCGGGTAAACATCCTATGCGGCGGCCGTGCCGTAGCGGATTACACTGCCATGCAGGACAGCGTAGCCTCAATTTCCGTACAGCTTTCCGCCAGACAGGACCGAGTAGCGGAAGCCGTTGCCCGCCTGAAGGAGGAGAATGCCGGACAAAAAGAACGCATCAATGCGCTTCAGGCCGCTCTCCTGGAAGAGCGGATAAACGCCCTGCCCTCTCCTGACGAAACCGCAAATATCCTGCTGTTCATGGATGCTTTGGACAACATCGCCATGCGTGGCGCAGTCAATGCCATGGTGGAAAGATACAAAGGCTACTGTGGCATCTTTGCCGGGGATGACGAGAATGGATATCATTTTATCCTGGGAAGTTCCGGCAGGGATTGCAGGGAGCTTGCTGCCCATATGCGGGAAGCCTTGGGGGCCAAGGGCGGCGGAAGCGCACCCATGATACAGGGAAGCGTCCAGGCCGGCCAGGGAGCGATCAAAACCTTTTTCAGTCAATTAGAGTAGACGGATCGACTGATTCTTATTGAGATGGAACGTATTCCGATCAGTGATTGCCCTTTTCACTTACATCGTCCACTTCTGCTTTTCAAAAAATTCATCTATAGCCTGCACGATCTGCCCGGGCGCCATGGTCTTGAGCAGATATCCTTCCGGCTTTAACGGGGAGACTTTCATGACGCTTTCCCTGTCATTTTTGGCTGTCAGGAAGATCACCGGCACATCTGCGAAATCCTCCTCGGCCCGTATCATTTCCAGCACCTGTCTGCCGTCGCAGATCGGCATCTCATAATCAAGCAGGATCAGATCCGGATGATTCAGGGCCAGATATTTGATCGCCATGGCCCCGGAATTTGCCAGGATCACCTGGTATTTCTCTTCCAGCCATCCCTTCACACTGCGCAGCATCGCTCCCGAATCATCCACCACCAGTATCTTTTTCTTTAAATAACCGGTGTCCTCCTTTAGGAATCTGTCGATCACGCTTGCAATATCCTTCACGTTCACGGGACGCAGGAACTTCTTTTTGATAAACTGTCTCGGAATGACTTCTTCCACAGCTTCCATATGTTCGGCATCCCCTATGACAAAAATGGGCAGATTGTCTTCTATGACCTTATCCTTCAGGTAGACAAGCCCATCCATCCCGGCTCCCTCTGCACAAAGCAGGATCAACTGTACTTTATCCGCCACCTTGCCCATCTCGATAGGGCTATGGCTTGTCTGAAAAACAGTATGTTTCTGTTCTTCCACCAGCCTTATCAGCGATGACACGATGAAATTGGTATTTTCCGACACTAACAAGATATTTGACATATCCTTATCCTCCGTCCTCAGTGGTTTTGTTCTATCATAGTGATCATTTCTTCTGCCGTCTGTATCATCTCTTCCATCGCCACATCCGCCACAAATACCCTAAGCTGCTCCATCAGAGGCAGACAGTCTTCCGGCAGCCTGCATTTCTCCAGTTGCTCCATGGCTCTGTCGGCACCATCGATATCGAATCCCTCCACGGCATCCTTCATTGCCTGCAGATATCCGATGACTTCTTCCCTGGAAGCCTCACGCTTGGCAGTCTGTTGTCTGCGGCCGTAAGGCTCCAGGATTTCTTTGTACTTCCTGTAACATAGAAGCACCTTGGGGGTCTCTGTCCGTATGGCTTCTATATTGCTCTCATTTCCATACTGTTCCAGAGCGGCAAACTGCTCTGACAGCCCCATGGCGCCTATCATTCTGGACGTGCTTTTCAGCGCATGGACTTCCACGGTATACTCTCTGATGAGCTGATCCTCCACACACTTTTCAATCTTTAAGGATTTTGCATCGATGAGCTGATAAAAATCTCCCAGAAGGCCCATAAAGAGTTCTTCCCTGCCACAGTTGCGGATTCCCTCCTGCACGTCGATCCCTTCTATGAGAGTCTCGCCGCCCGGGATGTTTGTACCGTTTACAACTGCTGTGGCATTGGCGCTTGCAGCCCGGGGCTTTGCCTGTCTGATCAAAAGTTCCTGGGGCAGCCATTTTTTCAGCACCCTGCACATCTGCCGCATATCAATAGGCTTTGTCACCATGTCATTCATTCCCGCCTCTGCAAAAAGCTTTTTCGCCTCCTTCATGGCATTGGCCGTCAGAGCGATCACCGGAACCTCCCGGTAATAGTCGTCTTCCATTTCCCGCAGCCGCCTTACAGCCTCCACACCATCCATCACAGGCATCATGTGATCCATAAAGACAATATGATAGTGCTTCTGCTGCACCATGGCAAGTGCCCTTTTCCCGCTGTCTGCCAGATCGATCTGCATGCCCAAAGGAGCAAGCAGTCCCACAGCCACCTTACGGTTCATCTCATTGTCATCCACGATCAGAATCTTTGCATCCGGGGCTGCAAAATCCATAGTTTCCCCTTCTGCATCCGACAGAGCGCCCTCTGCCGCAGCGTCCTTTGTAGGGATTTTCTGGGATATCGTAAAAAAGAAATCACTTCCCACTTCATATTCACTTTTTACTTCCAGCTTTCCGCCCATCAGCCTGATCAACTGGCTGCAGATCGTCAGTCCCAGCCCGGTGCCTTCTTTCCCCGCATTTCTCTTGGCATCTACCTGTTCAAATGCTCCAAACAGACGATTCAGATCTTCCTTTCGTATCCCCTGTCCGGTATCGGACACTGACACAAAGAGTTCTGCCTCATCTCCCGATTTCCTTGTGATCTTTATCAGAAGCTTTATCTGCCCTGCCTCTGTAAATTTCACCGCATTGTTCAGCAGGTTGATCAGTACCTGTCTGATGCGCAGGCCATCTCCGTATAACCGGTCCGGGAGTTCCCGGTCTATTTCAAACAAAAGCTGTATGGGTTTGTCACCGATACGGTTTTGGATCATCATCCTGATATTGTCCAACATGGGACGCATCTCATAGACATCCTCCACCAGTTCCATCTTCCCTGCTTCGATCTTGGACACATCCAGCAGATCATTGATCATGGATACCAGGGCATTGCCGGAACTTTTGATGTTGTTGAGGTATTCCCTCTGTTCCTCAGACAGATCTGTCCGAAGCAGGATCTCTGCCATTCCCACAATGGCATTCATGGGTGTGCGTATCTCATGGGACATCTGTGACAGGAAAACAGACTTGGCAGCATTGGCTTCCTCTGCCTTTCTCTTTTCTTCCTGTACCTGTTTTACCAGCACGATATCGGGATTTTCCATCAGCAGGTAAAAGGACATATTGATAAGCATGATCCCCATGCCGCTCATCAATGCCAACGGATGGAATGCCTGATACACAGATATCAGGATCTCAATGGACATGACCATGCATATCACCAGCTTCTTGCGATAATGGATCCTGCCCCAGAACCGATAGAGAAGAACTACCACCATGGCAAGATAAACGGCAATCCCCAGATAGGCCGTATAGGGCACCGGTCCGTAGGAGTAATTCCCCTGCTCTGTCTCCTGATAATATATGGGAGACAGGGCAATAACGAGCTGGGCCGCCACCAGGATATAGATGTTGTAACGGGAAATATGGATATTTTCCTTTACCTCATCCTCTATCAGCAGAGCAATATAGCGGTACAAAAAGTAATAAATGACCAGCATCGTCCCGATAAACAGCCGGTGCAGGATATCGTTTAGCCATAGCGGGATACTGTACAGGTGATTTACCGTGTACACAGTTGCTCCGTCCAGTATCAGATGGATCATGGAGACTATCAAAATAGCCGAAAAAGTATTATGGATCTTTGTTCTTTCTCTTTTGGCAGAAAAATATATGACCGCCATAAAGGCAATGACAAAAAAGCAGGCGATCTCCATTCTTATCATATCAGTCGTCCTCCGTGCCGAAGCTTATGCCTGTTCCGGAAATACCGGATTCTCTGCAAATTCCCGATGAACCTTTTCTACCTTTTCCCTGATATCCAGGAAAGTCTGTGCGATCACAGGGTCAAAGTCCTGCCCGATCCCTTCCCCGATAATGGAAAAACATGTTTCAAGAGGCATGGCATCGCGATAACAGCGCTTTTCGGAAATAGCGTCAAAGACATCCGCCACGGCCATGATCCTCGCACAAAGAGGGATCTCTTTTTCCTTCAATCCTTCCGGATAGCCCTTCCCATTCCACTTCTCATGGTGATAACAGGCCACCTGGTAAGCCATATGAAAGTACTCCTCATCCCCAAGCTTCTGAAAGGTCTCCTGTATGATCTTGGCCCCTTTCGCCGCATGGGACTTCATAACGGCAAATTCTTCCTCTGTCAGCTTGCCGGGTTTTTGCAGGATGGCATCCGGTATGGCAATCTTTCCGATATCATGCATGGGCGCAGCCTTCATCAGATTGTTGATATAATCTTTCGTAAGGATATCCTTGTACCTTCCTCTATCCCGAAGTTCTTCTGCGATCAACTGTACATACATGCTCGTCCGCTTGATATGTCCGCCGGTACTGTTATCCCGGTTCTCAATCAGATTGGCAAACCCCATTATGGTCTCGCTGTGGTAACGGGAAAGCTCTCCCAGTGCAGGATCTTCCAGGTTCAGATAGACGCCCAGGACAAAAATTGTCACCGCAATGCTGGAGATCAAGGTCTCCGGAAATACCATCTGTATGCCTGTGACCAGTGCCATTACCAAAAGGTAGGTGAAAACACTTGCCCGCTTATGATGCTCCATATAATTCCACCGTTTGAAAAAGATCACGATGGTCAGCACGGTATACACAGCAGCCATGATAAAGCAGGTATAAACCGACCCACCCATGGAATAATTGGTATGTACTCCCTCCTCATAGCGCAGGGAATGAATATTGCACACTACCAAAAGGATGTTGGCAACAAAGGGGAAGAATACGATCAACCGGTTGACTCTTTTTTGGGGAAAGGCTCCTGTGATAAACAACATATACAAAAACAACACAAAGATAACTGCGTCCAGGCCGGCCAGAAACAGTGCGTGCAGAACTCTGTTCAAGATCTGATTTACAGTCTCCAAATGATTTACCGTATATGCAGTCGCTCCATCCAGCGTGACACTGACAATACCAAGCAGCAACAATTCATCAAACATGGTATCCTTCAGCTTTCGGTGATATCTTTTGCATTCCCGGAAGTAGATAAATGCAATATACAAAAGTACTGCCAAACAACCTATCTGTAATCTGATATATTCCATCCGCACACCTCACTACAGCTTTTTCCTTCGAATATGGTCTTATTATACTATACATCCCGCAATTATTCACCCCTGTTTATGATTATTTTGTATCGGAAACAGAAAAACCCCCGCCGGTTGCCCGGCAGGGGCTTCAACTTATCTTGGCTTTAGGATCAAGCCTCTTCGTCTTCGTTCTCTTTACGTTTGAGAACAATGATGAAGATGATTCCTGCTACGACGATAACACCCAGGATTCCTAAAACGATAGGAAGGATATTATTGCCGCTTTCTACAGATTCGGTCTCTGTAGGTACAGATGCATTGGCATTGCTGCTTTCTGTGGTTTCAGACTTGTCAGCTCCTGTATTTGCATCGGCCTTTTCTGTAGGAACTGCCTTCATGGGCTCATCGCTCATTACTAACAGGTAATCTGATGCATGGCTCCAATCAAATACTGCCTGTGCATTTTCAACCTGAGTCGTTGCAATATACTCAAAGTCGATCTTATTGTAGTAGAACAGGTTTGCATACTTACCGTTGTATTTCTTGTCTACAGGTATGATCAGCTTTCCATTGAATCCGAACTCGCCTTCGTGATCCAAAGAGAACTGAACCAGATCACCGTATCCTTCAAATACTTTCAGTTTGTCTGCAGGTATTGCGTTCTTCTTCAGATCTACCTTCAGGTTGACAGCCATAGGAGTCTTTACATTCTTACCATTTACTTCCCAGACAGTCTTGTTGTCCTGAACAATCTTCAGAGTCACGTTCTTGCCCTGGATAAGCTCTAATACTGCCTTATCCATCTCATAGTACTTACCGAGCTCTACTTCAAGAACAACCTCTGACTTGCCGGCTTCCTTGATCAGATCCTGGAGTACCTTTTCCACCTCATTCCAATCTGTATCAGCATTGATCACGATCTTCTTGGTGGAAGTTCCATTGTTCTTGTCATCGGTCTTATTGTCGGTCTTGTTGTCGGTCTTGTTGCCAGTCTTGTTGCCAGTCTTGTTGTCGGTCTTGCCCGTGCTGCCTGTATTGCTTCCTGTAGATTCGGAACCGTTCTCCTTGCTGCCATCCTCGGTAGTTCCCTCAGAAGCAGAAGAATCATCGTCATCATCATCAGAAGCATCCAGAGCAGGAAGGGTGATATCTTCAGATGCAGTTCCTGTGGTCTCATCCAGGATCGCACCTGCCTTAGCTACATCGGTCAGCTCAAGGAAACCGTTCATATTGATAGTACCGTCAGCATTTCTAGTGATACCGCCATGGATAGCAGCATCCATATCGAGGCTTACGAACCAATCGTCGCTTACGGTTTCTCTGCCGTTAGTGGACTTGCTTCCGTTGAAGTAGAAGTTGGTGAGGCTGTAGATCTTGCTCTCATCCTGCAGTCCCTTAGGCTTGATGTTCTCAGCTTCCTTGTTGCTCTTCTTGTAGGAGAGAACACCATCTGCATAGTAGTCGGTATTTGTAGCATTGTTGGTATAGAATGCCACGTTGTAGGACTCGTTGTCAAAGGAGGTAGAACTGTATACCTGGATATCAGGGCAACTGTTGGAGTCAATACCCTTTGCCTTGTTGCCAAATGCAACACTGTTCACCAGTGTGTGATATCCTGTGATGCTCTCACCACCCATCTTGAATCCGTTACCGTTACCTGCATTGATCTCAGCTCCGGTAGCATCATCAATATCATAACCATTCTTGAATGCGATACTGTTACGGATCACTACCGTACCGATAGGACCGGTCTCGATCTTAGCAAACAGATCCCAACCGTCATCAGCGTTGTATGCAGCGATACATCCGTCAAATACGTTGCCGTCTGCAATTGTCAGCTTAGCTGCAAATCCGTCTGCATCCTCGTAACCGGGGTCTGCATTCAGATAGGAAGTGCAGTTCAGGATCAGGTTGTTGGAAGGCCAATCCTCCCACTGATCAGTTCCCTTATAACGGCTGATCTGGATACCGGTATTACCGTTTCTGTAAGTGCGAATGTCATCCAGCGTATTGTAGTCACCGGATACCTGGATACCCTTCTGGCCGGCTGCGGAATTCGTTACATCAAATCCCTGGAAGTACCAGTAGTCACCTGCCAGTACCATACCTGCGGAAAGCTTACCGAAGTCAAGTACAGGTCTTTCGGTTGCTTCAGGATCTGCCATCATGATGATGTTCTGTTCCGCAGTACCATTGATGCCTCTGTCAATGATCACGGTACCATCCATCTGATAAGTACCACCCATCATCAGGATGACATCGCCGGGTTTTACCCACTTAACTGCTTCATAGACATCCATGGGGTTCTCCTTGGAACCGTCGCCCCAATATCCGCCCTCGGGACTTACATAAATGATATTTCTGGAATTCTCTTTGTAAGCAACTGTCTTCTTGAATCCAATACCTTCGTAAGAGCTCAGACGCTCATACTTGGAAGGACAGAAGTTTGCATCAGGCATAAAGTAGCACTCAAAGGTTGTATCACCAGGCCTTAATGTGGTCTGGAATCTGTACTTGGTCTCTGCCTTAATATCAACATAATCTGCGATAACCTCGCCGCTGTCCTTTGCAATGTACAGCTTACCATCCATATTTCCGTAGTATACCAGCTCATAGCTCTCGCTGTTGGAAATGCCGGAAGATTCGATGGAAGCATTCGGTGTTACATAGCTGATAGGTCTCTCTTCTGCGGGAGCATCAGCTTCAGGAGCGATGGTGGTCAACTGCATATTGGAAACGCTGATCTGTGCGTTTCTGGAAGCGTAGAAGCCAACATAAATATTGTTGGGATCCAGCTTGGTCAGCTCATCACCTTCGTCACCGTGATAGAACTTCTTGGTAGTGGTTACACCGTTCTCATCTGTATAGCTTAAGAAGTAACCGGTGTTATTTCTCTGGAGCGTCAGCTTAAAGGTAGTCTGAGGATTCAGATCAGTGCCCTTGGTAGCATTGGCAAGATTGCCTACTCTGTTGTATGCGCCTGCCAGGTACTCATGTTCAGGAGCATAGGTCTCCAAAGTATACATACTGCTCTGGAACTCGCTGACTGCGGAACCGTCGATCATGCCATCCAGATTATCCTGGGTCACACCGATCTTCTCCTGAGCGCCAACGCCTAAGTACATGGAGTACTTCTCACCGGCATCAGATGCCTTCAGCTCGTTAATATCCCAATAGTACTCAACCTTGGTCACACTTGCCATATAGGAGTTATTCCAGAAGGTAGTAGCATCGCCGTGAGCGCCGACATTATCGGCTGCCATCAGACCAAAGCCTTCCTGACCGTTGGAATAAGTCCAAGTATCAACAGTGATATCTGCTGTCAGGGTGAAGTTCTCTGTGTCAGGATCGATGGTGGTATAGTAGAATGCCAGACCATCGGTAGAGTTAGGAACCAGTTTACCCTTACCGCCCTTACTGTAAACTTCCAGGCTGCCGCTGTCATAGCTTCCGTTGTAGCCGTTGTTCTTGGTGTCAACACCGGAACCAAATGCTGCGAACTGCCAGTTCTTCTTACCTTCGGAGGTAACAGTCAGTCTGCTGACTGCATGTTCGGATGTATCGTTATTGCCGATTGCGACAACACCGAAGTTGTATGCCGTACCTACGGTAAGACCTTCAAAACGATAGAACAGATCCGTGGTGGAGCCAACATAAGTATCATCCAACCATACATCATACCATTCTGCTTCTGTAACTGCCTGCCAGGAAAGCTTCACATTGCCGGAACCTGTATTCTCAGTATTGACGATAACAGGCTTCTTCATAGGAAGTGCAAAACTTACTTCACTGCTTACTTCACTCAGCTTACTTGCTTCTCCGGAACGCTTCAGCACTGCCTGGAAGCTGTAGGTGCCGCTTGCTTCGGGCTCGTAAGTAAAGCTGGATTCAAATCCCTTGAGAGGATCTGTCTCATCTGTGATACTGATCGTATCAACCAGCGCACCGTCAAGGAATACTCTCACGTCCATGGACTCGGAGTATACGCTGCCAACTGCTGCTGCAAAAGGTACTGTGATCTTGCCTTCCTCTGCATCACCGATTGCTGCTGCTACAGGAGTGCCCAGTGTAGGATTAGAAACGGTATCCCAAGCCACATAAGGTCTGTAGTCAACCGTGATGGAATAATAACATATTTTAGTACCGTTACCATAGAAGTAATAGGTATGACCTGCCTCTACGGGGAATACCACTGTTTCATTTGTGTTGGAGGTCCAACTCTTGTTGTTGCTGGTATTGTCTGCGTCAACCCAGTAAACAGTCTTGCCGCCGGCACTCTTTATGCTGATCTTGAGACGTCCGTCGTCCTCAGCTGCCAGCTTCAGAACCGCACCACCGGAAGGGATACCGCCCTTATTGTCGCCGGAAGGATTTGCGGTGCCCTGTACATAACCGTTGGTGGCGTTGTAAGGCATATCTGCCAGAACGGAGATACCGCCGTCATAATCAACGCCTGCCTTCAGTCCCTTTGCCAGGTTGAGTTCGTACAGACCTTCTGCAGAAGTCTTGCGGAATGCGTCCTTGGTGATGTAAGTGCCGTCATTGAGTTTGAGAACTGTGATATTGTTTGCCCAATCCACACGATTTGCAGTGTTGTCAACACCTGAAGCTTCCACTGTGCCATACTCATAGTAATTTTCAGAGGTATCTGATTCCTTACTCCACACGCTCCAACCTGCCGGAACGATCAGAGATTCACCCTGAGTTTTAGAAGAAGCATTAGCCTTCCAGTAATCGCAGGTTGCGTCGATAGTGGTGTCTACAAATACGGTTTCTGCAGTGCCTACTGCCCAAGGACGTCCATAATAACCGGGCTTAGACGCATAAGCAGAAGCAGTATCCTGACCGGGAATGGTGGAAGTCACATGGCAGTTCAGGAACAGATATCCACGTCCGGATGCCTGCTGTGCTGCTGTAATAAATCCATAATCACTATTGTCATCACTGGTGTTCCATACCAGATCACAGTTATCAAAGATGGCGGTCATGCCACCAAAGATGTAGTCTGTGCTACCGTAGATGGAACAATTATTAAACTCAGCGTAAGTACTCTTTCCGCCGTACAGGGTATCCTGACGACCGATAAATTTACAATTGTCAAATACGATGTCGCTGTAAGCATTACCAATTGCCAAAGCAGCTGCGCGCTCTTTGTACTTGTACCCCTGAACAGTGGTGTCGCCCTCTGTCATGCCGGCACGGGGAGTTGCGCCCTCCTTTGCATCACCCTTCTTAACAAGAGTATCTGCTGCTGCCTTTGCTGAAATGTACTGATTGAAAGAGTTCTCAAAAATAATACCCTCAGCCCGGAAACCGTTTGCATTGACCTGCACAGTAGCGTTCCACATAGTTGCAGAACCTGAACCGGGGTTATCTATAGAAGGATAACCATTTGCATTGTTTGCAGCCAATGTTTCCTCGCTGTACATATAGTTTTCATCCATACTATAGTATTTATAGCCATGACCATAGTAGGAAGTAATTCTTACTTCGTTATCACCGATATTTACACCGTTATTAGTCAGTGCAAGGGTTGCAGAATCAGCATTTGCATTCTTCAGTGTTACGTTCTCAACATCTACACGTAACATTTCTTCGTAGTTACCCGGATCGATCACGATAGTTACGCGCTGATCATCGGTACGGCTCATGTTTCGAACCGCTTCCAATGCATCGTTGATGTTCTGATAATCCTTATCAGCACCTACTGTAATGGTCTCTGCATAGGGAACATTTACAGTTGCATTATTATCAATCATATTGATGGTCAGGGTGGCAGCAGCACCGTTTACTTTAAGGTCGGCAGTAGGACCCTGCGTATAACCCTCCAGGGTGGCAGTCACTCTGTATTGACCATCTCTTAATTTCACATTGTCAGTGCCTGTAAACTCATATACATAACCGTCAGTGGTTCCGTCAACAGGCTCTGTGAGTCTTTCAAACTTCAGTGCAACAGTGCTTGTATCAGAAACACCGGGCATATTTATGGTGATATCATATACAGGTTTTCTTGTGAACGTAATATTCTTCTGAGCACCATCGACACTTGCCATGATGGAAGCAGTATCTAACGTATAATCATCTACACCTTTTGCACTCAGAGTATATGTAACGTCCTTTTCCAAAACTGCGGTAAAGTTTGTTCCATTTACAGTAAACTTAGGAACATATACCTTATCAGAAGAAAAAGTCAACTCTAATTTTGCTGCATCTTCTGCTGTCAGATCAGCCAAAGAACCAGTCACAGTAACCAGTTCTACAGGAATAATGGTTACAGGAATGTCCTTGTTGCTATCCCTGCCAATAATGCCAAACTTTCCATCATCAGCAGTGTTGAAAATATCCACGATATATCCGTTAGCATCCTTCAAGCTGATTGAGTAGTCGTACCACTCCTGCAGCTGTACGGAATACTTACCATTGACAATAGCTGCTTCTACTTCCTGGATTACCATTCCGTTTTCAGCTTTCTGCGTAAATACCAGTTTTGCAGTGCTCAGATCAGCCCCTACAGGCGCAATCACGTCGCCGCTTACGGTAATGGTGTTGGGACGCTCGCGATAAATACGATGGATAACCAGCTTCTCATTCTCAGCCCACATGGTGTAAGAACCATCTTCGGTGGCATAGAAAGTCATGGTCTGAGGCTTCGATCTGGCCGCTCTCTTAAAGTAAATATACTGATCGTCTTCCTTGCTGGGAGATGTCCAGTGCGCATTATAATTACCCCCATTACTGGAAAGGAGTGCGGTGATAATATCACCTTTCTCCACCTTCAGCTGAACATAGGGTTCATCGCCAAGCTTCTTTGTTGTGGCATTCAGATACAGCTGTCCCTGATATACATTACCATACTCATCGGTTCCGGTACTGGAATCATGTCTGGTCAGATTGGTGTTTGCAGTTCTCAAACGATTGGCTGCAGTACCGGCCTCCAGGAAGAAATCACCGGATGCATCATAGGAATCGGTTCTAATCTGTTTGCCACTAGTACCTGCAGCAATGCCAGGATACCAGCCGTTGATAGTATCCTCATCCAACATATTGTTATAAGTATTGTAGGTATCATTTTCCAACTGTTCAGCGCCAAAATCCCATACATCATAAGTATGGTACTCTGCTCCGGTCAGATCAACTGTCAGTGCAGAGATCGCACCTGTTACTTTATATGTAGTCTTGCCATCGATCTTAGCAAAGATATCCTGATTGGTGCAGCTGATCTCGTAAGTAGCATTCAGCTTTAATTCGATCACATCACCATTTCCAAACTCCTGCTTATCATTTGCATCAGCCGTATTTGTCATAACGACCTTTGCACTGCCAAGAGAGATACCGCTCACCGTCATGGTAACCCGGTTTGCCAGAGGTACCAGCTCAACCTCCAGGGTTGTCATATCTTCCGTGGCAGTAAAGGCAGTACTACCGTTAACACGTGCTTCAACGGTATCATCATTCACTGTAATAGTATACGTTTTGCCGATCCACAATTCTACCGGGGAACCTGGATTCACCTCTGTAGAAGTCCCTCCCTCGTCAACAACGCTCAGGGCCTTGCCGGGTGCAAGAGTAGAACCTGTTTTAAGCGCTACGGTAGGATTTACTACCAGGGATTCCAGATCAACAGTAATCGTGCCTGCATCCTCTCCTGTGGTGAAAGAAGTCTTGCCGCCAACAGTAGCCTTGGCCTTAAGGTCCGTACTCCTTACATTATATTTTGTCTTTGTATACAGGGGCACCGACCCACTAAAGCCTGGCGATAAAGAGGCCACTTGAGCGTTAGTTTCCGCATTGAGAATCTGTACTTCACCATCAAAAGGAAATGAAGGTGTGGGAACCTGTACCGTGAATTCCTTCTCAACGGCATTGCCACTGGCTGTTTCTTTGGTCTCAACGATCTTGATGGAAGCGATCTTGTTCTCACCGACTTCACCATAGATATTAAGATCGCCATCCTCATTAAAATAGTTGGAATCCACTGTCACAGTGCAGGAAAGATCTCCGCTTTCTTCAAAATTATAAGGCTGTGAATTGCCAAGTGAATCTGTCTTCTTATGGTATATCTTGAACTTATTAGAATCATTTCCCACGCTGACATATCTAGTGCCATATGTGGAATCATTGCCACCTGCGCCTGTCAGCTTAATTGTCACATCTACGCTGGTGGTCGCAGAATCCAAGGGAACGGTGACATAACTTACACCGTTACTCTTTCCACTCTGTTCTCCGTACAAATCAAGGCTTGCTTTCCACTTGATTGTACCTGAACCCAGCACAAGGCCACATACTGTGCCTGAAGCTGTTGAGCCACCACCGTCAGTGCCAGTAAATGTCCATGTGGTAGTGTCGTCAACCTGTTCATAAGTGACACCAGTCGTCGGATCAGCAATGGGTTCAGCTTTCACGCTTGCAATACCGCCCAGCAGATCAGCCGGCAGCACACCAAGCAGCATGCATACTGTCAAGATGACTGACAGTACTCTTCCATACTTTCTCTTCTTCATATTTCCCTCCATAATTATTTTTTGGTACTCTGTAACTTCCACAGATACCCAGAGTACATTGATATCTAAATATTAACATTTTAGTAAAAATTTTTCAATCGGTATCCGGGTTTTTCTGTAAGATTTGTACAAATTGCATGATTGTGTGCAGGATGTTTTGTTGATTATTCTTGTGGATTGCTCTTTTGTAATTGACTGGAATGGTCACCCCCGTGTGATTGTCTTACTTCCATGTTTCATTTTGTCCGTTTTCCGGCAAATCAGTTCATGGTACTGTATACTTCTTCCCTTCCTTCTTCCCGTTCATCCTGTAACATCTCGGTCAACGCTCTGCACATATTCACTCTTCCTCCTGTTTCATATTCGCGTCACGCCAGATTTTGAATGGTTTTCTTTAAATCACCACATTTTCCATGTCTTCCGATATACTCTGCATATCAGGATAGAGATTGCCTCTCTTGGCGCCGGTCACCATCAATTCATCCGCCACCCTCTGTGGATTCAGTATTTGGATCTTATGCAAATAAGGAATGCACTGTTTCATATACTCCATAGCTATGGGCAAATCTTTGCCCGCAATGGCGTTCATTTCCCTCTGCTGCTCACTCAAAATGTAATACGGGAACACCGTAAACACCCCTCTCTGATTCTTAATGCGGGGGCTGTGATATGGATGGATAATGGCCAAAGGCGGCAACTGATCCTGCTTCACCGGAATACCATCCGAATAATATCGCAACAGTAGGTAAAAAAACGGATTCATTTCAAAATCCCACAGTGCTTCCCATTCCCTGCCCATGTAAGCATTTCTGAGCATTTCCAAAGCAGACAGACCGATCATGACATTCATATTGCCTTCCTTTTGGGTTGGCAGATTAAAATAGATACCTTCCTTTTCTTTGTCCCGCAGCTCGGTCTGTATTCTTTTGGCCAAGGTCCGGGCATCAGCCCCCAAGCGGATATGTAAAGCATTTTCTATCAGCGAGACCGGTCCTTTCACAAAAGAGCGATAGACTTCCTTATTGATTTCTGTGGGTTGCAGGACCCACAAAACAGGCGTGGCCGTCCGACAGTGCTCATTAACCTCCAGATCCTTGACCGGCCGGATAAAGGCTTCCAAGGCAAATTCCAAAGCTACCGTCAAGGACTCACTCCAGTCCATGAGTCTGGTCCTGGTCTGATAATGCTGCATGACTTCCTGCCACTCGATCATCGTCTGCGGCATTCGCATATCCACTTTATCGTAATTCCTGGACATAAAATTCTGAAAACGATACTCTTCCCGCAAATGGTTCCTACTGTAAGTACCTGTCTTGTTATACAGATATTCGCACCTGCGGAACAGATTCGGGTCCAGATTGTAGTGTGCATACTCATGTCCCCGAAACCATAACAGTGGTCTGCATTGCGGCCGTTTTACATTTTTGTAAATATCGTTGACATGAGCATAAATTTCCGGCAGGCTTTCAGCATATCGCGTATCTATCACATTTTTATCTTTCCCCATCACTCATTATCTCCATGACCCTAAATCGATTGTTATAATAATAATTTTGTATGAAATCAATTGTATTTTCCAACTTTGCACTGGATTTCAGCGTATAGACCTGTTCCGGCTCATTATAAAATTCTCCTACTCGCCGCTTGGCTACAAGAAGTTCCTCCGGCAGATCCTTCTCCCAGAAACAGCCCTTATCATTTCCTCTCGTGGCGTCATCCCATATCTCACAGACATGATCGAACATTCCTTTGGGCGCCACCACGCACCCATCATTATACACAATTTTCCGAATGCCTCTGCACAGACACTCCAGCCTTCTAAACTGGTAATGGCTAAAGATCATGTCTGGCAGGATGCTTTGATAAGTTTTCCATTGCTTTCTGACTTCCGGTTCCATAACCATACCCTTTTCATGGAGCAAAAAATATAGCATGCTTTTTTGATAGTTTTCCTCTGCCGGATGACCCAGATAATCTTTTAACTGCCGGTTCATCGTACCGAGAAATCTGTTTAAAAGTCTGCGCTTCTCTTCATCCTTCTTAAATCCTGTACTCTCATAAAGGCTTTCCCGGATACAGCGCAACGTATTCTCGCAGTACTTCTTACTCTGCTCAATCAGGCTTCCTGCATCCACACACACTTCTTCCGCACATCCCCGATCAGGCCTGCATTCAAAAGCTCCCTCCTTCTTTAGCAGCACTGCCGTCACTACCCGAAACCTCTCAAAATTGACACCACTGTACAATTCTTCACCGGTTCCGATCTTGGTGTCGCTTATGGTCTGGAAAGCCTGTCTGCAATATCCGAAGCTGCTCATTTGCAAAGAGATCGTCATAAGCAGGTCTGCACATATTTCTCGATATATTCTGACCCTGAATATTTTCATATTCTGGATATCTTCTCCATTTATCTCGTGCGTCCATTTCTGCATATTGTCGCAGAATACCTTTTTATCTCCATTAAGCAATCCCATATTCCGCATGACAAAAATAGTGGAGGGATCGGCCAGCATCTCCTCTTCCGCTTTTTTTGCAGCCGTCAGCTTCTGATGTTTCTTCTGATAACGATCAAATACCTTTTCCCAAAAAGCTTGCCCATTTTCTGACTTTCCTTCCCTTTGATAAAGGATTTTGCACTTTTTATGGATTCGGTACAATTGTTTGACCGAAAAGCAATATTCCTTTAAGGCATCCGTTGTCCCCAAGATTTTCCCAATGCTGCCCATCTTTTTCCAAAGTCTCTTATCCAGTTCATCAATGGGAAGCAGTAATTCTTTCAGTTGTATGACATCCTCCTCTAACAGGACTATTTCCGATCCGGCGTACCGCAGCGCATCCTGTAGTTGCTGTCTGTAGCATTCCAAAAGCATCCCTGCAATCTCTTGAACTGCAGACATCGACTTATTTTCCTTGGCTTTTTTCACGCATTCCAGGTAGCGCTCATCCACTGCTCCGCTGAGCCTTCCTGCGTCCAACAAGGCTCTCACTATCTTTTGATTCCGCTCCTGACTGTTTTCTTTCAAATCTTCTATTTCCTCCTGGAAAGAATATTTGATTTCAAACAGTTCTGAAAGATAGTGTGCAAGTCGATCCGTCAGGTGCTCAAAATCATCCTGCCTGCTACCCATTCCTGCGAACACTTCTTCCTTCGCCACTTCTACCATGCTTTCGATCAGGCACTCTCCCCACAGCCCGATATTCCCATACATAACATCATCCGAGGCCTTCATGAACACTCCCGACATTACCATTCGGAATATATGCCTGAAAATATCTTCCGCAATAAATCGATTTCGCTTCTTGCGACTTAAAATGCGTATATGGTGGGAGCACTCATGAATAATCCATGGCAACATATCATATAACCGCCCAAAATATTCAAAGGAGGGAACGGTACATACGATGTGCCTTTCCAACATCCCTACATTCATCTTAAAGGCAAAAGGGGCCCGGACCTCTACTCTTTCCAGTGACATATCCGGATAGATAAGGGTCAATATCCCATCTCTTGGGCTGTCCCCTCTTGCCGCAGGCTCCTTTGCGTACAGGTACATATAATATTCCATAGCTTCCCGGTAAGCGACCATGGCCTTCTCTGTATCGATCTGCGTCTGTATTTCATAAATCGGCGACTGATAGGTCTGATAATTGACATTCTGCACCAGGCGGGTATACTGATTGATCGCCTGGATATTTTGCCGCCAGCTTTTCAAAAACCGGATTCTTCTTTCTTTTCTTTTTTCAGCTTCATTATAGTCCGTACTTTCCGCATACTTTTTCATTTCCAGATTGATGCATCTGCAAAGCACCTGCATATCATGCCTAAATACCACCCAGTTGACATAAGCATCCTTTTCCATTCCCGCAGGCAAAAAAGCACGGCACATCTCTTTCATGCAGCGGAACAATTCCTGAAATTCCCTGTGTTCTTCCGCAAAATATTTCCGCCATCGATCCAGTTGCATGATTTCCTGATACATGGCCTTATTTTCCAGAATAACAGATTCCCCATCTTCCTGCTCCAACGATCTGCAAATCTCCTCTTCCGAACTCTGCCCTGACAGATTTACCAGAATGCGCTCATTGATATTCCGGGCAACAGAACGCCGGATGACTGCAGCCAGACCGCATTCGTCATCTGTTTCTTTCCACTCTTTTTTCCTCACAGGCACACCCAGCTTTTTCTCACAAAGAACAGGATATATTTCCGCAAACTGTGCGGTATCAATATTCAACAGATAATCATATCTTCCGAAAAGTCCGCTTACCTTTCTGACCGTACCTGCCGGATTCACACACCGCTTTAGCCTTCCTTCCAGTTGATCTGGTGCAGAAAACCGCAATGCGAACATCATATCGGGATGTTTCTCCACAAATTGAGTACTCAGGGTGCAGTACTCTCCTGATTGATCCAACTTACATTCTATACCAACACTGGTGTATGTAAACAACCGGATTCCCTGTTTTTCTTTCTGTCCTACGCTATTTAATGCCAAGGCGATCCGATAAATCATCTCTACAGAGTCCGTCCGCAGTACCAGGCAGAAGTCTCCTGTAGTAGAGCTTCTGTACAATTGCTTTGCTGCTACCGTGCCGGTAGCACTCTTACACAACTGACTCCCGACAATTTTTAAGATGTGATCCTCACAATCACACAAGAATCCCGAAATATCTTTGACCTTCCCGGAGTCTTTGTAACTCTCCTTACACAGCGTGATCTGTATCACCCCCAAAAAGGGGGTCTCCGATAAGCCTTCCCCTTTATATGCCCCAAAAGGCTTTTCTAAGCGCCCTCCCTGCAGCTGATACAAGCTTAATACTTTATAGGAAACCTTATAATTCTGATAGCAGTCAAAGGGGTCCTGGATGCTTAGATAATTCTCGTAGTTTTTGCTTCTTCCCGTCAGCTCCTTGTGATACAGCACATCAAAATAGTCAAACATAAAAAAGCAGTCAGAGTCATTGTGTCTGCTCTCTGCAATACCATTATTCCGCACCATCTCCACAGCATGGACGGAATACTTCTCCTGTTGTGTCATAGTCTCTCCTTTGTAAATATTCAGTTGTGAACGGGGATTATACAGAATTTCATTATAGAACTTATCAAAAACAGAATTTTAGAAATAAAAACTACCTGCTGATCAAATCGCTCTCAGTCAGGTAGTTCTGTAACGTCATACATTAGTTCGATCATACGCTTGCAGAGTTCTGCCTTTTCCTGCTCCGTCTTTTCCACTTCGCGGTTTTCAAAAGGCGCTATCGGGTCCTCTGCCAAAAAGGTATCAATCCTTATTCCGTAATGTGTCTCATCAATCACCATATCGGTTCCCCACTTTTCTTCGTTATAGTATTATAGTATGCTCTGTATCCCCAAATTACACACCATAGCTTTATTATAGCTGCTTTTTCATATTTGTCCAGCATTTTTTCAATTATTAAGATCTTTATACCTGTTCCAGTACCAGGGCATGGGCGATGCCCGGCACACTCTTCCCCTCATTAAAGCTGGTCTTGCTGAGCAACGCTCCCGTAGGCACAAAGAGCACTTTCTTCCAGTTGCCTTCCTCAATCTGCTTCAGGATGTAGGCAGACAGGGTCACTGCACTGCAGCCGCAGCCGCTTCCGCCGGAATGGGTGTCCTGGGAATCGGCATCAAAGATCTCAATGCCGCAGTCAATATGCATGGCAGAGATATCATACCCCTTGTCCCTGAGCAGATCGATCAGCACCTTCTGGCCCACGCTCCCCAGGTCTCCGGTAATGATCCTGTCATAATCTTCCGGCCGACTATTATAGTCAATAAAGTGCTGTTCCAGCGTGGAGGCTGCTGCCGGAGCCATACAGGCTCCCATATTCATAGAATCTTTCAATCCGTAGTCCACGATCTTTCCGATGGTCATTCCGGTGATCCGGGCCCGGGGCCCCTCCTTGGCAGTGGTCACCACCCCTTTTGCCCCCAATACAAAAGCGCCGCTGCCAGTCACCGTCCAGGACGCTGACAAGGGGCGCTGGTTTCCATATTCCAGCGGAAAGCGGAATTCTTTTTCCGCACTGGCAAAATGGCTGGAGGTAACGCAGACTACCTTGTCCGCAAATCCGCCTGCAATGAGCATGGAACCCACAGCCAGGGACTCCCCGCAGGTGGAACATGCGCCGTATACCCCAAGCAGAGGAATGTTGTAGGATGCGATGCCAAAAGAAGTGGCAATTGATTGACCCAACAAGTCACCAGCCACAATATAGGAAATCTCTTCCGCCTTCACTCCCGCTTTTCCAAGGGCAAGGTACACTGCATTTTTTTGAAGACTGCTTTCTGCTTCCTCCCAGGTATTACAGCCAAACAGATCATCTTCTCCCACCATGTCAAACAAAAGTCCCAAAGGACCTTCGCCTTCCTTTTTGCCTGCTATGCTGGCACTGTTCAAAATATAGACTTCCTCTTCCAGCTTTACGCTGGCTTTTCCCAATTTCTGATTCATGGCTGACAGCTCCTTTTCGCTTACAGACCCGGTCAGGTCCTTTTGGTAACTATCATGCCCATTTTTTTGTTTTTATTACAAGATTTTTTGCTTACTACTCTGACACTACCTCTACCAGGCTGGTGACCACATACAATACCTGTCCGTCATATTCCACCCTGGACCAGCCATGCTCCAGATTGTATCCCGTCAATTTCAGCCGATCTCCCGCATTCACCCGGCAATACACCGTGGCATCACCGCCCGTGGTGCTGGGTTCTGTGCGCAGATTCACATATTCCTTGGGGGTAACGGTTCCCACACAGTCAGCAAATACCATTTCCTCATTTTCTTTGCTTTCTTCCGTAGTTTCTGCCTTTGTCACCTTGACTTCCGGCTCTGCCAATGTCTCATTCACGCCTAAGTCCGTGGTCGCTTCCACAACTGTCGGCTGCTTTGTATCTTTTCCCTGATGGGTGGATACCCAGACCACGGTACAGATCACACCCGCAAGCAGTATCAGCACTCCAAACACCATCAAAGATCTTGCAGGATTGCCGTCGCCTTCTTCCGGCTCCTCCTCCCAATCCTCGTCCAAATCATCTGTCTCTTCTATCAGATTATCCTCTTCTGCCATGGTATCCCGTCCTTTCGCCATCTGACATTTCTCCTATTGCGCCTCGTATCTTGCACTCTGTGCACGGATCAGTTCCCGGTCTTCAAAATAGTTGATCCGCATGGCACTCTTCACCTCTGACAGGGTCTGCGCAGCAACCTCTCTCGCCGCTTCACTGCCCTTCTTCAGGATGTCATATACGGCAGGGATATCCCGTTCCAGCTCTTTTCTGCGGTTACGGATGGGCTCTAATGTCTCCTGCATCACATTGTTCAGGAATTTCTTTACCTTGACATCTCCCAGACCGCCTCTCTGATAATGTGCCTTCAATTCGCCCAGATTTGCATATTCCGGCAGATAACGTTCAAAATGCTCCTCTCTGCTGAACGCATCCAGATAAGTGAACACGGTATTGCCCTCCAGGTGTCCGGGATCGCTTACCTGAAGATGCAGAGGATCTGTATACATGCTCATGATCTTGGTGCGCACCTCGTCTGCGGAATCCGACAGATAGATACAATTTCCCAGGGACTTACTCATCTTGGCCTTGCCGTCGATGCCGGGCAGTCTCTGACATGCCTCATTTTCAGGAAGGAGCGCCTTAGGCTCCACCAGTACCGGTGCATAGACGGTGTTGAATTTGTGCACGATTTCTCTGGTCTGTTCGATCATGGGAAGCTGATCACCGCCCACGGGAACAGTGGTTGCCTTGAAAGCGGTAATGTCGGCAGCCTGGCTGATAGGATAAGTAAAGAATCCCACCGGAATGCTTGCCTCAAAATTGCGCATCTGGATCTCGCTCTTTACCGTAGGATTGCGCTGCAGACGCGCCACCGTCACCAGATCCATATAATAAAAGGTCAGCTCACACAGCTCCGAGATCTGGGACTGGATGAAAAGGGTGGACTTGGAAGGATCCAGCCCGCAGGACATATAGTCCAGTGCCACCTCGATAATATTCTGTCTCACCTTTTCGGGGTTCTCGATATTGTCGGTCAGTGCCTGCGCATCGGCAATCATGATAAAGGTCTTTTTATATTCTCCGGAATTCTGTAATTCCACACGTCTGCGCAGGGACCCTACATAATGTCCCACATGCAGTCTTCCGGTAGGTCTGTCGCCTGTTAAAATAATCTTATCCATTTCTTACTCCATTCTGCGTACCTTACGCCTGATCTTCCTGTATATCATACCATTTTTTTCACCGCCTGCAAATAGTTTTTCTCTTTTCTCCCGAAAACAATGCAATACATTCGTGGGCGAGCATGGGAAAAGCGGAAAGACCACACAAAAGTCCCCACTCATTCAGGCTCAGATGCACTGTCCCGAAAGCCTTGATCAGCGAAGGCACTTCTGTCACCGCAAATTGAAGAACGAAACCCACTGCCAGCGCCAGGATCATCAGTCTGTTTTCCCTGTGGTCCATCTGAAAGAGGGATCTGTGTACATCACGCATGCCCACCGCATGGAACAACTGGGACATGCCCAACACCGTAAAGGCATAAGTCTGAGCCTTTGCCAAAACTGCCTCCTGCCTAAGCACCATAGTCAGATTTGCCGGACTTATGGAAAGTCCCCTAAACTGCAGCCAGGCATAAGGAATCATCAAAAAGGCGGCCAGGCTGATCATGGCAATGAGGGCGCCGTAAAAACAGGTGCAGGACAGGCCGCCTCTGGAAAACAGGCTTTCCCCTGCCTTCCTTGGAGAGTGCCGCATCAGACTGCGCCCGTCATTGTGGTCCACCCCAAGCGCCAGTGCCGGCAGAGAGTCGGTGATCAGATTGATCCACAGGATATGACTGGATTTTAAGGGTGCAGACAGTCCCAGAAGCACTGCAAAGAACATGGTCATGATCTCCCCAAGATTGGAAGAGAGCAGGAATATCACGGACTTTCGGATGTTCTCGTAGACGCCCCTGCCTTCTTCAATGGCCTTTTCTATGGTGGCAAAGTTATCATCCGTAAGGATCATGTCCGATGCCTGCTTTGCCACATCCGTTCCCGCAAGTCCCATGGCAATACCGATATCCGCCGCCTGCAGGGAAGGCGCATCATTGACTCCGTCCCCTGTCATGGCCACGATCTTCCCCGCCTGCCGGAAGCCTTTTACGATCTGGACCTTTTGGGCAGGAGACACCCTGGCAAATACTCTGATATCCTCAAGTTTCTCCAAAAAGGCCTCCTCACCCATCTCTTTCATCTCTGCTCCGGTCATACACTGTGCAGGGAAATCTGCGATCCCCAACTGTTTTGCGATTGCATATGCCGTATCCACATGGTCCCCGGTAACCATCACAGTCCTGACCCCTGCCTCCTTGAAGATCTTTACCGCTTCCCCGGCCTCCGGACGGGCAGGGTCCTGCATACCCACCATGCCGAGAAAGATCAACTGCTCCTCCACGGGCCCCACAGCCCGGTGTCTCATTGCCACCGCCAGCGTGCGCAGTGCCATGGCGGACATTTCCTCCATCCCCTTAAGCACTGCCGCCTGATGTTTCGGGGTAAAAGGCTCCACTTTGTCCCGTATCCGGATATGGCTGCATCTTTTCATCACCTCATCGGGTGCTCCCTTGGTATAGGAAACTTCACCGTGATAGGTGGTCATCAGCTTTCTGTCTGAATCAAAGGGGATCTCACCAAGCCTTGGCAGCTTCACATCCAGTTCCCCTTTATCCACTCCAAAATCCGCCGCCAAGAAAAGAAGCGCCAGTTCCGTAGGATCACCCATGGGAGCTTCGCCGGCAATGGAGGCATCATTGCACAGTACGATCCCCTGAAAAAAATCTCTGTGATGCCGGACCGGCTCCGTAAGTTCTTTCACCTCCAAAAGCATCCCATCCCACCAGCACTTTTCCACAGTCATCTTATTCTGGGTCAGGGTGCCCGTCTTGTCGGAACAGACCACACTGACAGCTCCCAGCGTCTCCACCGAAGGCAGCCTTCTCACAATGGTGTTGACCTTCACCATCTTGGTGACGGACAGGGCAAGACAGATCGTTACCACCGCAGGCAGTCCCTCCGGCACCGCAGCCACCGCCAGGGAAATGGCCGTGATGAGCATATCCATGATGTTGCGCTTCTGCCATACTGCGATGACAAACAACATAGCGCACAGCCCCAAAGACAACAGACTTAAAACCTTCCCCAGTTCCCAAAGTCTTTTCTGCAGGGGTGTCAATTCCTCCTCCGTATCGGTGATCATGGATGCGATCCTGCCGATTTCCGTGTCCATACCCGTGGCTGTCACCACACCTTGTCCCCTGCCGTAGGTCACAATGGTAGACATATATGCCATATTGCGCCTGTCCCCAAGGGGGATCTCACGGGCACACCCTACCAGGAACCTGGCATCCTTCTCCACCGGAAGGGCTTCCCCTGTCAGGGCCGATTCCTCCACCTTTAGATTGGCTGTATCGATCAGGCGCAGGTCTGCAGGGACCTGGCAGCCTGCCTCCAGGCACACGATATCCCCCGTCACCAGCTCCGTGGCAGGAATCCTGCGGCGCACTCCGTCACGGATCACGTCTGCATGAGGGGAGGTAAGCTTTTTCAAAGACTCCAAGGCCCTTCTGGCCTTCCCCTCCTGTATCATGCCGATGACAGCATTACCCAACACCACCACCCCGATAATGACGGCATCACTGACCTCTTTCAACAATACCGAAATGACTGCTGCCACCATCAGTACATAGATCAAAGGGTCCTTAAGCTGCCCGATAAAATTTTCCACCGCTGTCTTTTTCTTTGCTTCCCTAAGCTCATTTTTCCCGTTGGCCCAAAGCCTTCTTGCCGCTTCCGCCTGTGTGAGTCCGCACGCTTCATTGCTTTTCAGTCTGTCTACGGCATCCTGCCCACTGCACTTTTCAAACACAAAAATTCCTCCCTGCAAGCTTGTTCATTCATTACTATGCTCACAGGGAGGAAACTATGTCCCAAATCTATTTTATTATGACTCCTTCAAAAGCAGCTTCGTATACTCCTGCCCGGGATTGCGGAATACCCCCTCCGTATCCCCGATCTCCACGATCCTGCCTCTTTGCATGACCATGATACGGTCGCTCATCCGGTAGATCACATTGATATCATGGGAAATGAACAGATAGGACAGCTTAAGTTCCTCCTGCAATTCTAACATCAGCTCCATGATCTGGGCCTGCATGGTCACATCCAGTGCCGATACCGGTTCGTCTGCGATCACAAGCCGCGGCCGGGTGATGAGCGCCTGGCCGATGCTGATGCGCTGACGCTGTCCGCCGCTTAACTGGGAGGGTCTGCGGTGAAAATAGCTTTCCTCCATCCCAACCTTGCGGAGCATATCATAAGCTGCAGCCTCCATGTCCGCCTCAGTCATCTCCCTGGAAGGGTCCAGCCTGCCCAAGGCCCGCAATGGCTCCTTAAGCAGCCATCCCACCGTCTTGACCGGATTTAAGCTACTGTAAGGGTCCTGAAAGATCATCTGGGGATACGGTTCGCGACAGACAATACTTCCCTGGATATTTTTATTCATGCGAAGGATCGCTTTGGAAAGGGAAGTCTTACCGCAGCCGCTCTCTCCCACCAGGCCCAGGATTTCTCCTACTTTGATGTCAAATGTGGCGTTTTCCACCACACAGTGCTTTCTCTTTCCGGCAAACAGGCTGTTGCCGCCCTCTCTATAATAAACATTCAAATCCCGCACTTCCAGGATATTGTCTGCCTTGTCCGGGGAAACTGCATTCTCTGTCTTTCGCGTCTTTTTGATCCGGGAAGGCACCGCCTGTATCAGACGCCTGGTATAGGCCTCCCTTGGAGTTTCAAAAATTTCTTCCGTGGGGCCCGTCTCCACCACACGTCCGTCCTTCATGACTGCGATCCTCTGGCAGATCCTCCTTGCCAGGTTCAGATCATGAGTGATGAAGAGCATGGTATTCTTCTGCTCGGAATTGATCTTCCGAAGCAGTTCGATGATCTGATTCTGAATGGTCACATCCAATGCAGTCGTAGGTTCATCCGCCACGATCAGCCCTGGATGCAGGATGACAGCCATGGCGATCATCACCCTCTGGCGCATGCCGCCGGACAATTCATGGGGATAGCTCCCGTATACCTTTTCCACATCCCTAAGACCCACTGCGGTAAAGGCATCCAGCACCTGCCTGCGCCGTTCTTCTTTGGAAAGATCCCTGTGCAGACGCAAAGTCTCCTCCACCTGCCTTCCCACCTTCCAGGTGGGATTTAAGGAGGTCATAGGCTCCTGAAAGATCATGGACATACGGTCCCCCTGATACTTTCGATAAAGAGCCTTGTCCTTTGGCCTGCCCGCTTCAGCCAGCACCACATCATCAAACAGGATACGCCCTGTGGTGATCCTGGCCTCCTCGCTGATCAGCCCCATAAGGGTCAGTGCCGTCACGGATTTGCCGGAGCCGGACTCTCCTACCACCCCCAGGATCTCCCCCGGCTTAAGCTCCAAATTTACATGTTTCACGGCCTCCGTCTCCCCGAAGGCCACCGTCAGATCTTCTATCCTTATCATGCCTGCATCCTCCTGATCCCCTCACTGAGCAGGGAGAAGCCAAGCACGATCCACACAATGGCCAGTCCCGGTGCCAGCGCATACCAGGGTGCTGTCATCAGATAGCCCTGCGCATCGGAAAGCATCTTTCCAAGCGTTGCATCGGGAGGCTGCACGCCGATCCCCAGATAACTCATGCCGGATTCCGCCAGAATGGCATTGTTGAAGCCGATCATGACCGACACCCAGAAGGTGGAAAAAATATTGGGCAGGATGTGCACGAACAGGATGCGCACCCTTCCCACTCCCATCAGCCTTGCACGGCTGATATAATCAGCGTCCCTGAGCCTGATGAACTCACTGCGCACGATACGCACAAAGCTGGGGACAAAAACAATGGCCAGTGAAATGATCACATTCTGCCTTCCCGTACCCAGAATGCTGATGACCACCAATGCCAGCAGGATGCTGGGAAACCCGTTGACGGCATCCGTAAAACGCATGATGACCTCATCGAGGATACCGCCAAAATATCCGGTAAGTGCACCTGCCAGAATACCGATGCCCCCGGAGATGAGCACCACCAGACTGCTGATAAGCACAGTGGTCCCCACCCCTTTCATGACCCGTGACAGGATGTCCCTTCCAAAATTGTCCGTACCGAAAGGATGCGCCAAAGAGGGCGCCGCAAATTTTTCGGACGCAGACATGGCAGTCGTGCTGTAGGGCGTCCAGAATACGCCTGCCACCGCAATCAGGATAGCTACAGCCGTCATGATAAATCCGATGATAAAATATCGATTCCATTTTTTTACAAAATGCTTTTTCATTTGACCTCACTATCTGTTACTGATCCTGGGATCGATGACCCTGTACAGGATGTCCACCAGAAAATAGACAAAGATCACTACAAAAGTGATATAAAGAATCAGGATCTCCACCACCGGGAAGTCCCGGGTGGAAATGGAACTGATCAACAGCCTGCCCACACCGGGCAGCCCGAACACCTGCTCCACCACGATACTGCCTGCCACGATCTCCGCAATGATCATCCCCAGAAAAGTCACTACGGGCATCAGAGCATTGCGCAGCACATGAGCGTACATGACACGCCTGTCCGTACACCCCTTGCTGTAAGCAGTACGCACATAATCCGATTTCATTTCCGTAAGCATGGAATTGCGCAGGAACCTGGCCGTCATAGCTACCTTGGGCAATGCGATAGAGATTGCCGGGAATAACAGATATCCCAAAAACCCCGCAAAATCCTCCTTATAGCTGACGTAACCACCGGGCGCAAATAATTTCAAAATAATACCAAACAGATAAGTAACCAGTATCCCCAGAAAAAAGGACGGGACAGCCATAGTCACCTGGGTGCACACACTAAAAAGGGCGTCCGCCACACGACTCCTGCTCCTGGCCCACAATACCCCAAGGGGAATGGATACCACAATAATGATCCCCAACGACACTGCCGCCAGCCACAGGGTCACAGGAAGCTTGTCCCCGATCAGCTCTGCCACCGGCATCATTTCATTCATATTTTTGGAATAACGGTAGCTGACACCAAGGTCACCCTTTAACACATCCGTTATCCAGTTTACATAACGTTCAATCGGTGGTCTGTCCAGTCCAAGCTGGGCCCGGAGCTGTACCTCCCTTTCGGGGGTTGCCTCCGTGCCCAGAATGGATGTGACCACATCACCGGGTATGATCTGAAAGGCAACGAAAGCAGCCACGGATACCACGAACAATGTCATAATGAGAGTGATGATTTTCTTTGCAAAGTATTTCATGACCGCTTTCTCCTTTCTTTTTACAGATCGTGCCACGCACTTATGTGCATATTTATTTTACATAGTACACGGTACTCATATCCTGTACATACACAGGGTAGAACTTGTAGCCGGCCAGTTCCTTATCCATAGCGATGGTAATGGGCGGCACCTGGATAAATGCAGTACCTGCATCCTCTGCCAGGATCTTCTGCAGTTGCTTATAGTACTCTGCCTTCTCTGACAGATCCAGACTGCTGAACGCCTGCTGATAAACTGCATCATAATCCTTGTTGGCAAAATTGATGAAGTTTTTCTTGGAGTCGGTCTGGAATCTGTTCAACAGATAACCGGGTGTCATATCACTGGTGATCCCGCAGATAGTAGCCTGATACTGGCGTCCATTGTAGCACTGATCCAGCCAGGTACTCCACTCTACAGCATTGATGGTGGCATTGATGCCCGCTGCCTTTAAATGTTCCACCACGACCTCCGCCGTCTGCATATGGAATTCATAGTTGGAAGGCACCATGATCTCCAGATCCACACCGTCAGGATAACCGGCCTGTGCAAGCAGCTTCTTAGCTTCCTCAATATTGGCGCCGGTGCCGTACATATCGTTCAGGTCCACATAATAATCCTTCAGAGTAGGAAGCATTGCGGAACTTACCAGCGTGCCGTTTCCTCCTGCCACAAAATCGTTGATGGAATCCTTGTCCAGTGCATAGCAGATCGCCTGACGCACCCGCATGTCATTCAACGGCTCCACAGCATTGTTCAAGAACAATGCCTGCACTACATCGGAGGGGGCAGACAGGATCTGGAAAGAATCCTTCAGCTCATTGGCCTGTGAATCGGTCAGATAAGGATAAATGTCAATGGAACCGCCCTGCAGATCCAAAAGTGCCGTGTCCGGGCTGTTCACGATCTTGAACTTCACCTCATCCAGATAAGGCAGTCCCTCCTGCCAGTAATCGCTATTCTTTGCCACTACGATTCCCTCCTGGGGAGTGTAGGAAACAAAAGAAAACGGTCCTGTTCCAATGGGGTCTGCCGCCGCATCCTCACCGCTTCCCCGGGGGATGATGGCTGCCGTAAAGCTGTAGATCAGCTCTGTGTTGGCACTGCCCACTGTCACCTGAACCGTTTTGTCGTCAATAATATCCACGCTCTGAATCGTGCTCATGGTAGAGATCAGCGGAGTGCCATCCAAAAGTCCTGAGACTCTCTCCAAAGAATATTTGACGTCTTCCACTGTCACCGTATTCCCATTGTGAAACTTGACGTTGTCACGAAGGGTAAAGGTGTACACCAGTCCGTCCTCGGAAATGGTGTAGCCGTCAGCTACCGCATTCATCAGATTGCCATTCTCATCCGGCTTTACCAAGCCTTCAAAAATGTTGAATAGGATTTCCTTAGTTCCTGCCGCAGTTGCTTTGTGTGGGTCAAGACTGTCAATATCCTGCTGTATGCCTACAACGACAGAGCCGCCGTAGACAGGTTCTTCAGACACTGTTTCCTCCGTAGAAGGATTCTGTGTCTGTACTGCATTTGAGTCTGTAACAGACTCTGTAGAGGACTTATCCCCCGAAGACTCTTCTGTGCCACCTGCGCATCCGCCCAGTGCAGCCATTGTCAGAAGTGCCATAAACAAGTAGCATAAACGCTTCTTCATAATTATGTTCTTCTCCTCTTCGAATCATAAACCTCTCACTATTCTATTGTCGCCCTTATTGTACCATAGATACAGGGGATTGCAAGTTTTTTTGGAAGTACAATGTAAGTTCACATAAAACAATACTCCTTTCGCAACGAAAATTCGCTTTGAAAGGAGTATGTTACTATCATATATAATAATAACTGTGCCAGTTGTCAATAATGATCTTGGCATCTATTTTTTCCAGCCCGGTAATCTGGCAGAGTTCTTCCAATGCCTCGTTCTTCTTGGACTTGCGGTAAAGTTCATTCACATGGTCAAAGGTTGCCTTGGGATATGATTTGCCATCGATCAAAATATATCTCTGGTTCCGGGCACGTTCCGCTAACAGCTGCTTTGTTCTCTTCTTCTCCTTCTGCTTTTGGGTGATCATCCACAGGAACAACATCAGGCTCAGCACAATGCCTGCGATGCCGCCAAGCATCATGTTCCGGGAAATATTGCCTGTTTCGCAGGAAAGGTACAACGGCAGTACATACAGATCCAATTCTGCCTGTGTTTCAAACCACTCAGTATCCTGAAACCACTCTGGTATGCTAAACAAATAAGAACCAAAGCAGTCTTGTCTATCTATTGCTTGTTTGTCATTCCTATATCACAATTATCCTGTAATAGATAGAGGTGTGCGTCACCACTCTTGAAGCACTTGTGACTTCGTTCGTTGAGACTGCTCCCTCTGCTTTGCAGGATTTTGCGTATTAGCTGGATGTTGGCAGCATTTGTGCTGTACTTCGTATCTCGAACCAGATTGTAACCCGCATTGAAGTGAGGATTCTATCTACTTACAACTCACAAATGAAAGGAGTTTTCTTATGTACATCATCGGAATTGATATTGGCAAAAATCATCACGAAGCTTCCATTGTTTCACCTGAAGGGAAACAAATCGGACATTCCCTTCGCTTTGCAACTACACACAAAGGTGCGGATTCTCTTACGAGTTTTATCTTCAAAAATATTGGTAATGCACCATGTATCTTCGGCATGGAAGCCACAGGGCATTACTGGTATCCCATTTATTCCTTTCTCAAAGCCAGAGGCTATACAATCTATGTGATCAATCCAATCCAGTCGGATTCTCTTAGAAAGATGTATATCCGGCAAACAAAAAACGATTCCATAGATTCTTTTCTGATTGCAGAAGTGATACGATTCGGTCAGTTTGGAGAGACTTCTATGGCTGATGAAAACATACTTGCCATGCGTCAGTTGTGCCGTTACCGTGATTCCGTGATTTCTTCCAGAACGGAAATCAAACTCCGCATCAGCACGATTATGGAACAGATTTTCCCGGAGTACGAAAAACAGTTTTCTTCTCTTTGGCTGAGCACATCCATGGGCATTCTCGAAAAGTACCTCACCCCTGAGAATATCAAGAATGCTCCAACAGATGAGCTCTTTGAAATCATAAAAGATAAGAGCCACAACAGACTTACCATGGATAAAGCCCTTTCCATCAAGGAAGCTGCAGCTGATACCTTTGGTATTAAGATAGCACAGGATGCGTTTTCTTTCCAGTTAAAACAGCTTATTGACAGAATGAATTTTCTTGATAAGCAGATTGAAGCTCTTGACTGCCAGATTCTTGAGTACTACGAGAAGTTTGATTGTTATCTTCATACAATTCCCGGGATAGGCATGATTGCTGCTGCAACTATTCTCGCTGAAATCGGCGATATAAACAGATTTAAGAGTTCATCTGCACTGGTTGCCTTTGCCGGCATTGATCCAACCGTAAGGCAGTCCGGTGAGTTTAACAGCACACATAATCATATGTCAAAACGCGGTTCACCTTACTTACGACATGCCATTTTTCTTGCTGCAACCACCTGTTCCTTCCATGGAAGCCCTTTAAATGCCTATTACAAAAAGAAACGAGACCAGGGAAAGCACCACTTAACTGCAACCGGAGCTGTGGCTCGTAAGCTTACCACCGTAATCTATGCTGTATTACGGGATGGTAAGCCTTATGAACCTAAAAGTTTTTGTTAATGTCTGGTAGTAAGACTAGGATTTAAGCCTGCCGTTTGGGAGGCTTAGTTGTGATGCTCTTTTATTGAAACACTCCATTTTTTTCTTAGTATATCTTCTATATTTGGATATTCTATTTCTCCATATTTATTCCTTGTTCCATTGATACCTTTTAATGCATCCTCCGGATTATCCCACTCTGCTTCACATTCGTCACAACATATAAATATTTTTTTACTTGATATATCTTTTACAATTTCAAGTAAGCCTTGCTTACATATCCTACAGTAACCGATATTATACATTTTAGAACACTCCTATCACTTATGATAATCTCCAAAAGACGGAAATGCGGTAATTAAATCAGCACTTTCGTCCAGCGTTACTATTGTTATGTAATCCATTTGAGCACCAGTATTAATATATCCACTTTCATAGCCTGCATTTTTGTACGGAATGTTATAAATTGTTCCGCCCATTCCATCCGATATCGGTTCAACCAAATGACGTTGTTCCCATGCATCATTTACCATATCTATCGGATTCCCGTTAAATACACCATGTGTTTCTCGACTATTATTTGGAACCGCATGTCGATTAATATGATCTACCCTGGTTTCACCTTTCTTACTAACAATTGCATCCCAGTTTAATTTTTCACTTGACTTCCCATAGCTGGTCTCACTTCCAGCCATGCGTTTTACATTCGGCACAGAACAGGCATTGTCGAGTGCGTACTTTTCAGCATACGCCTTCATCTTTCTCCCGACATTGTCTTCCTTCATCATCTGGCCGAGCTTGCCCAGGTTTCCGGCCAGTCCTGCTCCGGAAATGGCACAGCTTAATAGGTTCAGCCCCAG
>JAGATV010000009.1 GCA_017621075.1 Lachnospiraceae bacterium
CCAAAGTTTTGCGGGGGTAAAAAATGAGTTTTTGAAAAATTGGTACGTAAATTGGTACGTAACCAAGATGCAGAATCGCGAAAAGCCCGTAAAATAAAGGTTTTTCGAAAGGAGAATATATATTATGAAACTAGGAATCGTAGGACTTCCCAATGTGGGAAAGAGTACTTTATTCAATTCCCTTACCAAGGCTGGTGCAGAATCCGCCAATTACCCGTTCTGCACCATAGATCCCAATGTGGGTATCGTGGCGGTGCCCGATGAGAGATTGAAACTTTTGGGCGATATGTATCATTCCAAGAAGGTGACACCGGCTGCCATTGAGTTTGTGGATATCGCAGGGCTGGTAAAGGGAGCTTCCAAGGGAGAGGGCCTGGGCAACCAGTTTTTGAGCAATATCAGGGAAGTGGATGCCATCGTGCATGTAGTGAGGTGCTTTGAGGATTCCAACGTAGTCCATGTGGACGGCAGCGTGAATCCTCTGCGGGATATCGAGACCATCAATCTGGAACTGATCTTTTCCGATCTGGAAATCCTGGAAAGAAGGATCTCCAAGGTGGTGAAGGCCGCCAGGATGGACAAGACTCTGGCAAAGGAGGAAGCGCTTCTTGGCCGTATCAAGGAGCATCTTGAGAGCGGAAAGATGGCGAAGAGCCTGGAGGTGGAGGATGAGGACGAACGGGCACTGCTTTGCTCCTACAATCTTTTGACCTACAAGCCTGTGATCTATGCCGCAAATGTGGCAGAGGAGGATCTGGCAGATGACGGGGAGAGCAATCCCATGGTGGCAGAGGTGCGAAAATTCGCAGCCGGTGAGGGCAGCGAGGTATTTGTGATCTGCGCTCAGATCGAGCAGGAGATCGCAGAACTGGAGGATGATGAGAAAGCCATGTTCCTGGAGGACCTGGGCATCGAAAAGTCCGGCCTGGATAAGCTCATTGCAGCCAGCTATCGCATCCTGGGGCTGATGAGTTTCCTTACCGCCGGTGAGGATGAGACCAGGGCATGGACCATCAAGGTGGGAACCAAGGCACCACAGGCTGCCGGAAAGATCCACTCTGACTTTGAGAGAGGGTTTATCAAGGCGGAAGTGGTCAATTACAAGGACCTGCTGGAGCAGGGCTCTCTTGCTGCAGCCAGGGAGAAGGGCCTGGTAGGCATGGAAGGCAAGGATTATGTGGTGCAGGACGGAGATGTGATCCTGTTCCGTTTCAACGTGTAATGACATCGGAGGAATTGACATGAATGTTTCGGACATAGCATTTCCCAATCTGGGAATTTATCTTGAAAATGTACCGAGAGGCTTTGAGGTATTTGGATTTTACATCGCCTTTTACGGTCTGATCATCGGTATCGGTGTGCTGGCCGGCATCCTGATGGCGGTCCATGAGGCCAAGGTGACCGGACAGAATCCGGATACCTACTGGGATTTTGTCATCTATGCGGTAATCTTTTCAGTGATCGGCGCAAGAATCTATTATGTGGTTTTTGAATGGGATAAATACAAGGATGACCTTCTTAGTATCTTTAATACCAGAAATGGAGGAATGGCCATCTACGGAGCAGTGATCGCAGCGTTTCTTACCCTGTTTGTATATACCCGCATCAAAAAGCTCAATGCCCTTCAAATGGGTGATACCGGAGTCATGGGGCTGATCCTGGGTCAGGCCATCGGTCGCTGGGGCAACTTTATGAACAGAGAGGTATTCGGAGAGTATACCAATAATCTGTTTGCCATGAGGCTGCCTATTGTAGCAGTCAGGAGCCGGGATATTTCCGAGAATGTGGCAGCCCATATCGGGGCCGGGGAAAATTTCATTCAGGTACATCCCACGTTCCTTTATGAGAGCGCATGGAATCTCCTGGTGCTGGTACTGATGCTTAGCTATCGCAAACATAAAAAGTTCCACGGGGAGATCTGTCTCTTGTATCTGGGCGGTTATGGCCTGGGACGTTTCTTCATTGAGGGCATCCGCACCGATACCTTATTTATTCCCGGTACGCAGCTTCCGGTATCCCAGGTTCTGTCATTAGTCATGGTGCTTTTTGCACTGACGGCTGATATTGTGGTGCGCCTGAGGATCAGGTCGGGGAAGGTAATCCCTCTTAAAGAGGCTGCAAAAGTGGCAGAGGACGCGGAAACTTAAAAAAAGTTTCATTTTTTCTTAAAAATTTTTAAAAATGTGGGAAATCATCCCACTGGTATATGTGGTATGGGATCACATCCCACTACACAATATATGGTATAAAGGGCGCAAAAAGCGTCCCGCAAATGCTTGCGGGACGCTTTTTTTATGGCTTTTCGCCTAAAAAAAGTTCTTGATTTCACTTGTCAAATACAGTATTTTAGTATAAAATCTTAATAAAAGTGGGACGAAGTGTTATGAAAACCCATAAAGTGGGATAAACGATCGGAATTCATATCATTTCCAGTGGCAGACTCGCTTTTGACAGGTGGTGATTGTGATGTTCATGAGTGAATACAATCATACGATTGATGCGAAAGGCAGGTTGAGTATTCCTTCAAAATTCCGCAGTGTTCTTGGCAAGGAATTTGTAATTTCAAAGGGAATAGAGAGCTGCTTATATGTGTATGCCAACGAGGATTGGGAGAAATTTGAACAGAATCTGACATCACTGCCACTGATCAACAAGGAAGCAAGACAGTTTGCACGATTCTTCCTGGCCGGAGCCGCACAGGTGGAGCTGGACCCTCAGGGAAGGATACTGGTGCCTACAGGTCTTAGAGAGTACGCCGGATTAAAAAAAGATGTGGTCCTGGTTGGTGTGGGTACCCGCATAGAGATCTGGGACAGCGAAAAGTGGACTGAAGAGTGTGCCGGAGTGGATATGGAGACCGTCACCGGAGCAATGGCAAAGA
The DNA here is from genome assembly GCA_017621075.1 of Lachnospiraceae bacterium. GTDB lineage: Bacteria > Bacillota > Clostridia > Lachnospirales > Lachnospiraceae > Acetatifactor. Next base: position 2,882 of record JAGATV010000009.1, read on the forward strand.
CGGAGTTACACATTTAATGGAATTCAATCATTATTCCGTCATGCTGGCGGAGACCATTGATCAACTACATATCGATCCGGACGGCATTTATGTAGATGGGACCTTGGGAGGCGGAGGACACGCTTTTGAGGTGTGCAGGCGTCTTGTGGGAGGACATTTCTACGGAATAGATCAGGATGATGCGGCCATCGCAGCTGCAGGACAGCGGTTAGCTCCTTTTTTAGAGAAGGTGACCATCCTGCGGGGGAATTACGGTAATGCCAAAGCTATGTTAGCGGAACGGGGTGTAAGGTCTGTGGACGGCATCCTTTTGGATCTGGGAGTTTCCTCTTATCAGTTGGATACGGAGGAAAGGGGATTTTCCTACCGATTTGATGCTCCTCTGGACATGAGGATGGACAGGCGTCAGAACCTGACGGCAAGGGATATCGTAAACGGCTATTCTGAGCTGGAGCTGTTCCATATTATCAGGGATTACGGAGAAGATCCCTTTGCCAGGAATATTGCAAAGCATATCGTGAAGGCCAGGGAAAAGGCCCCCATCGAGACCACCTTTGAGCTGAATGATATCATAAAGGCGGCAATCCCTGCAAAGATGCGTCAAAACGGACATCCCTCCAAGCAGACGTTTCAGGCGATCCGCATTGAATGTAATCATGAACTGGAAGTGCTGCGCAATTCCCTGGATGACTTTATCGATCTGCTGAATCCGGGAGGAAGGATCTGTATCATCACCTTCCATTCCCTGGAGGACAGGATCGTGAAGAATTGTTTCCGGGAAAATGAGAATCCATGCACCTGTCCACCGGATTTCCCGGTATGTGTGTGTGGCAAAAAGACAAAAGGAAAAGTCATTACCCGAAAGCCCATCCTTCCCGGTGCGGAAGAACTTGAGCAGAACAGCAGGTCCAAGAGTGCAAAGCTGAGGGTGTTTGAGAAGACCGTTTAACGGTAAAAAATAAGTTAAAGGCAGGCGGCAACAATGGCACAGAGAAGAAGGACAAGTACATATATATACGGAAATACTGCCCGTAATCTGGACATCCGGAGACAGATAAATGAGGAGCCCAGAAGACAACTGAGCCACGAGGCGCGAAAGAACAGGGAGAAAGCACATCACATGAGCCTTGGCTATGTGGTATTCCTGATAGGGGCACTGGCAGTCTGCGCATTTATCCTCATCAATTATGTTCAGATGCAGTCAGAACTCACCAACAAGACCAAGGAGGTGGCAAAGCTGGAGAGCCGTCTGAACACCCTGAAGCTGGAGAATGATGAAAACTACAACAGGATCACCAGCAGCATTGATCTGGAAGAGATCAAGAGGGTAGCTATCGGAGAGCTGGGTATGACTTATGCCCGGGAGGGACAGATCATTACCTACAGCAATGCCGGCAACGATTATATGCGTTATGTAGCTGCGGAGGATTAGCGTGAAAGAGAATACAACCCGGAAATTTAATATTAAGATGCAGAAGAAGCTGGTAGTGCTATTTGTTTTGGTGCTACTGGCTTTTGCCGGATTGTGCGGCAGACTGGTATGGATCGCCAGGGAGGACGGTACCAGGTATCAGAAAAAGGTATTGTCCCAGCAACATTACGATTCCACCACCATCCCTTTCCGAAGAGGGGATATCGTGGATGCCAAAGGCACCAAGCTGGCTACCAGCGAAAAGGTTTACAATGTGATCATTGATGCCAGCGTCATGAACTATAGGGAAAGTTATGTGGAGCCTACCTTACAGGCTTTGGAAGAATGTTTTCCGCAACTGGATATGGAGGCTGTCCGCAAGCATGTGACCACCAATACCGATTCCCAGTGGTATGTGGCGCTGAAGCGCCTGCCATATGAGGATATCAGCCAGTTTCAGACGATGCAGACGGATAACAGCAATATCAAAGGGGTATGGTTCCAGGAGGAATACAAGCGGACTTATCCCAACGGCTCCCTGGCAGCGGATGTAGTGGGATTTGCCGGTACGGATAATGTGGGCCACTACGGTCTGGAAGAGTATTACAATGATATCTTAAACGGCACCAACGGCAGGGAGTACGGTTATCTGAACGAGGACTCTACTCTGGAAAGGACCATAAAGCCCGCCGTGGACGGCTATACCATCCACAGCACCATAGATGCCAACATTCAGAGTATTGTGGTAAAGTATCTGGAAGAATTTAATGAGGAACACAGGGATGAGGTACGCACAGGAAACGGCGCCGAGAATGTAGCCTGTATCATTATGGAAGTGGATACGGGAAATATCCTGGCAATGGCAAGTACGCCCGGCTATGATCTGAACGATCCCCGGAATACGGAGGCCCTTTTAGGGTCCGTGATGGTGGAGGAGATCACCAATGCCAACGGATATCAGGAGATACGAAAGACGGATACCGTGATCACCCAGGAGGTGCTTGACGGTATGACCGAGGATCAGATCTACCTGAATCTGAATAACCTGTGGAAGAATTACTGTATCACCAACACCTATGAGCCCGGTTCCACGGCGAAGCCTTTTACGGTGGCAGCGGCACTGGAGAGCGGTGCTATCACAGGCAACGAACATTATAGCTGTAACGGATATCTGGAAGTGGGAGGACATAAGATCAAATGCCATACTTACTCTTCCGGCGGGGACGGGGATGTGGATGTGCAGAGCTCCATCGCATGGTCCTGCAACGTGGCTTTGATGAAGATCGGAAGCACTTTGGGCAAAGACCGTTTCTGCGAGTTTCAGAAGACCTTTAATTTCGGACTGAAGACCAATGTGGATCTGGCGGGGGAGGCAAGGACGGATACACTGCTCTATGATGCATCCACCATGGGCCCTGCAGATCTGGCTACCAATACCTTCGGTCAGAACTTCAATGTGACAATGATCCAGATGATCACGGGATATTGTGCCCTGATCAACGGAGGGTATTATTATGAGCCTCATATCGTGAGCAAGATCACCAATGCCAGCGGCGCTACGGTGCAGAACATTGAACCCAGGGTATTGAAACAGGTGATCTCTGAGGAAACTTCAGCAAAGCTCCGTCAGTACTGCCGTGCCACTGTCATGGAGGAGGGGGGAAGCGGAAGAACCGGTAAGACGGCAAGACCTGCCGGATATGCCATCGGCGGCAAGACCGGTACGGCACAGACCCTGCCCAGAGGCAACGGCGAGTATGTGGTATCCTTTATCGGCCATGCCCCGGCGGATGATCCCCAGATCGCCATATATGTAGTGGTGGACAGAGCCAATGCGGCAGTGCAGGATAATGCCAGATATGCTACTGTACTGGTCAGGGATATCCTGACGGAAGTCCTTCCCTACATGAATATTTTCATGACAGAGGAGCTTAGTGAGAAAGAAATCAAGGAACTGAACGAAAAACAACTGGAGATCACCAATATGTATACCCAGAAACCGGAGGAGGATGCTTTGGAAAATGCGGAAGGAGCAGGAGGGGATGACCAGACGGGCAGCGGACCTGCAGAGGGTACCGTTACCGATCCCACCGGAGAGACTGCTCCCGGTATTGCGGCATGGAAGAACTACCCCATAGATCCTGCCACAGGTTACCGGGTAAATCCTGCAAACGGAGAGAAATTTGATGCCGATACGGGTGAACCTGTAAGCGGCAATATGGATTTTATGGGTACGGATGTACCTGCCAATCCCAATCTTTCCGGATCCCAGGGCGCACAATAGCCCAAAGAAAAAGATAATGGAGACGAATAACCTCATAAAGGAGGGAATACAGTTAAGTAATCCCTTTTTATGAGGTTTCGTATGCTTACGAATCACAACAGGATAGCTCATAGAAAGAAAATCATGATAGTGTTCTTTGGCTGTGTGGCAGTGATGCTGATCCTTTTGGGAAGGCTCCTATATCTGATGGTGTGGCGGGCGGACCATTATGCGGAACTGGCCACCAACCTGCATGAGCGGGAGCGCAGCATCAAGGCCGCCAGGGGCAGGATACTGGACTGCAACGGCACTGTCCTGGCCGACAATAAGACGGTATGCACCATATCCGTCATACACAATCAGATCGAGGAACCGGAAGAGGTAGTGCGTATCTTGTGTGAGGAATTGGATCTGTCCGAGGATTATGTGAAGAAGCGGGTGGAAAAATATTCCTCCATGGAACGCATCAAGAGCAATGTGGATAAAGAGATAGGGGACCGGATCAGGGAGTACGATCTGGCCGGTGTCAAAGTGGATGAGGATTACAAGCGTTACTATCCTTATGGCGAGCTGGGCAGCAAGGTCCTCGGTTTTACCGGCGGAGATAATCAGGGGATCATAGGGCTGGAGGTCATTTACGAGGAATATCTGAAAGGGGAGGCCGGGACCATCCTGACGGTGACGGACGCCAAGGGGATCGAGGTGGAAGAAGCAGGAGAGAGGCGTATCGAACCTGTGGCGGGAAATGATCTGTACATCAGCATGGACCGCAATATCCAGGCTTATGCCACACAGCTGGCAACACAGGCTATGGCAGCCAAGCAGGCGGACAGTGTATCCATCAGTGTGATGAATCCCCAAAATGGTGAGATCCTGGCTATGGTGAATGTCCCGGAGTTTGATCTGAACAATCCTTATGAGCTGCCGGAGGGAACCGGGGAGGGGATTTCCCGGGAGGAACAACAGAATCTTTTAAACGGTATCTGGCGGAACGGCTGTATCAATGATACTTATGAACCGGGTTCCACCTTCAAGATCATCACTGCGGCGGCAGGTCTGGAGGAGGGAGTGGTGACTACCGAGAGTACCTTCAGTTGTCCCGGTTTTATCGTGGTGGATGACAGGAAGATCCGCTGTCATAAGACGGCAGGGCACGGTGCACAGAATTTTGTGCAGGCCACGGAAAATTCCTGTAATCCTGTCTTTGTCACGGTGGGGCTTAGGCTGGGGGTGGACAATTATTACAAATATTTTGAACAGTTCGGGCTGAAACGTAAGACCGGCATAGATCTGCCGGGAGAGGCAGGTACGATCATGCACCGGAAGGAGGATATGGGAAATGTGCAACTGGCTACAGTCTCTTTCGGCCAGTCCTTTCAGATCACGCCCATACAGCTTCTGACCACCGCCTCCTCCATCATCAACGGAGGCATGCGCATCACCCCACATTTTGGCGTGAAGGCAGTGGGTGAAAACGGTCAGGTAACGAAAACTTTTCAGTATCCGGTGACGGAAGGCATCGTGTCAGAAAAGACCAGTGAGACCATGAGGGGTATCCTGGAGAAGGTGGTCTCGGAGGGCTCCGGCAAAAACGGCGCAGTAGAAGGCTTCTGCATCGGCGGAAAGACGGCTACCAGCCAGACCCTGCCCAGGGGAAGCGGACGGTATATTGCCTCCTTTGTGGGATTTGCCCCGGCGGATGATCCTCAGGTCATCGCCATTGCTATTGTGAACAATCCCAAGGGAACTTACTATGGCAGTCAGGTGGCAGCACCTATTGTCCGCCAGCTTTTTGAAAATATTCTTCCGTATTTGGGAATTATGCGTTATAATCAATAAAGGTCATTAAGGAAAGGCGGGGCTATGAACCGTATCTGCATCATGAGTGTCCTGATCTCCTTTGCGATCAGTGCAGCATTCGGACCGGTGATCATTCCGATCCTCAGGCGGGTGAAATGCGGTCAGATCGTTCGGGATGACGGACCCAGGACGCACCTTAAGAAGACGGGGACACCTACCATGGGAGGGATCTTGATCCTTTTTAGCGTGGCGGTGACCTCCCTGCTGTACATAGACGAGTATCCGAAAGCGGCACCGGTCCTGTTTCTGACCTTCGGGTTTGGGCTTATCGGTCTTTTGGATGATTATATCAAAGTGGTATTAAGGCGGTCCCTGGGACTTAGGGCATGGCAGAAATTTGCCTGTCAGTTTTTGGTCACGGGAGTCTTCGCCTATTATCTGCAGAATTATACGGATACCAACCTGATCCTGCGCATTCCCTTCCTGCAGGGCAGGTACATAGATTTGGGGGCATGGAATGTGGCAGTCCTGTTCTTTATCGTGCTCGGTACGGCCAACGGTACTAATTTTACCGACGGACTGGACGGCCTGGCGGCCAGTGTGACGCTGATCGTAGCAGTATTCTTTTCGGTGGTTGCCCTGGGCATGGAAAGCGAAGCTGCGCCGGTCTGCTGTGCGGTAGCGGGCTCCCTGATGGGGTTTTTGCTGTTCAATGTGCATCCGGCCTCGGTTTTCATGGGTGATACCGGTTCCCTGGCTCTGGGGGGCTTTGTGGCGGCCTGCGGTTATCTGTTGGAGATTCCGCTGTTTCTTGCCATTGTAGGACTTATCTATATGGCAGAGGTACTGTCTGTGATCCTCCAGGTGGCCTGGTTTAAGCTGAGCGGAGGTCATCGTCTTTTTAAGATGGCGCCGCTTCATCATCATTTTGAGTTGTGTGGCTGGGCAGAGACTAGGATCGTTGCACTGTTTTCCGTGATCACGGCAGTGATGTGCCTGATCGGTCTGATGGGGTTGAAATAGGAGGGGGAAAGATGTTTGCAGGGGAAAGAGTTTTAGTGATCGGTTCCGGATTGAGCGGGCAGGGGGCGATGGACTTCCTTGCCACAGAAGGGGCAAAGACGGTATGTTACAACAGCAACGAGGAACTTCCGCTTAAGGTGGAGGAGCAGGTTGAGAAGGTGATCGTCAGTCCCGGCGTACCCTTGGATGCTCCCATGGTACAGCGTCTGCGAAAGAGAGGCATCCCTGTGATAGGGGAGATGGAACTGGCTTTCCGGGCAGATAAGGGCAGAGTCATTGCCATCACAGGCACCAATGGAAAAACCACCACTACCTCTTTGGTGGGGCAGATCATGAAGGCTCATTTGGGTGAGGACAGGACTTTCGTGGTGGGGAATATCGGAAGGCCATACACCATGGAGGTTAAGAAGACTGCTGCGGATACCGTGACGGTGGCGGAGATCAGTTCTTTTCAACTGGAGAGCACAGATACTTTCTGCCCTTATGTGTCGGCGGTCTTAAATATCACACCGGATCATCTGGACAGACATCACACCATGGAAGCTTATACGGCGGCCAAGGAAAGGATCATGGCAAACCAGACGGAAGATCAGTACTGTGTGCTGAATTACGATAATGAAGCCACCAGGGATATGCTTTGCAGATGTCAGGCAAAGCCCCTGTGCTTTTCTGCAGAGCAGGAGCTATGGAACGGATATTTCCTTCGGGGCGGGATGATTGTAAAAAGCGAGGAAGGAAGGGCCACAGAACTTCTGGACACCCGTCTGGACATGAAACTTAAGGGGCGGTGTAACGCAGAAAATGTGATGGCGGCGATAGCTATCGCAGATGCCATGAAGGTTCCATGGGCGACCACCCTCGGGGTCATCAGAGAGTTTGCACCGGTGGAGCACAGGATAGAATATGTGGCAACAGTAGCAGGGGTGGATTATTACAATGATTCCAAGGCCACCAATCCCGATGCGGCCATTCAGGGAATCCGGGCAATGGACAGAAAGACGGTGCTCATCGCCGGCGGGTATGACAAAGAAAACAGTTATGATGACTGGATCGAGAGTTTTGAGGGAAAAGTGAAATGGCTGGTGCTCATGGGGCAGACCCGGGAAAAGATTGCGGAGTGCGCTGCAGGGCACGGCATTCAGAATATCAGATTTGCAGACACCTTCGAGGAAGCCTTCCTTTCGGCTGCGCAGTTGTCGAAAGAGGGGGATGCGGTGCTTTTGTCCCCGGCTTGTGCCAGCTTTGGGATGTTCAAAGATTATGAGGAGCGCGGCAGGTGTTTCAAGGAATATGTGAGGAGAATCTATGGCAGTACAGAAAAGCAGAAAGCATAGAAGAAAAGAACAGACAGAATATTTTTTTGATTACAGCCTTTTGTTCATAGTCCTGTTTTTGCTGGGATTTGGATTGATCATGATCTATTCCGCCAGCTCTTACGAAGCATTGCAGGAATTCGGGGACGAGGCACATTATCTGAAACGTCAGTTGGTGGCTAACATCCTGGGACTGGCGACTATGATGGTGGTAGCCAATATCCCTTATCATTTCTGGGAGCGTTTTGCCACCCTTGGCTATGTGGTATCCATGGTGTTGATCTTTATGGTATTGACCCCGATGGGCATCGAATCCCACGGAGCCAGAAGGTGGATCGGGATCCCCGGCACCTCCTTCAACCTGCAGCCGGCGGAGGTGGCAAAGCTCTGTATGATATTGTTCCTGGCATCCATGGTGTGCAAGATGGGCAAGAGCGTGGGCACCATGAAGGGCTTTTTGTTCATGCTTGCGATTCCCATGCCGGTAGTCATTGCCATCAAGGTGGTAACGGAGAATTTAAGCTCCGCACTGATCATTCTGGGGATCGCTCTGTTCATGGTGTTCGTGGCAAGCCCCGATTACAAGAAATTTATTCTGATGGGACTGGCCGGGGCTGCGGCCGTGGCTTTGCTTATCTTTGTGTTAGTCAATGCGGAGAGCGTGGAAGGCTTTAGAAGTGAGCGCATTCTTGCCTGGCTGGACCCGGAGAGCGCTTCTCAGGACAAGGGCTTCCAGACCCTTCAGGCGCTTTATGCCATCGGAAGCGGCGGCGTTTTGGGCAAAGGACTGGGGCAGAGCATGCAGAAGCTGGAGTTCCTTCCGGAGGCTCAGAATGACATGATCTTTTCCATTATCTGCGAGGAGCTGGGGTTGTTTGGTGCCATTGCCATCATCCTGATGTTCACCATGCTTTTGTGGCGCATGATGATCATTGCCAACAATGCACCGGATCTGTTCGGTGCCATGCTGGTGGTAGGCGTCATGGGACATATTGCCATACAGGTTATCCTGAATATAGCGGTGGTAACCAATACCGTTCCCAATACCGGTATCTCCCTGCCGTTCATCAGTTACGGAGGTTCGTCGGTGATCTTTCTTTTGATCGAGATCGGACTGGTCCTCAATGTAGCCCGCCGGATCGAACTGAAGAAATAAGGATGTGAGCCGCTTTGGGGCCCACGGCCAAATAAATCCGCCGTACAAGATGCAAAGACGCTGTATCCTGCATATGATAGAACAGGTCTTAAAATCTGGGAACCGGATGGTGTTATATGGATTCTATTCATATTCGGGGCGGCGTTACCCTGCAGGGCAAGGTCCGTATTCAGGGGTCCAAAAACGCTGCGCTGCCGATCCTGGCGGCATCTATCCTTACGAAAGAGCCCTCCTGCATCCGCAATTGTCCGAGGATCGCAGATGTGTACCGGATGCTCAGCCTTTTGAACAGTCTTGGTTGCGAAGTGAGCTGGGAGAATGACGGGATCAGGATCTGCGCAGGGAATATCTGCAGCGGGGATATGCCCAAGGAGGCCATTACGGGAATGCGCTCTTCCTTATGCCTGTTGGGAGCCATGACGGGCAGGTGCGGGGAAGTGGTCATGGAGCATCCGGGCGGCTGTGTGATCGGGGAACGTCCCATCGATCTGCATCTTTGGGCCCTGGGACAGATGGGGGTAGCCTTTGAGGAAGCGGGAGGCAGGCTTTATGCCAGGGCAGAAGAATTGCATGGCGCCTATATCGAACTTCCCATTGCCAGCGTGGGAGCTACGGAAAATATCCTGCTTGCTGCAGTGATGGCCCAGGGAGACACGGTGATATGCGGGGCAGCCAGAGAGCCGGAGGTGGTGGCACTGTGCAGATATCTGCAATGTTGCGGAGCCTGTATAGAAGGCGTGGGAACAGGCCTCCTCAGGATCTGTGGCGGCAGGAAGCTTAAGGGGGCTGATTTTCGGGTCCCGGCAGACCGCATCGTGGCCGGCACTTATCTGTTTGGGTGCATGATAACAGGCGGAAACGTATTCCTGGAGGAAGCCCCCGCAGGGGAGATGGGATCTGTGCTGCGCCTGGCAGAGAGCATGGGCACCCAGTGTGATCTGGCACAGGAGGGGATTTATGTCCAGTCGGTGCCAAGACCCATTCTTCCGTCGGCCATCCGCACGGCACCTTATCCGGGATTTCCCACGGATCTGCAGTCCATGGCACTGGCGGTGATGACAGTGGGAGAGGGAAAGTGCCTGGTGGAAGAAAATATCTTTGAGAACCGTTTCCGGGTGGTGGAGCCCCTGAGAGCCATGGGGGCGGACATCAGTGTCCTCGACAGCAGGAGAGTTCTGGTAAAGGGTGTGGAGCGGCTGTCCGGAAGGGACACAGAGGCATTGGAACTGCGGGGCGGAGCGGCGCTGGTCCTGGCGGGGCTTCGGGCAGAGGGCGAGACAAGGATACAGGGATGCGGTTATATTTATCGGGGATATGAAAATATCAGCAGAGACTTAAGAGAGTTAGGAGCGCGTATCATCAGTGTATAACAGAGGAAGGAAAATCGTTATCAGGATACTGATCCTGGCAGCTATACTGGGTATCATGTGTGGAGCGGCTTTTTATGTGCTTCACACATATACCATACATACTGTATATGTGGAAGGAAATATGCACTATACGGAGGATGAGATAAAGAGTATCGTCATGAGCGGCCCATTGGGTGACAATTCCCTGTATCTTTCCATGAAATATAAGAACAGGGACATCACGGATGTGCCTTTTGTGGATGTGATGAATGTGGACATCCTGTCGCCGGATACCATTAAGATCACGGTCTATGAAAAGGCTCTGGCAGGATATGTGTCTTATATGGATACTTACATGTACTTTGACAAGGATGGTTATGTGGTGGAAAATTCCGGCATCAGGACAGTGGGGGTGCCCCAGATCACAGGGCTTTCCTTTGATCATGTAATATTGGGGGAGGCGCTCCCGGTGGAAGATAACACGGTGTTCAACCGCATCCTGGATATCACCAAGCTTCTGAATAAGTATGAACTGGTAGCGGACAAGATCTATTTCCATTCTTCCGGAGAGATCACGGTCTATTTTGGGGATGTGAAAGTGGCCCTGGGAAATGACGAGGCCCGCATGGAGGATAAGATCATGCGCCTTCCGGTGTTTTTGCCTGAGTTAGAAGGCAGGAGCGGTACCCTTCAGATGGAGAATTTTGATGAGAACAACGGAAAATTTACTTTCAAACCCGATAACAGTTAGAAAAGCTCACATATTTATGAAAAAATGTGTTGATTATTTTAAAAATAATTATATGATAGTCTATATGGAGTTAAAAAAGGGGGGCACACTGTGTTTTCCCCAAAAAAGGAGGATCAACCCTTGCTGGAGATTAAGACAAACGGCGCTGAATCTGCTGCCCGGATCATCGTAGTCGGTGTGGGCGGAGCAGGTAATAATGCTGTAAATAGAATGATTGACGAACAGATTGACGGAGTGGAATTCATCGGAGTAAATACAGATAAACAGGCATTGCAGCTTTGCAAAGCCCCCAAGCTTTTACAGATCGGGGAGAAGCTGACCAAGGGACTGGGCGCAGGCGCCAAGCCCGAGGTAGGTGAAAAAGCGGCAGAGGAGAGTACTGAGGAGATCACGGCGGCACTGAAAGGTGCGGATATGGTATTTGTCACCTGCGGTATGGGCGGAGGAACCGGTACCGGTGCGGCTCCCGTAGTGGCAAAGATCGCAAAGGATATGGGTATCCTGACGGTAGGCGTGGTGACCAAGCCTTTTCGCTTTGAGGCGAAGGCCCGCATGGTGAATGCATTGCAGGGAATTGAGCGCATCAAGACCAATGTGGACACCCTGATCGTCATTCCCAATGATAAACTGCTTGAGATCGTGGACAGGCGTACCACTATGCCGGAGGCCCTTAAGAAAGCAGATGAAGTGCTCCAGCAGGCAGTCCGCGGCATCACGGATCTGATCAATGTACCGGCAGTCATCAATCTGGATTTTGCAGATGTGCAGACTGTTATGAAGGACAAGGGTATCGCACATATCGGTATCGGTACGGGCAAGGGTGATGACAAAGCACTGGAAGCTGTCAAGATGGCAGTGGAGAGTCCTCTGTTAGAGACCAAGATCAATGGCGCAAGCCATGTGATTATCAATATTTCCGGAGATATCACACTGGCAGATGCTTCCGATGCGGCAGGTTATGTACAGGAGCAGGCAGGGGATGATGTGAACATCATCTTTGGTGCAATGTACGATGAGACCAAGTCTGACACCTGCACCATCACAGTCATTGCTACCGGTCTGGAGGAGGCTGCCGACGCAGCGCAGAACAGACTGGGAGGAGGTTCCATCTACAGACAGCCGGCTTCCCTGAAGGGCTTAAATATCCAGTCCATGCAGGGCGGTGCCCAGACGGGAGCAGACCAGAAGGCAAGCAAGCCCATGTTCACCAATATCAGCAAGCCTGCGGATATCAGAAGCTCTGTGGAAGAGAAGACCTTGAAGATCCCGGATTTCCTCCAGAGAAAGTAATATTTAGCGATTCAGAACATACAACAGCATCCTGCACAGGGTGCTGTTTTTTTGCTGTCGAATCGGACCGAAAGAAAACATATCTTTGCACCTTCTTTTTGACAAATTCTTTTCTGACTTCCCCTTATAATGATTATGAAAAGGGTGATGAAATGTATTATGAACTTTATGTAGACAGTTTGCTTTTGGTGAACTTCGTCATGAACCTGTATCTGCTGATCCTGGTAGATCAGAGTACCCATCGCACTGCCACGCGGGGGCGTCTGATCCTGGGTGCATCAAGCGGTGCAGTTCTCTATCTTTTACCCTTTGTATGGAGCGCCTGCGGGTGGCCGTTGGCTTGGGCGGCTGCCTTTCCGGGAATGGCCGCTATGATATTTGTGACCTTTCGGATCAGAAATCTGCAGGCATTTCTAAAGATTGCCGGAAAGCTCCTTGGGTATTCTCTGTTGCTGGGCGGCTGCCTGTTGCTGGTCATCAGGGTAATGCCAAAGTTCAGAGGAATCCTGACAGGCAGCTTTGCGGTCATGGGATTGGGCGCTGTAGTGTTCCTTCTGCTCTTTTATGGAAAGAGGCAGGCGGCATCGGGAGAATTGTGCCGGGTGACACTTTGCCACCGGGGAAATCGGATCACCGTGACAGCGCTGATCGATTCCGGCAACAGTCTCATAGAACCGGTGAGCCAGAGTCCTGTTTCGGTGGTGGACCGGAAGACCTTTGAGACTGTGTGGAAAGAAGGAACGGATTATTACCGCATCATTCCCTATCACAGCATCGGCAGGAGATCCGGAATCCTTCCGGGATATCTGTTAGAGGAGATGCGGATTGAGTCGGAAGGCGTGGTAAAGGTATGTAAGTCTGTCTATGTGGCCGTGGCACAGGAGGATGTGCTTCAAAGCGGCACAGAGGAACCGGAAGGGGTAAAACTGATCCTCAATCCGGTCCTTTTGGGAGAAAAATAGAAAAAGTGTGAAAGAGGTAGCAGGATGATTTTAAAAATGGCAATACCGGAACGAATGAAATTCAGGGTGATCTGCAGGGAGGGATTCTCCGCCCATGGAAAAGGAGAGATCCATTATATCGGAGGAACGGATGTGCTGCCGCCTCCATTGGAGACAGAGCAGGAAAACCGGGTCATCGGAGAGCTTGGGACAGAATATGAGGAGGAGGCCAAGGCAACTTTAATTGAGCACAATCTGCGTCTGGTGGTATACATAGCCAAAAAATTTGACAATACGGGAGTGGGCGTGGAGGATTTGATCTCCATTGGCACCATAGGCCTGATCAAGTCGATCAACACCTTCAAGCCGGATAAGAATATCAAGCTGGCCACTTATGCCTCCCGCTGTATCGAAAATGAGATCCTGATGTATCTTCGGAGAAATAACAAGACACGTCTGGAGGTCTCCATTGATGAGCCTTTGAACGTGGACTGGGATGGCAATGAACTGCTTTTGTCCGATATTCTGGGCACGGAGGAGGATGTGATCTACCGGAACATCGAGAATGAAGTGGAGCGCAAGCTTCTGATGGGTGCCATCGGAAAGCTTACCGATCGGGAGAAGACCATTATCAGGCTGCGATTTGGTCTGGGCAGCAGGGACGGTCAGGAAATGACCCAGAAGGAGGTGGCAAATTACCTGGGGATCTCCCAGTCCTACATCTCCAGGCTGGAAAAGAAGATCATGCGGCAGTTGAAAAAAGAAATGAGCCTGCACATTTAGGGTTTGCAAAGGAGGACCGGAGGTATTATACTGAAAAGAAAAGACTTGAGAAAGCAGGATGGCAGTCGATGATCGAACGTGCAGATATCTTATCCATGGAATATTTGAAAAAGACAGAGTATACCGGCTGTAATAAGGGAATGCGCTACCGTCTGGAAAAGGTGGAAGAAGAGGGGGAGAAAAAGCTGAAGGCCACGGTGTGGCCGGAGCCCTTCAACTTTTTTCGCACACCGGAAGAAGAAAAACAGAGTGCCCTTTTTGCCTTTGAGGAGGATGGCATCGTGGATGCTGTCGCATGGATGAATGACAGATTGTTCGAGGATAAGGAAAAGTGGGATCAGGCAGCGGGACGCTGGGACACTTACCGGCTGAATTAAGAGTTCCTGTATTTGGAGAAAAGCATGACGGAATATATCATAAGAGATCTGTCGTCGGCTGTTTCCTATCTCCCTTATGGGCTGATGGCGGGTGCTTTGGCGGCAGTGATACTGAGTGTGATAAATAACAAGAGAAAAAGATTGGGAAAGAAGCCTTTTGATGTGGCAGCCTTGACGGTTTTTTACATTTATCTGGCAATCCTGGCGGCCATTACCTTCTTTTCCCGGGAGAGCGGGAGCAGGAATGGGATCGATTTAAAGGTAGGTTCCACCCTGGGGATCAATCGGCGAAACGATGCTTTCGTGGTGGAGAATATCCTGTTGTTCGTTCCCTTCGGAGTGGTGACGCCCTGGGCTTTTGAGTCCTTGCGCAATTTTTGGGGAGGTATCCTCTTTGGTGCGGCGGTCAGCACCGGCATCGAGTGCCTGCAGATGATCACCGCAAGGGGATACTTTCAGATAGATGATATTTTGACCAACACTTTGGGAATGGCAGTGGGCTGTCTGGTGTTTTTCCTGCTTCACAAAGTGTCTGACGTTTTGGGGCGGAGCAGACGTATCAGGCGGTGAGATAGCTTCGCATGGTCCGGAGGGCGTTCTTTTCCAGGCGGGATACCTGAGCCTGAGAGATACCGATGGCTTGCGCCACTTCCATCTGTGTTTTCCCCTCAAAGAAACGGAGGCTGATGATCTCATGTTCCCGTTCATTCAGTTTTTTCATGGCTTCGCTCAGGGAGAGATGCTCCACCCAGGTCTCTTCCTTATTTTTTTTATCGCTGATCTGGTCCATCACATAGAGCGTGTCCCCACCATCCGTAAAAATGGGCTCAAAAAGACTCATAGGGCTTTGGATGGCATCCATGGCGTATACGATATCCTCTTTGGGAATGCCCACTTCGGCAGCGATCTCCTCTATGGTAGGCTCTTTCAGATTCCTGCGGGTCATATTGTCTTTGGCGTAGATGGCTTTGTAGGCGGTATCCTTTAAGGAACGGGATACACGGATGCTGTTGTTGTCCCGAAGAAAACGGCGGATCTCCCCGATGATCATGGGTACCGCATAAGTGGAAAATTTGACATTCAGGGAAGCGTCGAAATTATCGATGGCCTTGATCAGCCCGATACAGCCGATCTGGAACAGGTCGTCCACGTTTTCTCCGCTGGAGGAGAAGCGTTTGATGACACTTAAGACCAGCCTTAAATTTCCTTCGATATAAGCCTGCCTTGCTTTCTCATCCCCTTCTTTTATCCGTTTGAACAGTTCTTCCTTTTCCTCTCCTTTTAGCAGTGGGAGTTTGGAAGTATTTACACCGCAGATCTCAACTTTTCCAAGTGCCATCTTTGTGTCCTCCTTGCTTGCTTTTTGGTATTGGCTAGTATGCACGTTCCTGTGGCAGGATATACCGCAAGGCGCATATATTAGTTAAGAGAGAAAGTTTGCAAGGACTGTGCGGAAAGGGAGAAAAATGTTATTTTCGGAGTTGAAGTGTAAAGATGTGATCAATATCAGAGACTGTAAGAAACTGGGGCGGGTCTGTGATCTGGAATTTGATGAGTGCAAGGGCTGTATTTTGAAGATCATGGTGCCGGGAGGAAATAAGATGCTGAATTTTTTGCGGTGTGATCCGGATATCGTGATTCCTTTCTGCAATATCCGGCAGATTGGTCCGGATATTATTTTGGTTGACATAAATGTTTGAATGAAATATAATTAAAGTTGTTGCTATATTTGATGAAAACGAGGTAACAGTTACATGAAATGTCCCTTTTGTAACCACGAGAACACCAGAGTGATCGATTCCAGACCGGCTGAGGATAATAATTCCATCAGGCGCAGGAGAGTCTGTGATGAATGCGGAAAGCGTTTTACCACTTATGAGAAGATTGAGACGATTCCGCTTATCATTATCAAGAAGGACAATAACCGTGAGACGTATGACCGTGCAAAGATCGAGGCGGGTGTCCTTCGCGCCTGCCATAAGCGTCCTGTCAGTGCGGCACAGATCACCAGGCTGGTGGACGAGGTGGAGAATGAAGTCTTCAATATGGAAGATAAGGAGATTCCCAGCCAGGTCATCGGTGAGCTGGTGATGAACAAATTGAAAGATCTGGATGCGGTGGCGTATGTGCGTTTTGCCTCTGTGTACAGAGAGTTCAAGGATATCAATACCTTTATGGATGAACTGAAGAGTGTCTTGAAATAGGTGGTGTAAAAATGGATGAAGCGTTAAAGAAGGCAATGCATCGCATCAAGGTGGCGGACCGCATTCGGTATGTGTGCCTGTTCCCCAGTCTGTTCATGGTGCTGTTTTTGTTTTACGGCGCCAAGTTCTTTAGCGGTGCAGAGTGGTTTGAAAGTACCAAAATGGTGTTGTACAATGTGCTGTTCTTTGCAGTACTGATCATGCTGGTGTCCAGTGTGTTGAAGATTTTTTTTGCCATGTCATACAATAAACTGTTAAAAAAGAAAAATCGTATGTAAATTTCCGAGATGATCAGCCGATATATAAATTGACAGAACAAACGGGATGTGACAGACATAAGATATTTTGTAAGAGACATAAGATAAGGAGGTGAGTTCATGGGGATTGGCGGTGTAAACGATTATACAGGGTTTGTTTCCAATTATAAGATCCCTTCCGTTCCCGGCGTCAGCGTGGAAGATGTAAGGCTTAAGGAAGCGCAGACCAAGGAAAACGGTACCATGCCGGAAGTCATCCATGAAGCTCCTTCTGTAGATAATGCGCCCGTAAGAACCAGGCAGGATGCCCCTTTGGAAGATATCTCCATCACCTTCAACAGGCAGGATGATTTCGGGTATATCGGACAGGACAGCGATATCAGCTCCCTGGATGTGGAGCAGGCCATATCTGATATGAAGAAGGACCGGATATTGCAGCAGTATAATTACTTTGTGGGCAGTGCAAGGAATCTGATCGTGGACAGTGGGGACGGCATCGTGTTCCCTAAATTCTGATCTGTCCGGACAATCGGATCATTGAGTCTCCCTGTGAGGCGGGAGGCTTTACAAATAGCGGTGACGACGAATTTGGGTCGGTGCCGCTATTTTTTTGGAGCGGTGTGCAAAGCAGCCGTTTTGTTGAGAAAGCGGCGCAGACAGAGCAGATACAGGATGCCCAGTATGATCTGGCTTAAGAGGATGCCCCAAAGGTATCCGGAGATACCGAATCTGGGGATGGCAAAGAAGACGAAGGCCAGGCGTAAGGAGAGGCAGATCAGGTTCATCACAAAAATGTGTCCGGCCATGCCAAGGCCCTGGAGGATGCTGGAGAGAGTGGTGTCCAGATAGAGAAAAGGGCATAAAAATCCCAGAGTACGGATAAAATAACCGGCCAGAGGACTGTTGAAGATCACAGTCCCTGCCCATCCGCCGAACAAAAAGAAGATGCCCATGCAGGTCATCCCCAGCAGGAAACAGTATTTGATGGTGCGCAGTGACGCCTTTTTGACGGCGTCCATGTCTCCCAGGGCGCAGCTCTCTGAGATCATGGGGAGCAGCAGTACCGATACGGAGTTGGTCAGGGCATTGGGGAAAAAAATGAAAGGCATGGCCATACCGGTCAGGACACCATACACACTTAGGGCAGTGGTGTTGTCATAGCCGTACAGCCGCAGTCTGGCAGGAATGGAGACAGATTCGATGCTCTGCAGGACATTCAGCACGATGCGGTTGGCAGTCAATGGAAGCGCCATACCCAGAATGCTTGCGTAAACCGGACCCAGGGACCGGGATCTTTGGGGCAGGATTTGTTTGGGAGAGACTGTGCGGAGGTTTGCGGCATAGCAGGCGTAGGCCGCCAGGATGGAGACAAACATGGACACCAGTTCCCCTGCGGTCAGACCGTATACGGCTACATTGATGGAGGGTTTCTTTCCTTCCCCAAAGGCATATGTGCATAAGGCATAGACACAGGCCACTCTGGTGATCTGTTCTATCAACTGGGTGGCTGCGGGGACCCCTGTTTTTTTGCAACCGTAGAAATAGCCGTTGATGCAGGAGTGGACCGCACTTAAGGGAATGGAGAAGGCCAGGATCCGAAGCATGGAAGCAGTGCGTTCCTCCATCAGAAGATCTGTGGCAATGAAATCCGCGAACCGCAGTACCACAAAGCCGCATAAGAGAGACAGGGGCAGGGAAATACTAAAACCTGCCAGCAGGGGCCTTAAGGAAGGATGCTTTTCCAAAGCGGAGCGCTCTGCCACAAATTTGGAGATCGCAGTCTGATAGCCTGCCGCTGTCAGGGAAAAGGACAGGGATAACACGGGATTTACCAGCTGATAGATGCCCATGCCTTCCTCCCCGAAGGCCCTGGAGAGATAAATACGGTAAAAAAAGCCGATGATGCGGCTTAAGAATCCTGTGATGGTAAGAATGGCAGTGCCGATGATAAGGGGATGGTTCTTTATTCTTTTCAAGCAGACCTGTCTTCCTTATTGAGAGCTTTTATCCATTATATTCCCCTTGTAAGGTTGACAGAACATAGATTCAGTGCTATATTGTTTCTGTAATTCCTAGTGCTATAGTATAAATTATATGATTTATAAAAATGATAGAGAAAAGAGGTTATAGCATGATTTATTTAGATAATGCGGCCACCACCAGGACCGCACCGGAAGTGGTGGATGCCATGCTTCCTTATTTTACCCGGTATTACGGGAATGCCAGCACCATATATACATTGGGAAGCGAGAGCAAGAAGGCGGTGAACAATGCCAGGGAGATCATTGCGGGAAGCCTTGGGGCAAAACCGGAGGAGATCTATTTTACCGCAGGCGGTTCCGAGTCTGACAACTGGGCCATCAAGGCTGCGGCAGAAGCGTACTCCGCCAAGGGAAAACATATCATTACCACAAAGATCGAGCATCATGCCGTACTCCACACCTGTCAGTATCTGGAGAAGAACGGATATGAAGTGACTTATCTGGATGTGGACCGGGACGGACTTGTGGACCCGGAGGCAGTGAAGGCGGCCATCCGTCCCGATACCATTCTGATCAGTGTAATGTTTGCAAACAATGAGATTGGTACCATTGAACCCATTGGTGAGATCGGTGCCATCGCAAAGGAAAAGGGCATCCTGTTCCACACGGATGCAGTCCAGGCCTTTGGACAGATCCCTATCAATGTAGAGGAACTGAATATCGATATGCTCAGCGCCAGCGGGCACAAGTTGAACGGTCCTAAGGGAATCGGTTTCCTTTATATCCGCAGGGGTGTGAAGATCCGCTCGTTCATTCATGGCGGGGCTCAGGAGAGGAGCAGGAGAGCCGGTACGGAGAACGTTCCCGGTATCGTGGGCCTGGGCGTGGCTGTAGAGCGTGCTATGCGCATTATGACAGAAAAGGATAAAAGGGAGACAGAACTTAGGGATTATCTTATCGGACGCATCGAGAAGGAGATTCCCTACTGCTGGCTGAACGGGCACCGCACCAAGCGTCTGCCGGGCAATGTGAATGTTTCCTTTAAGTATATTGAAGGAGAGTCCATGCTCATCATGCTGGATATGAAGGGAATCTGCGCCTCCAGCGGTTCTGCCTGCACATCCGGTTCTCTGGACCCGTCCCATGTGCTTTTGGCAATCGGCTTAAAACATGAGGATGCACACGGTTCCCTGAGACTGACGCTCTCTGAGGAGACCACAAAGGAGGAGCTTGACACGGTGGTGGAGGAACTGAAGGCCATTGTGGCGAGACTGCGGGATATGTCACCTCTCTATGAGGATTTTATAAAGTCACAGAAGCAATGAGTCAGGAAGGATGGAAGCGTTTATGTACAGTGAAAAAGTAATGGACCATTTTCAAAATCCCAGAAATGTGGGAGAGATAGAGAATGCCAGCGGCGTGGGTACCGTGGGAAATGCCAAATGCGGTGATATCATGCGTATGTTTTTGGATATTGACGAGAACGGTGTCATCAGAGAGGCAAAGTTCAAGACTTTTGGCTGCGGTGCAGCCGTTGCCACCAGCTCCATGGCCACAGAACTGGTGAAGGGCAAGACTATCGAAGAGGCTCTTAAGGTCACCAACAAGGCAGTGATGGAGGCATTGGACGGACTTCCTCCCGTGAAAGTGCACTGCTCTTTGCTGGCAGAGGAAGCAATCCATGCAGCGTTGTGGGATTATGCGGAAAAGAATCATATTACCATAGAGGGCCTGGAAAAGCCCAAGTCCGATATCAGTGAGGGAGAGGAAGAAGAGGAGTATTAGTTCCTCCGATCGGTAGAGTATACCCGCAAGCCGTCATGTCACGTCAGTTTCCGGCAGGCATGACGGCTTTTTCTTGCATGGGGTGCCTATTCGGGGTATAATAAAAAACATAAGGATTTCAAGAAAAGGATACCGGAGGAGAACTGACATGAAACAAAAGACAAGCGTCCTGTTTTTGATGGGAATATTGTTGGTGGGACTGTTGACCCTGTTCCCTTACGGTGCCTATCTGGATCAGATCAGTGAGCAGAGAATACTGTTTGCCAATATTGAGGAATATCTGATCAGAATCATGGGAGAGGATAATGGCCTGGTAAGAGATCTTCAGGAATACGGAGTCCTTCCCATTTCCATAGATAGGGACAGGGATCACGGCATGTCTGCCTATTATCCGGCCTTTCCGGTGTGGTATCTGAACGGGATCTCCGGTTATGTGGGCAGTGTATTCTGGCATGGATATACTTTTCTGATCATTTTCTGGGGGATCTGTTCTTTGTTCTTTTTGGGAAAAGAACTGTTTCAAAGTGAGAAGGCCGCAGGGTTCATGACCTTGCTGTTCTTTCTGACGCCCCGCATGTTTGCAGAGAGTCATTACAATAATAAGGATATGGTGCTGTTGTCGTTATGCTTTACCATGTTCTACTGGGGAATGCGTCTGATGAAGGACAAGTCCTGTAAGAGCCTGTGCATGCTTTCCTTTGCGGGAGCGCTGGCAGCTAACACGAAGATCGTGGGCTGCTGGATATTCGGGGCATTGGGCCTGTATCTTTTCTTTTATTTTATTGTCACGAAGCAGATGGACCAAAAGCTTTTGGGAAAGGCGGTCCTGTGCGTGGCGCTGTGGTTCGGGCTGTGGGTGCTGCTCACGCCAGGCTGTTGGGACAATATGCCGGAATTCTTTGCATATCTGTTCCTGGGGGCTGTGGATTATAATCTGTGGCATGACTGGGTGCTCTTTGACGGAAAGATGGTGCATCAGGACTATACGGGAATCCCCAGAAGGTATCTGCCCACCATGATGCTTTATACCATTCCTGTAGGAATCCTGCTTCTTTGTGTGGTGGGAGTCATTTTCGTAGTGGCAGACTGTATCCGCAGGAAGAGCGGACACACAAAAGATGCTGCATATATTCTGGCGGTCCTGGTGATCGGAGGAGTTCCGCTTACTTATGCGGTGCTGGCCGCCACGCCTGTGTATAACGGCTGGAGACATTTTTATTTTGTATATGCGTCCATGATCCTGGGTGCAGGCTATGGTGCCTTTAGGCTGTGGGAGCTTGCCAGGGCAAAGGGGCGTCAGAAGATCATGGCGGTGCTGGCGGGAGGCTATCTTTTAGCCCTGGCAGCGGGGATCGCCGTAAATTATCCCCAGGAGCATAGTTACTTCAATTTCCTTGCGGGAAAGAACGTGGTGGAGCGGTTTGAACTGGATTATTGGGATATGTCCGTAAAGCAGGCTTATGACTCTGTGCTGAAAGATGCGGAGGGCAGGCAGGTGTCTGTGGGAGCATTGAACCTGCCTACCTGGTGGGGACTGGACGAGAACTGGCAGTGTCTGCGGAAAACCCAGCAGGAGAAGCTCATCATCGCAGAAGAGTGGCAGGAGGCAGAGTATCTTATCGTCAACACCACTTATGCTGTAATGTATTCCGAGGAGGATTATCGGAGCATACAGGAGAAGTACCGGCAGGTGGATGCCTTTACCTCTTATGGGAATGTGATATGCGAGGTCTATAAAAAATAACAGGATCGGAAATGAGGAAGGATATGGCAGAGATAATAAAGGAAGCCGGATATTTGTGGAAAAAGAAATGTTTTGCAGTGGGAATCCCGCTGATGATGTTCTTAAGCTATTGCACCTTGTTATTCCATCCCACCATAGGGATTGACGACACTTCTTTCAAACTGTATTATGTGGACGGCGTGTCACCTGCCATGGGCCGATGGTGCCTGTATCTGATCAATAAGATCCTGCCCCTGGATTACAATCCGGTATTTGTGGAAGCCGTGGGGTTATTGTGCTTTTGTATCTCCGTTTCCCTGTGGTGTGTAGTGTTTTACCGCCTGTTTGGGGAGACGGTGTCCCCTTTGGGATATACCATTTTCGGCTGTGTGATGCTGTCAAGCCCCATCATCAGTGAGGTGGTGGTCTGGTATCTCCAGGACGGCATTTACCTGGGGTATGGCGTTACGGCGCTGGCAGTTTTGTTTGCCATGGATGTCTTTCGGACGGACAAGGGCATTTCCCTGAAAAAGAGGCTGGGAAAGCTCCTTGCATCCGCCTTTTTCCTGACTGTGGCCCTTGGATTTTATGAGGCATTCATGATCGTGTTTATGATGGGCGTGGTCATGGTCTTTTTGGTCATCCGGGTGACAGAGTGCAGGAAATACAGTAAGAAGCCTTTGGAGTGGTTCCTGAATATGGGAATCGTTGTAGCGTGTGCCATGGTTTTCAGGACGGTTGTCATCCAGTCCGTCATAGCGTTCTATCAGTTGGAAGATCAGACAAAGGTCCTTGCCTCCAGAAATGCAGGGGATATCCTGCAGGGGCTTCTGGGCTGGTTTGACGGGACTAAAGAGGTGTCCTTTTCATATATGCTCAAGGATTTCTTTGTGAAATATGTGTGCAATGCCGTGGTCTATGTGCCGGTGGCCATTCTGGTGCTGGCGGCGGGAGTGCTGGTGCTCTGGGGGATCTTGAAAACCATCCGCAAGAAGGATGGATGGATCTTTCTTTCTGTGCTGGGAATCCTCATCCTGCCTTTGATCCTTCCTGTTTTGGAAGGGGTGGCCACCTACTACAGATCCAGTGAGTATGTGCCCTTGCTGACTGCCTTTTCGGTACTCTTACTGATCTGGGAGATCCGGAAGATCCCGGTGAAAGCGGTGCGGACGGCGGGATTCCTGTTGGCGCTTCTTTTGCTGTACAGACAGGGGTATGAGATGAATCGATGGCTGTATGTGGATGCCATGAAATACGAGAACGATAAGCTGGTCATGAGCAGTGTCGCCCTGGATATCATAAGGCAGTGCGATGAGACCAAGCCTGTCTGTGTCATCGGAAGCTATCAGACCCCGGAAAGCCTTATTGAGGACGTGTATTGTCCCACCTGGTCAAGACGTTATGATCTGGTAAAATTTCTGGTGGAGGCAGTGGACCCCAAGCTGTTTGAAAAGTATGACACCCCTTTGGGGTATGCCGCAGCGGAGACCCCCAGGCTTTCCTATATCAACTGGGGAGCGGTGGCTTACTACGGCTTTGACAGAGAACTTGTGAAGTTCTGGAAGATGCACGGATTTACCTTTACGGAGGACGGCAATCTGGATCATTACAGAGCGGCAGAGAGCATGATGCAGGATGGCCCCGTGTGGCCTAAGGAGGGCTCCATTGTAGAGATGGAGGACCACATCATCGTGAACTTTGGTAATTTGAAACAATAAATGTGACAGGCGGGCAGAACAAATGAAATCAAAAATCATAAGAACCATCATAAATCATGTATTCCTGCTGGTTGGCGGGGCACTTTTGGGTCTTTTGCTGCTTCTTCTGGTGTACTGTCTGCCCACGGCTCCCATAAAAGAGCATGTATATCTGTCCCTGCCCATGCTGGAGCGGGAGTTTGAGACGGAAAATCTGCTGGAGGAATTCCCGGCTACTTTTATGGGAGGATTTACGGACTGCCTGATGCTTCAGAATGCCATCTATGAATCAGAGGAGCATTCCACCCTGGAGCAGGTCCTGCGCATGTATCGTGGGGAGAGCGGTACGGGAGAGGGCTGGGCCCCGGGGTATTCCCTCATCGATTATCTGGAGGGCACTAAGCAGCCCAGGGAAGAGGCATATTCCAGATACTGGCATGGTTATCTTGTAGTGCTTCGCCCCATGCTCTTTCTGACCACCTTTACTTCCTTAAGAGTGCTTGCGGCCTGGGTGCAGCTTGTGCTGGTGGGGGCGGTCCTGCTTGCCTGTTCCGGCCAAAAAGAGACTTTCTTAGGTTGGGCATTCCTTCTTTCCGTTCCCTTTTTGTATTATTTTTGCCTTTACACCTCTCTGTCTCTGAGCATCTGTTTTTATGTGTTGACCGTAGCCCTTATAGTACAGTTGAAAGCAGATACAGCCTTGAGAAGACGTGGATGGTACGGGTACTTTTTCCTACTTGTGGGAATGGCGGCCGCCTATTTTGATTTTCTGACCTATCCTTTGGTAACATTGGGATTTCCTTTATGTGTGTACCTGTATCTGGGAAGGGAGGACTGGAAACGGACGTTTCGAGGACTGGCAGCCGGCTCCCTGGAATGGGGGCTGGGCTATCTGGGACTGTGGAGCTTAAAATGGGTGATCGCAGACCTGTTTACCGGAAGCAGTACGGTAAAAGACGGGGTGGCCACACTGCTTGAGAGGACCGGAAGGGCTGAGGAACAGTCGGTGATTTCGGGCTTTCTTTCCGTGGTGGGACAGAACATGAGCGTTTACGGAAACTGGGGATTCTATCTGCTGATCCTGGGCATCCTGTTCTGGCTGGGATATCAGATCTTAAGGAACCGGAATAGGATCACGGGGGATGGTGTGAAAAGTGCCGGGATCCTTTTGCTTGTGGCACTGTATCCTTTCGTGTGGTTCTTTTTTACCCAGAATCATTCAATGGAGCACTGGGTATATACTTACAAGATTCTGTCGGTAACCGTTTTTGCGGGGATCTGCGCCGTGGGCAGGATGTTTTGCAGAGAAGAGGATCATGGAGAATGAAAAAAAAAGTGGTAGTGGGTATGTCCGGGGGCGTGGATTCCTCTGTGGCAGCCTATCTTTTGAAAGAACAGGGATATGATGTGATCGGCGTCACCATGCAGATCTGGCAGGATGAGACCGAAGAGCAGAAGTCGGCCGAGGGCGGCTGCTGCGGGCTGTCTGCGGTGGATGATGCCAGGCGGGTGGCCGAGAAATTGGACATCCCTTACTATGTGATGAATTTCAAGGATGAGTTTAAGCGCCATGTGATAGATTATTTTGTGGCGGAATATCTGAAGGGGCATACCCCCAATCCCTGTATTGCCTGCAATCGGTATGTGAAGTGGGAAGCTTTGTTAAAGCGTAGCCTGGACATCGGTGCGGACTTCATTGCCACGGGGCATTATGCCAGGGTTGACAGACTTCCCAACGGCAGATTTGCCATCCGCAATTCCGTGACGGCAAAAAAGGACCAGACTTATGCTTTGTACAATCTGACCCAGGAGCAGCTTGCCCACACCCTGATGCCTGTGGGGGAGTATGGGAAGGATGAGATCAGGCAGATTGCGGCCGGAGCGGGGCTTCCGGTGGCAAACAAGCCGGACAGCCAGGAGATCTGTTTCGTGCCGGATGATGATTATGCCGGATTCATTGACAGGGAAGCGGGTGCGTCAGTGCCCGGTCCCGGCAATTTCGTGGATGCGGACGGCAGGGTGCTTGGGCGTCACAAGGGTATCACCCATTACACCATCGGACAGCGGAAGGGGCTTGAGATCGCCATGGGCAGGCGTTTGTTCGTGACGGCCATCAGACCAAAGACCAATGAAGTGGTGCTGGGGGACAATGAAGAGGTATTTACGGATAAAGTGCTCTGCCACCGGGTGAATTTCATGTCGGTGCCGGATATCGACGGACCGGTCAGGGTGCT
Organism: Lachnospiraceae bacterium; assembly: GCA_017621075.1. Lineage (GTDB taxonomy): Bacteria > Bacillota > Clostridia > Lachnospirales > Lachnospiraceae > Acetatifactor. Next base: position 29,221 of record JAGATV010000009.1, read on the forward strand.
TGCAAAGATCCGGTATAACCACAGCGGAGAGTACTGCATCCTGGAAAAACAAAAGGACGGAAAGGTGCTGTGTACCTTTGAGAAGCCTGTGCGGGCATCCACTCCGGGACAGGCAGCGGTCTTTTATGACGGAGAGTATGTACTGGGAGGCGGAACGATCCTGTAGCGTCAGGAATGGTTCCTGCATATAATAACCCCAAGAGCAGGAAGAAGGAAGAAAGATATGGACAACAGAAGAGGTATAAGACCGGGAAAATATGCATCGATTTCGGGGACCATCGTGGAGATGGCGCCGGTGCGGATGGGAAAGCGGGTGGACGGCTGTACCATATTTGTGACCATTGAGGACGAGGACGGCAATACCGTCAATTTCATTATGACCCCTTCTGCTTATATCGTGGACGGGATCACACTGTCCGTGGGAATGTCCTGCACCTTTTTTTATCGGACGGATGTGCCTGTGCCCTTGATCTATCCGCCTCAGTATCGTGCGGTGGTGATTGCCGAGAACAGGAATGACCGCAGTGTCGATGTGAGCTATTACAATGATGCCCTGGTAAATGAAGAACAGACCCTGCAGCTCAATATCGATCAGGCTGTGAAACTGCGTACTACCAATCAGCAGTATTTTCAGGCGAATCCGGCAAATCATGACCTGGTAGTGGAATACACTTTCTCCACCAGGAGCATTCCCGCACAGACCACGCCTGAGAAAATTGTGGTACTGTGCGGAGAGTAAGGACTGTTACAGCTTTTTAAATTCGGGCAGACGCTTTTCAAAGATGGTGTAATAGCGGAAGCCGCACTGGGAAAGGACTTGGGACGCCCGGTCAAAACAGTCGGCAACGTGGGCGGGATCGTGGGCATCAGATCCGATGGTGACGATCTCACCGCCCAGTTCTTTGTAACGTTTCAGGATACCCATACAGGGATGCAGATTGCGCATCCCTTTTTTGATGCCGCCGGTGTTCACTTCGATCCCTTTCCCCTTTTCCAAAAGAAGCGTAAGGATTTTGTCAAAGATGTCCCGGTATTTCTCGTAAGAATAATCCCTGTCCATGGAAGCCCCGTAGCGGACTACATAATCCAAGTGGCCATAGACGTCAAAGTTTGAGAATTTCCCAATGTTCTCCAGGATGGACTCAAAATACTCCCGGTAGGCTTCCTCATCGCTGCGCCCCTCATAAAAGGCCGGATAGTAGGGGTCCATGCCGTGACACAGGTGGGAGGATGCGATAATGAAGTCAAAATCATAAGACTTGGCATATATGGCATTCTGGCGCATGATCTGAGGCTGGAGGCCTAACTCCACGCCAAAGAGGATGCGGATCTTGTCCGCATATTTTTCTTTCAGGCCGATCAATTCATATAAGTAGGAATCGGTGTTCAACAAAAATTTGCTGCCGGGGAAATCCTCGCAGTCGGGATATGCAAAATCATTGTGCTCGGTAAAGCACATTGTGGAAAGACCTTTTTCGATCCCTGCTAAGATCATTTCCTCCATGGGTGTATGAGAATCCCCGGAATGGGAAGAATGTAAATGACAATCTGCAGTAATAGGCATGGGAACTCCTTTCCTCCACCTTGGGCGGAGATATTTCACCAAAGATGTATGATACAAGTATACCAAAAAAAACGGCAAAAGCTATAGAAAATATAAACAAACTGTAAAATTTGAGAAGAAATGGGAATTATTTTTGAATTACATCTTGAATTATGGATAGGAATTATGTAAAATATCATTGCTGATAAAATTTTGACAATCCACAGGGCGCTTTGGGGCGCTTTGGGGAAAGATCAAAAAATATAAAATTATATATTTCAGGAGGAAACTAAAATGGCAGTAAGAGTAGCAATCAATGGCTTCGGACGTATTGGTCGTCTGGCATTCAGACAGATGTTCGATGCAGAAGGCTATGAAGTAGTAGCAATCAACGATTTAACAAGCCCTAAGATGTTAGCACACTTGTTAAAGTACGATTCTTCTCAGGGTGTTTACAAATATGCAAGCACCGTAGAGGCTGGTGAGGACAGCATCACCGTTAACGGCAAGACCATCACCATCTACAAGGAAGCAGATGCAAGCAAGCTTCCCTGGGGTGAATTAAAGGTTGACGTTGTTTTAGAGTGTACCGGTTTCTATACCTCCAAGGAGAAGGCATCTGCACACATCACCGCCGGTGCTCGTAAAGTTGTTATCTCTGCTCCTGCAGGTAATGACCTTCCTACCATCGTATACAATGTAAACCACAAGACCTTAAAGGCTGAGGATACTGTTATTTCCGCAGCATCCTGCACCACCAACTGCTTGGCACCCATGGCTAAGGCTCTGAATGATCTGGCTCCTATCATGAGCGGTATCATGACCACTGTTCACGCTTATACCGGTGACCAGATGATCCTTGACGGACCTCAGAGAAAGGGCGATCTGAGAAGAAGCCGTGCAGGCGCTTGCAAC
>JAGATV010000010.1 GCA_017621075.1 Lachnospiraceae bacterium
AGCCCTGCGGGAGAGAGGCCTGGAGGCGTTGCCTGAGAGGGATGCAGCCTGGCTGCAGAAAGAGACGGCTCCATGGTCAAGCGGTTAAGACATCGCCCTTTCACGGCGGTAACACGGGTTCGATTCCCGTTGGAGTCATTTGTCAGTAAATACAATATGGCGCAGTAGCCAAGTGGTAAGGCAATGGTCTGCAACACCAGTATCCACCGGTTCAAATCCGGTCTGCGCCTCTAAGAAAGCCTTACAGGTTAATACCTGTAAGGCTTTTTCTGTTATCTTTAAGTAACGGTCACATATCTATTTTGGAAAAAACTTCTCCTATAGGAGCTTGGATCAGCAGGTCTGCAATGCCGTCTCTGGGAGTGGCGGATTTGTTGATAACGACGATCTTCTCCCCCTTAAAGTAATCGATCAGTCCTGCGGCCGGATAAACGGCAAGGGATGTGCCGCCTATTATTAAGAGCTGTGCATTGTGGATATAATTGATGGCATCCCGTAAGGTTTTGTCATTCAGCCCTTCTTCGTAAAGTACTACGTCAGGTTTTACAGGACCACCGCATTTGGCACACCTGGGCACACCCGTACTTTCCATAATATAGCGCACATCATAAAAGCAGCCACAATCTTCACAGTAATTACGCAGTACGGAGCCGTGCAGTTCCAAAACTGTCTTGCTGCCTGCCGCCTGATGCAGTCCGTCGATGTTCTGAGTGATGACGGCTTTCAGCTTTCCGGCGCGTTCCAGCATAGCAAGCTTCAGGTGAGCGGCATTGGGCTTAGCGTCCGTAAACAGCATTTTGTTGCGGTAGAAGCGATAAAATTCTTCCGGTTTGGAACGATAGAAGCTGTGACTTAAGATTGTTTCCGGCGGGTAATCATATTGTTGGTGGTAGAGTCCGTCCACGCTTCGAAAATCCGGGATGCCGCTTTCTGTGGAAACCCCGGCTCCACCAAAGAAAACGATATTGTCGTATCTGACAATGAATTCATTTAACATAGCAATTGCTTCTGATAGATCAGTCATAAATAGCCTCCTTTGGAATCCCGGATATTGCAAAATACCTATAGTGATCGGTCGCTGCCTTTATTGTATCATATCTGCAAGGCTTTGAAAGGTAGAATTTAGGAAATCGTAAGAAATTATTAAGAAACAAAGGGCTGGCAGCTATTGAGGCGTCTTTTCATTCTATGCTATAATAAGTAACATGAAAAGAAAAGAACATTTAATCCCCCTGGAAAAAAGTAAAAGAGTGATACGTCTTGACAGGCGCGAGCCTACCGTAAGAAACAAATCTTTCGGTGTGGTTTTGCTGGGGATATTGAGCCTTGCATGTTTGGTGTATTGCCTGTCCATTTTCTTTTTTATGGGATACGGAAGTCGTTTTTTTGTGATCTGGGGTGTGCTGGCAGTATTTTGGGGAATGCTTGCATGGCTGTTGTCTTATCCCGAAAAGCTCAAGCGGATTCCTAGATTTTGGCGACGTATTTTTGGAATGCTCAGTTTGATCGGTCTGATCGTATTTCTGGCAGTAGAGGGAATGATCCTAAGCGGTTTTTCTTCCCAACCGGCTCAAGGAGCAGATTATGTGATCATATTGGGGGCCCAGTGGAAAACAAGCGGTCCCAGCTATGTTTTGAAAAAGCGACTGGATGTAGCTGCTGATTATCTGAAAGCAAATCCCCAGACCATGGCCATCGTATCCGGTGGGCAGGGCAGCAATGAACCTGTCAGTGAAGCGGCGGGAATGAAAGGATATCTGATAGATCTGGGTATACCCGAAGAAAGGATCCTGATGGAGGATGCTTCAACTAACACCAATGAAAATCTGATCAACAGCAGCGCATTGCTTAATAAGGAAAAGGACCGGGTGGTATTGGTGACGAATAACTTTCATATTTTCAGAGCTTGCGGTATTGCAAGGCACCAGGGTTATGCCCGGGTGGAAGGATTGGCGGCAGGGTCTTATCCGGGGATGCTTCCCAACAATCTGCTGCGGGAGTTTTTCGGGGTCATCAAAGATACCCTGGCAGGCAATATGTGATATTGTAATTGTAAAGGAAGCGTGTTATGGAAATCAAAGTAGGAGATATCTTAAAATTAAAGAAACAGCATCCTTGCGGAAGCAGGGAATGGGAAGTATTGAGGATAGGAGCAGATTTCAGGATCAAGTGCCTGGGATGCGGTCATCAGATCATGATCGCCAGAAGATTGTTAGAGAAAAATGTCCGGGAAATCAAGGAAAAGGAAGAAACGGAAAATTAACATATCCCCATAGAGTGGATCACAGTGTGCAAAACCTCCCGTCTGCGTTGCAGCGGGAGGTTTTATCATGTCTTTCAGAAATGCAATTTTGAGACCACGGGTTATATCATTTCCTTGTAAGCAGGTACGAATACCGGGAAGGAAGCATTTCCTTTTAATTCCTTGCCGGAGCCGATAGTGACTTCCTTGTCGGTGATGACATAATCAATATCGGCATTGCCCATGATGGTAGTATCCTGCATAATGATGCTGTTGCGCACCACGGCTCCCTTTCCGATCTTGACACCACGGAAAAGGATACAGTTTTCTACTTCACCCTCAATGACGCAGCCGTCAGCAACCATAGTATTCTTTACCCTGGCCTTGCCGATATAGCGGGTCGGGTTGTCATCGCGGATCTTCGTGTAGATAGGAGCGTGTCCGAAAAGAGCTTCCAGGTTATCATTGTCCAAAAGCCGCATGTTTTCGTTGAAGTAGCTGAGCATATCACTGATACGGGAAGTATAGCCGTCGTATTTGTATCCGTAAACCTTTAAGGTATCCAGTTGAGAGGACAGGATATCCCGCTCAAAGAAAACAGATCCGCTTGCGGATGCCTTTTCGATTTCTCTGATCAGAAGTTCTCTTTCAATCAGATAGATGTTCATGGAGAAATTCTGAGGGCCGTATTCCTTGGGATTGATCTGGATCTCATTTACACGTCCTTCTTCTAAGGACAGGGTATAATACAGATCGGTGGTGCTGGTGGCCTGCAGATTCATGAATCCGTAAGGAATGGGCTCCTCCTTGTAGGCAATGGTCACATCTGCGCCTGTTTCCTTATGGGTATCCAGCATGGCATTAAAATCAAAATTGGCAACAATATTCGCATCGGAAATGATGACATATTTTTCTTTTTGGATCTTTAAGAATTCCACAATGCTTGCCAGCGCTTCCACACGTCCGTTGTATACCTTGATGGTCTTTTCCGCATAAGGAGGTACGATGTTCAGACCGCCGTTTTTGCGGGAAAGATCCCATTCACGCCCTGTGCCAAGGTGTCTCATCAGAGAACGGTAATTCTTGCGCACGATAACCGAAATATTGTCGATGCCGCAGTTTACCAGGCTGGAAAGCAGGAAATCGATGATGCGGTAACGGCTTGCAAAAGGAATAGATGCCATCAAACGCTCATTTACAAGAGCGGGGACCTCGTTGTCATAGCTGTTGGGGAAAATGATCGCTAATGCGTCCTGGTTGGAATTTACCATTGGGAATCACCATCCTTTACATGATTATTTACCATAGCCTTGGGGCCGATTACGGCACCTTTACCGATTTCTACACCGGGGCCTACGGTGGCTACGCCGGTCTCACCGTCATCAGGCATGGCGCCAACAACGGCATTTTCACCGATCACGGCATTTTCGGCAATGATGCAGTGGCTGACTTTAGCACCGGACTTGATCACGGTATTGCCCATGATCACGGCATCCTGTACCTGGGCGCCGGATTCCACCTTGACACCGGCAAACAGAATGGAGTGCTTGACGGAGCCGTCAATACGGCAGCCATCGGTGATCATGGAATTTTCGATCACGGCTTCAGTGCCTATTTTGTGGCCGGGCAGACCGCTGTTTCGGCTATAGATCTTCCAATCCTCGTCAAAGAGATTGATGCCGCTGTGTTCAGGGTCCATAATCTCCATGTTTGCTTCCCAGAGGGAAGAAATGGTTCCCACATCCTTCCAGTAGCCATTGAAACGGTAGGCATACATTTTGCGGTTATCACGCAGGAGACTGGGAATGATATCGTTGCCGAAATCATTGGAGGAATTGGGATTGGCTTCGTCCTCTCGCAGATATTTTTCCAGGATGTCACGGTTGAAGATATAGATACCCATGGAAGCCAGATTGGATTTGGGCTGCTTGGGCTTTTCCTGGAATTCGGTGATCCTGCCGTCGGAGTCTGTTACCATCAGGCCGAAACGGGAAGCTTCATCCCAAGGTACTTCCATGACCGCAACGCTGAACTCAGCACCATTTTCTTTGTGGAAGCGCAGGAAATCATTGTAATCCTGCTTGCAGATCTGGTCGCCGGACAGAATGATGACATACTGGGGGTCATAGCGGTTGATAAAGGATAGATTCTGATAGATTGCGTTTGCCGTACCCTTATACCAGTCGGAACCGGAGGCCTGCTGGTAAGGGGGCAGTACATGGACACCACCGTACAGTCTGTCAAGGTCCCAGGGCTGTCCGTTGCCTATGTACTCATTCAATACCAGAGGCTGGTACTGGGTGAGGATACCCACCGTGTCAATGCCGGAATTTACGCAGTTCGATAGCGGGAAGTCGATAATACGATATTTCCCTCCAAAAGGAACTGCAGGTTTAGCCAGATTCTGTGTCAGGGCATACAGTCGTGAGCCCTGTCCGCCGGCTAAGATCATTGCAATCATCTCTTTTGCCATATCGTTTCTCCTTCTATACATCATTAGTGAATAATGTATATTTTTATTTCTTTCATACTAACATATTTGTTCACATTTAACAAGGAAAAAAAGCAAATCTCAGTGAAGCAAAAAAAATAGGATATTTTGGCTTGTTCTCTTGATTTTCTTTGCAAAATATGCTATCATATCAATTCGTGATATATTAATTTCCTTGCTCACACTATTGATGTGGGCCAGAGACCATAAGGAGGTAACAAGCATGAACAAGTATGAATTAGCCGTTGTTGTTAGCGCTAAGGTCGAAGATGAAGAGAGAGCAGCTGTTGTTGACAAGTGCAAAGCTCTGATCGAGAGATTTGGCGGTACCATCACAGAGGTGGATGATTGGGGCAAGAAGAGACTTGCTTACGAGATCCAGAAGATGAGAGAAGCTTTCTATTACTTCATCAGATTTGAGGCTGAGGCAACTGCTCCCGCTGAGATCGAGAGCCGTATCCGTATCATGGACAATGTCATCAGATACTTATGCGTAAAACAGGACGAGGCATAAAAGAAAGCGAGAAGTAAAATATGAACAAAGTAATTCTTATGGGACGTTTAACAAGGGACCCTGAGGTAAGGTATTCCCAGGGAGCCAGCCAGACTGCGATTGCACGTTTTTCCATTGCTGTGGACAGAAGATTCAAGCGTGATGGAGAACCTGATGCCGATTTCTTCAACTGTACTGCATTTGGCAAACAGGCAGAGTTCATCGAGAGGTATCTGCGTAAAGGCGTGAAGGTTGTTGTTTGCGGAAGAATCCAGAACGACAATTACACCAACAAAGACGGACAGATGGTATACAGTGTCCGTGTCATGGTAGATGAGATCGAGTTTGCCGAGAGCAAGAATGCTTCTTCCGGTAACGAAGGTGGATTCGGCGGTTACAATGGCGGCTACGCAGGCGGCAATAATGCTCCGGCTCCTTCCGGCGCAGGTGACGGCTTCATGAACATCCCGGACGGCATTGACGAAGAATTACCGTTTAACTAAGTTTTGATTTCAGACAGGAGGTACTGACAATGGCTTTTAATAAAGCAGAGAAATCCGATTCTCCCATGAGAAGAAAAGGCGGAATCCGTAGAAGAAAGAAAGTCTGCGTATTCTGCGGTAAAGATAATGTGATCGATTACAAGGATACCAACAAGCTGAAGAGATACGTATCTGAGAGAGGCAAGATCCTTCCTCGCCGTATCACCGGCAACTGCGCAAAGCATCAGAGAGCTCTGACTGTAGCAATCAAGAGAGCACGTCATCTTTCCCTGATGCCTTATGTTCAGGACTAATACAAAGCATGGAAGACCAGTTATCCTCAGGGATAGCTGGTCTTTTTGATAAAGCGGTTTTCTTTTGTGCCTGTTGGTGATATAATAAGATAGTGAAGTTTGTAAGAAAATCGGGGTTATCATATGAACCAAAAGGAACAGATCAGAAGGCTGCTATTCTTTGCCCTGCCCATGACGGCGCTGTTAGCCTTGCTGGCATTGGGAGTGATGCTGTCCGGACAGGAAGCGGAAGAAGACAGTAAAGATATGATCATCTCATTAGATAGCGGCTTTTATACAGAAGATCAGACAATAGAAGTCAGTGTACCTAATGGGGTGACCGTTTTTTATACGGATGATTGTGAAGAACCGGACCGGGAAAATGGTACGAAATATACGGAGCCGATCCTTGTGGAGGCATCGGATGCGGAGCAGGTCCATGTTTACCGCTTCAAGGCTTTTTCAGAGGAGGGTGAGGAGTGTGGGACGCTCACCAGGACCTATTTTATGGGAAAGGGTATCGACCAACGCTATACCACAGCTGTGCTTCACATCACTGGAGATCCGGAGGGCCTGTTCGGATATGAAAATGGTATTTTTGTGGCGGGAAAGACCTTTGATCAGTTTATACAGGCAAATCCGGATGCCCATTTTGGCGGGGAACTGGAAGCCAATTTCATGCTTCGGGGAAGGGAGTATGAGAGGAAAGTGTTCATCGAGTACTTTTCCGATGCCGGAGAACTGCTTCTGGCGCAGAACGGCGGCATCCGCATTCATGGACAGGCCACCCGCATGAAGAACCAGAAGTCTTTCCGCCTGTATGCCCGAAAGGAATATGATGAGCAAAATGAGTTTTCCTATCCATTTCTTTGCAGGCTGGTTTCGGATACGGATGGGACGGTGGCACAGGAATACAAGAGACTGGTGGTGCGTAATGCAGGAACGGACAATGGTTTTGCTTTTATCAGAAACGAACTGATCGGGACGTTGGCCGGCGATGCAGGGTATCCCGATGTGATGTATGCAGTTCCGGTCTGTGTTTACATCAATGGATCGTATCAAGGCATTTATTGGCTTGAAAATCATTTTGATGAGCAGTATTTTGCCAATCGTTACGGGGAATACAGCGGCTCTTTTGTAATACTGGAGGGCGGGGATAACCGCAAGCTGGACGATGAGGAAGATGAGCAGGTACAGCAATATGTGGAGGAATATAACAGGCTGTATCAGGAATTTGCCGAAAAAGACCTGACGGTTTCAAAAAATTATGAGCAGCTTCAGGATTTTCTGGATGTGGAAAATTATCTGCAGTACTGTGCCATTGAAAATTATATCGGCAATAGCGACTGGCCCCATAATAATGTGAAGGTGTACCGCTATGTGTCGGATAGCGGCGAATACGCAAAAGACAGTGTCTTTGACGGAAGGTACAGGCATATTTTATATGATACGGACTGCGGTCTGGGATTGTTCGTGCAGAACGGCTCGATAGGGATCGGCCCCCTGGATCACAACCTGGAGACCATACTGGGAGATCGATCTTTGCTGTTTGCGGCATTGATGGAAAGGGAGGATTGCCGAAATTATTTTATCAATTACTCCTGTGACCTGATGAATGGTGCCATGTCGTATGAGCATATTTCGGAAACCTTTACCAAGATGCATGACTCCAGAAAGGAAGAACTTTTTTACATGCTGGAGGAGACGGATCTGGTGAAGGAAGAAACCTTTTGGACCTGGGAAGATGCTTCCGGGATCACTTATGAAAATGTGGAAGAAAGCTGTAAAGACATTTTGGAGTTTGCAGAACTCCGTCCCCAGGCAGTACTCAGCGACCTGATCGGCTCTTTTGGCTTTGATGCCTCCGAGGCATACACCCTGAATCTGCACAAGAGCGGGTTGTCCAAAGTGAGAGTCAACAGTCTGAGCGTTGAAGAGGAGGATTTTTCAGGGGTATATCTTGGCGGAGCGCCCCTGCTTCTGGAACCGGAAACAGCAAGAAATGAAGTCTTTGACTATTGGGTCGTAAACGGTGAGGTGCGCAAGGAAGAGCAACTGTGCCTGACCGGTGCAGACATCTTGGATTATCAGATCTGTGTGGAAATGGTGGCGCATGAAAAGGAGGACCCGACACTTATTATCAATGCCGTGAAGGCGAAGGGCAGCAGTGATTATGTGGAACTTTCCAATCTTTCCCATCAGGTGATCAGCACCAAGGGTTACTATTTGAGCGACAGCGATGACCCTTATAAATATGCGCTGCCTGTATTGGTCCTTAAGCCGGGCCAGACCCAGCGGTTCTATGGAAGGGATTGCGCCGACGTGGAAGGGCTGGGACAGCCGGGCATGAATTTCAATCTGAAAAAAGGAGAGACCCTTACCCTTACTTGCGGACAAGAGACCCTGGAGAGCATCCTGATACCGGATCTGTCGGAAAACGGCGTATATCAGCGGCAGGGAGCCGGTGAGGAATTTGTCGAGGTACTGTGTGAGTGATAAATGGGCTTTCCACCACCCTTTGTCTCTAAAATCCGCCATAACATTACCTGAAACGACAAATTAAATTGTAGCATAGTGCTGTGATATTTGGTATAATGTACGATAAGGGCAGAGTCAAATCCTTACGGCAACGGACGGGATGCTTGCATCCCTGTCCGTTGCCGTAAGGATTTGACGAGCGAAGCGATCCCACAAATACCGCACCTGCGGTATTTGTGGGATAAGCCCTTATCGAGAGGGATAAGCCCTTATCGAGAGGGATAAGCAACCTATTACCTAGAGGGATGTATATGAAGAAACATATCAAATTAAAAGGCAGGATCAAAACATATCTTCAGTTCAGTATCTATTTAGGCTTTTTGCTCTGTGCCGTGGATGCTGCCGCATACATGATCGATTACCGCGCAGGCATCCTGCTGAATGGTTTTGCCGTTTTTTATTTTGCCATTACACTTACCTTGTACTTTTATAACAAGCCCATCATCATGAATGAGCTGGTCAGTTTTGCTACGGAGTATGGACAGATCCAGAAAAAGCTCCTCAGAGATCTGGATATTCCTTATGCCCTTTTGGATGATACGGGTAAGGTGATCTGGACCAACAGCGCTTTTGAGGGTGTGATCCATCAGCCCAAGGGCTATAATAAGTCCATCACTTCTCTGTTCCCTACTATCACCAGGGACCGTCTGCCCGATGACAACGGCGTGGATGAAGCCCAGTATGAACTGGAATATGAAGGCTGCGAGTATGTGGCAAAATTCCGCAAGATCTCTTTAAAAGAGATGGCAGAACACAGTGATATGATTGAGGCGGAGGGATATAACGGCTACCTGATCGCAGTTTACCTGTTCGATGAGACGGCATTACATATTGCACTGCAGGAGGTGGATGACCAGAGCCTTGCAGTGGGAATGATCTATTTGGATAATTATGAGGAAGCCATGGAGAGCGTGGAGGAAGTGAGACGTTCCCTGCTGATCGCCTTGATCGACCGAAAGGTAAACAAATATATTTCTGCTTATGACGGTATCACCAAGAAGCTGGAAAAGGATAAATATCTGGTGATCCTGCGAAAGAAAGCCATTGCCCAGCTTCAGGAGAACCGTTTCGATCTGCTGGAAGAGGTCAAGACTGTCAATATCGGAAACGAGATGGCAGTGACCATCAGTATCGGTATTGGACTGGATGGGCTGACCTATGCACAGAATTATGAATTTTCCCGCAATGCCATTGATCTGGCCTTGGGCCGCGGCGGTGACCAGGCGGTGGTGAAGACTCCCGACAGTATCACCTATTATGGCGGAAAGAGCCAGCAGGTGGAAAAGAATACCCGTGTCAAGGCCCGCGTCAAGGCACACGCACTCCGTGAGATCATTACCGGCAAGGATAAGGTGTTAGTCATGGGACACCGAATGGCCGATGTGGACAGCTTCGGTGCGGCAGTGGGTATTTACCGGGTGGCCCAGACTTTGGGAAGAAAGACGCACATTGTATTGAATGATGTGACTACCTCCGTTCAGCCATTGGTGGATCTGTTCAAAAATAACCCGGAATATGATGAGGACATGATCATAGACGGCCCCCGCGCCATTGAGGCGGCCGGGAACAATACGGTATTGATCGTGGTGGATGTAAACAAGCCATCTATCACGGAATGTCCGGATCTTCTGCGATATTGCAAATCCGTAGTGGTACTGGATCATCACAGGCAGGGCACGGAGACGATTGAAAATGCCACGCTTTCTTATGTAGAACCATATGCATCCTCCACTTGTGAGATGGTATCCGAGATCCTGCAATACACTTATGACAATATTAAGATCCGAACAGAAGAGGCGGATTGCATGTATGCCGGTATCGTGATCGACACTAACAATTTCCTTACAAAGACAGGAGTCAGAACCTTTGAGGCGGCAGCGTTTTTGCGTCGCAGCGGCGCTGATGTGACCCGTGTGAGAAAGCTTTTCCGTGAGGATGCAATGGCTTACAAGGCAAGAGCGGATGCGGTGAGCCAGGCGGAGATCTACAAACAGTATTTTGCGATTTCCGTATGTATGAGTGAAGATCTGCCCAGTCCCACTATTATTGGGGCACAGGCTGCCAATGAGCTTTTGAACATCAAGGGTGTGAAGGCCAGCTTCGTGCTGACGGATTACCAGGGGAAAATTTATGTCAGTGCCCGTTCCATAGATGAGGTCAATGTGCAGATCATCATGGAGAAGCTCGGCGGAGGCGGACATATGAATACGGCGGCCTGCCAGATGGAAAATACCGGGCTGGCAGAGGCGATCGGCATTTTGAAACACACTATTGATGTCATGTTGGAGAACCATGAGATATAGAGTTAAGAGAGGTAGAGTGAGATGAAGATTATCTTATTACAGGATGAAAAGAAACTTGGTAAAAAAGGTGACATCATTGATGCCAATGATGGATACGCAAGAAATTATATCCTTCCCAAGAAGATCGGTGTGGAGGCAACTCCCAAGAACATGAATGATCTGAAGCTGCAGAAATCCAACGAGGCCAAGATTGCCAGGGAACAGTTGGAGGCTGCCCAGGCACTGGCACAGGTACTTGCCTCCAAACAGGTGGTGGTAAAGATCAAGGCGGGAGAAGGAGGAAAGACCTTCGGTTCCGTCTCGACCAAGGAAATCGCTACTGCTTTCAAAGAGCAGCATAACCTGGATATCGACAAGAAAAAGATACTGCTTCCTGAGGGGCTTAAGAGCATCGGTTCTTATGAGGTGGCAATAAAGCTGCATCCCCAGGTAACTGCCAAGACCACTGTCAAGGTAGCGGAAGCGTAAGTGGACAAGTCCAGTTTTAAGGACAGATTTGGGAAAGGTAAGTAACGATATGCCTGCTATGGATGAAAACGCAATCAAGAGAATCCTGCCTCACAGCGAGGAAGCGGAGCAATCCGTGATCGGTTCCATGATTATGGACAGAGAAGCGATCGTGGTAGCTTCTGAGCTGATCACAGGTGAGGATTTTTATAATAAGCAGTACGGAATCCTTTTTGAGACCATGGTGGAGCTCAATGATGCCGGATGTCCGGTAGATCTGGTCACCCTGCAGAACCGTTTGCGGGAAAAGGATGTCCCGCCGGAGGTGAGCAGCCTGGAATTCGTCAGAGATCTGATCACTGCAGTGCCTACCTCTGCCAACATCAAATATTATGCGAATATTGTGGCAGAGAAATCCACCTTAAGAAAGCTGATCCGCCTGAACGAAGAGATTGCCAATACCTGCTATATGGGCAAGGAAGAACTGGAATTCATCCTGGAGGATACGGAGAAACGAGTGTTCCAACTGGTGCAGAAACGGAATACGGAAGATTTCATTCCCATCCGTCAGGTGGTGATGAATGCCATGGATAAGATCGAGGCAGCTTCCCGGAATAAGGGGGCTGTAACGGGGATCGCTACAGGATTTAAGGACCTGGATTACCGGACTGCGGGGATGCAGCCCTCGGATCTGGTGCTGATTGCAGCAAGGCCCTCCATGGGCAAGACGGCTTTTGTATTGAACATCGCCCAGCATGTAGCATTCAAACTCAATCTGCCGGTAGTGATCTTCAGCCTGGAAATGAGTAAGGAGCAGCTCATTAACCGTATGTTTTCTCTGGAATCCAGTGTGGATGCCCAGAAGCTCCGCACAGGACAGTTAAACGATCAGGACTGGGAGCGACTGATTGAAAGCGCCGGTATTATAGGACGTTCCAATCTGGTCATTGATGACACTCCGGGCATTACCGTTTCCGAACTCCGCTCCAAATGCAGGAAATTGAAGCTGGAAAAGGGCTTGTCCATGATCATCATTGACTATCTGCAGTTGATGACCGGAAGTGGAAGGACGGATTCCCGACAGCAGGAAATCTCGGATATCTCCCGTTCCCTGAAGGCCATTGCCAGGGAATTAAATGTGCCCGTACTGGCACTTTCACAGCTCAGCCGAGCTGTGGAGCAGCGCCCGGACCATCGCCCCATGCTTTCCGATCTGCGTGAGTCGGGGGCGATCGAGCAGGATGCCGACGTGGTAATGTTCATCTACCGTGACGATTACTACAATCATGATACGGACAGAAAGGGGATTTCCGAAATCATCATTGCCAAACAGAGAAACGGTCCCATCGGTACCGTAGAACTGGCGTGGCTGCCGGAATACACCAAATTTGCCAACCTGGAGCACTCAAAAAGAGAATATTGATTTTTTTATTTACTTACAAAAGAGAACGAGCGAAGGAAGCCCGTTCTCTTTTTTGATACTACACTTATATAACAGAAAGGGGAAGAACCATGAGTCAGTATTTGTTGATTTCCGATGCGGCCAAAGAGGTACATGTGGAAAGCCATGTACTAAGGTACTGGGAGGAGGAATTACACCTTCCTATTAAGCGGAATGAGCTGGGACACCGCTATTATACGAAGGAGGATGTAGAGCGTTTCAAACAGATCAAGAGTATGAAAGAAAGGGGATTACAGTTGAAAGCGATTAAAATGATCCTGAAGGATGGAAGACTGGACGTGATGCCCGTAGAAACGGCAGCAAAAGAGGAAGAAAGCATGGCCATCAATATCATTGACAGCCGTGAAATGAAATTACAGGAGGCAGAGGGCCAGGAGGAATTGGTATGCCAGTCTCGGGAGGAAAAGGCGCAAAGGCTGCAGTGGCTGCTGAAACAGTTGATTCGTGAGACTTTGCAGGAAAATAATAAGGATCTGTGCCGCGAGATGAAGGAAAGTGTAGTAAAGGAGCTGGATTATCAGTTCCGCGCCCAGGAGGAACGGGAGGAAGAAAGAGAACGAAAGCAGCAGGAGCGCAGCGAAGAATATTATCAGAAGATGGACGAGCTTTTGCGGAAAAAGAGCGCTTTCAAGGGCAGGAAGTCCGATGGCTCGGGAAAGCCTGACAGTTTAGGGAAGGGAAAAAGAGCAAGAACGGAAGAAGGACTTTCTTCGGAGCAGCAGAAGGTGACTTCTATTATGGACAAGAAAAAAAGGCATTTCTTATTCTGAAATGCCTTTACATTCCTGATCTATTCTGAAGATTAATCTTCGGAAATAGCACCTACAGGACACTGGCCTGCGCAAGAACCGCAGCTGATGCACTTGTCGGGATCGATCTCAAATTTGCCATCACCCATGCTGATAGCGCCAACAGGGCACTGAGCCTCACAAGCCCCACATGCTACACATGCATTACCGATTACATAAGCCATAATCTGTTCCTCCTTACTATAAATGTATCCAATGTTTCACATTGATACAAAATTATCAAATATCAACATCATTGTAATATAAATAGTGATTGAATACAAGTGCTAATTTAGAAAAATTCTCAAGAAGATCATCCGGCCATTTCGGCACGTCTCTTTTTAATGCCATCAAGGATGACCTGCTTTTTCTGAATGAGTACATCCTTATCCATGGGTTCAACACCCTCAAGCTTGTATTTCATGCCCAGCTTTTCGTATTTTGCTTTTCCCATGGTGTGGTAGGGGAGCGCATCCAAGGCTTTCAGATTGTGGAACTGTCCGATAAAGTAGCCAAGTTCGAACAGATACTTGTCGTCATCTGTAATGCCGGGAACCACCACATGGCGAATCCACATATCTACATGCTTAGCATCAAGATATGCTGCAAATTTCAAAATATTCGTATTGGGCTGTGAAGTCAGCTCTTTGTGCTTTTCGGGATCAATGTGCTTGATATCCAGCATTACCAGGTCTGTCAGGGTCATCAGCTTATCCATCTTTTCCATTAAGGGAGCATTGTCGGGATTAAAAGCGATTCCTGAGCTGTCAATGCAGGTATGGATATTTTTTTCTTTGGCCAGAGTGAACAGATCGATCAGAAAGTCCAACTGCATCAGAGGTTCGCCTCCGGTCACGGTAATGCCGCCATCCTTGTAAAAAGGACGGTTCCGCTCATATTGCTCGATGATCTCCGACGGCTCCATCAGGGTGCCGGCATTCATCTCCCAGGTATCGGGATTGTGGCAATATGCGCAACGCATGGGACAGCCCTGAACAAATACTACAAAACGTGTGCCGGGACCGTCTACGGTTCCGAAGCTCTCTAAGGAATGAATTCTGCCTTTCATAAGTCTTTCCTTTCTAAAAGAAATATGATTTGGAAAAACCCGGGAGAACTGCCTCCCGGGTCTTTCTTTATCTTTTGTAAATCATGAGAAGACTTAGATGCTCTCGTGGAAAGTACGGGAGATAACATCAGCCTGCTGCTCGGGAGTTAACTTGATGAAGTTAACAGCGTATCCGGATACACGGATAGTAAGCTGAGGATAGTTCTCAGGATGCTTCTGAGCGTCTAATAAGGTGTCTCTGTTCAATACGTTTACATTCAGATGATGTCCGCCCTTGGTTGCGTAACCATCCAATAAAGAAACAAGGTTGTCTACCTGTGCTGTACTTGCTGCCATGATATATTCCTCCTTATAATATGGTGAAAAATCTTAAAGGTCAACGAAAATCGTCAAGTCCTTCTTCAAGAGTGGGTACACTGCAGGCTAACGGTGTTCTGGAACAATCCGTGCAGCCCATTGTCTGAACGTTTTTTGACTGTTTCTCTGAGTTGTCATAGTCAACATTGACATGACCAACGCCGTCTGCCATACCGGAATCCAGCATCTTTACAAGATCATCAATCATTGTCTTTTCGTCCATGTGTGTCCTCTCCAATCTTATTTGTTTAAGTCTAATTCGATGTCGCCAGCGAATACCTTATCCTCTTTACCAAGAGCTCCGGGAATGATGGTGAAGGTATTGGAGATACCATCCTGTGCA
>JAGATV010000011.1 GCA_017621075.1 Lachnospiraceae bacterium
ATGATGGAGGCTTCCAGACAGAATGGTGTGAAGAAGTTTGTCTATGCTTCCAGCTCTTCCGTATACGGAGATCACCCTGTGCTTCCCAAGAAGGAAGGACAGGAAGGCAAGCTGCTTTCCCCTTACGCCCTGACAAAGAGAGTGGATGAGGAGTACGGAAGACTTTACAAAGTACTTTATGACCTTGACACCTACGGCATGCGCTACTTCAATGTTTTTGGAAGACGCCAGGATCCTAACGGCATGTATGCGGCTGTGATCCCCAAGTTCATCAAACAGCTGATGGACGGTGAGGTTCCCACCATCAACGGAGACGGAAGACAGTCCAGAGACTTTACCTATATCGACAACGTGATCGAGGCAAACTTGAAAGCCTGCCTTGCACCTTCCGAGGCAGCGGGAGAAGCCTTCAATATCGGCGCAGGCGGAAGAGAATACCTGATCGATGTCTACCACGATCTTTGCGATGCTCTGGGCAAGCAGGTGGAACCCAACTTTGGACCGGACCGCAAGGGCGATATCAAAGATTCCAACGCAGATATCAGCAAGGCGAGAGAGCTTCTCGGCTATGATCCCGAGTATGATTTTGCAAAGGGAATCAACCTTGCCATTGAGTGGTATAAAGAAAATTTATAATTTGAGGAGCCGTCATGAAATACAGAGTGGTTGTCTTTGGCGTGAAGGATACTTCCGAAAATATTGTGACTTTTATACAGGAAAACATCTGTCCTGTTGATCTTGTGATCACCATCAGTCCTGAGGTGACAAAGAAAAACCAGGTATCAGGCTATAAGGGACTTTCGGTGCTGACTGAAAAATACGGGATTCCTGTGCATGAGGCGGACAGCTATTTCCTGACTGATGAAAAGACGCAAGGATTTCTTGCAGAGAATGAATTTGACATCGGTATCTCCATGGGATGGCAGAGACTGATCCCCAAATCCGTGCTGGACCGTTTTCGGTATGGAATTTATGGTTTTCACGGAAATTGCGGATATCTTCCCTTCGGAAGAGGGCGTTCACCTTTAAACTGGTCCATCATTCTGGGAGATACCAGATTTAACTTAAATCTCTTCCGGTATGATGAAAAGGCGGACAGCCCTAATGTATTTGCCACGGAAATGTTTTCTATCACCCCTCATGATGACATCAGGACGGCCCAGTATAAGAATATGATCTGCTCCAAAAGTCTGATCCGCAAGCTCCTTGCGGCATATGAGAGGGGCAGTATCACGATCCGTACCGAATCGAAGGATTTTAATTCCTGGTATCAAAAGAGAACAGCGATTGACGGCAAGGTAGATTTTCATAACAGGACAAGAGAGATTTTTAATCTGATCCGAGGCGTGGCCGTTCCCTTTCCGGGTGCCTTTGCCTATGTGAATGAGGAGCAGGAGGACCGGAAAATTACCATCTGGGAGGCCCATCCCTTTGATGAAATGATCGATTTCTCCGCCTATGCGCCGGGGGAAGTGATCGATATCTTTGACGGGAAGCTTGTGGTCAGAACCGTGGACGGTTCCCTCTTGATCGACAGATTTGAGTATAGCCGGGATATCAAGACCGGAGATATCCTGAAATAGAGGTAGAAAATGAAAATAGCAGTACGACTGGATGATATCACACCTGATATGGACTGGCAGCGCTTCCTTAGCTTTAAAGCGCTTCTGGACAAGTATCAGGTGAAACCGCTTATAGGGATTGTGCCGGACAACCGGGATGAGAACCTGAAAGGCACTTTGGAAGGAGCGCCGGAGGATTTCTGGGCCTATGTGAGGCAGCTGAAGGAGGAAGGCTTTAGCATCGCCCTTCACGGCTGTCATCATATTTATACCACAGGAGAGAGCGGACTCTTTCCCTTAAACAATTTCTCAGAGTTTGCCGGTGTCCCTTACGAAAAACAGAGAGAAATGCTGACACAGGGGAAAGCGATCCTTGAAGAAAACGGAATTGACACGGATCTCTTTATGGCACCCGCCCACTCTTTTGATAAGAATACCTTGCGGGCCCTTAAGGAAACCGGCTTTACCAAAGTGACGGACGGCTTTGGGAGCAGACCCTACAGGTGGAAGGGGCTCACCTTTTATCCTATTTCCTATCAACTTGGCAGAACACTGCAAAAGAAGGCCGGGTATTCTACCATGGTGGTACATGCAGGGACTGTGAAGGAAGAGGAACTGAAAAACTACGAAAGCTATTTTTTAAGGCCTGGAGTGGAGTGGATCTCCTATGAGGAGTATTTGAAGCAGGAACCGGTAAAGCGAACGGTCCCGGGGCATCTCCTTGAGTATATGATGGCAAAGATGAAATATCTTTTAGTGAAGCTGAGAGGATGAGTATATGGCAGAACCGATCCGGATTTTACATGTGCTTGGAACAACAGATTTGGGCGGTGCAGAGAGCCGCATTATGGATCTGTACCGGCATATGGACAGAAACAGGGTGCAGTTTGACTTTGTTGTCAATACGGAGAAAGAGGGATTTTTTGATAAGGAAATTGAGGAACTGGGAGGACGGATATTCCGTGTTCCCCGTTTTCGTATCTATAATTATTTTTCCTACCGGAGAGCTTTCCGGGATTTTTTCCGGGAGCATCAGGAATTTCGGATGGTACAGGGACATATGACCAGCTCTGCCTCGATTTACCTTCCCATAGCCAAAAAGGCCGGAATATCCACAACCATTGCCCATGCCAGAAGCGCCGGTGTGGATAAAGGACTCAAAGGAAAGCTGACCAGGTGGATGAGAAGGAATCTCTGGAGGAAGGCAGATTATCTCTTTACCTGCTCGAAAAAAGCCGGAATCTCTGTTTTTGGAGAAAAAGCCGTGGAGGAGGGAAAAACCATTTTTATCCCCAATGCCATCGACTGCACTGCCTTTTCCTACGACGAGAAAAAAAGAAGGGAAATGCGGGAAAGCTTAAGGTTGACAGACAAATATGTGATCGGTCATGTGGGAAGATTCCACTATGCAAAAAATCATGAGTACCTTCTGCAGGTATTTGCAAAGCTTTGCCAAAAAAAAGATGACTATGTGCTGATCCTCTTAGGTGAGGGCGGCGGCATGGAAGGTTGCAGGGCGCTTGCAAAGGAACTCGGGATAGAGGATAAGGTATTTTTCCTTGGCAATCACAGCAATGTGTATGATTATTATCAGGCCATGGATTATTTTGTCTATCCTTCCAGATATGAGGGACTTCCGGGCACCGTTGTGGAGGCGCAAAGCTGTGGACTTCAGTGCCTTATGTCAGATACTATCTGCGAAGAAGTGTCTGTGACAGACCTGGTACATACCATGAGTATTGCCGAAGATTCGGAGAAGTGGGCAGCGTATATTGAGGCCACAAGGGACTATGAAAGAAGGAGTCATGTAGAGGAAATGACACAGGCGGGCTTTGATGTGAAGGGTCAGGCTATGCTCATGACGGATTTTTATGAGACCGGTAAATGGAGAGAGTTACAATGAAGGAAAAGAAAAAATTAATGCTGATCAGTCCCATGCTTCATCAGGGCGGATTTGAGAGAGTCTGCATCACAACAGCAAGACTCATGGAACCTTATTTTGACGTAACAATTGTTATTTTTAATTCTGCCAATATCGCCTATG
>JAGATV010000012.1 GCA_017621075.1 Lachnospiraceae bacterium
GCCTGTTCTTCATTGATGATAAATTCGCCATCTGGTCCTCTGTCATACCCAAGGAAATGTTTAAATCCAATGCTCGCCCTTCCGTCTGCGAACATTTTTCTTTTTCCCCATGTGGTATTCTCTGAAATGGATCTGGATTCCCTTTCTCAAAGGAACTCTCCATTTGACAGCAAAGAGAGGAGACATTTGAACCCGCCTATCTACTTTGCCATAAAAAATACCTATACCACTGTGATTGTGATATAGGCATAGAATCTTTTGATTATATCCGGCCTGTACTGCTGCCGATTACCTCCTGACGTTTCCGTCAGCGTCGGTTATCGATGATGCTCCTAGACAGTTTCTCTAAAGAATGTGCTACAAGGCTTTCTATGAGAGTACCTCCCAACTGTTCACCTATTCAAAATGTTGCATCGTACTGCAGCCATTCTTCCTGTCAAAGATCCAGATATCTCCGGATGGACTGACAGCGGGACTGATCTTTGATACTTCCTTTACAGTCTTCTGAAAGCAACTCCTGTCTCCACTGTGAAGATTCTGCACAAAGATACGCTTACAATCCTCCACGCAATCATCGGTGGGCGGGAGAATGATCTTCTGTATTGCATGAGGCCCCTCCAACACACCCTTCAGGAAAGACATGACAACGAGGCAATCCTGGTCATTGCGATCCTTTCCTGCAATCAGAAATCTTGCCACGATTTCCTTGAACCCTCTTCTCTTCTTGCTACTCAGGGAATACTTGTGCATCCGGTATATGGTTTTGAATCGAAAAATCACATCTTCTGCTCGAAAATCTATTTGTTCCTTATATTCATTCACCAGCTTTTCAAACAGAAGCTGGACACCGTAATAGCCGGAACAGGCTACGGCCAGATGATCATTCAAAACGACAATCTTGGTGACATCGTCACAGAAGGACCCATCCTCAGGGTTACTTCTCCGATTGTCTGCACAAAGGTAGATGTTATTCTCCGACATATATGCCATCGTAACGCTCATAAGGTTTGCCCTTTCCTATTCCAAATAATTTCTGTTTTTTTCATAAAAATACTAATCAGCACAGATCACTTTATATAAATCCCCTACTTTGTATCATATCATAATCGCCTGTATTTTTCCAGCAAAATAGCACCCAAGCATTTCTGCCTGAGTGGATCCTATCCCTTTTCCGTCTTTATACTCTCTTTTGTTCTCATTCCGAAGAATACTCAGCCCCGCTCCTCACCAATATTCTCACCTTATCTCCTTTTACCTTAACTTCGATGGCACCCGACTCATCTGTGCGCAGCACTGTCACGCCATTTTCCTCCAGCCTTTCCAATATATCCTCGTGGGGATGCCCATAACGGTTATTCCGGCCGCAGGAAATCACAGCCACCTTTGGCTGTATCTGTGCCAGCAATGCCCCGGAAGTGGAATTTTTAGAACCGTGATGGGCCACCTTGAGCACCGTCACATTTCCTATCCGGTACTGCTCCAGCCGCTCCAAAAACTGCTGCTCCCCCTCTCCCTCCACATCGCCCGTAAGAAGCAGGGAGCCTCCTCCCCAATCTATATAAAAACACTGGGAAGAAGCGTTATCGGCCGCCCTGTCATCAGCCTCCGGATGCAGGCACAGAAAAGATATCCCCTCCACCTCCCATCTGTCACCCGCACTGATCCCGGAAACGGCTGCCACGCAGCCTCCTTCCTTTGCAGCCAGAGCTAACTTCCCATATCCTTCCGTGTCATCTTCCGCCAGAGTTTTGCAGCTTCCTTCACAAAGCATCAGGTTCCCTACCGTAATCCCCCACTCTTTTCCGGCTTGCAATAGTTCCTCGATACCGTTACAGTGATCTTCATCGGGATGTGACACAAACACTCCGTCTATATGGCTGATGCCATGATATTTTAAAAACGGCTTCAGCACATACTGCCCCACCTTCTCTCTACTGCTGCTTCCACAGTCAAAGAGGTAGACCCGTCCTTCCTTTGTCTGCAGGCAGATACAATCCCCCTGACCCACATCCAGGACAGTGACGCTGTGTCCCTGCCGGAATCGCACTCCAAAAATCATGACCGATATAGTCAATAGTACTATCCAAAGAGCCCTAACCTGCCGTCTTTTCAGGATCCCCATGACAGACAACAGCACTCCATAGTACAACAGAATCTGCCATATATGCGGGCGCCCGGGCGTCCATGTATGGCCGGGTAAAACGTCAAAGAACCTGCACAAGTTCTCATACCACTGTAAGATCACGCAGGGTACAGTGCCCAGGACCCCAAGCCCCGGCACCAGCATTGCCGTCAATCCCGTGACCATAAGCAGGCTCATAAGAGGAAGGACCATAAGGTTGATCAAAGTGGAATATACCGGTATTTCATAATAGAACCACAGTTGTATGGGCAGGGTCATCATGGTGATAGAAAAACCTGCCAGCAATGACTGTTTCAGTCTATCCCACAGCACCATGGCTGCCTTTCGCCAAAAGTGCTCTCCTTTCCTGCCCTCAATGCGCTTCTCCCACACGTTTCCCGCATCCTGCTGCAGCAGAGGATAGAGTCCGCCCACTCCCAGGATGGAAGCATAAGAAAGCAGGAACCCGCTGTTATGTAAATACAACGGATTTTTTAAGACCATAACTGCTGCCATCACGCCCCATGCCGTCATCATGTCATAAGTCCGCCCGGTTACCTCTGCAAGCATCCGGAGCAGATACATACCGATTGCCCGGACTGCGGACACCCCCAGTCCTGTCATGACACCGTACAGACAAAGGATTCCTCCGCCTGCCAGAGCCGCCATCCACACAGGGGCCCCCAGCCGTCTGAGCAGCCGGTAGATGCCCATACCGATCAGGGTGATATGCAGTCCCGAAATACTTAAGATATGGACGATCCCGTTTCTTTGGTACAATGTCTTGATTTCCCGGTCAAGCTCTGTCTTTTCCCCCAAAAGCATCGTACTCATAACGGAGGCTTCCTCCTTGGGAAAGATGTGGTACAGTCTGTTTTTCCAATAAGTTTTCAGGCGGTAAAGGGTCTCCCTGACCATCCAGCAGTCTTTGGAGCGCTGCTGTATCCCGGTCCCCTGTATCCGTCCCAGGGTCCCCATGCTCCTGTAATATGCTGCCGCATCAAATTCACCGGGATTCGTGGCTTGGGGAAAGGGATAAAAGACCCCCGTCACAGTCACTCTGCTGCCCAACAGCACATCTTCCTTTTCCGGTTTTGTCACTATGAAATTGTAAGTAATTGGAATATCCTGCTGCAGATCTGCAGCCGTTCTCAGAATTTTGATTGAATCTAAACAGAACTCATTATCATTTTTGCGGCAAACCCGCCCTGTGAGGGTCATCTCCCCTGCTGCGTCATCAAGCCATGTCTCCCTACCGGGGCTTTCCCCCAAAAGAAACATGGCGGCAGCCAGCACAAGACACAGGCACACCGCCATTAAAGGTCTTCTCATTCCTATCCTTTCTGTTATTGTTCCAACGTGGTCACAAAGTCCAGATTCCGCTCAAAGGTATTGTTGGAAAAACTGGAAGGTGCCTCACCGTTTATCAGGATCTGCACTTTATTTACATTGTTGAGCTCCACCAGGGAATTCACAATGGAATAGACCGCAACCTCATTGGAGACGTTGTTCACTGCCGTAAGGAAGCTGGAATCCAGATTTACATAGCAGATACCATCCTTTGTCATGACATTGATGACCTTGGTCTCCGGGTTGATGGTAGGGTAAAGTCCGGGAATCTGTCCGCTGGGACCTGCGATCAGTTCCTCCACCACGAATTTCTCCAGGGGCGTATTGGTGGAATAATGCTTCTCACGGTATGCTGCAATCAGCTTGTCCCCGCTTTCATTTGCGAAATACAGCTTGACTTTGGTGAGTTCGTAGGTATTGATCTCGTTTCCGTCGTTGTGGATGAAACGGTCCGCATTCATCCATCCCACCAGCTTTCCGGTATTATCATAGAGGGGTTCCCCCTCCACGGTAATGCCCACATACTTGACTTCCTTCAGCTGGGTCAGGGTCCGCACGATGGCAGCCCGCACCAACACCTCCGTAGTGGCCGGCATATCCAGATATGCTTTATCCACATCTATACTGACCTTACCGTCCTCCAGCTCCACATCCAGTACCCGGAATCCCATTGAAAGCGGTGCTTTATATTCCAGCTTCTCCGGTGTGTTGCCCAGATATGTGATCAGCTCCTTGAGCTGTTCCTCCGGCGTATCGGCCTTCATGGAATGCTCATGCACCTCCACCCGGGTCTCCGAGTTGCTGACATAATATATCGGATATTGATTTTCCGTATCCTCCTCTTCCCCACTGCAGGCCGTGCCAAACCCAACAACACCCAACAGACACAGCAAAAAGAGAAAACGGTTCCATGCTTTTCTCATAATCATGCAGACCTTTCCGGCCAAAACTTCAGCCTACTGCGCAATATAATTCAAGGGGATCTTTACCAGAAAACTACTTCCCTGTCCCTCCGTACTGGTGACGGTAATAGAGCCTCTGTGCATCAGCACGGCGTTCCTGGTAATGGCAAGTCCCAATCCTGTACCTCCGATCTCACGGGAATGGGATTTGTCCACCCGGTAGAAACGCTCATAAATATGTGCCAACGATTCCTCCGGGATACCGATGCCGGAATCACTGACCTGAAAAGTAAAGAACTGATGGTCCGCATCCAAAAGTACCTTGACCCAGCCATGCTCCTTATTATACTTGATGGCATTTTCCACAAGATTGGTCATGATCAGCGTCATCTTCACCTCGTCCACCTCTGCGATGACAGGGCGCACACTCTCGAACACCACTTCCACATCTTTCTTGCGGGCAAGCGGCCGCAGCCGCTTTAAGATCAGTTCCGTCAGATCATTGATGTTCAGAGATACGATATTCAGATCCTGCACCTTCTTGTCCATCTTTACCAGAGCCAGCAGATCTGTAATGATCTGATTTTCCCTGTCGATCTCTGAAACGATATCCTCCATGAACTCTCTGTAAAGCTCCGCCGGTGCATTCTCCTGGGCAAGCAGGGAATCTGCCAGCACTTTGATGGATGTCATGGGAGTCTTTAGCTCATGGGACACATTTGCCACGAATTCCTGCCTGGAATCATCCAACGCCTTCATGCGCCCCAGCATCTGATTGAACGCATCGACAATATGCACCGTCTCCACATAATCGGGAACAGAAATGCTCTCATTGCTGTAACCGGCTTTCACTTCATTGATCGCCTGTGTCACACGCTCAAAAGGCTTGGTCAGCACTATGGACAGTACCCCCGCCACCGCCAGGATGGCCACGATCATCAAGGTCTCCAGGATCAGAGCATTCCTGTTTAAGACCTCCATGGTCTGCACGATACTGTCATTGGAAATACTGGTCAGCATCACCCCCCGGATCTCCCCTCCATTGCCGGAGGTACCATCCATGGACGCAGCACTGTCCGAAGTGCTCACAATAGGCGTGGTCATCTCGATATAACCATGCTCCCTGTCATAATGGGAGATATTCTCTCCCCTAAAGCACTTGATCACTTCTTCCGAAATAATGGTCTTTCCTTCGCTGATACCGTATGTATCCTTTATGACCTCAAAATTGCTGTTGATGATCATCACGCGGCCTTCGTACAGATTAGACAGCATCTCCAGCTCGGCATTGATAACTTCTCTGGAAGTCCTGTAGGTCTGCTCCTCCGAGCGGTAATTTGTCAGATAGTTGTTGCTGTCCAGATGGTTTGCCAGGATCATCAACTGGTTCTGCACCGTGGTGACTCGCTGCTGCACCGCTCTCTGCTCATAATTGTCCACGATCCCGAAACGCATCAGCAGGCTGGGAATAATTCCCACCAAAAGCATAAGCACGAAAATGCGGGCACGAAGGCTTCTCAAAAGCAGGAATGTTTTCAGCCTTTTCTTTATCTTCGCAATCATTTTAACCTTTCCAGTCCATCAGACATTCAGAAAATAATAGCCAATGCCCCACTTGGTGTGTACATATTTCGGTTCGCTGGGATTGGACTCGATCTTCTCCCTCAGACGCCTGATATGTACATCCACCGTTCTCACATCACCGGGATAATCCGCCCCCCACACCAGCTTTAACAGGCTCTCCCTGCTGTACACCTTATTGGGATTGAGCATCAAAAGCTCAAGCACTTCAAATTCTTTGGCAGTCAGACCGATTTCCCTGTCCAGGATATAAGCCCGCTTTCCGTCACAATCCAGCTTAAGGTCACCACTTTCGATGATCTTTGCCGCATCGGACGCTGCTTTCTTGGGTTCTATCCGGCGCATGATCGCCTTGATGCGCGCTTTCACTTCCAGGATGTTGAAAGGTTTGGTAATATAATCGTCTGCACCGTATTCCAGGCCCAGGATCTTATCCATATCATCCCCCTTGGCTGTGAGCATGATGATAGGCACATTGGAAAACTCCCGTATCTGCTGACAAACTTCAAAACCGATAAGTTTGGGAAGCATCACATCCAAGAGGATGATATCGTAATTATTGTTCCTTGCATACTCCAGGGCTTCCTCCCCATCATAAGCACAATCCACCTGCATATCATCCTGTTCCAGACTGAACCGGATTCCCTTTACGATCAGCTTCTCATCATCTACAACTAATGCTCTCTTTTTTGACATTTCCTGTTCCCTTTCTCCCACTTCCTCAGTTTGTTTTCCGGTATCTACTCCGTTCTGATCCTGTCCTTTAATTTTTCATAAGCAGCCTGCTTGATGCCCGGCACCTTCATGAGATCCTCCGGCTTCTGAAAATCCCCATGCTCCTCCCGGTAGGCAATGATAGCTGCCCCTCTGGCTTCCCCGATTCCCGGGAGCGTACAAAGCTGTTCCAGCGACGCCCTGTTGATATCCACCGTGTCCGCAGACGAGAGCGCAGCTTCTCTCTTCCACTCTTCCGCCTCCGCCACACCGGGGAAATAGATCTTCTGGCCGTCCGAGACCTTTGCCGCCAGGTTTACATACTCCCGGTGTGCCGCTTCCGTAAAACCTCCGGCAGCTAAAAGGGCATCCTCCACCCGGCTTCCCAGAGGAAGCTCCACCACACCGGGCTCTGCCACCTCTCCGCACACATAGACACAGATATAGGCGGTATCCTGCCACTCATCCGCTTTGTCCGGCATACCGGTTTCCACTGTGCTCCCACCGGACTCCTCTGCCTTCGAAAGCACCAGCGCTGTATCCTGCACGCCGCAGCCTGCAAGACAGGACAGCAGACACAAACCTAATGACACCGCCCATAACTTCTGTTTCTTTTTTGTTTTTTTCATAGTCCCTCTTTCCCGGCATAAAGCCGTAATCGAGGGCTGCCTCTCTATGCTATAGACTTTATTGTAAGATAATATTTTCCAATTTACAAGTCACTTTTCAAAATTACTTCCACTTAAAGATCACGATCCCCACAATGGCGATCAGCATACCGATAAGCTTTCTCCACTCCCATGGCTGCTTCTCCACGCCGAACCAGCCCAAAAGCTCTATGATATAAGCCACCAAAAGCTGTGCCACCACGATCAGCATCACTGCCTTGGCCGGTCCTAACAGATCCATGCTGCGGATCACTGTATAGGTGATAAACGCCCCGATGGCTCCTCCTAAGAGCATGTATTTAGGCTGTACGGAAAATACCCCTATCAAAGAACTTCTGTCCGTTACCAGCCATGCCCCCAGGCATACAAAAAGGGCTGTAAGCTGTACAAAAGCACTGGCTGCCCAGATACCGGAGGCCTTGGTCACCTGGGTGTTGAACACTCCCTGGACGCTCATGAGGGCGCCGGAAATCAGGGCAATAAAAAAACCAATCATGAATGAAGATACCACCTTTCTGAAGAATTGCTCTTATCTGTATCTTATCCCATGATTGGTAATTTATTCGTGTTTTACACTATTGCGCCCTGCCGTTTAGCTGACTGCCGATCTGATCTGCCAGCTTTTGTACCTG
The DNA here is from genome assembly GCA_017621075.1 of Lachnospiraceae bacterium. Classification (GTDB taxonomy): domain Bacteria; phylum Bacillota; class Clostridia; order Lachnospirales; family Lachnospiraceae; genus Acetatifactor. Next base: position 7,970 of record JAGATV010000012.1, read on the forward strand.
GGTGTTCACATCCTCCCCGTTCCAGATCCTGGAAAAAAGCACCTCCAACTGCAGCCAGTAATTGCCGGTCTCCATCATCTTGGGCAGGGAAACACTGTCCGCATATTCCAAGGCAAAGATCTGCAGGGCGTCATGACCGTCATTTGCATTCCTGTCTGCAGGAACTTTTCCGGTGCGCTCATACAGTTGTTTTGCATATTCTCCCGTCATATACGCCGCAAAATCATTGGCCAGGTCTTTGTTTTCGGAATAGCCGTTGATGACCACCACACCCGTCACGGAAAGGGATCTGCTCTCTAAGTCTGCGCTGACGTCCGGCATGGTGGTGATCCCATAGTCATAAACCAACCGCCCCTGCGCCTTCGCTTCTTCAAGGGTCCTTACCACATCCGTGGTGGCGATGGTAAACATGGTTTTGCCCTCTATGAAATCCTGTATCACAGCCTCGTAAGTCACCGTGTCGGCCTCAATATAGAAAAACTGATTCAGCGCCTTGTACACTTCCAGGCACGCAAGGGTCCGGTCATTACAGATATCGATATTGGCATCATCGTCTCCGGCATCACCGCCCACCACCATGTATTTGCCCACAATCCAGTAATTGTAGAAAATATCGGAAACATCCCATTCCATGACACCTTCCACACCTTCCGGTGCATCAAAGGTATCTGCGATGTTCAGCACATCATCCATGGTCACCGGTAAGGCACTCTCAAAATACTCCCCGGTCTTCTGTTTAAGAAGTGCTTCATCAGGAACGCCTTCCCCGTCCTCGCCGACAAGCTCTCTCTGTGCCTGCTGCCTTGCCCATTCCAGAAGATAGGTCTCATTATACAGAAGGGCACTGGTCTCAAAAAACAAAGGATATCCCACGATCCTGTCATGATACGTCACCGCCGACACTGCTGCCGGAGGAAACTGTTCGCCTGACCGGATGCTTTCCGCATTTCCTACCTCCGAAGCCAGTCCTGCAAGGTATGCCTTTTCCAGAGAATCATTGCTCAGGATATAGGCATCAGGGATCTGCTTTCCCTCTAAGGACGCTTTGTTGACCGCCTCCAGATATTCACTCTCGGAAACTAACACCGGGATGACCCTGACGCCCTCCCGTTCTCCGAAAGATACTGCTGCACTGTTGATATAACTACTCAGCGTCTCATCCGAATACCAGAAATAGATGGTTTCCTTTTTGTCAAACCATGACAGTTTTTTTTCCGCCCCGCCCATCTGCAGGGTACTTCCGTATATTGTTACAGCAGCCATGGCAATCACAGCTGCTGTTGCAATGAGTTTCTTTTTCAGATCCATGCTCTACTCCATAAATATCATTCCCGGATACATTTGTCCAGAATGGCAATCATCTCATCTACATTTTCTGTGGTGATCACAAGAGGGGGCACGAAACGGATGATATCCGGACCTGCACTGATCAGGATCAGTCCGTTTTCCATAGCCTTGTTTATGATCCCGGAAACAGGGCGGTCAAACACAAGTCCCTGCATCAATCCAATTCCCCGTCTCTCAAGGATGCAGTCATACTTATCTGCAAGCTCCTCGAGACGCTTCTCCAGATAAGGAGCTACTTTCCTTACATTCTCTATTATATGGTCCTTCTCAAATAAATCAAGCACTTTTTCCACAGCAGCACAAGCCAAAGGATTGCCGCCGTAGGTAGTACCGTGGTCCCCGGCCACAAGGGAGTGCAGCCCCACCTTCTCCGTCATCAGGAAAGCTCCCACAGGCACACCGCATCCCAGAGCCTTGGCGGTGGTCATGATGTCCGGCTTGATGCCGTAGCGCTGCCATGCATACATATATCCGGTGCGCCCCATGCCACACTGCACTTCGTCAAAGATCAGCAGGATATCCCTCTCATCGCAGAGCGCACGAAGTTTTTTTAAGAATTCCTCCGTGGCAGGGAAAAGTCCTCCCTCCCCCTGTACCGGCTCCAACATGATGGCACAGGTCTTATCCGTCACCTGTGAAAGGACACTGTCAAAATCATTCAGGTCCGCAAATTTCACATTGCCGATCAACGGCTCGAAGGGCTCCCTGTACTTGGGATTGCCGGTCACCGCCAATGCCCCCATGGTCCGTCCGTGGAAGGAATGGTTCATGGCAATGATCTCATGGTCCGTGTGCCCATCCTTCAGATAAGCATATTTGCGGGCTGCCTTGATGGCACCCTCACAGGCCTCTGCCCCGGAATTGGTAAAGAATACCCGGTCCATGCCGGATACCTTCTTAATCTTTTTGGCAGCCTCAACAGCAGGCACATTGTAATAATAATTGGAGGTGTGGATCAGCTTGTCGATCTGTGCCTTTAAGGCATCATTGTATTCCCGGTTATGATAGCCAAGGGCAAAGACGGCGATTCCCGCCACAAAATCCAGATATTTTTTGCCGTCCATATCATACAGCCAGACACCCTCGCCCCTGTCCAGCACAATCTGGTAGCGATTGTAAGTGTGAAGCAGAGCTTCCTCCGCCTCTGCAATATAATTTTTCATCATTTCACTCATGGTCTTTCCTCCGTTTTAGACATGCTCCGGACAGAATTTATCCCTGCGGATTCCCTTTGCCAGATTGTCATCATCCGAAATGATTGCAGTTCCCACACCTTCATTGGTGAAGATTTCCAGAAGCAGGCAGTGTGGCACACGGCCGTCCAGGATATGTACCCGGCTGACGCCGTTACGGATGGCCGAGGTGCAGTTATTCAGCTTGGGCAGCATACCGCCGCCGATGATCCCGCTGTTTATCAGCTCATCGGCCTCGGAAGCAGTCAGCCTGGAAATAAAGGAATCCTTGTCATTGATATCGCGGTATAAGCCTTCGATGTCCGTTAAGAATACCAGCTTATCCGCGCCCACAGCCTTTGCAATGGCACACGCCGCATCATCCGCATTGATATTGTAGGTGTCAAAATGATCGTCCATGCCCACAGGTGCCACAATGGGAAGAAAATCATTTTCCAGAAGGTCATAGAGGATCTTGGCATCCACTTCCTTTACATCCCCCACATAACCGATATCCTGTCCGTCGGAATACTTCTTGTCTACCTTTAAGAGACCGCCGTCCTTGCCGCTGATGCCCACAGCCTTCACACCCAGCTCCTGCACCATGGTCACCAGGCTCTTGTTGACTCTGCCCAACACCATCTCTGCGATTTCCATGGTCTCTGCATCGGTAACCCTCAGTCCGTTCACGAACTGTGCTTCCTTGCCTACCTTGCCCACCCAGTTGCTGATGGCCTTGCCGCCGCCGTGGACGATGATGGGCTTGAAGCCTACCAGTTTCAGCAAAGTGACATCCTTGATGACATTCTTCTGAAGCTCCTCGTTGCTCATAGCGCTTCCGCCGTACTTTACCACAATGATCTTGCGGTTGAAACGCTGTATGTAGGGCAATGCCTCAATCAGTACTTCTGCTTTCTGCATGATCTTCTGCATATCTTTTTGTTCCATAACGTGTTTCCTTTCCCTGATTCCCTGATCTCTTGTTTATTGTTCCAGGCTCCCGCACTGTTCCTGCACATAGGCGATGAGAGGCTGTATGGCTGCCCTGTCTGTCAGATCCACTGCTTTCCCGTAGGAATCCAACATATCCCTCTCCTGGGCAGTGAGCATACCGGGCTCCTTCTTTTGCAGTATTTTGATGAGCATGGACATGATGCTTCTGTCCGCAAAGGACAATTGCGAATAGTCGATCCCGCCCCGGAAATGAAAGATCTTTACATTTTTTTCGGTGTCCGCTGTCATTTTCTGACGAAGCACGGTCTCGACACTCTCTGCATTTTGAACATCCTTCGGATCTGACAGTCCACAGGTAAAGAGGATCAGGCTTTTATCCTGCATGGTATGAAAAGCTTTTATGACAGCCTCCGCTCCACTGACCTTCCCCGCATAGACGCCGCCTCCGTAGATGATGACATCATATTGCTTCAGAGCATCCTTTTTGATCTGCTTTCTCTCAAACAGATCACAGGATAATTCCTCTGCGATCCACTGCGCATACTTTTTGGTACTGCCGTATTTTGACTCATATATCACTACCGCATTTTTCATATTGTGTCTGCCTCCTCCAAGGTCGCTTTCTCAAGGATTCCTTTGAAAACTACTTTTCATAAGAAATCAGTGTCAGCTTATCATTGACAACCTCTGTTCTGCCTGTCTGCCGATATCCCATCTTTTCGTACAGGTGGCAATTGCCCTTTTCCGTTTCGATAGTGTCTAATTCCCAATCAGAATCTCCGTGTAATCTTTCTGCTTCCAGGATAGCATCTTGTGCAATCCCTTTATTTCTAAATTCCGGCAAAACAAATATTGGCGAGATCCGCTTTCTTTTTCCGTTCTCCTTTTTATCCACGATGCGGATTGCTCCTACAATATTATCACAATATTGAATGAAATAGAAAAATGTGAATGGCTGTTTCAATCTCATGACGACCTTTTCTATCGGCTCGTTCGCCGGATTGGTATCCATATCCTGATACTTTGCAAGCAATCCCGCAAATGCCTCTCTCTGCATCTTCCATATCTTTTCGGCATCCTCCACCGTCGCTCTTATCAATTCCGTCTTCATCACACAGACCCCTTATGCTTCTTCTCTTCCTTCGTATTCCGGCAAATAACGTAAATATGGCTTTTTCCAGAACTCCTGCTTACAAAAATACAGCATCCAGGTTACCCAATAGAAAATAGTTTCCTGAGCAGGAAATTTTTTCAGATAAACCACATTTGGGATCAAAAGAAGGATGACGATCATCATACCAAACAGGTTGATCCAGTCAAAACCGATCCCCCCCTGTAAGATCAGGAACGATAATCCGCATTGATCTTAACATAGTCATAGCTTAAGTCACAGCCCCAGGCAGTGGCCTGGGCATCTCCCATATGCATATCAACCAGGGCAGTCACTTCCGGGTCGGAAAGGATCCTGGTGGCTTCCTCTTCACTGTAATCGCAGGCAACACCATTTCCGAAAATATGGATCTTGCCGCTCTTACTCTGGAAATAGAGATCCACATTCTCAGGATCGAACTTGACCCCGGAATAGCCAAGGGCACACAGAATGCGGCCCCAGTTTGCATCATGTCCGAAGATCGCAGCCTTGGTCAGAGAGGAGCAGATCACAGATTTTGCCAGGATGCGGGCATCCTCCTTGGTGGCTGCGCCCACTACCCTGGTCTCAAAAAGTGCAGTGGCCCCTTCCCCATCCCCTGCCATCTTCTTTGCAAGGTAAGTGGTGATAAAGTGCAGTGCCTCACAGAATGCGGTGTAATCCTCACCTTCTGCCACGATCTTTTCATTTTCTGCCAGGCCGTTTGCAAGGACCAGCAGGGTATCATTGGTGGAAGTATCGCCGTCCACGGAAATCATGTTAAAGGAATCCACCACATCGGCACTGACTGCCTTCTGCAGCAGTTCCTTGGAAATATTCACATCCGTGGTCACAAATCCGAGCATGGTGCACATATTGGGATGGATCATGCCGGAGCCCTTGCACATACCGCCCAGCGTCACGGTCCTGCCGCCGATGGTGGTCTCCACTGCGATCTGTTTATATATGGTATCGGTGGTCATGATGGCCTTTGCGGCATCCAGACCCGCATCCAAAGTATCCGCCTTTGCCGCTACGAGCTTTTCAATCCCGGCCGTGATGCGGTCCACCGGGATCTGCATCCCAATGACGCCGGTGGAAGCCACCAGTACCGCCTCCGTGGGAATCCCCAAAAGCTTTCCGGCGCACTCTGCTTCTGCCTGACAGCAGGAAAGGCCCTGGCTGCCGGTGCAGGCATTGGCAATCCCGGAGTTCACCACAACCGCCTGTACGAAGGAAGATTCCTCCACCAGCTTCTTATCCCAGAGCACAGGTGCCGCTTTCACCACGTTGGTGGTAAAGGTTCCTGCCGCCTTACAGGGTGCCTGGCTGTAGACCAGTGCCATATCCTTCCGGTTCTGATATTTGATGCAGGCCTCCACGCCTGCTGCCTCAAAGCCTTTTGCTGCGGTTACACCGCCTTCTATCTGACGCATATCCTCTCTCCTTTTCCCGTTACTGGTTGAATGCCGTGATATTTTCCTCATTCAGCGTAAAGTCATAATAATTCAGATCCTCTCTCCTGGTCCAGCCGATGCAGTTCCAGAACGCATTTCCCACATCATTCCGGGTAAAGGCGATCAGGCTCACCTTGTTGATCTGCTCCGCCTTCAGGGCATTCATACAGTGGACCACCATGGCCTTACCGATGCCCATGCGTCTGTAGTCCTGGCGCACGCACACATGGTACAGACAGCCTCTTCTGCCGTCGTGCCCGCACAGGATACCGCCCACAATGGCACCGTCCTCCGCCACTGCCACCACACTGGTGTCGGGATTTCTCTTTAAGAATCGCTCCACGCCCTCCCTGGAATCATCGATGCTTCGGATACCGAAACCGTGAATCGTCATCCACAGGGCCTTGAGCCCCTCATAATCCCCGCTTGTCATGGTCCTTATGGTAAACTGCTTCTCACTCATACTTTCCTCTTTCCTGATCCTGTTTCCCACATCCGGCCCTGCATTACCAAAAGCTGTCCGGACACGGCCATCCTGCCTACGGGAAGCAGGGCACCAATTCCAGCCCTTCGCTTTCCTTCAGTCCAAAGAGCAGATTCATATTCTGCACTGCCTGGCCTGCAGCACCCTTCACCAGATTGTCCAGTGCCCCCATCATGATGATGCGGCCGGTGCGCTCATCAATAACAAAGTTGATATCCACATAGTTGCTGCCTTCCACCCACTTGGTTTCCGGGCAGACACCCTGTTCAAGCACACGGACAAATTTTTCCTCACCGTAATAGTTATCATAGACAGCCTTGATCTCCTCATAAGAAGGCAGGGAACCGTCCGGCTTTCTTTTGAGAGCGGCATACTCTGTAGCCAGAATGCCTCTGTTCATGGGCACCAGATGCGGCGTGAAATTGATGGTCATACTGCGGCCTGCCGCATAGCCTAACTGCTCCTCGATCTCCGGCGTATGACGATGGCTTGCCACGCCGTAAGCCTTCATGTTCTCATTGACCTCGCAGAACAGATTTTGCACCTTGGCCCCTCTTCCGGCACCGGAGGTCCCGGACTTGGCATCCACGATCAGGGTGTCCACATCGATCAGCCCTTCCTTTACCAGGGGATACGCCGTCAGGATGGAACAGGTGGTATAGCAGCCGGGATTGGCCACCAGACGGGTCTTTTCCGTGATCTTCCCTCTGTTGATCTCACAGAGACCGTACACGGCTTCCTCAATGAACTGAGGGGACTTATGCTCGATTCCGTACCATTTCTCATAAACCTCCACATCCTTGATGCGGTAGTCCGCAGACAGATCCACGATCTTGGCCTTGGACAGGATCTCCTCCGTCAGAAGCCCTGCCAGGAAGCCCTGGGGCGTGGCCGTAAAGATCACATCCACCTGCTCTGCCAGCTTGGCAAGATCATCATCCCTGCAGACATCCTCCACGATCCGGAACATGTTTTGGTAAACTTCGCTGTATTTTTTATCTATGTAGCTTCGGGAGCCGTACCACACGATCTGTGCCTCCCTGTGGTTCATCAAGATCCTTACCAACTCACCGCCGGCATATCCGGTAGCCCCGATAATCCCTACTTTGATCATAAAAATTTCTCCTTTGAAACATTACTCTTTTGTAATCATACCACTTTTTGGATAAATGTCTACTACTTTTTTCATTTTTATGCACTTTGTTTTCAAATGAATGTATATTTATACTATTATTCTTGAATATTCTTCTATAATTGAATACTTATTCTGTTTCTCCGCATAATTGCCCCTCCCGGCATCCCGGAAACGTAAATTCAGAAATTTGTAAGATTTAGGAGGTTTTTTTGTAAGAATAATCTGATATAGTAGATATATAGCAAAATACTGACTCTGCAAAGGATAAATTTATGGAAAAAGAATGTATTCTGGTGGTGGATGATGACCGTGATATCGTTTCCACCTTAAAGATCCAGCTGGAGAAAGAGGATTACACGGTGCTTGTGGCTTATAACGGCGCAGAAGCCCTGGATGTCTTAAGCACCCGAAAGGTCCACCTGATCCTTTTAGATATCATGATGCCACAGATGGACGGCTTTTCCGCTATCATGAAGATCCGGGAGCGGCAGAACATCCCCATTCTGGTCATGTCTGCCAAATCCGAGGAATCTGACAAGATCCTGGGACTCTCCATCGGTGCCGACGACTATATTGCCAAGCCCTTCCATTATAAAGAAGTGCTTGCCCGCATCAAAAGCCAGCTCAGGCGGTATATGCAGTTAGGAGGCTTCCATAATCCTTCCGATATGGTGCAGATCGGAAGGCTCTGCTATGACTTTACGGCCCATACCCTGACAGCGGATGGGGAACCTGTAAAGCTCACCGCCAAGGAAACCCAGATCCTTGAGCTTCTGATGCGGTATCCGGGGCGGATCTTCTCCGCCGAGGAAATCTATTCCAGCGTATGGCAGGAGCCTATTCTTTATAACGGTGAGAACACCGTAATGGTACATATCAGACGCATTCGTGAAAAAATCGAGATCAATCCGGGGGAACCGGAATATTTAAAGGTGGTGTGGGGCATTGGATACAAATTTGAAAAAAGGTAAAAGAATCAGAGCTTTTTGTTATCGCATGGCTGCTCTTGGGGCACTGTGCACCATGATCGCTTCTGCCCTGCTTGGGCAGGATGCACTGAAAAATCTCTATCACGAAGGGTGGGGCACCCTCACCGGGAGGATTTACTATCTCACAGAATTCAGAGAACTTACGGCCTCACTCTACATGGAGGCCCTGACCGGCTATGCCGGCATGGGGGATGACAAAGGCTACCCCCTTACGGACAGTAATGCCGCCTCACTTGCCGGGGAAGCCGAAGATGCCTTTTGGGATGCTGTCAATCTGTATGACAGAGACCTTCTTTATTATGTAAAAAGGGACGGCAACCGAATGAAGAGCAGCAAGGAGGCCGGCAACATCTCTTACCCTCTCTTCTCTGAGTATGACGGGCATTTGCTGCTCCCGGAAGATGCGACCCTTCTGTGCTACTGGAACGGTTCCGAATCGAAACTGCATTTCTTTTCCGATACAGCTTCCTCGCCTTTGGGCATCAGCACACGGCTGTACAAAGGGCCCTATTATCCCAATGGCGAAAATGCCACAAGCGTCCGGCTGGTGATCGCACTGAAAGAGGATTCCGACTATGCTTCTCTCACCTTGTCCCAGATGCAAAAAACCGCAGACAACTACCGCCTGATCCTCTGGATCTTCTTAGGCAGCACAGCCCTGTTTTGCTGCAGCCTCTTCTTAAGCCTGCTTTCCGGTGCCTCCGCCCGCAAGGCTGCAGCAAGCTATGCAGCTTTTGCCTCGCACATCCGTCTGGAATGGAAATTACTCCTGCTCCTTTTGTGCTTTTTGTATATACGCGACATCCTGTACTCCTTAACAGATTTCCTTTACGCATATCCTTCCTTGTGGATCTGCTTTGTCATGGGTTGCCTTTTGTATCTGTATCTCACGGACCTGATCCACAACCCGGTGGCCCTGTGGAAGCATTCCTATATCGGCGGTTTCTTCCGTTTTCTCCGAAATTATAGGAATGGCATTCCCTGGTACCGCAGGGCGCTGCATTTGTGCATCATAATATGGGGTTGCGCCCTGTTGCTTGTCTGTGGCGGGTGTTTCCTGCTCTTTTACGGAGAATATCTGCTTTTAACCCTGACAGGCCGGGGATTTTCCACCGCTGTCGACCTGACACCGTTTATCCTGGCATGTTTCCTGATGAGCCTGTTGCTCTTTGTTACCGGTATCCTGCTGTATCGTTTCCTTAAGGATACCTCTGCCATTTCCGGAAAACTGGCTGCTTTAAAAGGTGGCAATGCCGGAGCACCCTTGCAATTTTCCGGGCATTCTCTGTTGAAGGAGGTAGCCAATGATCTGAACGAAGTGGAAAACGGCATTGAAAACGCCGTGGAGCAAAGAGACCGCTCCAACCGGATGCGGGTGGAACTGATCACCAATGTGTCCCACGATTTAAAGACACCGTTAACTTCCATTATCAATTACGCCGATCTGCTCTGCGAGGAGGACCTGCCCAAGCCTGCCTCCGAATATGCCCGTTCCCTTCAGGCAAAGGCTTACCGCCTAAAGAGTATGGTACAGGATGTATTCGACCTTTCCAAGGCGACCAGCGGCAATCTGCCTTTGGAAAAGACCCAGCTGGATCTGGCCAAGCTGATCCGCCAGACTCTGGCCGACATGGAGGAACGCATCGGCGAGAGCACCCTGACCGTCAAGCTGAGCATCGCAGACGAACCCATTATGATCGAAGCCGACGGAGAAAAACTTTACCGGGTATTCCAGAACCTGATCGTGAACGCCCTGCAGTATTCCCTGGAAAATTCCCGCATCCACATCCAGCTTACCCGCGAGAATGGCTTCGCTTATGCCAAAATCAAAAACACCTCCCGGGACGAGCTTTCCTTTGACCCGGCTGAAATCGTAGAACGCTTTGTCCGTGCCGATTCCTCCCGCACCACGGAGGGCAGCGGTCTGGGCTTATCCATTGCCCAAAGCTTCACGGAAAGCTGCGGCGGCACTTTTTCTGTGGAAATCGATGCAGACATGTTCACCGCCTGCGTATGCTTTCCCCTCTCTGAAGATAGGAGCGATCTGACATGAATCGTTTTACCCTTTTTGGCAGCCGCACACTGGTGATCCTGATCTGTGTGGTAACCTTTCTTTTACAGTTGATTTCCTTTGCCACCACCTGGAGTGGTTCCAAGATTTATCTGGACGGCGTATTTCCCCACGCCTCCCTGCTGTTTGCCATTGCCATTCAGGCCATTGCATATTTTTTCAGCAACTCCCTGCGGGACAACCTGAATCCTTTGAAAACAGCGGCACTGTGTACGGCCCTCTGCTGTTCCACCTACTATTCTTATATTGGCATTTACAACTCTGTCAATTCTCCCACTGTCTACCTTCAGGAGAATTATCATTCCATCGGTCAAAAGCTCGAAGGGATCTTTTACAGAGAGCGGGAAGGGATCCTTTTGGAAGCACAGACTTCCGTAAACGAAGCAGCCTCCTGCATCGCCTCATATTATGCCTCCCTCGCCCAAAAGGAGGAGAACGCCGAAAACTGTCTTGCTGCCCTCTCAGACAGCAAGACCTCTTATACTTCCAATCTCCGTCCACCCAAACAGTCCTCCTACGAAAACTATGAGGATTATGCCGCTGCCTATCAGGCCTATATCAGGGAAGCTTCCAAGGGAATCTCCACAGAGGAGCAGGCTTACAGGGAACAAACCCTGGCCGCCTTCGGTTATGCCTCCATGGAGGAGCTTTCTTTGGCCGAGGCGGACACCCGCGCTTCCATGACAGCACTGGAAACCGCCCTGGGAGCTACAGTCACTCAGGCATTGGCCGATCTGTCCCGGGAACTGTACCAGGCCATTACCGACACCACCCTGGGCCAACCCCTGACCACGGAAGATACCGCCTCCTTAAACCGGCTCTTTCAGGCAGCATCGCTGTGCGGATATGATCCCGGGCGGCTTTCTGACATCACTGCCTCCCTGCATCTGTGTGCAGAAGGTTCTTCCTCTGTACTGCTTGCGGATTACGAAACCTTAGTCGCCGGTCTTCCCGAAGGCCGGGTCACCGCAGCCAACACCATGGACTTGAAAAGTGCCATGGATTCCGAGATCCTAAACGCCCTCCTCTGCATCAACTCCCTGCTGCCGGAAACCAAACAGCTTTCCCTTTCCGATCCGCAGTTTCAGATCACGGATCTCTATCTGATCCCCGTGGAGGCCTTCTGTGCTTCAGACACCCGGATGACCGCATTCCTCTCTTTGGGGGTGGCAGCCCTGATCGATGGCCTTTCCGTGCTATTTGCCCTCTCCCTGCGTGACAGGAAGCCTGTCTTTAAAAAACGCACCCTCCTCTTTAACCGGATGGAAGATTATGCTCCTTTGATCTATTCTGCGCTGCCTAAGCAGGGACTGGAAGGATTTCTGGTACAATTCCGTCCCAGTCCCCGGACAGAAAAGGACGGGTTTATGCTTATGGCGCCCATGACCGCTCTGGACTCCTACCATACACTGGCTGCTCTTCTGTGCCAGATCAATCTGGCAAGGATCGTCCCTTCCGGATTTTGGGAAAATCAAGAAGAACTTTTGTTGCTGCGGGCCAGGTTCGTATTTTGGGCAGGCTCCATGATCGCAGAGAAAAGAGGCCTTACATGAACAGCTTACTCTTATCCGTTTTTACCGCAATTTTATTTTTCTTTCACCGCTTTCTTCGGTCTCACAGCAGACCGGACAGACTACGGGAGGCCTTCTTGGCCACCTGGCTCTTGGACACCGTGTTCGCACTCTGCGGTGCTGTGGTCAGCTTTACCCTGTACAGCTATGATCTCTATTCCTGCCTGACCTTCCGCAGCTTAAGCCTGGCCGGTGTGTATCTTCTGTCCACCGCCCTGTTTCTTTTGCTGGCGCCCTCGGGTCCGTCACTTCTCTTAAAAAGAAGGCCCTCCTCCGGGGAAGAGATCCTTTCTGCAGAATACCGCTTTCAGAATGCTCTGGAGTTTGTGCGGGATTTTTTCCTGCTGCTTTTATTTCTCATGCCCCTTTTGTTCGCCCTGTCGGGACACTTGGACCACAATATCCCTCTTCTGCTGAAATGGCAGGAGGATGAGATCTATGGCGGTTTCTGCTTTGTTGCCTTCCTGGTGCTCCTGCCCTTAAGCCTCCGCCAAAGTCTTTTCTGGTTAAAAAGCCTGCGGGAAACTCCTTCCAGGCAGGAACTTACCCTTCTTGGAAACTACGAGGCCCATATCCGCTACCGTGGGAGGAACCTGCGGATATAGCCGACATAACCTGCCGGGAATCTGCGAAAGACTTCATAAAACAATGTCGGATTGAATAAATATTCCTTAATTCATTTTAATTATACATTTTATACACTTTTCCCCCTTGCTTTTCCCAATGGAATGTTGTATAGTAATTTCAGACTGTTATTCAATCAAATACCTATTTTATTATGGAGGCACCTATCATGAAAGAAAAAGTTATCTTAGCTTACTCCGGAGGTCTGGATACCACAGCCATCATTCCCTGGCTGAAAGAAAACTTTGATTATGAAGTCATCTGCGTCTGCGTGGACTGTGGTCAGGCTGAAGAACTGGACGGTCTTGAGGAAAGGGCCAAGTCCTGTGGAGCATCCAAGCTGTACATTGAAAACGTGATCGATGAGTTCTGTGATGAGTACATAGTTCCCTGCGTACAGGCAAATGCCATTTATGAAAACAAGTACCTGTTAGGCACTTCCATGGCAAGACCCCTGATCGCAAAGAAACTGGTTGAGATCGCCAGAAAAGAAGGCGCTACTGCTATATGCCACGGCGCTACGGGAAAGGGCAATGACCAGATCCGTTTTGAACTGGGCATCAAGGCTCTGGCTCCTGACATCAAGATCATTGCAGCATGGAGAAACGAGAAATGGACCATGGATTCCCGTGAATCCGAAATTGCCTACTGTCAGGCACACGGCATCCATCTTCCTTTCTCTGCGGACTCTTCTTACAGCCGTGACCGCAATATATGGCACATCAGCCACGAAGGTCTGGAGCTGGAAGATCCTGCAAACGAGCCTAATTACGACCATCTGTTAGTATTGGGGACCACTCCCGAGAAGGCTCCCGATGAAGGTGAGTATGTGACCATGACTTTTGAAAAAGGGGTTCCCACTTCCGTAAATGGTCAGAAGATGAAGGTTTCCGATATTATCCACACCCTGAATGAGCTGGGCGGCAAACATGGTATCGGCATTATTGATATCGTAGAGAACCGTGTGGTCGGCATGAAGTCCAGAGGTGTTTATGAAACCCCCGGCGGAACCATCCTCATGGAAGCTCATCAGCAGTTGGAAGAGCTGATCCTGGACCGTGACACCTACGCTCTGAAAAAAGAAATGGGCAGCAAGTTTGCAAGCCTGGTTTACGAGGGCAAGTGGTTCACTCCTTTGCGTCAGGCTGAACAGGCATTTATCGAGAAGACACAGGAATATGTGACCGGCGAAGTAAAATTCAAGCTCTACAAGGGCAATATCATCAAGGCCGGCACCACCTCTCCTTACAGCCTGTACAATGAAAGTATTGCATCCTTCACCACCGGCGACCTGTACGATCACCACGATGCAGAGGGCTTCATCAATCTGTTCGGTCTCTCCTGCAAGGTACGCGCCATGAAGATGCAGGAGCAGGGGATCGACCTTCTGTAAATCCCAAGAAAGTATGAGGTATCTGTAATGCCACAACTGACCATGTTCCTGGGAACGGTACTTTTATGTTACCTGGTCCTTTTAAACATCATCGGCTTTGTCATTATGGGCATAGACAAAAAAAGAGCCATCCGGGGTGCTTTCCGCATCTCGGAGGCTTCTCTTTTTTTAACAGCCTTTTTAGGTGGCAGTCTCGGCTGCATCCTCGGCATGCACCACTTCCGCCACAAGACAAAGCACTGGTATTTTAAATACGGCATGCCTGCCATTTTTATCTTGCAAGTAATGTGTTTGGTACTTTTCTGCGGGATCTTCCTGTGGTAAACTATAAGCATACCGGTACAGGTCTGACCATGATCTGTCCGGCCGGAAAGGCGGTGCCCCATGCATATTGCGATCTGTGATGATAATGTAGCTGACCGAAAACAATTGGAACGGCTGTTAAAAAAGGAATCCGATAAACGTGCTGCCACCACGGGGATCCTCTATACGGATTCCTACGGCAATGCTTCTGCACTATTATCAAATCCCATGCAATATGATGCTTTTTTTATTGATATGTGTGAGACCATCGGGGTCAGCGCTCTTTCCATCGCCACAGAGCTGACCGCCAGAGGCGTCAGTGCTCCCCTGATCTTATGCTGTTCCAAGGTGAATTACAGGGAGCAGGATTTCCCCGGCAATACACTTTTTCTGGATAAACCCATCCGCACGTCCGAACTTTCCGACAGCATCGATCATGCCCTTCGGATCAAAGCGCAAACCTGCCCTTTGATCGAATTGCGGGAGGACAAGGACACCATCTATGTCACAGAAGCAGACATCCTGTACGCCGTGGAGGAAGGGCGCCTCACCAAGGTCACCCTTGCAGACGGCAGAAGTGTCAACCTGAATACCTCTGCCGCCAACTTCTTTTCCGAGGTGGAAAATCATCCTTCTTTCCTGCAGCCTTCTGTCAGGACAGTCATCAACTGCCGGCATGTCCGCCGTTTAGGTTTCCATAAAGCAGTCATGACTGACGGCACCGTATTTAAGATTGCCGGAAGCTGCATGGCTTATGCCAGGGATGCCTGCTCCCGTTTCTCTTAATTGGGCTTTACTGCCCGAAGTTCAATATAGCTGCGCTCTCCCCAAGTCTCTAACCGGATATGGGGATATAGCCTTCTTTCATACTTGCCATTTTCAGATCCTGCTGCCGCCACTTACCATCTATGCAGTAACCACTATGCCGCCGTCATTGGCATACATGCTGCCTACCCCTCTGGTATTCATGATACGGCATTCTTTAAACCGGCCCTTTTCCATCAGCATATCCTTTACCTGCCGGGCACGCTCCGGTGCGTTACAGTGTGAGATCAGAAGGATCTTGCCTTCCTGATCCTTTACCTCCGAAACCATGAGCCCCACCATCTTCGCCAATGCCTTCTTCATCCCCACTGACTGCCCTCTCTGCACAATCACGCCGTCATCGGCTCCCATCACGGGCTTGATGCTCAGCGTAGATGCCACCAACGCTTTCACATTGGACAGACGGCCATTCTTTCTCAGGGTCTCCAGATTGTCCAGCACGAAGTAAGTTTCCATCTCATCCCGGAACTTTTCAATCTGCTCCACAATGGTCTCAAAAGGAAGTCCCTGTTCTTCCAATTCCATGATCTTGTATGCGATCTGGGTCTCGCCACAGCAGGCAGACTTGGAATCCACCACATAGATCTGCTTGGGTCCGTATTTTTCTTCGTAAAGATTCTTGCCCAACACGGCACTGTTGTAAGTTCCGCTGAGGCGGGAGGTCAGAGTGATGACCCACACATGCTCGGCTTCTGTGCGGTAAGCCTCCATGAAACGCTCCGGGGAAGGGCAGGAGGACTTGGGACAGTCGGGACATTCAGCCACCCGCTTTAAGAACTCGGCCTGATCAAAGTCCTCGTCATCCTGAATATGATAATCTCCCACCTGCAGGCTCAGAGGAACGATCTCGATCCTTTCATTGGATAGATATCCTTCCGGAAATTCACAACAACTGTCTGCGACGATCTTGTAGCTCATAACATTTCTCCATTTGCTCTAGATTATTTATTTTTCCAAACCCTTGTATGTAGTTTTCGTTACTACATATAATATCACAACCGCCGTGTCTCGTAAACCCCTAATTATATTTTTCTCATTTTTCCTTTCTTCATGTACAGAAGGCACTATTCGTGATATGATAAATCCAGCACAGAAACA
This sequence comes from Lachnospiraceae bacterium, assembly GCA_017621075.1. Classification (GTDB taxonomy): domain Bacteria; phylum Bacillota; class Clostridia; order Lachnospirales; family Lachnospiraceae; genus Acetatifactor. The sequence goes on from JAGATV010000012.1 coordinate 24,522, forward strand.
GGAGGCACTATGATAGCTTTACAGATCACTTCTCTAAAAAACCTTATGAACCAGCTTCTGACCGGGGATGCCTTCGACGATTTCCTTTTGGAGGAAGCAACCATCCGCACTGCTGTAACCTATACCATTGACGGGCATGTCTATCCTGATTTTTACCCGATGGAGGAAAGAGACACTGCCGCCCCGTATCTGTTACAGCCCTGGAGTGAAACAAAAGGGCTGTGCTTCAACCTGATCAAAGGCAGACGCACACCCCTCTATTTCAAATTTGTATTTCAGCTAAAACCCGAAAAGACTACCCTGCTTTTGGAAAGAGAGCTGCCCGGAACCGACCATGCTCCCGTAAAAGCCCTGGTCCTCACCTTGAAATATGATGCCCAGGGTTCCGTTCTGACCACAGGCACTTCTTACCATACTTTTGTCCTTGGCAGAGAGATCGATGCCCTTTGGGACGGGACTGTACGAAAATATCTTTCTGCCCGGGGCATCCCGTTTGAGCTTCTGTAATCTGATCCTGCTTTATTGGGGCATCTTCTCTTTTCTGCCTGCTATTTCTTCATTTTGGGTTTGAAGATGATACTTGCCAGATAACCAAAGATCAGGGCTGCGGAGGTTCCCACGGCCCCGGCCTTGAAGCCCCCGGCAAACAGGCCCAGGAAACCTTTCTCGTCCACCGCCTCTTTTACCCCCTTCATCAGCACATTGCCAAATCCAAGCAGGGGAACGCTCGCCCCGGCCCCGGCAAACTCCTGAAAGGGCTCATACCAGCCCAGAGCACCCAGCAGAGTACCGGTTACCACCAAAAGCACCATGATACGCCCCGGCATCATCTTTGTTTTCTCCATCAGGATCTGTACCAGGGCACAGATCAGTCCTCCTACCCAGAAAGCATTGATATAATCCATCTTTCTTCTCCTTTACAAATTCCTCATAAGACAGATAAGGTCTGCTTAAGGATAGGATGTCCCGATCAGGCTCCTGTTATGTATTTTTTTTGCAAACAGCAAACCATTCCCCGGGAAGCTGTACCAGTATCACGGCTACAAACACGATTGCGCACCCAAGGATCTGTCTGGGTGTCAGGGTCTGATCCGTCTTTAAGAAGCCTATCTTGTAAGCGGCCCACCCGGCTATGGTGGCAACCACCGATTCCAGACTGAGGATCAGCGCCGCCACCGTAGGATTGACACCTCTCTGCCCTACGATCTGCAGGGTATATGCTACCCCGCAGCTTAAGACGCCCGCATAGAGCAGGGTTCCCATCCCCTCTTTGATCTGGGAAAGCTGGGGATGCCCCCAGATCAGGGCGCATACTCCACACACCACGCCGCATATCGCAAACTGGATACAGGATACGATCACCCCATCCGTTTTTTCCGAAAAATGGTCTATGATCATAATATGTGCCGTAAACACAATGGCACATAAGAATACCAGGATATCCCCGCTGCCCAAGAAAAAGCTCTCCGTCATGCACAGCAGATACATTCCCACTGCCGCAAGCCCTGCCGAGATCCATACCACGGCTGAAACCTTCCTGTGAAAGAAGATTCCCGCAATAGGCACAAAGATAATGTACAGTGTGGTGATGAAGCCAGCCTTTCCCACCGTGGTATATTTGATACCAAACTGTTGGAGCGTACTGGCAACGGTCAGTGCCAGACCGCACAGCACACCCGCCTTGATATGAAGTTTCCAGTCTATGGAAGTCCTTTTGCCTGACAGTTTTCTTGTGACCAGCAGGTATATCACAAGCACCAAGGCGCCGATCAGGGATCTGACTCCGTTGAAAGTGAAAGGGTGCATATAATCCATGCCCTTGCTCTGGGACACAAAGGCCATTCCCCAGATACAGGCCGTCAAAAATAATAAAAAGCTGTTCCTTGCCGTTTTTTTGTTCATCTTACCGTATCCTCGCATCAATTTCCGCCACGATCTTCCAAAGCATCTTTCCTTCACACTGTATGGTCAATTGGGCATACTTCTCATAGAGAGGCTTTCTCTCCTCATACAGATCCTTCAGGGTCTGCCCCGGCCGCAAAGTCACACCTCTGGCATTCAGATCTCCCAGCCGCTCTGCGATCTCCTTATATGGAAGTTCCAGATAAACTATCGTACCGATATCTCCCAGATGCTTCATGGCCTCTTCTTCATAAACCGCACTTCCACCGGTAGCTATGACACTCTGCTTTAAATCCAGGGAAGCATTTACCTCATTTTCCATCTTCCAGAAGCCTTCCACACCGTTTTCTTCAATCAGTTGGTGAAGCAGCTTTCCGTATCTCTCCTGGATCACCAGATCCGAGTCAACAAACCGATAACCCAGCCGCTTTGCCAGCACCACGCCCACAGTGCTCTTGCCGGCTCCCGGCATACCGATCAGTACAATATTCTCCGTCATATCCTTCTCCTATTCATGAACCAGCCCCGGGATGTGAAAACATTCCGGGGCTGTACCTCCATCGTACAAACTAGATTTCTGCAATGACCTCTACTTCACAGAGCACATTCTTGGGAAGGCTCTTGACTGCCACACAGCTTCTGGCAGGCTTTTCGGTAAAATACTTTGCGTATACTTCATTAAATGTAGCAAAATCGCTCATCTCTGCAAGGAAACAGGTGGTCTTCACCACCTTGGTGTAATCGGTTCCGGCCTCTTCCAGGATGGCTCCGATATTCTTCATGACCTGTTCCGCCTGCTCTACGATGTCTTTGCCCCAAATCTCTCCGCTTGCAGGGTCAATGGGGATCTGACCGGAAGCAAACAAAAGATTTCCTGTGATGATTCCCTGGGAATACGGCCCGATTGCCGCAGGTGCCTTTGTGGTCGAAACTTTCTTTAACATCTTAAATCTCCTCCTATTTACTTACTTCTTCCTCGTCGAACTCCGCCGTCACATAAAAGCCCCGGGCATTCTCTATGATATCCACAACCACGCCTTCGGTGCTCTTTAAGCGGTCCCTCAGGGGGATATTCGGCGACATTGCCAGTGAAGGATCGATGGTATAATAATAATTGCTGGGAAGGACTCCTTCCGTTACCGTGATCTTTTGCCCGACCTGAAGAAGGCCCGGCCGTTCCATCTTAAATTCTATTCTGCGCATCTCTTTCACCAGCCTTTGGCTCTATTGTATCAGCAACCCGATCTGTTTGCAATATGCAATTCCACACCGTGCAGAAGAACAACGTGACCGTAGCCGCTACCGCCAGGACATCCGCCACCGGTTCTGCCAGAAATACCGCAAATACTTTATTTTCCATGACAGCCGGCAAAATGTAGATGAGCGGGATCAATAGAAGGATCTTTCGAAGCACTGCCAAAAACAGGGAATGCACTGCCTTGCCCAGTGCCACGAAGGTCTGCTGACAGGCAATCTGTGCGCCGAACAGACACATCCCTGCCATATAGATCCGCATGGCCCACGCCGTATACTCGATCATTGCCCCGTCCGTGGCAAAGATGCGGGCCAATACCCGGGGAAACAGCATGGACACGCTCCACAGCAGCATGGAATAAGTCATACAGCTTGCCAGCGTCAGCAGAAATGCCTTCTTCACACGGGCCAGATTGCCCGCTCCATAATTGAAACTGACAATGGGCTGCATACCCTGGCTTAAGCCCTGCAGCGGCAGCATGGCCGCCTGCATGACACTGGCCAATATGGTCATGGCCCCCACTGCGATATCCCCGCCATATTTCTGCAGAGAAGTATTGAAGCACACCGAAAGCAGGCTTTCCGTCGCCTGCATGATAAAGGGAGAAACTCCCAGGGCCAACACCGGTCCCATGATCCCAAAAGAAAAGGAAAAATTCTTCCTGCGTATCTTAAGCAGCGTCTTCCTGCCGCTTAGGAAACGGATGACCCAGCATGCAGATACTGCCTGGGACAGGATTGTGGCAAGGGCTGCACCCTGCACTCCCATGCCAAGCCCAAAGATAAAAACAGGGTCCAACACCAGATTGATCCCGGCACCGATCATCACCGTCTTCATGCCCACAGAAGCAAAGCCCTGGGCTGTAATAAAGGAATTCAGCCCCGTGGTGATCTGTACGAACAAGGTCCCCAGGACATAGATCCGCATATAAGGCAGGGCATATACAATGGTGTCGTCACTGGCGCCAAAAGCATACAGGATCGGTTCTGCAAAACAAAAAAAGACCGCTGTCAGGAGTACTGACAGCATTACAAGCGTGCAGACACAGTTTCCCAGTATCTTTTCTGCCGTCTCGTGATCTTCCTTTCCCATGGCGATGGATGCTCTGGGCGCACCGCCAAAGCCGATCAGCGCCGCAAACGCCGCGATCAGTATAATGACCGGGAAAGTCACCCCCACTCCCGTCAATGCAAGGGAACCCACCTTGGGAATATGGCCGATATAGATACGATCCACCATATTGTAGAGAAGATTTACGATCTGAGCTGCGATGGCGGGCATGGCCAGGGAAAACAAAAGTCTCCCTACCGGCATCACCGCCAATTTATTTTGTTCTGCCGTCTGTTCCGTCTGTTCCATTTTATCAGCTCCTTTTTGGTCAGATTTCCAAAAGTATTGTTGCAAATCGGAAATACACGATCAGCGATAAGGCATCCACGATGGTGGTAATAAACGGGCTTGCCATGACTGCCGGGTCAAAACCGATCCGCTTGGCCCCGATAGGGAGCAGACAGCCCACCAGCATTGCCATGAGCACTGCTGCTACCAGGGTGAGACATACCACTCCCGCAACCAATAGACCCACTCGGTCAATCAGCATGAGCTTTACAAAATTAGCTGCCGCCAGAGAAACACCGCACAGGATAGCGACCCGGATCTCTTTCCATACCACTCTGGGCACATCCCGATAACCGATCTCTCCCAGGGAAAGTCCACGGATAACTGTCACGCTTGCCTTTCCGCCCGCATTTCCGCCGGTGTCCATAAGCATGGGAATAAATGCGATCAGTGCCGCATACACGCTCAGCGCCTCCTCAAAGGAGGTGATGATGGCTCCGGTAAATGTTGCGGATACCATCAATAGCAACAGCCAGGGAATACGCTTCTTGAAGGTCTCCCATACAGTAGTCTTCATATAAGGCTTATCGCTGGGAACGATAGCAGCCATCTTTTCCATATCCTCTGTGGTCTCTTCCTGCATGATATCCACGATATCGTCTACCGTAATGATACCCACCAGACGGTTTTCATTGTCCACTACCGGCATGGAAGTAAAGTCGTATTTTTGGAACTGTCTTGCAACTTCCTCCTGGTCCATCAGGGTATTGATGGCAATGACGTTCTCGTGCATGATATCACCAATGATCTCATCCCCATCACTCAGGAGCAGATAGCGCAGCGCCACCGTTCCCACCAGCTTGCGCTGCGCATCCAGCACATAACAGATATTGATGGTTTCAGAATCCACACCTACCTTGCGGATCCGTTCAATGGCCTGACTGACTGTCAGACTCTCCTTCAGATCCACATACTCCACCGTCATGATGCTTCCGGCAGAATCCTCCGGATAGCGCAGCAGATGGTTGATGTCCCTGCGGGCTTCCGGGCTGGCATTGGCAAGCAGCTTCTTGACGATATTGGCCGGCATTTCCTCCAACAGATCTGCCGCATCATCCGCCATCAGGTTGTTGATGATGCCGGCCGCATCTCTTTCCGAAAGGGACGTAATGATGAACTGCTGATTGTCCACGTCCAGGTAGGAAAACACATCTGCCGCCAGATCCTTGGGCAGGATACGGAACACCTTCAGCATGTCTTCCTCTTCCAATGCATCCATAAATCCCGCAATATCCGCATCGTTCAGCTCTGCCAGATACTGTCGCAGCTTGGTATACTGCTTCGTTTCCAAAAGTTCTTCCAATTCCTGAAATTCCTTGATATCTTCCATGGGTTTCACCGCCCTTCTATAAAATAAAGCTCTTTCATCTTTTCCACCTTCACTCTGCCGTTGGTGGCTTCTACCATAGCTTTGATAAGGCTTTCCTCAAGCTGTACCGGGATCCGGATCTGCAGGCTGACACTTTCCCCATAATCGCTTTCCATGGGCTCGATCCCCTGCTGTCCCAACAGATACAATATCTTTCCCACCCCATTGTAGTCTGTCTCTACAAGGAGTTGACAGCCGTACCGCATAGTGCCGATCCTGCAGGCTTTCAGTCCTTCTTTCACCGCCTGGGAATAAGCTCGCACCAGCCCCCCCGTCCCTAAGAGCGTACCGCCAAAATATCTAGTCACCACCACCACTACATTGCGGATCTCCTCTCCCAAAAGCACCTCCAGCATAGGTCTTCCCGCCGTACCACTGGGCTCTCCGTCGTCACTGCAGCGTGTCAGTTCCCCTCTGCTGCCGATCACGAATGCAGAACAGTTGTGTCTGGCATCCCAGTATTTCTTTTTGATCTGCTCAATGAAAGCGACTGCTTCTTCCTCCGTTCCACATTTTGCCACAGTGGCAATGAAACGGGATTTCTTTTCTATGATCTCGCCCTCTCCGCCTTCCAGGAGCATCTTGTATTCTATGATTGGATTTGCCATGATGTGGTCCTCGCATATCCGGCATGGTGCCAAAATCTCTTTTTATTCTAGCATAATCTCCCCAAAATGTGAAACAATTCTTAATTAGGGAAAGAAAACCTTTATTTACATAATATTTTTTGGTATAATATCTTAGTCTATAATACAGACAGAAAGGCGAATCACATGAATTACAGCAAAAAGGGGGTTCGTGCCAAACAAAGGGCATTGAACTCGAAATCCTCCAAATGGACGAGGAAATTGATACTTACAGCATTTAAAGTATTTTTTATAGCGATCCTGTGCGTGGGGATCTGCGGCGTAGCTGCCGGCATCGGCGCTTTCCGCGGCATTCTGGCCTGCACCCCTCAGATCCGTCTGAGTGATGTGGTGGCTTCCGGTCAGGCTACCATCGTATATGACTGTGAAGGCAACGAACTGGACCAGTATGTCAGCTCCAATTCCAACCGTATCGAAGTATCCATGGACCAGGTGCCCAAGCAACTGGGACAGGCTTTTGTGGCCATCGAGGATGAACGTTTCTACCAGCACAACGGCATTGATGTCAAAGGCATCCTCCGTGCCGGTTACCAGTTTGTCATCACCGGCGGTGCGGAGGCCCAGGGTGCAAGCACCATCACCCAGCAGTTACTGAAAAATACGATCTTTACGGATTGGACTTCCGAGGGCAAAAATTACGTCAAGAAGATCAAGCGTAAGATCCAGGAACAGTATCTGGCTTTGGAGATCACCAAGAATTTTACCAAGGATGAAGTGCTGTTACGCTATATGAACGCTATCAACCTGGGACAGAATACCCTGGGCGTGGAGGCGGCTTCCCAGCGGTACTTTGGCAAATCCTGCAGCGATCTGACCTTGTCGGAATGTGCCGTCATCGCCAGCATCACACAGAACCCTTCTTATTATAATCCCCTGCGCTATCCGGAGCACAACCAGACGCGCCGTGAGAAATGCCTGAAGAAGATGCTGGAACTGGACTTCATCACCAAGGCAGAATATGATGAAGCAATCGCTGATACCGAGGACGTCTACGAGCGGATCGGCCTGTATGACACCAATCTGCAGACCTCCGACACCACCTCCGGATCTTATTTTTCCGATGCGGTTTACGAGCAGGTAAAGGAGGACCTGATCAAATCAGGCTACTCTGATACCATGGCAGAAACCCTGCTGACCGCAGGCGGGCTGCGGATCGAATCCACCATGGACCCTACGATCCAAAAGATCATGGACGAAGAATTTGCCAATCCCGACAACTATAATCCCAAGACCAGGTGGTATTTGAGCTATGCCCTGACCATCCGTGACAATAACGGTGAGAACCACAATTTCAGCAAAGAGAATATGACCAGCTGGTTCAAGGCCTTTGGAGGGGACCCGGATTTCAATCTGATCTTCTCCTCCCAGGAAGATGCTTATGCCGCCATCGAGACCTACCGCACTGCCATGCTAAACGACCTGGGCATTACCGAAACAGAAGACAATTATGAGGAAAATATTTCCATGACGGCCCAACCCCAGGCAGCTATGGTCATCGAAGATCAAAGCACCGGATATGTGGTCGCCCTGGTAGGAGGACGCGGCAACAAGGAAGGCCGCCGTACCTTAAACCGTGCGACGGATGCCCTCCGTTCTCCCGGATCTACCTTTAAAGTACTGGCTTCCTTTGCTCCTGCTTTGGACAGTGCCGGCAAGACCCTTGCCACGGTCTATAATGATGCTCCCTTCAACTATGATGACGGAAGACCGGTAAGCAACTGGTATAAGGGATATTACCGCGGTATCTGTTCCATCCGCTACGCCATCGAGCAGTCCCTAAATATCATTGCCGTAAAGAACCAGACCGTCATCACTCCCCAACTGGGATACGACTACCTGTTAAACTTCGGCTTTACCACTTTGACAGACGGTGTAGTGATCAACAATAAAGTCTACTCAGATGTGAACCAGACCCTTGCTCTGGGCGGTATTACCAACGGTGTCTCCCCTTATGAGATGAATGCCGCTTATGCTGCCATCGCAAACCAGGGACTGTATGTAGAACCCAAGCTTTATACGAGGGTCACCGACGCCGACGGCAATGTGATCCTGGATAACACCAAACCCAAGACCCGCCAGGTCATCAAGGAAACCACAGCCTTCCTGCTGACGGACGCCATGGTGGATGTAGTCACCATCGGTACCGGCCGCAGAGCCAACTTTGACAGCAACATGGCCATTGCCGGAAAGACCGGTACTTCCACCGGCCCCAGGGATCTGTGGTTCGTGGGATATACCCCCTACTACACGGCTACGGTGTGGAGCGGATATGACAACAATATTGTCATGAGTGAAAACAAAGCCAATGATGAGACTGCCATTTCCAAAGTGATGTGGAAAGCTGTCATGCAGCGGGTTCATGAGAACCTGCCTTACGAACAATTTCCCACCCCCAGCGGCATCGTGCAGGTGGAGATCTGTACTCAGTCAGGCAAGCTTCCCGTGCCCGGTCTCTGTGACGGCACCCTCCGCCAGGAATACTTTGCAGAGGGCACCGAGCCCACCGAGAGCTGCGACATCCACTACAGCGGATATATCTGTGCTTATGATCACCTGCCTGCAAGTGCCGACTGTCCTTTTGCATATGAAGGCACCGGAATCTTCCCGCTGGCAGAGGAAGAAGCGTTGATCAGCGGCTCTACCACCATCATCGAGAACCCGGACGGCACACAGACCATCAACACCCCCGTTACCCGCAGCCGATGTCAGCATGACGCATCCTTCTTTGCAAATCCTGACTACGAGACGATCTTGAGTAACCAGCAGTGGGAATTGAACCAAAGAGGCGTCTACTACGACGATGATGATGACGAATAACTAAAAATACCCAAACCAACATTTTAAAAGGCGGACCCCTTTTGCGGGGCCCGCTTTTTTGTCCTGCCATTTTCGACAATCCCACTTGAAATCTTCCAAAATTAGGAGTATAATGCCTTGGGTTAATGTTTTTGATGCACCGAGATTGTGTGCATACTGATCAAAACGAAAGGATAAAAAGGTATTCAAAATGAAAAAGTGTCAAAACAAGTGGGTACGCGCTGCCATTCCGGCACTGCTGCTCCACTGTAGCATCGGTACTGTCTACTGTTGGTCTCTTGTGAGCGAGTCAATCGTAAATTTCCTCAATGAGGGCTCTGCAACACAGGTTTCCAAGAGTACCATCGAATGGGCATTCAGCCTTGCCATTTTCTTCCTAGGCATGTCTGCCGCATTCCTTGGCCCCTTAGTAGAAAAGGACATCCACAAATCCTCCCTGGTAGCAGCAATCTGCTTCTCCGTAGGTATGGCAGGCACCGGCTTCTTTATCTCACAGAAATCTGTCATCGGCATCTTCCTCTGTTACGGTGTCATCATGGGAATCGGCCTTGGTACAGGTTACCTGTCTCCCGTCAAGACGCTGATGCTTTGGTTCAGTGACCAGAAGGGTCTCGCAACCGGACTTGCTATCGCAAGCTTCGGTCTGGCAAAAGTGATCGCCAGCCCCCTGATGGAGTTCTTGCAGGGTAGATTCGGCATCGTGAACATGTTCTACATCCTCGGTGTATTCTATTTCATCCTGATGTTCATCGGACACCTGCTCCTTGCAAAGCCCGAAGGCTGGGTGGAAGTAAGCGAAAAGAGCAAGGACAGTGTTCTGGACATTTTCAAGAACAAGACCTTCCTTGGAATATGGCTGATGTTCTACATCAATATCACCTGCGGTCTGGCTCTCATCTCTCAGGAAAAGAGCATCGTAAAGGCTATCGGTCTGGTTGGTTTCGTGGGTCTGATCAGTTCTCTAACCGCAGTATTCAATGCAGGCGGAAGACTTGGCTTCTCCACCTGGGGCGACAAACTCAAGGACAGGAATACGGTTTATAAGACCATCTTTGCCCTCTCCATCGCCTGCACCGCTCTGGTCATCCTGACCAAGGGTATCGTAAACCAGTACGCTGTTTTGGTCATTCCGTTGTTATTTGTGATCAATGCAGGCTACGGCGGCGGTTTCAGCAACGTGCCCGCACTCCTGTCTGATCACTTCGGCATGGAGTCCATCAGCCGCATTCATGGTCTGTGCCTGTCTGCCTGGGCATTTGCCGGACTGACCGGCAACCAGATCGCTACCTTCATCGTAAATCACTCCGGTGAATTCATCGATGACGGACACGGCAATATGATCAATCCTTCCGGTTATCAGAACGTACTGCTCTTCACCATTACACTGTATATCATTGCAATGCTGATCAGCGTATTCGTAGTACCTTCTACCAAAAAGGCTGAGGCAGCCAAATAGACTGCCCTTACAAAAACCTCCCCGATGAATGTGATCGTCAATCCGATCCATCGGGGAGGTCTTTATTTTGTGCAATATCCTTTTGTCTGTTACAGTCCTTTGATCTCGTCAATCTTGGCATTCAGCTCTCTGATGCCGTTGCGGGCATTCTGGATGGAACGACACTGTTTTTCAAAATCAGGATCCGGATTTTCTCCGTTCTGTTCATAATACAGCTTTCCGATTTCCATATAATTCTTTTTCATAACATCTTCACAGGTGCTGATCTGACTCTTGAGATTTGCGATCTCCGCCATCTCCTTAGCCTTGCCTGCAGCCTCTTTTCCCTTTACGCTGATCGTATTGCCAATCTTCTCTATAAAATCCATAAGATACAACTCCTTTCTCTGTCTTATATCCAGTATATATATTTCTGTCCGTTCCTGCAAGTATTTCGTTGCACTTTTCCATACAATCATGCTATAATCAAGAATGTGAGGTGATGATATGCAGTCATTATATACATCCGTAAAGGTGAACAACGAAATTGAATTATGCGAAGTATCCGACATGGATTGCAAACAGCTCATTGAGCGTGCCCTTTTGCAGAACCGGATTTCCTATTATATCCGCTGGCCCAAGTCTTCTCTTTTCCACCGTACCAAGAACTCCTGCATTATATGTATCAATGACAGTTCCAAAGAAGACGCAGAGTCCGTCATCCGCTCTATCTGTGACGAATCCGGCTACAGTGTAAAATTTATCATGAAGAAATCCCCAAACAATTATTTATAAAATGCTTGCATAAGGCCACCTACTGTGGCCTTATCTTTATTTTTACCAGGCACTTCTGATAGCCTGCCCCTGCAACGATCTGTACGATATCCTCCGTCAGCATATCCCTGTGCCCAAAATGGAGATGCCCCGCCAAGACCAGGACCACAGGACTGTCCTTGGCCAATACCAGCTCCAGGAATTTAGCGGTGGTCTCATTGGGCACACAGGAATTCTGCCCCAGAAGTACCCTGGAATGCCCATCAGAAGAAAGCCCCCATACCCGCTTGGTCTCTTCCAGCAAACAGGTATCCGCAGCAGGCTCTATGGGCACATGGGTCACAAGAATGACCGGTTTCTTTTGCAGGGAAAGTTGTTCCATGGCCTTTAACGCCTCTTCTGACACCTGATTGCACTTATCGTCCACCGAAAAGATCACAAAATCCTCATACTCCTTTTGCTGAAATCCCCCACAGGTTTCACTGATATCCTGCAGCCTGGGCAGATATGTCTGATACGCCTGTTCGGAAAAATATTCCTTCCCATGTTCAAAATCATGATTACCCATTGCATAGATGACCGGAACACCCGTATCCTTCAAGGCCGCCGACACAAAATCAATGGAAGCCCATAAGGCGGAGTCCACGATATCCCCTCCCAGGATCAAAAGATCCGGCTCTTCCTCTTTCACATAATCCATCAACTCCTGAAAGCTTTCATCCGCCCCCTGTCCCCTGTGGTCCCGGAAACTCTCGTATCTGCTGCGGGCTTTCTCCATCACATCCTGATCCCTTACGTCACAAAGGGATACATGGGTATCTGCCAGAAAGATCAATACAAACTCCTCATCCACTCCCGGGATTACCAGTTCCTCCTCATATACTGTCACTTCCTTATCTTTCCCGGCCTCTAAACCTCCAAACACCGGCACAAGAGCAAGCGCAAACGCCGCCCAAAAAAGTTTCCCCAATACTGCATACCGCTTCATCCTCAAATCATTCCTTTCCCTGATGAAGTAATAGTATGCCCTGATCTCTAAAATTTATGGGTATTCTCCCAAAATCCGCAGCAAAAAAGCCCTTGGAAACCAAGGACTTTTCTAAGCTGCTGACGGGAATCGGACCCGTGACCTCCGCACTACCAATGCGACGCTCTACCGACTGAGCCACAGCAGCATGACGATTGTTTACAATCACCGTTCTTCATTCTATCAAATACCCTTATGTTTGTCAACTAAATTCTACAACATTTTAAGGATTTCCAACTTTAGACAAACAGAGAGGGAGAGGCTTGACATCCTCTCCCTCTCCGCTGCCTTGTATGCAACCGGGCGAGGACCATGCACTCCTCACCCGACGCAAATTGCCACCCCAGACTCTCCCGAGTCCCGACGCAGATGCCCTCTGATCAGGACATCCGCTACATCTCTATTTCCCATGGACAATAATTCCCCTTTGATTGATTATACCATTGAATCTGTTGTCATGTAACAGAACATTCGGCCCACCCACCGCGGGCAATCGCACAAGCATACAAAGGCATTGCTGTCTCTATTCAGTTTTATATGACACAATTACACAACTAACGAATTAATATTCATAGACAAACGATGAAGTCACCGTTTCTGTCTCCTCATAGCCGTCCACATTTCCATAATGAGTGCAGGAAATGCGATAGGTCTTGCCATACTCTGCCGAGGAATAGGTAAAGGAACAACTCAGGGATGCCGCATTGGTCACCTCATAGGGATCAGCGTATCCAACCGTATCCCAGCCATACCAAAACAGTTTTTCTACCTTGACATCCTTAACCCCCAATACGGAAGCCGTCTGGGACGTTCCGGTATGAAGGGTAGCTGTAATCCCGCTGGAACTGCAGGAATACGTAATGTAACAGTTCATCATCATCGTTCTGGGTGTAGGCCCGCTTTCAGGGGTTCTTGAGCTCTCCACCAACGTCAGTTCTAACTCTTCAACGCTGTTTTCCGCAGCCGTTTCTGCTGAGAAAGCACTATTTGAGGAAGCCTCTACTTCGGCACAAGGGATTCCCATCGCAAAGATTGCCGCAAATGCCAAAGCTCCCGCCCTGCGCAAACGGCGTTTCATTTTGTAATTCATGTGTTCACACTCCTTATCTTTTGTATTTACGCCACAATATTCAGTTTTTAGAAGCAGCTGTTTCCATCCCCTTCTACTTATATATGATTTTAGAACGCCGATTATAACAAAAAATTTTAAATTTTTTCAATTTTTTTCCAAAAAAGAAAACAGCAGGCCATTTCCTGCTGTTTTCCGGCACTTTCCGCCCTATTGTATCTGCTCCACCATCCCGGCATATTCCACTGCGATTTTCTTCAACTGCTCCGGATCATTCTTGCCTGAGATCCGGCACTGATGATTGTCCACCCAAAATCCTACCGCAATATCCAATTCCTGATCGGAATCCTCCTTTGAGAAAATATCCAGGGAAAGCCCTTCCATCTCTTCGGTTCCCTGATAAGTATCCGAATCAACGGTCTCCTCCTTGACGATAATCTGCTGGTTCTTGTAAATACAATCCGTTATCAGAAGTTCCCCGTTCTTTCCGGACAAACTATAAAGGATTTCTACATTGAAAGAGGAATCTCTGATTTCCACCCCTTGCAATTCATAATCCGCCAGACTGTCCATAGTTTCAACTGCTATGATATCATCCTGGTATTCTTTCAAAAGCTCCTCTTTTCCGTCACTATTCTCCTGCTTGTCATCTTCCAGTGTAAATTTCTCCTTCTGCGGCAGGATGACCCATTTTTCTCCATTCTCGTCCTTGCGGATCAGGTTGAAGATTCCACCCTCCTTCTCTGCATTGGTTACACCCATAGTGCCACCTGCCAGAACCGCCACGACAAGCACTGCTGCCGCTGCTGCCACAGCCGGAATGCGCCATGTCCCGGTTCTCTTCTTCCCGGAGGCCTTCTCCCCGGTCACAATGCTTTCGGCTCTTTTCCCCACTACCCCTGCTCTGCGCCGGATGGCATCCTCACGTTTCTCCATCAGATACTCCTTGAACCGGGCAAAATCACTGCCGGGCTCCTGTCCGGGCGTCACATCCGGTTCTTCCAGCCTGCACAGCCTCTGTACCAGCCAGTCTACCTCTTCTTCGTCAAATTCCTCCTCGGATGCCTCAAAGGTATACCAATCCAGTTTTTCCCGGATCTCTTTGATCTTTTCTTCCTTACTTAGTTTCCCTTTTCTCTTTTTCTGATCTGCTTTCATTTTTCATTCATCCCCTTCTTACATGAAAAGATTACATTTTTTTCAATTATATTCCATTTGTTTTAAAATAGCAACTCTGACCGCTTCCTTGTTTTGTCACTTTTTATATTTTATCACTTTAAACCGTTAAATTCCCTTGCGTCATCAGGCATCTTGTACTATAATGAATAACAGTTATGCAAATATGCAGAGAAAGGACTGCCTGAGGGCACGGTAAAATACAATGGCTTTTGAATTCATCAAAAAACTTCCTACTCCCGATGAAATCCGGGAACAGTACCCCCTTCCCCCCGCTTTGGTCAAGGTCAAAGAAGAAAGGGATTTGGAGATCCGCAACGTCATTACCGGAAAGAGCAACAAGTTTTTGGTAATCATCGGACCCTGCTCCGCAGATAACGAAGATTCTGTTTGCGATTATGTAAACCGGTTGGCAAAAGTAAACGAAAAGGTGAAGGATAAGCTGATCCTGATTCCCAGGATCTACACCAACAAGCCCCGTACCACAGGAGAAGGCTACAAGGGTATTGTGCATCAGCCCGATCCTGAAAAGAAACCGGATTTTCTTGCCGGACTGATTGCCATGCGCAAGATGCATATCCGTGCCGTGGAAGAAACCGGACTGACCTCTGCAGACGAGATGCTCTATCCCGAAAACTGGAGATATCTTTCCGATATTCTCTCTTATGTAGCAATCGGCGCACGTTCTGTAGAAGACCAGCAACATCGTCTCACCGTCAGCGGCTTTGATGTGGCTGCAGGCATGAAGAATCCTACCAGCGGTGACTTTTCCGTTATGCTGAATTCCGTTTATGCCGCCCAGCACCCCCACTCCTTCATCTACCGAGGCTGGGAAGTGAACACCACCGGCAATGATCTGGCCCATACGGTGCTTCGGGGTGCTACCAACAAGCATGGCAACAACACTCCCAACTACCATTATGAGGATCTGATCCGCCTGCTTGACATGTACCAGAAAATGGATCTGAAGAATCCTGCCTGTGTGATCGATACCAACCATTCCAACTCCAACAAACAGTTTGCCCAGCAGATCCGCATTACCAAAGAGATCATGCATAACCGCAAGCTGAACCCGGAGCTGCACAGCCTGGTAAAAGGTGTCATGATTGAAAGCTATATTGAAGAAGGCTGCCAGAAAGTGGGCGGCGGTGTTTACGGCAAGTCCATCACCGATCCCTGCCTTGGCTGGGCGGACACGGAAAAGCTCATTTATGATATCGCAGAATATGAATAGATAAATGAAAATCAGCACTTCCCAAGAGGAGTGCTGATTTCTCGTTTCAAATTCCTATAACGTCAATCTCTAAAACTTCTAAGCGCTTCTATGGTCCGGCTGATAAGCTCATCCAGCTCCCATCCCAGCATATGGGCTCCACGCTCAATCACTTCACGGGAACAACCCGCAGCAAAATTTTTGCTTTTATATTTTTTCTTCACAGATTTTACTTCCAGATCCTGTACACTTTTTGAGGGACGCATAAGTGCCACTGCTCCGATAAGCCCCGTCAATTCGTCTACTGCATACAGCACCTTTTCCATCTCATGCTCCGGCTCGATATCCACTGTAATACCATATCCGTGACTTGCTGTTGCATGAATGATCCTTTCGTCAATTCCTCGCTCCCGCATGATCTCCTGCTCTTTGATACAGTGTTCGTCAGGATAGCGCTCAAAATCCAAATCATGCAAAAGTCCTACAATGCCCCAAAAATCTTCTTCCTCCCCATATCCTAACTGCCGGGCAAAGAATCTCATGGTCTGCTCCACGATCTGTGCATGTTCCAAATGGAATGCGTCCTTATTGTACTCTGTCAGTAAATCCCATGCTTCCTCTCTCGTCATCTGTCCTACCTCCGATGTCAATCTGTTATCTTATTGTTCTCTGCCAAAAGAATAAGCTGCAGAAACTGTCTTAACCTCTGGGATGCGCCTTGGCATATACCTCCCGCATCCGATTCCCCCCTAAATGCATATACACTTGTGTGGTAGAGATGTCAGAATGCCCCAGCATCTCCTGAACGATCTTCAGATCAGCACCGTTTTCCACCAGATGCGCTGCAAAGGAATGACGCAGTGTATGGGGTGTGATCTCCTTTTCAATCCCAGCCTGACGGCCATATCCCTTGAGCAGTTTCCAAAAACCCTGTCTGCTCATGGGCTGTCCGGAACAGTTGAGAAACAGAATCCTGCTGTCCCCCTCCTTCAATAATTCCTGTCGCCCTTTCTCCAGATAAGCCAAAAGGGCTTTCTGGGCATTGACGCCAAAGGGAATCCTGCGCTCCCTGTGTTCCCCGCCACAGCTAAGGGTGCAGGTCTGAAAATCCACATCCGACACCTCCAGGCCAATGAGCTCTGTCACGCGGATCCCCGTGGCATACAAAAGCTCCAGCATGGCCTTGTCCCGCAGCTCCTTGGCACCGGTCCCCGACGGCTGTTCCAACAGGCGGGAGATTTCTTCCACAGTCATCACTTCCGGAAGATGTTTTTGTATCTTGGGAGCCTGAATACTCTCAGAAGCATCCTTTTCCACCTTTCCGGTCTGATACAGATATTGAAAAAAAGCTCGGATAGAAGCAATATTTCTGGAAATGGTAGCAGCCTTGAAATTGCGTGCTTCCAGATATGCGATGTACCGGACCAGATCTTTGGGTTCCACCTGTCCGGCTTCCGTAATCCCGATCCCCTTTAAGTATTCCTGCAGCTTCGCCAGATCCCTTCTGTAGGATACACCGGTATTTTCGGCAATATGCTTTTCACGATATAAATAATCAATAAATTCGTCTATCTCCCTGCCCATATCTCGGTCATCCCCATCCGGTATCTTCTACTCGTCCCATTATAAACGTGACAAAGTTTATTATACTTACAAAAAACTGGAAATGCAAGAAGCAATTTCCCCCATTTTTCGGTGTTTCCCGGCACTTTTGAGGGCAGATACAAGATGGGGTGGCACGGTACTTTTACACACTACAAGATATGGCCTTTTCCGCCGGAATTATTTTAAAAAATTTTTAAAAAGGACAGGAGCACGCCCGGATTACAAAATCCCTCCAACAGACATCCCAATAGGAGCACCACCAGGATTGCGATCAGACGCAGTACCCTGCCCGGCCAAAAAAGCTTTCCCTCCTCCCCTCCTCTGTAACCCTTGAAATAGATCCCACGGTTCACCTGCTCGCACCATACAAGGAGCGCCGCCAATGCCGGAACATACAGAAGGTAATGGGGAAAGATCCCTGCAAGGGCAAGCAATATGCCTTTCAGCCCATACCGGATAGCCAGTGCCGACAAAAATGACCCTGCTGACATTCCGTACCAGAAGGCAGCCCCGGCACATACCGCCAGTCCCAGGTAAGTGGTGGAAAGAATCGCCAGACAGACGGCTCTCCCCAGTCTCTTGCGCAGTACATAGCCAAACAGTGCCTGGCTGTCTACAGTCATATATTTGATATGATACAAAGTATCTTCATCCAATAAGCCTGTATTTTCAAGCAACATGCTCTTTCCTATATTCATCATAAGGATTCCGGCTATCAGCCCGGCCAGAAAGATAGAACCAAACGGCAGCTTCCCGGATATATGCCCTGTCACAGCCTGCCACCGTCCTAATCGCAATTTTCCCATTGGTCCTCCGTTTGTTAGCGGCTTATAAATGTCTCCTCAGATCCTTTGCATTATATGCGGGACAAAGCTTAAAAATGTGCATAAAAATGCCGGGCATCGAAACGCCCGGCAGAAAACCGCTCTCTACAGATATTTTGCAGCGTAGGTAAGGATACCGCATATCGTCTTGGAGTCCTGTATGCGGCAGTCGAAGATCATCTGTTTCAGTTCATCTACAGAATAAGCCTCCACATTGATATATTCATCCTCGTCCAAATGCTGGCTTCCCCGCTCTTTTAAACCTCTTGCCAGATAAATATCTATCTTCTCATTGCAAAAGGCTACCGTGGTATATATGGAAGTCAAAAGCTCCACCTGATCGCACTTGTAGCCGGTTTCCTCTTCCAGTTCCCTTATGGCAGCCACATCCGTGGGCTCCTGCCTGCCGTTTCGGCCGCCTGCTGGGATCTCCAGCGTCTCCCGCTCCAGGGCATTGCGGTACTGCCGCACCATGAGCAGCTTTCCATCCTCACGCACTGCCACAACAGCCGCCGCACCCTTATGATCGATCAGATCCCATTTTACCACATTTCCGTTGGGAATCTGCATGGTATCCTGATAGTAGTCGATAATGGAACCCTTTACCACCAGTTCCCTTTTTAATCGCTTGATCTCTTCCATGGTCTTACTTCCGGCTTTCTAACAATTTCTCCACGCTTACCAGTTTTACGCAGAGTACAAACAGGTCTGTTGCCATCGCCATCTCTTCGGGAGTGGGGAAGGAAGGTGCAATACGGATGTTGCTGTCCTTCGGGTCCACACCGTAAGGATAGGTTGCCCCGGCACCTGTCAGGGTGACGCCTGCCTCCTTACACTTTGCTACGATGGCTTTTGCACAGCCTTCCATAGCATCAAAGGAGATGAAATAACCGCCGTTGGGATCGGTCCATTCCCCGATTCCCAGACCGGAAAGTTCTTCATTGAGCACCTTGAGCACTGCCTGGAATTTAGGGCGCATCAGATCGGCATGCTTCTTCATGTGAGCCTTAATGCCTTCAATATCTTTAAAATAACGCACATGGCGCAACTGATTGATCTTGTCATAGCCTATGGTCTGAATGGTCATGGACTTTCTCATGGCATCCAGATTGGCCTTGGAGGATGCAATGGCAGAGATCCCGCTTCCCGCAAAGGTAACCTTGGAGGTCGAGCAGAACTCATATACCATATCGGGATTGCCTGCCTTTTCACACTCACCTAAGATTTCCAGGATCTCATCCTGGATCTCGTCATAAAGGTGATGGATCGCATATGCATTGTCCCAGAAGATCCTGAAATCCTCTGCTGCAGGCTTTAACGCCGCCATGCGTCTTACCGTCTCGTCAGAGTAAGAGTAACCCTGGGGATTGGAGTACTTAGGTACGCACCAGATACCCTTGATAGAAGCATCCTCTGCCACCAGACGCTCCACCATGTCCATATCCGGCCCCTCGAAAGTCATGGGAACGGTGATCATCTCGATCCCAAAATGCTGTGTAATCGCAAAATGTCTGTCATATCCGGGGACTGGGCACAGGAATTTAACCTGATCCAGTTTGCACCAGGGAGTACTTCCCAGAACGCCGTGCGTCATGGAACGGGAAATGGTATCATACATAATGTTCAGACTGGCATTTCCGCATACAATAACATTTTCGGGACTGACACCCATAATGTCTCCCATCAGCTTCTTGGCTTCCGGGATACCGTCCAACCCGCCATAATTGCGTACATCCACACCATCCTCAGTCTTCATATTACTCTGTGAATCCAGGACATCCATGAAATCCATAGTCATATCCAGTTGGGATGCTGCCGGCTTACCTCTGGACATATCCAGCTTTAAACCTTTTCCTTTTGCATCCTGATATGCCGCATCCAATTCTGCCTTTAAGGCTAACAGTTCTTCCTTGCTTAACTCCTGATATGCTTTCATAATTCCTCCTAAGATTGGATAATCGTATACAATCATACACTTTGATTATAATACTATAAGATGCCACATTTCACAAGAGGTTTTTCATCGGTTTTTCCAAGTTTTTGCGCAGATTTGTCTTTATGGCATAAAAAGGCCGCTATGTTGCAAGAACACAGCGGTCTTTCATTCTTTATTCAATTTTCAAGTCTCGAACCGGTTGCGTTATTTTGCGTAATCGATCACGCGGCTCTCACGGATCACATTTACCTTGATCTGTCCGGGATATTCCATCTCAGCTTCGATCTGTTTGGAAATATCGCGGGCCAGCAATACCATATCGGCATCTGTAATCTGCTCGGGCACAACCATAACACGAACTTCACGACCTGCCTGAATAGCAAAAGATTTATCTACACCTTTGAAATTGTTTGTTATTTCTTCTAACTGTTTTAATCTGCTAGTATAGGTTTCTAATGTTTCCCTTCTAGCTCCCGGTCTTGCAGCAGAAATTGTATCAGCAGCTTGTACAATACATGCAATCAGGGATGTGGGCTCTACGTCGCCATGGTGAGATTCCACCGCATTGATAACGGTAGCATTCTCCTTATACTTCCTACAAAGCTCGGAACCAAGCTGGATGTGAGACTTGCCAAGAGAGCTGGACTACTGCATGATATCGGTAAAGCAGTCGAC
>JAGATV010000013.1 GCA_017621075.1 Lachnospiraceae bacterium
CCCAAGGGACCCGGACATACCGTAAGAAGCGAGTACCAGGCAGGAAAGGGTGTTCCTTGTCTGATCGCTGTACATCAGGATGCTACCGGCAAGGCTCAGGATCTGGCCCTGGCTTACGCCCTGGCTATCGGCGGTGCAAGAGCCGGCGTTCTGGAGACTGATTTCCGTACCGAGACCGAGACTGACCTCTTTGGTGAGCAGGCTGTTCTGTGCGGCGGCGTATGTGCCCTGATGCAGGCAGGCTTCGAGACTCTGACCGAGGCAGGATATGATCCCAGAAACGCATATTTTGAGTGTATCCATGAGATGAAGCTGATCGTAGATCTGATCTATCAGAGCGGTTTTGCAGGAATGAGATATTCTATTTCCAACACCGCAGAATACGGCGATTACATCACCGGACCCAAGATCATCACCGAGGACACCAAGAAGGCAATGAAGCAGATCTTAAAGGACATCCAGGACGGTACCTTTGCAAAAGACTTCCTGCTTGACATGTCTTCCGCAGGCGGCAAGGCTCATTTCCGCGCACTGAGGAATCTTGCTTCCGAGCATCCTTCAGAGAAGGTTGGTGAGGAGATCCGTAAGTTATACAGCTGGAACAATGAAAGTGAAAAGCTGATCAACAACTAAGCTGACCAAAGGGATGCCAAGGGTCCGAAAGATACCTTTGAGCATCCCTTATTTTTGGAAAGGTTTTATATGGCAAATTTTGAGGATAAGATGAAGCCGCCCAAAGGCATGGAGCCGGAGTATTGGTTTACGGAATGCTACAGACGGCACAAGGGACACCCGCTGCTTACGCTGGTTGCGTTATACAAGGGGAATTATCACAGATTTTTGCTGGCGGTAATCTTCTTTTTTATCAAACATGCCTGTGTGTGGGTGCTTCCCATTGTAACGGCCAATATCATCAATGATATTATGACCGGAAATCCTGACTCTGTCAGAAATTTGATCTTTTATACGCTGCTCATGGTGGTACTGATCGCTCTGAATGTCCCCATGAACTATCTCTATACCAACTATAAGAGTCTGGCTACCAGATATGCGGAGACAGGCTTAAGGAAAGCTTTGATTCGCAAACTGCAGGAATTGTCCATTTCCTACCATGTCGGAACACAGTCCGGACGATTACAGTCCAAGATCATGCGCGATGTGGAAGCGGTGGAAGGACTCTCCACCCAGATGTTCCTAAGCATCCTGAATATTTCACTGAATATCGGTGTAGCGCTGGCAGTCACCGTAAGCAAGAGCCTTGTGGTATTCCTGTTCTTTTTGATCACTACACCGGTTGCTGCCATTACCATGGTATCTTTCCGCAACATCATGAAGAAGCGGAATTCGGAATTTCGTAAGGAGATGGAAGAGACCTCCGCACGGGTCATGGAGATGGTGGAACTGATTCCTGTCACCAGGGCTCACGCCCTTGAGGAGGAGGAAGTGCAGAAGATGAGCGGACAGCTCTTCGCCGTGGCGGAAAAGGGCTACAAGCTGGATCTGATCCAGGCGCTGTTCGGCTCCGTAGGCTGGGCGATCTTCCAGATCTTCCAGGTGATCTGTCTGGCATTTACCGGATATCTGGCATTTAAAGGCAATATCCTGGCAGGCGACATCACGCTTTACCAGAGTTACTTTGCCACCATTGTAAACCAGGTATCTGCCATCATTACCCTGGTGCCCACTATTGCCAAGGGGATTGAGTCCGTAAATTCCATCGGGGAAGTGCTGCTTTCCGAGGAAGTGGAACACAATGAGGACAAGAAAGCCATTGAGAAGGTGAACGGTGCTTTTTCCTTCAGGGATGTATGTTTTAAATACTGTGACGGAGAGCGGAATATCCTTGAGGGCTTAAATCTGGAAGTAAAACAGGGAGAGACCATCGCTCTGGTAGGGGAATCCGGCGCCGGCAAAACGACCATCCTCAATATGGTCATCGGCTTTTATCTGGCAGACAGCGGGCAGGTCCTTTTGGACGGACAGGATCTTAGCGAAATCGATCTGAGGACTTACCGGAAATATCTTGCGGTGGTTCCCCAGACGTCCATCCTGTTTTCCGGCACCATAAGGGACAATATCATATACGGCTGTGACAATGTTTCCGAGGAACAGTTAAATGAAGTCATAAAAGCGGCCAATCTGAAGGATCTGATAGATTCCCTTCCCAAGGGACTGGACACCATGGTGGGAGAGCACGGCGGCAAGCTGTCCGGCGGACAGCGGCAGAGGATATCCATTGCCAGGGCGCTGATACGCGATCCCAGGATCATCGTGTTAGATGAGGCCACTTCGGCTTTGGACAGTATTTCCGAGAAGCTGATCCAGGAGGCGGTGGACAATCTGACCAGGGGCCGCACCACCTTTATTGTGGCCCACAGGCTTTCCACCATCCGCAATGCCGACAAGATAGCGGTGATCGCAGGCGGAAAGTGTGTAGAGTACGGCACTTATGAGGAACTGATGGCCTTGGAGGGCGAGTTTTACCAGTTAAAGAAGATACAGAGTTAGAAAAAACATGCTATAAAGAAGTTTATTCAATATAATCTACAAGAAAGGTTTGGGCATTATTATGGGAATGACAATGACACAGAAGATCCTGGCTGCTGCGGCAGGTCTTGACAAAGTCGAAGCAGGACAGTTGATCGAGGCGGATCTTGATCTGGTGCTGGGCAATGATATCACCAGCCCTGTGGCGATCAAGGAAATGAGCAAGATGAAGGTTGACGGTGTGTTCGATAAGGATAAGATTGCACTGGTTCCCGATCATTTTGTGCCGAACAA
>JAGATV010000014.1 GCA_017621075.1 Lachnospiraceae bacterium
AAGGCGCTTCGCAGGGAAGAGTCATGGAGAGCGAATGTCGGCTTGCGAAGCAAGGCGCTTCGCAGGGAAGAGCCATGGAGAGCGAATGTCGGCTTGCGAAGCAAGGCGCTTCGCAGGGAAGAGCCATGGAGAGCGAATGTCGGCTTGCGAAGCAAGGTAGCAGAAAGGATAACTATGGATATCGGCAATCTGTCTTCTGTATACAATGATATATATGCATCAGCTTCCGGCCAGAGTGCTTCCAAACTGGAAAACAAACTGGATGCGGATTACACCAAGGCTGAAGATGATGAATTGATGGATGTCTGCAAGCAGTTTGAGGCTTACTTTTTAGAGCAGATGTTCAAGGAGATGGTGAAGACCATTCCCACAGAGGAAAGTTCTTCTACCTCGAGCATGCTGGATTATTATAAGGATCAGATGATCCAGAATATTGCAGCGGAATCTACGGAAAACAATAGTTTGGGACTTGCTCAGACTCTTTATGAGCAGATGAAACGCAATTATGGCATCAGCGAGGATACCTTATAGGCAGATAGGATTGCAGGCAAGGAAATGTCACCTGCCTGCAGTTGTTCTTGAGAATGCGGACATTGAGATCTTCTTTTATCACATCAAATGAATTCCCCTTTTTAAATCACATAAAAGCATTACAGAAGGACCGACGAAACGCAAAAGGATTTGGAGCATAACTATGGAAAATATAAACGGGTATGTAGAGCATATCATTTTTCAGAACAGGGAAAATGGTTATACAGTGATGGAACTGGTGGCAGACGGGGAAGAAATTGTCTGCGTTGGGATGTGCAGAGGACTTGGCCAGGGTGAAAATATCGAAGCGGAAGGCGAGTTCACGGAGCATCCCCTGTATGGAAAGCAGTTTAAGATCAAAAGTTACAGAACGGTGGCGCCCAGGGACAGTGTCAGTATGGAGCGTTATCTGAGTTCCGGTGCCGTGAAAGGCGTGGGGGCCGCTTTGGCTGCCCGAATCGTAAAGAAGTTTGGGGATGATACCTTTCGCATTATCGAGGAAGAACCGGAGCGACTTTCGGAGGTCAAGGGCATTAGCGAGCGCAAGGCCAGGGAGATCGCGGTATATGTGGAAGAGAAAAAAGATCTGCGGGAAGCATTGGTATATTTGCAACAGTATGGAATCTCCAATACCCTGGCAGTGAAGATATTTGACACTTACGGCATGGAACTTTATACCATTATGAAAGAGAATCCGTACCGCCTGGCGGAGGATATTACAGGTGTGGGTTTTCGGACTGCAGATGAGATCGCGGCCAAGATAGGGATACATACAGATTCGGATTACCGTATCCGCAGCGGCATTCAGTATGTGCTGCTCCAAGCGGTAGGGGAAGGGCATTGTTATCTTCCCATGGAACTTCTCTTGGAGAGGGCATCGGCGCTTTTGGGCGTACCTGCGGAAAATATCCACTCCCAGACGGACAACCTGATGATGGATAAGAAGCTCGTCATCAAAGGGGAAGCGGTGTTTGCGGCTTCCTATTACTATGCGGAACTGAATTGTGCCCATAAGCTGTGGGAACTGAATCTGTCCATGACGGAGGAGGGAATGTTGCCCTCTGTGGAGTCGGCATGCCGCAAAAAGGTACAGAAGCTGGCAGAAGGGCTTAAGATGGAACTGGATGAACTTCAGCTTACGGCGGTGATGGAGTGTGTGAACAATGGGCTGTTCATCCTCTCCGGAGGCCCCGGCACAGGCAAGACAACTACGATCAACATGATCATCCGCTATTTTGAGGCGGAGGGACTGGATATCTATCTGGCAGCCCCCACCGGACGGGCGGCCAAGAGGATGACGGAAGCTACGGGTTTTGAGGCCCGGACCATCCACCGCCTGCTGGAACTTAACAGTGCATTGTCAGATGAAGAACGGCGGAAAGTAAGTTTTGAGCGAAATGAAGACAATCCCCTGGAAGCAGACGTTATTATTATTGATGAGATGTCCATGGTGGATATTCAACTGTTCCAGTCCCTGCTTCGGGCGGTGGTGCCTGGGACCAGACTGGTGTTAGTGGGGGATGTGGATCAGTTGCCCAGCGTGGGACCGGGACAGGTGCTGAGGGACCTGATCGTCAGCGGAAGCTTTCCCATGGTATCTCTCAAGCGGATCTTCCGTCAGGCTGAAGAAAGTGACATTGTTGTCAATGCGCATAGGATCAACCGGGGAGAACAGATTGCTTTAGACAATAAATCCAAAGATTTTTTTATGCTGGAAAGAAATGACGTTAATGTCATATACAAGCATATGATACAACTGATCCAGGACAAACTTCCCCGCTATGTGAATGCCAC
The DNA here is from genome assembly GCA_017621075.1 of Lachnospiraceae bacterium. Lineage (GTDB taxonomy): Bacteria > Bacillota > Clostridia > Lachnospirales > Lachnospiraceae > Acetatifactor. The sequence goes on from JAGATV010000014.1 coordinate 2,326, forward strand.
GCCGTTTGATATCCAGGTGCTGACGCCCATGCGGAAAGGACCGTTGGGATGCGAGACCTTAAACGGCATTCTTCAGAGATATCTGAATCCGCCTAAGCCGGGCAAGGAAGAGTACACAAGCAAAGAGACGATCTACCGGGTGGGGGATAAGGTCATGCAGATCAAGAACAATTACCAGCTTGAATGGGAGATCGTAAGCCGATATGGAATTCCTGTGGACAAGGGCATGGGCGTGTTCAACGGTGATATGGGGCGCATTGTCCAGATCAACCAGACGGCGGCGGTCCTGGTGGTGGAATTTGATGAGCACAGAAGGGTGACTTATCAGTTTGCGGCATTGGAGGAACTGGATCTGTCTTACGCTATCACCATCCACAAGTCCCAAGGAAGCGAATATCCTGCAGTGATACTGCCCCTTTTAGGCGGCCCCAGGATGCTGTTCAACCGGAATCTTTTGTATACCGGCATTACCAGGGCCAGGAATTGTGTGACGATACTGGGAAGCAGCAACACGGTCCGGGAGATGATAGACAATGTCAGTGAGAACAGAAGGTATACAGCCCTTGCAGAGCGTATCCGGGAGGTGGCGCATTGAACAACTTTTTCTTGCAGCTTCTGTTTCCCCTAAGATGTCCTGCCTGTGACAGGATCGTAAGGCCTTTTGGGGCAAAGATATGTCCGGAATGTGAGCCAAAGTTTCAGCTTTTAAAGGCCCCCTGGTGCATGCGGTGCGGGAAAAAACTGTACCGGGAAGAAGAATATTGCAGGGATTGCAGGGAAAAGGAGCATAATTATATTCGGGGAAGGGCTTTATATGAGTATGGCAGCGCAGCGTCGTCCATCTATCGGTTCAAATACGGGAACCGGAGGGAATATGCGGACTTTTTCGGACAGGAAATGGTCCGCTATCTGGGGGATTTCATAGACCGCGTGGGGCCGGATGCGCTGATCCCGATCCCACTGCATCCGAAAAGGCTTAGGAAGCGCGGTTACAATCAGGCGGCACTGCTTGCGGAGGCCGTAGGCAGGTATGCGGGAGTGCCTGTTTTGGATAAAATCCTGGTCAGGGTCAAAAATACGGCTCCTTTGAAATGCCAAAATCGCACAGAAAGGCAAAATAATTTGAAAAAGGCTTTCAATATAGCGCAAAATGATGTAAAATTAAAGACGATTATCCTAATAGATGACATATACACGACAGGCAGTACCATGGATGAGGCCGCGCTTGCCCTGAAAGCGGCGGGTGTCTTACGCATCTATTTTGTAACGCTGGCCTGTGGTGCAGGAATTTAGCAAGAATATAGCATACAGTGATATGGGAAAGTGAGAATTGGCATGAACATTAGAAATTGCAGAAATTGCGGACGGATCTTTAATTATGTGGCAGGTGCGATCCTGTGTCAGCCTTGCAGGGAACTCATGGAAAAGAAATTTCAGGAGGTAAAGGAATATATCAGACAACATCCCGGTGTGGGGATTGCTGAGGTATCGGAAGCTTGTGACGTGGACCCTGCCCAGATCAGGCAGTGGCTGAGAGAGGAAAGGCTGGAAGTGACGGAGAATTCTGCCATTTTCTTAAACTGTGAGAGCTGTGGAGCTCCCATCCGCACCGGAAGATTCTGTGAGAAGTGCAAATGCAGTATGACCCGGGACTTCAAGGAAGCTGTGGCTGAAAAGAAACCTGCTGAGCCCCCCAAAGCGCCCCAGACCAAAACCAAAGAAAGAATGAGATTTCTGTAGGGAGGTTTTGGCATGCTGAATGAGGAACGGATCATTTTGATGACCAAAATGGCATCTTATGAGGAGAACGAAGGAAAAAAGAATATGTCCATCGGCAAGTATTTTCGCAGCGACTACCTCTCAATCCAGGTACTGAAGGCGGTGATCAGCGCCACGGTCGCCTTTGCCATCATGCTGGCGCTGTTTGTGTTCTACGATTTTGAGGTATTCATGCAGGACATTTACAAGATGGATCTGATCACTTTTGCGAAGAATGTGCTGTTTTGTTATGTCGCCACTGTGGCTGTGTACGGCGGCATTGCTTACGGAGTGTGTTCTTACCGTTATTCGAAGGCAAAGAAGAGCCTGAAATGTTATTATCATAATCTCAAGAAATTGAATTCCCTGTACAACGAATAAGGCAATACCAAAGGGGATCGATTTGGAGGACAGAATGACTACATTACTGGAATTTAGAGAAAAAGTAAAACTGATCTACAGCAGGAATGAGGCATATATACAGCCTGTACTGAAATTTCTGCTGGCATTTATCATACTGAATGCCATAAACGGACAGATGGGTTACATGACGGTGTTAGACAATCTTGCAGTGGTGCTGGTGGCGGCACTGACCTGTTCCTTTTTGCCCGTGGGAGGCATCCTCTTTTTTGCCACGGTGTTTTCCGTGCTGCACATGTATGCCCTTTCCCTGGAAGTGGCGTTGGTAGGGATCTGCATTTTCCTGCTCATGTACCTTTTGTACTTCCGGTTCAGCCCCAAGGATTCCCTGGTGGTGGTCCTGACCCCACTGTTATTTGTGTTTAAGATACCTTATGTGATGCCGGTTGCCATGGGACTTTTGGGCAGCCCTGCCTCTGCAGTTTCGGTAAGCTGCGGCGTGGTGATCTATTTCCTGATCGCAGCTGTGGCGGGGAATGCCACGACCATCAGTACACTGGGCAGCGAGGAGGCGGCAGGCAAGATCCGCCTGCTGATCGACGGCATCCTGGGCAATAAGCAGATGGTAGTAATGGTGGCGGCATTTGCCATTACGGTGGTTGTAGTCTATCTGATCCGCAGGATGTCTGTAGACCATTCCTGGACCATTGCCATGATGGCCGGCGCTATGGCAGACCTGGTGATCCTCCTTCTGGGAGATCTGCTCTATGATACCAACATTTCCGTTGCAGGAGCCATCCTGGGGGCAGTGATCGCTGTGGCTGCCGGAAAGATCATAGAATTCTTCCGATTCTGTGTAGATTATACCAGAACAGAGAAGGTGCAATTTGAGGACGACGAATATTATTACTATGTCAAGGCTGTGCCCAAAATGACAGTGACTGCCCAGACAAAGACTGTAAAAAAGATCAATACCCAGCGTCAGGGAAGCGGCAGGAGTGTGACTACCGAATGGACGGGCTCCTCCAGGAATACCACATCCGCTCCCAGATCCAGATCCGGCTATAACGGCCCGTACAGCGAGCGCAGGAGTGGCGGCAGGAGCGTGACCATCAACAGTAATATGACCGGGGATACCCAAGATGCGGGAGACGATTACGAAGAATTATTCTAGAAAGCAAGGAATGACAAGGCATGCAGTGGCTAGATAAGTTAAGCGGCTATTTTAAGAATTTCAGCACCTACAGCACCATGATGGATTTCGGAGACTGCGTGGAAGTCCTCATTATTGCTGTTTTGCTGTATTATATCTTAAGGTGGATGAAGACCACCCGTGCATGGGCTCTGTTAAAGGGTCTTCTTGTCATATGCGCATTTTTGCTGTTGGCATATTTCTTCCACATGAAAACGATATTGTGGATGGCGCAGAATGTGTTGAGCTTTGCGGTGATGGCACTGATCGTGGTGTTGCAGCCGGAGCTTAGGAAGGCATTGGAGGAACTGGGCAAGAAGAGCCTGCTTACCGCTATTATTCCTTTCGATGCAGGGCATCAGGAAGAGGAACTGTTTTCGGGCCGGACCATAAGTGAGATCGTAAAAGCGGCTGTAGAGATGGCCAAAGTGCGCACCGGCGCATTGATCGTCATTGAACAGAAGGTCTCACTGAAGGATTATGAGAGGACCGGCATCGAAGTGGACGGTATCGTCAGCAGTCAGCTGCTGATCAATATTTTTGAGCATAATACACCGCTTCATGACGGTGCAGTCATCATCCGGGGAAAACGTGTGACTTCTGCCACCTGTTATCTTCCGCTTTCCGACAATCTCGGACTCAGCAAGGAGCTGGGCACCAGACATCGTGCGGGAGTTGGGATCTCTGAGGTGACGGATTCCCTGACCATCATTGTGTCGGAAGAGACCGGAAAGATCAGCCTTGCTTATGAGGGCAGACTGGACAGGAATTTGGACACAGAAGGTCTGCGCGGACGTATGCAGGAGATCCTGAACGGGAATGCGGAAAGCATTGCAAAGAACAAACGCATATGGAAGGGAAGGAGCCGGTCGAAGAAATGAGAAAAAAATTATTGCATAACTGGGGATTGAAGCTGGCTTCACTGGTGCTGGCGTTTGTACTCTGGTTTTTGGTGGTACAGATCAATGATCCCACGGACACGGGGACTTTTAGCAATATACAGGTAAAGCTCACCAATACGGATCTGTTGGAAAAAGAAAACAAGGTGTATGAGATCCTGGATAATTCTGATGTGGTCAGGGTTACCGTCAGGGCCCCCGGCAGTATCATTGACAAGCTCAGGTCCACGGATATCGTGGCGGAGGCTGATGTGAGCCGGCTGACAGATATCAATACGGTGCCGATCACATATTATGTAATGAATGCAGATGTGGACTATACCATTGAAGGCAATCATGATTTTGTAAAACTGAATGTGGAAGAAAAGGCCAGCAAGTATGTTTCGCTGGTATCCAATCCCGTAGGAGAAGTGGCGGACGGATTTATTGTGGGCAATGTTACCCTGGATCAGAATATGATCGAAGTATCCGGGCCCGAGTCTGCTGTGGAGCAGGTGGCTTATGCCAGGGCGGACATCAATGTGTCGGGAGCGTCCAACAGCCTTTCTGCCAATGTGGATATCCGTCTCTATGACAAAGAGGGAGAGGAAGTAACCTACGACACGATAAAGAAGCAGGCGGATTATGCCCATATCTCCGTGGAGGTGCTTGCGGTCAAGGAAGTGCCCATCGAACTCGCCTATACAGGGACCCCGGAGGAAGGGTATATGACTACGGGAGTGGTGGAATGTAATCCTGCCACCATCCGTATTGCAGGAACGCTTTCTACGGTTTCCAATGTTTCCAAGATATCCATACCGGAGGAACGGCTGAGCATAGAAGGAGCGCAGGATACTGTGTCTGAGATCGTCAACATCCGGGAATATCTGCCGGATAATGTGAAGGTCGCAGACAGCAGCGTGGGCATCAATGTGAAGGTATCCATCTATATTGAACCGATAGTGGAAAAGACACTGCAGATACCTGCACACAATCTGAACGTGATCAACCTTCCTACAGGCCTGAACGCTTCCCTGCCGCAGAATGTGGCAACATATACGCTACAGGTGGAGGGACTGGGCAGTACCATCACCCCTTTGCGCGCTGATACCGTCACAGGCACTCTGGATATGAAGGCATGGATGGAAGAACAGGGAGTTGCGCATATTGTTCCGGGAACTTACCAGGTGCCGGTTGCTTTCAACCTGGCTGAGGATGTCACGGTAGCAAATGAGGTGACGGCGCAGGTGATCGTCAAGGAAGAAGATGAATCATAATAGAATGGTGTAGAACACCGGGATCGAGGAAAAAATGGCTAGACTATTTGGAACAGACGGCGTAAGAGGAATTGCAAACGAAGAATTGACACCTACCCTTGCAATGCAGTTGGGGCAGGCGGGGGCTTATGTACTCACCAAGGAAAAAAATCACAAGCCCACGATCATGGTGGGATGTGATACCCGCATCTCCGGCGATATGCTGGCAAATGCCCTGATGGCGGGCGCATGCTCCGTGGGTGCCAACTGTGTGTATGTGGGAGTGATCCCCACGCCGGCAGTGGCGTATCTGACACAGAAGTATAAGGTGGATGCGGGAGTTGTGATCTCTGCCTCCCACAATCCGGTAGAATTCAACGGTATCAAATTTTTTGACGGGGACGGCTATAAACTTCCGGATGCCCTGGAAGATGAGATCGAGGCACTGATCCGGGGAAATATGCCCGGCATCAAGTTTCCCATCGGACCGGGCGTGGGCAAGATCAAGATGCGCACGGATGCCAGGGAAGAATATATCAATCATGCCATGCAGGCTGTCAATGTGGAGCTGGATGGCATGAAGATTGTAGTGGACTGTGCGGAAGGGGCATCCTACTATACTTCCGTTGAGGCGTTAAAAGAGCTGGGCGGCAATGTGGTAGCCATCCACAACAATCCTGACGGAACCAATATCAATGCAAACTGTGGTTCAACTCACATGCAGGAGCTGCAGGCAAGGGTGGTTTATGAGAAGGCGGCGGTTGGGCTTGCTTTTGACGGTGATGCAGACAGACTCCTGGCAGTGGACGAGAACGGCAATATCGTGGACGGCGACCAGATCATGGCCATCGTCGGCAACTATTTAAAGAGCCAGGGCAAGCTCAAAAAAGACACCATTGTGGCCACTGTCATGAGCAATCTGGGATTTTCCCTCATGTGCGACAGACAGGGCATTACCATGGAGCGCACCAAGGTGGGAGACCGTTATGTGCTGGAGAGAATGAAGGAAATCGGCGCAAGTCTGGGAGGAGAACAGTCGGGACATATTATTTTCCTGGATGAGAATACTACGGGTGACGGGCTCTTGAGTGCCCTTCACCTTCTGCAGGTCATGGTAGATACCGGGAAACCTTTGTCGGAGCTGGCAGGTATCATGGATGTGTTGCCGCAGGCATTGGTCAATGCCAAGGTTGCCAACCACAAAAAGGACCGCTACATGGAATATCCCGAGATCGCATGCGCCATTGCGGAAATTGAAAAGAAATTTGCCGGGGAGGGCAGAGTGCTGATCCGTCCTTCCGGAACAGAGCCTTTGGTGCGTGTCATGATTGAGGGAAAAGACCAGGAGATCATCCAGGCGGAGGCAGAGAAGCTGGCAGGCCTGATCCAGGATATCATGTTCTAAAAATCACTTGTGATTGATCTTGAAATCTGATATGATAAGAAATAGAGAAGGGTTAGATCGGAGGGTAAGCTATGGTAAGTCAGAAAGTAGTTATCAAGAATCCTACCGGCTTGCATTTAAGACCGGCAGGAATACTCTGTAAAGAGGCAATGCAGTTTAAATCACTGATCACTTTTAACTTTAAAGAGAATACGGCAAATGCCAAAAGTGTATTGAGCGTGCTGGGGGCCTGCGTCAAGTGTGGCGATGAGATCGAATTCGTATGTGAAGGAGAGGACGAGAAGGAAGCGCTGGATACTCTGGTGAAAGCAGTGGAAAGCGGCCTCGGAGAATAAGCAGACAGCTCATCCGTGTGATGGGCTGTTTTTTATGCAGGGAAAGGAGCCTTGTTTATGTTGAACTATGAAAGATACAGAAAGAATCCCGTTGTGGATTATCCGGAAAGGGAATGGCCCGGCAAGGAGATCACCAAAGCACCTGTCTGGTGCAGCGTGGATCTGCGCGACGGCAATCAGGCGTTGATCGATCCTATGATCGTTGAGGAAAAGATCGAGATGTTCCAGTTTTTGATCAAACTGGGATTTAAGGAGATCGAGATCGGATTTCCGGCGGCCAGCCAGATTGAATTTGATTTCCTGCGTCAGTTGGTGGAGAGAAAGCTGATCCCGGATGATGTGGTGGTACAGGTGCTGACCCAGTGTCGCGAAGAACTGATCGACCGCACCTTTGAGGCGATAGAGGGCTGCAAGCAGGCCATCGTACATATCTACAATTCCACTTCCACTCTGCAGAGGGACGTGGTGTTCCACATGGACAGGGAGCATATTACGGAAATTGCCATCAAGGGAACCAATATGGTAAAGGAGCGGGCAGCAGAATTTCCCGGTAAGATCATTCTGGAATATTCGCCGGAGAGCTTTACCGGAACGGAGTTGGATTATGCACTGGAGATCTGTAATGCGGTTTCCCATACCTGGGGCCCCGATCCGGCAAATCCCATGATCATCAATCTGCCTTCCACAGTGGAGATGAATACGCCCAATGTATATGCAGACCAGATCGAGTGGATGATTAAGTACCTGGATAACAGGGAAAGCATTATCGTCAGCATTCACCCCCATAATGACAGGGGCACCGGTGTGGCAAGCGCAGAACTGGCAATGTTGGCCGGGGCAGACCGGGTGGAGGGCACTCTGTTCGGAAATGGCGAGCGCACCGGAAATGTAGACATTTTAAATATCGCATACAATATGTTCTCACAGGGCATCAATCCCCAGTTGAACATTGAACATATCAATGAGATCATTGAGATTTATGAGCGTTGCTGCAAGCTGCCCATCCATCCCAGACATCCTTATGCGGGTAAATTGGTATTTACCGCATTTTCCGGCTCTCATCAGGATGCCATCAACAAGGGCGTGCAGGCGATGAAGGACCGTGGCAGCGAGATCTGGCAGGTTCCTTATCTGCCCATTGATCCTGCGGATATCGGCAGAGAGTATGAGCCTATCGTGCGCATCAATTCCCAGTCCGGCAAGGGTGGCGTGGCATTTATCATGGATACTTATTTTGGCTTCAAGCTGCCCAAGGCAATGCACAAGGAATTTGCCAATGTGATCCAGGAGGTATCTGAGAAGCAGGGCGAGGTATCTCCCGAGCAGATCATGGAGTGTTTCCGGGCGGAATATCTGGATCAGAAGGAACCCATACATTTCAAGAAGCTTCGGGTGGATGATCTGAGCGGTTCCGTAAAGACGGAGTTTGATACTCGTGTAACAGTGGTATATACCAATGCAGGTCAGGAGAAATTCTTTGAGGCGGTAGGAAACGGCCCTATTGATGCAGTTCAGAGAGGACTGTCAGAAGAATTGGGGATCTCCATCCAGGTGCTGGACTATGAGGAACACGCATTGCAGAGTGGCGCAAATTCACAGGCTGCAGCGTATATCCATCTGCTGGATAAAGAAACAGGGCGTGTCACCTACGGCGTAGGGGTGAGCTCCAATATTACCAGGGCTTCCGTGAGAGCAATCTTTTCCGCAGTGAACAGACTGGGCTTGGGACAGCAATGATCGTAAAGTAAATCGGGCAGGCTGCATTGAGGCAGCCTGCCCGATTGTTTTGCTGTTATCTGCTTTTATACTTTGTCGATCAATGGAAGGAAAAGGTATCCCCATCCTCCACGATGCAGATCATGGTCTTTCCGGTATTCAAAGAAATCTCATCGCCGTTGTCGTCATAATAGCGGGTAGCACCGTAGTCTGAGGACTTTTCCCAGGTGACATGGATGCCTTTTCCGTTGGTAAAGTACCAGCCGTCCATGGTGTTGTCATGGCAGCGGAATGCGATATAATCTTCTTCCAGCCCCAGCTCCTCATAAAAGGTATTCTGAACCAGAATGTTTTTAAAAGCAAGCTGTTCTCCGGTGGCGGCATCTGTGTGGGGACCGTCTGTGTCCCCGGACAAATGCTGGAAGCGATAATAGAGCCCGTCTGATTCGTTAAATTCAAAATAGCATCTGGTCAGGGGATAACACCCGGACGTATCAATATAAGTGGCGTTCCTGGCGGCATCGCCGTACTGCTCCAGCGTGTTGGGATCTGCCTTGGAAGCAAATTTGTAATGGGCTTCTTCTGTAAGTCCCCGGTATTCCAGACTGTAGCCTTTCTGCTGGATCCTGTTAGCCAGGCGGGGACCGGAGGTATAGGCATTATGGGGCTTGCTTTTGTCTGTGGTGCGGAAGAACGCTGTCTGGTCTGCTGAGTCCAGGCCGTTGATGTTTTCGGTATCCGGCTGCGCGATCAGATCATTGATGAAAAAGGGACCGCCCATATGGACCAAAAAGGCATCCCATTCAAAGGACCAGTAGGCAAAATAGGAACGAAGGCTTCTGACATTGCCGATTTTTTCCAAATCCTGCCAGTCTTCATAAATGGCCATCATCCTGGTCATGCGTCCTTCTACATTGGCCTCATAGAGAATGGAGGCCTGGGACAGCCCGTAATGGGGAAGTGCTGCCTTTTCATTGGGAATGATGACTGCGATGGGTCTGGTGCCTGCCACATCAGGGGAGACCCATTCATTGGTGAGACGGCTTCGGACCATACCCTCTTCGGGAGGCAGGGAGTCATCTTCGGTGACGATCGCTACGGTATTGCCGGGAGTATCCTTCCCGGTGGAGATGTTGTTATCTGCAACGGAATCGGTTTCCGGCAGGATAGGGCCGGAGGCATCGTCCGTAAGAGCGCTGCATCCTGTAAAGAGCAACAGGGCCGATGCAAGGAGGATTCCATATGTTACTTTTCTCATAAAAACCATACCTTTCTAGAATTGATGGATCAGGACCGCCAGGACAATGCCCAGTATTGCGCCCATCAGCACCTGAAGGGGCGTATGTCCCACAAATTCTTTCAGGGTGTCATAAGAGGAAAAGTCTTTCAACCCTTTGGATTCAAAAAGTTTCATAAAATCATTGAGGAGTTTGGCCTGGATGCCTGTCTCACGGCGCACGCCCATGGCGTCATACATGACGATGATGGCCAGGATCACGGCGATGGCAAATTCAAAACCGCCGGCACCATATTCATAATAGACAGCCGTGGCCAAAGAACATACTGTGGCAGAATGGGAACTGGGCATTCCGCCGCTTCCCACCAAACGTTCTGCGACGAATTTCCGGGTGAGGAAAAGATGGATGGCGGTCTTTAAGATCTGGGCAACGAACCATCCTGTTGCGGCTGTCAAAAAAATCTTATTAGTGAAAAGTTCCTGAAAAAATGTCATCGTAAAAGCTCCCTTTTAAGATCAGATAATACTAGTATAATCCAAAACGGGGAAAAAGTCCATGCCTTCATGTTTAACCTTGCAGATTCTGTGAGAGGATAGTATACTTGTAATAGATAATGCAGTGTGCAAGTGACTTGCCTGATCCGGTATGGAGGAACACATGAAGCTTTTGAGCGTAGTAGTGCCATGTTACAACGAAGAGGAGAACGTAGCACTTTTTTATGAGGAACTGACAAAAAACGACACTTTTTTCAGGGAAAAAGATGTAGAATTGGAATTGCTCTATATTGATGACGGTTCTGCGGACAAGACCGTGGAAGAGGTAAAGAAGCTCAGAGAGAAGGACGAGAGGGTACACCTGGTGTCCTTTTCCCGGAATTTTGGAAAAGAGGCCGCCATGTTTGCCGGTCTGGAGAAATCCAAAGGGGACTATGTGGTGGTCATGGATGTGGATCTGCAGGACCCACCGTCCCTATTGCCGGAAATGTTCTCCTATCTGGAGCAGGGGTACGATTCCGTTGCTACCAGACGCGTGACCAGAAAAGGAGAGCCTCCCATCCGCAGCTTTTTCGCAAGGATGTTCTACCGTTTGATGAAGAAGATCTCCAAAACGGAAATGATGGACGGCGCCAGGGATTACCGCCTGATGACCAGGCAGATGGTGAATGCCATTCTTTCCATGCGGGAATACAATCGTTTTACCAAAGGAATCTTTGGCTGGGTAGGCTTTCAGACCAAGTGGCTGGAGTATGAGAATGTGGAGCGTGCCAGGGGAGAGACCAAGTGGAGCTTCTGGAAGCTTTTGATGTATTCCTTTGAGGGCATTGTGGCGTTTTCCACGGCACCTTTGCAGATCGCAGCATTCATGGGGGTATTTTTCTGTATCGTAGCATTTTTGATGATCCTGTTCATCATCGTCAGAAAGCTGATCTTTGGGGATCCTGTATCCGGATGGCCTTCGTTGGTGTGCATCATTCTGATGACCAGCGGTGTACAGTTCTTCTGCACCGGAATCCTTGGGCAGTATCTGGCAAAGGCTTACATGGAAGTCAAGAAACGCCCTATTTATCTGGTGAAGGAAGAGTGTTAAGAAAGTCCGGCGGGAAAAGTCGGCAGCTTTGGGGAATATAATTTGGCATTTTCTTAACGGACGGTTCTCTGTACAGAATCCATCGGGTATGATAAGATGAAACAGTCAATCGCAGTAAAGAGCAATACTCGACAAGTGAAAGGGGAAATTTTATTATGGAAATTGCTGCTGTAAAGGATTGTGAATTGGAAAGGTATATTACCGAGATCATGCTGGATATTGGGGTTCCGGCACATCTAAAGGGATATCACTATCTGCGGGATGCCATTCTGTTGACGGGCAGGGACATGGAGGTGGTAAGCAGTGTGACCAAGCTTCTGTACCCTACTGTGGCCAAGAGATTCAAGACCACGGACCAGAAGGTGGAACGGGCCATCCGCAATGCCATCGAGGTTTCCTGGACAAGGGGGAATACAGATACTTTTGAAGAGATGTTCGGATACTCTGCGGCGTCCGGCAAATCCAGACCCACCAACAGCGAATATATCGCAAGGATCGCAGACAAGATCAGGCTGGATTACAAAGCAATGGGCTGATATGGCAGGGATTTTGGGCCGAGGACTGACATAAGGAAGAAAGAAGGGTCGTGAGGACAGCCTCACGACCCGATTTTATTTGTATAAATGTCTGATCTATGGTAAAATCATAAAGAATATGTAGATAAAAAACAGGAGCCGGCATGAGAATCCAGGATATCCGAAAAAGCGGAAAACAGAATCAGAAATCACAGAAGACGGATCTTATTTTGATGGGAGTTCTGTGCCTTGTGATGTTGGCGGAGGCGGTTCATCTGACGGCAGTGGTGACAGGCAGTACCCTTTCTTTCTGTGCGCCTTTGTATGCTTTGGGCGCAGGGCTTGTGGCGGCAGCAGTCCTTTTGCTCCTGCTTGGAAGAGGAAAGAAAAAGAGCACAGGCGGGCGAGCGGACAGGGGAAAGATATGTTCCCAAAGCCGGGTGTCTTTGGGATACCGGATCCTTGCTCTGACAGCGGGGCTGTTGATCCTGTTCCAGCTCATACAGATCCTGGCCGGGGATGTGGTGTATTTAGAGGGCGACATGACCTTGGAAACGGTGAACAGTTTTTTGGCTGCGGACGGGATCTACCGGGTGGACCCGCTGACAGGGGCCCCATATGAACAAGGGATGCCCCTTCGCATAAAAATCCTGTGTCTGCCTACTCTGTACAGCATCCTGTGCAGGCTGTTTTCCATGAGCGCAGAGACGGTTGTATTTCATGTTGTGCCGGCGTTCGTGCTTGTGTGCGGCTATCTGGTATACTGGCAGCTTGCAGGAATCTTTTTTTCGGAATCCAAAGAGAAGAAGGTCTGCTTTTTGATACTGGTGGCATTGTTGCTATATGCAGGGGATTATGCTTACGGAATGGACGGCCTGGGCGTACTGTATGGGGGATTTCGAGGCGTCTCTTTCCGGGCGTGGGTGCTGCTTCCCTATACGGTTTCCCTGAGCCTGCGGGGGAAAAGCATGCGGGCATTTCTCTGTGTGATCACAGAGGCTTG
>JAGATV010000015.1 GCA_017621075.1 Lachnospiraceae bacterium
ATTGTACATATTACCGGAATACCAGAATAGAGGAATTGCTCAGAAGGCAATGAAGATGTGTGAACATATACATGGTTATGAGAATTGGGAATTAGAGACTATTTTACAAGAAGCGGGAAATTGCCATTTGTTGTGAAACGGCGAATTGTCAGCGGAGCTAACGGCACATTATAATAGGTACTTTTATCTCCCTGACTGCGCCGTCAGTCTGCATAAATCACTCTGTCGGCGGAGAAACGGCACAATCTCGTAGCTTTATCTTAAAAGAGCAGGCAGCTCTATTAAGATAAGGCCATGAGCACAAACGTGGTCACAGCCTTAAAAATAGAATAATTATGGTTCAAAAGTTTTGATTATTGACTGCAGCGAGGATGATCTCGTCATCAATGACCTGGCGTTCCTGCTGGGCACCGATCGTCAGGGCGTCCGTCATGAGGTTATCGATGAGACGTGGATTGCCGCGGGAATACCCGTGGATAGCGCCAAGAGCAGCTTCGCTGATGATGCTGCGTGAAGCACCGGCACAGTTCAGTTTGTGAAGGATATATTCTGATACTTCATGGTCATCGAGCCCTTCATAATTATAATGAATGGTGATGCGCTGACGGAGTGCTTCATGGATCGGCTTGCGGAGGATGTCATTGAGGTGTGACTCACCGCAGAGGATCAGGGTAAAGCAGTTCAGGGAATCATAGCCGTAATTCATGAGCATCTTGATGTCATTAAGGATACCATTGCTGAGGTACTGGGCTTCATCGATGGCAAGGAGCAGAGGCTGGTGCTTGTCGCGGTACAGGTAGGTGATCTGTTCCTGGATGGCCTTGAACATGGCCGGTTTACCGCCTTTATCAGAGACCCCCAGAATGGAACAGAACTGCTTGTAGAAGTCAGCGACACTGATGGTGGACAGGCACATATATTCCATATGGTACTGGTTGGGGTTCAGGCTTTTGGCAAAACAGCGCAGGGCATAGGATTTCCCCATGCCGGGAAGTGCTGTAAAAACCCCGATCCCCCTGATGTTTTTCAGGTGGTTGAGACGGACATTCATTTCCATAAAGTCTTTGGAACGGAAGCAGTCCTTTTCCTTGAGCTGCTGTTTGTCAAAAGGGTTGAAAGAAAGTCCATAAAAAGAGTTATAAACCATGGTCATCCTCCGATCTTTGAATAGTCAAGTGCAGGCCCATTGTTACGCCTGGTGTGGCAGTTTTGATATTTATTGGTCTTACGGATCGGGAAACGGTTCCCTTCATATAAGATGAAAGCAGAATCCATGTCGTCGGGAAGGAAGCGGATCTCTACTGTGGATGAGATAAACTGCATGGGACAGTCATAGCTGACTTTGTCAATGGAGACTGTGGAATCTTTGCGTACTTTGCGGGTAATGCGGTTGAAGAAGCAGTTATCCAGCCATTCCCGGGATTCAGGGATGCGCGGATGGTCTTTTGTGTTCTGGTAACGTTCCATAGGAGTACAGCTGATGCCGGAATGGACGGTGGTGTTGTAGGAGCGCATGTAATCCCTGAGCATGGAGTTGAACTGTGCCAGGGAAGTGATACGTGAAGGATCAAGGGAGTATAACCAGCGTTCCTTCAGGGTGCGCCACTGTCTCTCCGATTTCCCTTTGGAGGCGCCGTCCCTTGGACGTGTATGAATCAGGACAATGCCGAGGGCGACACAGATCATGGAAAGCTGCTCATTGGAATAAGGCGAACCATTATCGACTAGCAGCTTGTCGGGCAGACCATAAGTGGCAATGGCATCCTTGAGGACTTTCTGGAAGTTGTAGGCATTGTCATTATAAAAGAGGCTGCCGCCGACCAGGAGACGGGAATGGTCATCGATGATCATGACGCAGTAAACGCGCCTGGACTTTCCATCTTCCGTAATGTGTGGGAAGTAGCACGTATCAGCCTGCCAGATCTTGCCGAATTCATCTTCTTCGAAGGCTTTGCGGTCACGCATGTTCGGGTTACGTGCAGATTTCAGGTCGTTCTTTTTGATAAAGCGCTGGACAGCACAGACACTGACGGTGGCCGGGATAAAGGAATCGGCGACCAGGTGCTGGTGGATCTGGGTGGCATTGAGCCTGGGAAACTCCTTTTTGAGGCGGTAGATCTCTTCGATGGCAGTATCCGGGAGTACCCTGGTAAGACCTTTATCGGAGCGTGTATGGGGCATCAGTGCCTCCAGCCCGCCGCGCTGGTACATGGAGACCCATTTTTCGATAGTCTTATAGTTATACTCCACAACGGAACCATCCGGAAGCGTGAATGGGGAAGCAGCCACGCGTTTGTAGAAAGCAGTCCTGGAAGCATCCGGATATAGATTCTGGATGACCGGTGCGATGATGCCGAAGCGGAACTGGGCGACTTCGGCAGCTTTACGGATTTCTTCTTTGTGTTCATTCATAGTGTAATCCCTCCTTGAGACCATGGTAAAACAAAGGAATGCAGGAAGGAATGCCCGTGTCGTGTGGACGGTGGAAAACCCGGATATGTCAGAATACGGTCTGGCGGTATGGCGCCGGATTCCTATGGGACTGGAGAAAAGAAACCGAAGTAAGGAGCACGAAAGCAGAAGAAAAAGCAGAGAATGCAGGGATCCTGCAGAGCGCTTTCAGGAAAGCAAAAGAGGAAGTTTCGGTGGAAGTGATCACACCGAGCCATTCCTGCTTGTGGGAGAGGAACAGTGAAAACCAGCGGTATAGCATGGAGTGGGAGATATCAAACCTGGAACAAAGCTGCTCAACCGTATTTCTTCCGGTAAGATGCTCGGCAATGACACGGAGGATAAAAAACAGGCCATAAGTACTGTAGGGGATGATCAGATCCGGAAGAATGGCATGGGTATGCCCGCAGCTTTTGCAGATAACCCGGCAGATACAGACAGTGTGGTAAACTGGTCTTCCGGAGATAAAGTCAATGAGATTCCGGTCATAGGAGGCATGGGAGTGGCAGGTGTGGGAGGCACCACAACAAGGGCAGGTTTCTATTTCCGGGAGAAAACCAGCCATAAATGAATCAAAAAGCAATTTAGAAGAAGATTTAATACGAATTAACTTGCAAAACAGGGAGTTTTTTCTTATCATAGTAGTGTTGATGTGACTGCTATCAGCAGAGGCCAACTATCATTAGGACACAGATCCTGTTTAAGGCACTGCTTGCGGCACACACATGAGATGAGAGAAAGAACGAACTGTAGGAGGGGTTGTTCTTTCTCTTTTTTTAGTTTCATGGAATACTATACGGGTAAGGGAAGAAATGGTCAAGATAAACAGAAAAAAACGTGCCGTGAAACACAGCACGTTAAGATAGACATGGAAAGGGATGCGTCGATAATAATCTGCCGTATGGTTGCGGTAGGTGAGAACTATAATTCGACGCGGGACA
>JAGATV010000016.1 GCA_017621075.1 Lachnospiraceae bacterium
ATGAACGGACAGGAGTACGGTGCCGATGTGTATATCGACATGATCTCAGGCAAGTGTACTTCCGTTTTTGTGAAAAAGAAAATAAAAATGCGCGCCGGAGAGACAGACAAATCTGTGTCCGTGAAGGATGACGCGCTTTTTGAAATGATTCAAAAATTCGTGGAAAAATGCGGATTTTGTGGTATGATAGATATTGATATATTTAAGATAAACGGCACCTATTATATTTCGGAGGTCAATCCCCGCTTCGGCGGCGGTTATCCCCATGCCTATGAGAGCGGCGTTGACATGATGACGCAGGTTCTTCGAAACCTTTCCGGCAAAGAAAATCCCGTCAGGATCGGTGATTACGAAGAGGGAATCTGCATGATGAAATATAATGAGATCGCCATTGTGAACATAAAGGAAGAAGATATTGTAGAAGGCTGATTATGAAGAAAGTATTGATACTGGCCAATTCCTCCGGCGGTCTTTATGATTTCCGAAATGAACTGGTACAAAGGCTTCTTTTAAAATATGAGGTGACGGTAAGCCTTCCGGATGAAGTGCGGACAAAGGAACTGGCAGGGGAAGGCTGCAAGGTAGTGCATACGCCCATCAACAGAAGGGGCGTCAATCCGGCAGAGGACTTTAGGCTGTTGCTTTCCTACAGAAAGCTTCTGAAGGAAGAAAAACCGGATCTGACCCTGACTTACACCATCAAACCCAACATTTACGGCGGTTTTTGCTGCCGCATGATGAGGATTCCCTACATCGCAACGGTGACGGGACTTGGCAGTACCTTTCAGAAGCAGGGGATATTCCTTATGATGATCACTGCCATGTACCGCATGGGATTAAAAAAAGCGGAATGCATCTTTTTCCAGAACCGGGAGAACCGGGGAATTTTTGAAAAATATCACATCCGGGGCAAAAAATCAAAGCTGGTCAGCGGTTCCGGCGTCAATTTAAAGCGGCATTGCTTTGAACTATATCCTGAGGAGGATAAAGTAAGATTCTTATATGTGGGCAGGATGATGCGGGAAAAGGGCATCGAAGAACTGCTGGAGGCTGCGAAAGAGCTCTCCGATGAGCATACGGAGTTTGCGCTTCTTGGCTATCCCGATGAGGACTATCAGGACAGACTGGATGCTTATGAGAAAGAAGGATACATCAAACAGCTTGGCTTTGACCCTGATGTCCATGCATATATCAGGAATGCTTCCGCGCTGGTGCTTCCCACTTACCATGAGGGAATGAGCAACGTGCTGATGGAGGCTTCCGCCACGGGGCGTCCGGTGATCGCCACTAACATCAGCGGCTGTAAGGAAATCTTTGAGGAAGGTGTCACAGGCTTTGGCTGTGAACCAAAAAGCAGTGAGGACCTGATCCGGGCACTCAAAAAATTCCTGAAGCTTTCAAGGGAAGAGCGGGCAGTGATGGGGCAGAAGGCCAGGCAGAAGATGGAACGGGAATTTGACCGTGAAAAGGTGGCCGATGCCTATATGGAAGAGATAGAAACGATACAAAACAGGAAAGAAGGATAACACAATGAATCTTTATGAAAAACTTGTCAGCGGAGAAGAAAAACTTTCCCTCGTGGGACTTGGCTATGTAGGTATGCCCATTGCAGTGGCCTTTGCCAGAAAGATCAAGGTGGTAGGCTTTGACTTAAACGAAAAGAAGATCGAGCTTTACAAAAGCGGCATTGACCCTACCAACGAGGTGGGCAATGATGTGATTAAAAACACAAAGGTGGATTTCACCGCAGACCCTTCCAAATTGAAGGAGGCAAAATTCCATATTGTAGCGGTACCGACTCCCGTCAATGACGATCACACACCGGATCTGACGCCGGTGGAGGGCGCCAGCAGAATCCTTGGTCAGAACCTTACCAAAGGCTCCGTGGTGGTATTTGAATCCACTGTTTACCCCGGCGTCACCGAGGACATCTGTGTTCCCATCCTTGAGAAGGAGTCAGGTCTTAAGTGCGGTGTGGACTTTAAGATCGGCTACTCTCCGGAACGGATCAACCC
>JAGATV010000017.1 GCA_017621075.1 Lachnospiraceae bacterium
GTTGTCTTTCCGGTTCCGTTGATACCAATGACACCTACCTTCTCTCCTTCCTGCAAGGAAAAGGATGCACCATCAAATAACTTCCTCTCAGTATAGGACTTTGTCAGATTCTCTATGTTAATCAAATTCATGTTATTTCCTCTTTCATCTTGTTCTAACTACCATTATACACCAAATAAAAAAGTAGTCATCTCTTTTGACTACATCCTCTACTACACTATACACAGTACAATGATATTTTTGTGTATCCTGTACCTTTTACACCAATTTTATTACACGATACACTCTATGCACACCTCAAAAGGGTACTACAGTTTACATCCAGCAAAATAAAGTTAGGGGATGAGGCCAATACACGAAGTAAATTTAATCTTTTCTTCTCTCCGCCTGACAATTTTCCAATGGGGCTGTATTGTTTTTCCGGTGGAAACAAAAAGCGCTCCAGTATGGCTGTTGCAGACATTACACCGTCCGCTGTCTGAATATACTCCGCCGTATCCTTCACATAATCAATCACTCTTTGCCCGGGGTCCATATAGGACAAATCAATTTCATTTTCCCCATCTGTTTTTTCGGAGGCTATTTCCTGTGCATAATATCCCACTTTCACAGTCTGCCCTATGATAACCTGACCGGAATCCTGTGGAATAATGCCCGCTATGATTTTCATTAAAGTTGATTTTCCGCAACCGTTTGGTCCTATGAAGCCAACTCTGTCACCCTTTAAAAAGATATAGGAAAAATCATCTATCAGTTTTCTTTCTCAATATGCCTTGCAGATGTGTTCCAGCTCTACGGTAGTTTTTCCCAGTCTTGTTGAAATAGAACTTAATTCTACCTGCGCATCCTGCACCGGAGCCTGACGATCTCTCAGTTCTTCATAGCGCTGAATATGTGCTTTCTGCTTTGTAGAACGAGCCCTTGCTCCTCTGCGTATCCATTCCAGTTCTACACGCAATATGGATTGACGCTTTCGTTCACTGGCTAACTCCATTTCCTGACGCTGGGTTTTCAATTCCAAATACCCAGAATAGTTTGTTTGATAACTGTATATAAGTCCTTTATCGATTTCAATCATTCGATTTGTTACGCTATCCAAAAAATAGCGGTCATGGGTTACCATGATAAGCGCCCCTCTCCACTTTTTCAGATAATCTTCCAACCAGTCCGCCATATCATTATCTAAATGATTTGTAGGCTCATCCAACAAAAGAATATCTGCCGGGGAAAGCAATACGGAAATCAATGCGAGACGTTTTCTTTGTCCTCCGGATAATTGTCCTGCCGGCTGCATGAAGTCTTTAATACCAAGACGAGTCATCATTGCTTTGGCATCACTTTCTATGGACCAACGATTTTCATCCGTTACATTTCCTTCCAGTACACATTCCAGACTACTTTTATCCGGAGCAAATTCCGGATGCTGTGGCAGATAGCGAAGCACCACATGGTTTGCAATTGTAATGTTTCCTTCATCCGGCTCTTCTTCTCCCATAATCATTCGCAGTAAGGTTGTCTTTCCGGTTCCATTGATCCCTATGACACCAACCTTCTCCCCTTCCTGTAAGGAAAACGAAGCTCCGCAAAAAAGTTTTCTTTCGGTATAGGACTTTGTCAGTTTCTCTATATTTATCAAATTCATGTTATTGCCTCACTCATTTATTCTATCTCTCATGATGCACCAAATAAAAAAGTACTCATCTCCTCTGACTACATTCCTTGCTACACGATACACACCTTAAAAGGGCAGGCTTTCCCTCGCCATATGATTTGGTGATATGATCAAGGGTTAATCTGTTCATTTTCTATCTTTCTTCGTCTTTCCAGCACTTTTCGTACATGGAAGTATGCCGGAATCAGGAATGCGTCTGCAAACACCCAGGCAATAGGGCTTCCCAGACAGACTCCCAGGAACCCAAAAACAGGAACCAGCAAAAAGCCTGCGATGGCCCTTGCGATCATTTCAAATACCCCTGCCAGAATGGCAAAGGTGGGAAATCCCATACCCTGGATCATGAAACGCACAATATTCACCAAGGCAAGCGGGAAGTAAAACGCCGTATTGATTACCAGAAACAGTTTGATATTGCCAATGATCCCGGTTTCTGCACTCTCCACGAAAAGCATTCCCAAAGGACCGCCGCCAAAGACAGCAGTCAAAAGAGCGATCACAGAATAGCCTGCTCCCAGAAGGATGCAGGACTTTAAGCCTTTCCCCAGACGATCCAGCTTGCCGGCTCCCACGTTCTGTCCACCGTAAGTAGCCATGGTGGAACCCAGGGCATCAAAAGGGCATGCCAGGAAGTTACCGATCTTGCCGGCTGCCGTCATGGCCGCTACTGCCTGGGACCCCAGCGTGTTGGCCGCACTCTGCAGGATGACGCTGCCGATGGCCGTGATGGAATACTGCAGTCCCATGGGCACTCCCATGCCGCACAGCACCATCATCATGTGTCTGTCAGGTGCCCATTCTTCTTTACGGATGTGCAGGATCTCAAACTTTTTGATCATGTACAAAAGACAGGCAATGCCCGATACACCCTGGGCAATGACCGTTGCCCAGGCTGCTCCCGCCACTCCCATTTTCAGGTTGAGGATAAAGAACAGATCCAGGGCAATATTGATCACCGAGGACAGGATCAGGAAAATGACGGGAGTCTTACTGTCCCCCAGCGCACGGATCACTCCGGATACGATATTGTAAAGATATACCGTGGGAATCCCAAGAAAGATCACCCAGATATAATGATAAGCGCCCTCCAGGATGTTTTCCGGAGTCCGCATCAGTACCAGGATATCCCGGCACAAAAACGTAGTGACAGCCGTCATGACAACAGAAAAAGCAATGCCCAGCCATACACAGTTAGCCGCATATTTACGCAGGCCCACAAAGTCCCCTGCACCAAATTTGTGGGATACCGGGATGGAGAAGCCATTGCATACTCCCATACAGAAACCGATCACCAAAAAATTGATACAGCCTGTGGAGCCCACTGCCGCCAGATCATCCACCCCCAAAAATCTGCCCACGATAATGGTATCTACCAGGTTATAAAACTGCTGGAACAAAAATCCGAAAAACAAGGGAACAGAAAATCCCAGTATCAGTTTCATGGGCGATCCCTGTGTCATATCCTTTGTCATGACAAAATCTCCTTTCTGGATCTATGAAAAACAAAAACTCTGTAGCTGATTCGCCAAAACCTTACTTATCAGCTACAGAGTATATACGCAAAGGCCCTAAAGTGCAATCTCTTTTTTCAGGAAATTTATGCAAAAGGATTTTCCGTGGGATACATCATGCTCTTAGGCCGGTTGAAATCCAGATCCTCCACCGGAACACCGATGTATTTGAATACCTCAAAAAGCGCCTTGCCATAATGTCCGAAAGCTACCGCACCATGGTGGGGATAATTCTTCTCGATCAGTACATGACGGTAGAATCGTCCCATTTCGGGGATGGCGAATACACCGATGCCTCCGAAAGATCTGGTGGCCACCGGCAGGATCTCTCCCTGTGCAATATATGCGCGGAGTCTGCAGTCTGCAGTGGACTGTAACCGGTAAAAGGTGATATCACCGGGAACGATATCTCCCTCCAAAGTACCCTGGGTTACCTCCTCAGGCAGCGTCCTTGCCATGATCATCTGGTATTTCATGCTGCAGGAGGAAAGCTTTCCGGAATTGGTATTGCCACAGTGGAAGCCCATAAAGGTGTCATTGTGGGTATATCCGTACTTATTGCGGATGGATTCCTCATACATATCCCGTGGAACCGTATTGTTGATGTCCAAAAGAGTCACGGCATCTTCACTGACGCAGGCACCGATAAACTCGCTTAAACATCCGTAGATATCTACCTCACAGGAAACGGGAATACCCATTCCGGTGAGACGGCTGTTCACATAGCAGGGCACAAATCCAAACTGTGTCTGGAAAGCCGGCCAGCATTTGCCGGCGATCGCCACATATTTGCGATAGCCTCTGTGAGCCTCCACCCAGTCGAGCAGAGTCAGTTCATACTGTGCCAGCTTGGGCAGTACCTCGGGCTTTAAGTTGCCTCCGCCCAGTTCTTCCTCCATCTCCTTGACCTTGGCCGGGATGCGCTCATCTCCCTCATGCTTCTTGAATGCCTCAAAAAGATCCAGTTCGGAGTTTTCCTCGATCTCTACGCCCAGATTGTAAAGCTGTTTGATAGGCGCATTGCATGCCAGGAAATTAAGGGGTCTGGGGCCGAAAGAGATGATTTTTAAATCCTTAAGCCCTACGATGGCTCTTGCAACAGGCAAAAACTCATGGATCATGTCTGCGCATTCCTCTGCAGTCCCCACCGGATTTTCAGGAATATATGCTTTCACGTTGCGAAGCTTCAGATTGTAGCTGGCATTCAGCATACCGCAGTAGGCATCACCACGCCCGCCGATCAGATCATTCTGGGTCTCCTCCGCCGCCGCAATGAACATGGCGGGACCGTCAAAATGCTTTGCCAGCAGAGTCTCTGAGATTTCAGGGCCGAAATTGCCAAGATATACGCAGAGTGCATTGCAGCCTGCAGCCTTGATATCTTCCAGGGCCTGCACCATGTGGATCTCGCTTTCCACGATACATACGGGGCACTCATAAACGCCCTCTGTACCGTATTTTGCCGCATAAGCCTCCATCAGGGCCTTTCTTCTGTTTACGGAAAGGCTTTCCGGAAAGCAGTCGCGGCTCACCGCCACGATACCTACTTTTACCTTGGGTAAATTGTCCATTTCCAAAATCCTCCTTATCATTTATTTTATTTTTATACTTTTTCCATGAAAATCTGCCGCACCTGTCATTGTGCCATTAAGTCAAACACAGGCTCGCACGCCGGGTAAAGCTCCTGAAACACCTGATAACGCTCCCGGTATTTTGCCACAAGTTCCGGTTCCGGCTCTATGGTGTCCACCACCTTTACCACTTTGTCTGCGATCTCTTTTACATCCGCATATTCCCCACAGGCCACAGCCGCAAGCATCGCCCCGCCCAGTGCGGGCCCCTGCTCATTTTCAATAACATCCACCTTAAGCCCCAGCACATTGGCAATGATCTTTCTCCAAAGGGGACTCCTGGCGCCACCGCCACAGATCTTGGTGCGTTCCAGGCGGATGCCCAGAGCCTTTGCCACCTCCAGGGAATCCCTGAGGGCAAAAGCCACTCCCTCCAGCACGGCCTGGGTCATATCTGCCCTGGTGGTATCCATACTCATACCGATAAAGGTCCCCCTGGCATTGGGATTATTGTGGGGAGAGCGCTCACCCATGAGATAGGGCAGGAAATATACGGGATTCTCTCCCAGCTTTTGGATCGTCTCCTGCTCTCCTGCATAATCCTTTGTGCCAATGATCTCATCCATCCACCACTTATTGCAGGATGCTGCGCTGAGCATGCACCCCATAAGGTGATAATTTCCGTCCGCATGGGCAAAAGAATGCAGGGCATTATGCTCATCTACGCCAAAATGATCCGTGGTGATAAAGATGGTGCCGCTGGTTCCCAGGGAAATATTGCATCTGTTGGGGCCTACCGTAGCAGTACCTACGGCTGCCGCCGCATTGTCCCCGGCCCCTGCCGCCACCACGGTACTCTCCGGAATGCCAAGCTCTGCCGCCACCACGGGCAGAACAGTCCCCACCTTCTCATAGCTTTCAAAACATTTGGGAAGCACATCCTCCCCCACGCCGCAGATCTCGCACATCTCTTTGGACCAGGTGCGGTTCTTTACGTCAAACAACAGCGTGCCGGAAGCATCCGACACATCGGTACAATGCACACCGCTCAGCCGATAGGCTATGTAATCCTTGGGAAGCATGATCTTGGCAATGCGGGCAAAGTTTTGCGGCTCTTTCTCCTTCACCCAGAGAAGTTTCGGCGCCGTAAATCCGGCAAAGGCAATATTTGCCGTGTATTCCGACAGTCTCTCCCTTCCGACCACCTCATTCAGATATCTGCATTCCTCCACAGTCCTGCCGTCATTCCAGAGGATGGCAGGACGGATCACCCGGTCCTCTTTGTCCAGCATCACCAGCCCGTGCATCTGACCGCCGAAGCCAATCCCCGCCACCTTGCTCTTGTCAAAACCCCCAAGCAGTTCTTTCATGCCGTCCATGGTCTGCTCATACCAATCCGCCGGGTCCTGTTCCGACCATCCCGAATGTGGGAAGAAAAGTGGGTATTCCCTGGATACGATATTGCGTATCCCGCCCTCACTGTCCATCAAAAGCAGCTTTACCGCAGAGGTTCCCAAGTCTATTCCGATGTAATACATTTACAGCCTCCCTTTCTTCCTGCAACCATGACTTATCATTATAATGCGCTGCGTCAGCAGAATCATTATACCATACTCTCCTGCAAAAAGACAGTTCTAAAACAAGCTCAGTTGCTCATATCCCTTCTCCTCCGGGAACGTCCTCAAGTAAGCAAATACCTTTTCCGGTCTGCACTCTATGCCTGCTTCCCCGCATCTCTCCCGCAGAAGGCTCATCAGCTCCTCATTCCTGTCACTGTTCACCTCATAGGCGTATCCGTACCTCTGATGATATTTCTTCCTCATCCCCGGAAAATGCTTATCCAGACAGGCATAGAAGTATTCACGGTTCCCTTCCCTGAGAGTAAGTCCCATACTGAAAACCACAATGCCGTACACTCCGGCACGGATGCAATAGTCGAGGATACCCTCGATATTTTCACGGGTATCGTTGATGAAAGGCAGAATGGGGTCCAGCCACACTACGGTGGGAATACCGCTTTCCTGCATGATCTGCAAAACTTCAAACCGTCTTTTGGTAGTGCAGACATTCGGTTCCAGGATCTTACACAGATCCTCGTCGTAAGTGGTCAGCGTCATCTGTACCACACATTTGGACTGTCTGTGAATGCTCTTTAATAAGTCCAGGTCCCGCAGGATACGGTCGGATTTGGTCTGTATCGCCAGCCCGAATCCATATCGGTCGATCAGTTCCAGACATCTCCGTGTCAGACCCAGCTCCTCCTCACAGTGCATATAGGGATCACACATCGCTCCCGTTCCGATCATGCACTTTTTGCGTTTGGAACAGAGCGCCCGCTCCAGAAGAAGGGGGGCATTCTGTTTGACCTCGATATCCTCAAATGCGTGATTGATCTGATAACATCTGCTGCGGCTGTCGCAATAGATACAGCCATGGGTACAGCCCCTGTACAGATTCATGCCGTTTTGGGCAGAAAGGATTCCCTTGGCGTCTACAAAATGCATAGCTTCACCTCTTTCCCCCCAGCCTTCCCTTGAAGTCCTCATAGCCAAAGGCTGCCAGAAGCCCGGTACTGCCGTCCTCCTTGAGCAGATAGATATCCGGTAGCGGCATCCCGTTGAAGGTATTGTTCTTGCACATTGTATAGATCGCCATATCTTCAAAGATCAGCCGGTCTCCCTCCCGAAGTTCTTCCGGGAAGCTGTATTCTCCTATCACATCCCCCGCCAGGCAGGTAGGCCCTCCCAGACGGCAGGTATAGGCATATTCTCCCGGCTTACCGGCCCCCATAAGAGGCGGGCGGTAAGGCATCTCCAACACATCCGGTGCATGACAGGCGGCAGACATATCCAGGATCGCCACACCGCCAGGGCCCAGATCCAACACCTGAGTCACCAGATAGCCCGCATGTAGCGCCACCGCCTCGCCGGGCTCCAGATACACCTGCACATCATACTTTTCCTTGATACGGCAGATACACCTCTCCAGCAGCTCCACATCATAGTCCTTGCGGGTAATATGATGCCCTCCTCCCATGTTGAGCCATTTCATCCGGGGCAGGAACTCTCCAAAGCGCTCCTCCACGGCCTCAAGGGTGCACTCCAGTGCATCCGCATTCTGCTCGCACAGGGTATGAAAATGGAGGCCGTCCAACAGTCCGATCCATTCTTCCCCCATCCGGGCATCCCACAACGCCCTGGTGGTCCCCAGTCTGCTTCCCGGTGCGCAGGGGTCATAGATGGCATGTCCCTCCTGGGTGGAGCATTCCGGATTCACCCGAAGTCCGATGCTCTTGCCGGCACGCTTCGCCTGTAAGCCGTACTTTTTCAGCTGTCCGGGGGAATTGAACACGATATGGTCCGCCCATTTCAGCAGCTCGTCAAATTCCTCTTGCCGGTACGCTGCGCAAAATACATGGCATTCCCTGTCAGGCATCTCTTCCGCACCCAGCCTGGCTTCATAGAGTCCGCTGGCTTCCGTTCCCGCCAGATACTCTGACAAAAGAGGATACAGCTCATAGTTGGAAAATGCTTTCTGGGCAAGCAGGATCTTACAGCCGGTGCGCTCCTGCACCCCCTTTAGGATTTCCCCGTTCCTACGCAGCTTCCGCTCGTCGATCACATAGCAGGGAGTGGGCAGCTTTTCCAGGCTGTTCCTAAGTTCCCCTATCTTTTCCGCAGCAAGTTCCCTATCCTTTTTGTTTTCCATGCCCACTCCTTCTCCGCATACTTCTTCTTATGTTCTCCCACAGATCCGTCCTGAGGATCTGTGACACCTATCCGCAGGCTGCTTATTCCACCAGCACCGGATTCTCCTCCACACTCCTTGGCAGTCCGTATCGGTCCAGGGCCTCCAGGAAGGGATCGGGATCGAACTCCTCCACAGTGTACACACCGGGCTTATTCCATTTGCCCGTAAGGAGCATCAGTGCCCCACACATGGCAGGCACTCCCGTAGTGTAACTGATCGCCTGGGATCCCACCTCTTTGTAGCACTCCTCGTGGTCGCACACATTATAGATATACCAGGTTTTTTCCCTGCCGTCCTTCCTGCCGGTAAAAATGCAGCCGATATTGGTCTTTCCCTTGGTACGGGGACCCAGGCTCGCAGGGTCCGGCAGCAACGCCTTCAAAAACTGGATGGGCACGATCTCCCTTCCTTCGTACATCTCAGGCGTGGTGGACAACATGCCCACATCTTCCAGGCAGCGCATATGGTCCAGGTAACTCTGTCCAAAGGTCATAAAGAAGCGGATGCGCTTTACCTCGGGCAGATTCTTTGCCAGGGATTCGATCTCCTCATGATGCAGAAGATACATATCTTTTGTGCCCACCCGGTCAAAATCATATTCCCGCTTGATGCTCATGGCAGGGATCTCTACCCAGCGGCCGTCCTCCCAGTAGCTGCCGGGTGCGGATACCTCTCTGAGATTGATCTCCGGATTGAAATTGGTGGCAAAAGCGTAACCGTGATCACCGCCGTTGCAGTCCAGGATGTCTATAGTGTCGATCTCATCAAATTCATGCTTTTTGGCATAAGCGCAATAAGCCTGGGTCACTCCGGGGTCAAAACCGGAGCCCAAAAGCGCCGTAAGCCCTGCCGCTTTAAACTTCTCCTGATATGCCCATTGCCAGGAATAGTCAAAATATGCGGAGAAACCCGCCTCCCTGCAGCGCTTCTCATAAACGGCGCGCCACTTGGGGTCCTCCGTATCCTCCGGCTCGTAATTGGCCGTGTCCATATAATTGACTCCGCATGCAAGGCAGGCATCCATAATGGTCAGATCCTGATAGGGCAGGGCGATATTCATGACCAGATCCGGCTGATAGGAACGGATCAGGGAAATGACCTCCTCCACCTTGTCCGCATCCACCTTGGCGGTGGTGATGACCGTGGCGGTCCCGGGCGCCAGCTTGGCCGCCAGCGCATCACATTTTTCCTTGGTGCGGCTGGCAATGCAGATTTCCGTAAATACTTCACTGACCTGACAACATTTTTGAATGGCAACAGATGCCACCCCGCCGCAACCGATAATCAATACTCTGCTCATTTTCTCCTCCGTTCCGAAACATCACCGTTTCCCTTGTTTTTCTTTAAAAGTGCCAATAATACTTCTCTCACCACCTTGCAGGCCACAGCGGTGGATGCTCCCGAAGCATCCAGCATGGGAGCCAGTTCATTCACATCCACTCCCACCACCTCTGTCTCTGCCACGGTGCAGACCGCCGCCAGCAGTTCCGGGAAACTTACACCTCCCGCCTCCGGGGTGCCTGTGCCGGGAAAGGCCGACGGGTCCAGGCAGTCCAAGTCAATGGTCAGATACACCGGCACTCTTTGTGTGCGCAGGTTTTCTGTCACTTCCCTAAGTCCTTTAAAATCAAACCGGTGAAGGTCCGTGTGTTCTGCCGCAAAGGCAAATTCACTCCGCTCACCGCTGCGGATGCAGAATTGATGGATGCGTCCGTCCCCCATCAGTTCCTGGCAGCGCCTCAGCACGCATGCATGGCTTAAGCGGGCCCCCAGGTAATCCTCCCTGAGATCCGCATGGGCATCAAAATGGATGATGTGAAGCTGCGGCCACTGTTTCAGAGCCGCCCGCACCGCCCCCAGGGTCACCAGGTGCTCCCCGCCCATCATAAAGGGCAGCTTGCCATCCTCTATGATCTGTGACGCCCTGTCCTCAATATCCTGCAAAGCCGCCTCAGACGAACCAAAGCACAGCTCCAGATCCCCGCTGTCAAACACCTGATAATCCGTAAGATCCTCATCCTGATAAGGACTGTAGGTCTCCAGGCCATAGCTTTCATGGCGGATGGCCGATGAGCCGAAACGGGCTCCCGGACGATAGCTTGTGGTGGAATCAAAGGGGGCGCCAAACAGCACGATTTCCGATTCCGGATAATCCCCATCACAGCCGATGAAAGTTTCAACATTTCTTTCCAACATATTCTCCGTCACTCCTTTTTGCCGATCCTGTACCTTGTTCCTACCGCTCTACTTCCTCCAGCATTTCCTCTAAGAAAGCCGGCAGATAAAAAGCTCCCACATGCAGACGGGTCGTGTAATAGCGTGTTCTGAGATGCTTACTGTTCCATCTGTCCGGGTTTAAGTCCTCTATAGGATGATATTTCTTGCTGGCGAAGCCGAACAGCCAGTAGCCTGCCGCATAGGTGGGAATATGCGCCTGGTATACCCGGCTGATGGGAAAGGTATTCACGATCCGCTTGTGACTGCGCTGCATGGCCATGGCATCCTCCGCATAAAAGGGGCTTCCCTGCTGATTGACCATGATGCCGTCCTCCTCCAGCGCCTTGTAGCAGTTGCCATAAAATTCCCTGGTAAACAGCCCCTCCGACGGTCCGAAGGGATCGTTGGAATCCACGATGATCAGATCATACTGATCCTCACACCTGCGGATAAATTTCAAAGCGTTCTCGTAGTAGATATGGACTCTCTCATCATCCAGACGGCAGGCATTCTCTGGCAGATACTGACGGCAGGCCTCCGCCACCATCTCATCCATCTCCACCAGATCGATACGGGTAATCTGTTCATAGCGGGTCAGCTCCCTGACTACACCGCCGTCACCCACGCCGATGACCAGCACTTTTGTAATATTGGGATGCACCGCCATTGGCACATGCACGATCATTTCATCATAAATGAACTCATCTCTCTCGGTCAGCATGATATTGCCGTCCAACACTAACACCCTTCCAAACTCCGGTGTCTCCAGCACATCTATCTTCTGGTAGTCACTTTTTTTGGAATACAGCTGTCTGTCTACCCGAAGACTCAGCTTTACATCCGGGGTATGACTCTCACTGAACCATAATTCCATTTCCGCCCTCCATTCACTTTCCGCATCTTTGGTGTCACAAAAATCTGTCTTTATTTCAGCACATTTAAGTACTTGATATCCGGATCCGCAGGACCTGTCATGTTACAGCCCTTGATCTTTGCATAATTGATATATTTCAGAATATCCGGGGTGATCCGCTCTCCCGGTGCCAGAATGGGAATGCCCGGCGGATAGCACATGACAAATTCACTGCAGATACGCCCTGTAGTCTCCATTAGCGGCAGGCTGATCTTGTCCGCATAGAATGCCTCCTGGGGACTGGCCACCACTTCCGGATCAATATATTCCTGGGTCAGCATACCCGACGGGTCCTTCTGGTAACGGCGGCGGATCTCCGCCAGTGCGCTGACCAGCCGCTCCACCTCCTGCCACCTGTCTCCGATGGACAGATACGCCAGGATATTGCCAAGATCACCAAACTCTATCTGGATATCGTAATCATCCCGCAGCGTGTCATAGACCTCAATTCCCGCCAGACCGATATCCAGGGTATGAATGCTCAGCTTCACCGGGTCAAAGTCAAACACCGAGTCCCCGTTGATCAGTTCCCTGCCGAAAGCATAATACCCGCCGATCTGATTCACCTCATCTCTGGCATATTCCGCCAGTTCACAGACATGCCGGAACACTTCCCTGCCCCTGAGAGCCAGATTCCGCCTTGAAATATCCAAACTGGACATGAGAAGATAGCTGCCGGAGGTGGTCTGAGTCAGATTGATGATCTGCCTTACATAACCCTCCTGTACATTGGGCCCTGCCAACAGGAAGCTGGACTGGGTCAGGCTGCCTCCGCTCTTATGCATCGACACTGCCGCCATATCCGCTCCTGCTGCCATGGCGGATACAGGGAGATCGTCTCCGAAATAAAAGTGGGTGCCATGGGCCTCGTCTGCCAGGCACAGCATCCCTGCATCATGGGCCATCTCCACGATCGCCTTCAGATCCGAGCACACACCGTAGTAAGTGGGGTTGTTCACCAGAATGGCTACCGCATTGGGATGTTCCGCTATGGCTTTAGCCACCTGCTCCCGCTTCATGCCCAGGGAGATGCCCAGTCTTTTGTCCACATCCGGATTCACATACACGGGAACGGCTCCACACAGCACCAGTGCGTTGATGACACTTCTATGGACATTCCTGGGCAGGATGATCTCATCCCCCCGCTTGCAGGCAGTCAGCACCATACTCTGCACGGAACTGGTAGTGCCTCCCACCATCAGAAAAGCATGCGCCGCACCAAAAGCCTCTGCCGCCAGCTGCTCCGCCTCTCTGATCACCGAAATGGGATGGCAGAGATTATCCAGTGGCTTCATGCTGTTTACATCCACACCCACACACTGCTCTCCCAAAAATTGCGTCAGTTCCGGATTGCCCCGTCCTCTCTTATGTCCGGGGACATCAAACGGCACCACCCGCATCTTTCGGAACCGCTCCAACGCCTCATAGATCGGCGCCCGGTTCTGATCCAGATCCTTGTGGGTGTTCCCTGCGCCCTCTTGTTCCATACCGCCCTCCGGCTTTGTTTTTCTTTGCTCCTGATTTTCCATGGCCACATCCATCTCTTTCTTCACTCGTAAATACAAAAAAGCAAGACCCGTGCACACATCACCTGTCTTGCTTCAAAATTCGTCCTTTAGGCCCTTACAGGCAGATATTTCCTGTGGGGCTTTGAATTTGGATTGGTCAGAGTCTATATAGCAATTACACTTTTACTACTCTTATTGACTGTTTCACAAGTCAGTGCGTCAGCACCTTTTCGGTTTCAATCTTTCTTACAGAAAACCAACTTATAAAATTTGAGCTCTTAACTCCCGGAGCTTTGGAAACTCCGCAATCAATAAGGCAACGAAAGTTGCCAGTCGGCAGTGGACCCGGCTGTCCGTATGGCCTTGACTTCCCCACAAGAGAAGTGGTCCCAAATTGCTCTGAAAAGACCCTGAATCATCTCAATCTTTTCAAAAAGTAGTTATATGTTATCATCCCGCAACTGCTTTGTCAATCATCCCATCCGGAAAAATACATCAAAAATTGCATCCCTATCAATCCCTACATACAACAGCGTATCTATCAGTGCCATTTCTTTCTCCTCATCACACGCCAAAATGCTCACTTCGATCGCCCCGCTCTATTCCTCTGAAGGAATTCCGACAGGATTCCTTCACGGATACACTCCCCAAACGCCCGTTCCGTCGCTTCATTTCCGGCTGTTTTCCGTCCCGTTATAAAATACCGCAAAATACGGAGTAGGAAGTTTGATCATAAAAAATTCTTAAGATTATCCCGACACCATTGTCATTTACAATATATAGTACTATAATAGAGATAATGAACACGATATCTAGCGTAACCAAAGAATAGAGAAGATACTGATGAATCGATCCGACTTAGATAGAAAT
This sequence comes from Lachnospiraceae bacterium, assembly GCA_017621075.1. GTDB lineage: Bacteria > Bacillota > Clostridia > Lachnospirales > Lachnospiraceae > Acetatifactor. Next base: position 14,013 of record JAGATV010000017.1, read on the forward strand.
GCTTATATGCTGCGCGGTCCTTTAGCCAAACGAGGATATGTGCGCTGGTACCACTCTTTCAAAGGAATGGCACCGGGCACCGGGAATATGCGCACTTTTTTTGTGGAATATCTCATCCTGAATCCTGCCCTGGGATCTTCCCAGCCTATTTTGGGACAACACCCTTATTTTAAGAGGCGCAGGATGAAGCCCTCTTATGTGATGGTAAAAGCAGGCGTCTTTCCTGACGAGAACGGAGAAGACGGCAGGCAGTTAAATGCTTTTTACCCCATGACCTCACTGAAGGTCACCCAAAGTCCTTTTACCCTGCAGACAGAAGACTGCTTCTACAGTGAAAACCGCATTGCAGGATTTATCGATGTTTCAGCGGCGAAGGCCCGCCACCGCTCCCTGATGACAGATGCCGGCTGTATGGAATGGGATCTGGAGATTCACAAGGCAGTATCCTGCCACACCGGATTCATTGCCAATCCTTTCTTTACTGCCATCGGAGCCCTCAACAGTTTCTGGCACGGAGAAGGCATCCGTTCTTTCTTCCAGGGAACCGTTTCCCTGGATGGTGTGGTTTATGAGGTCATTCCCGACCAAAGCTATGGCTATGCCGACAAACACTGGGGCCGAAGTTTCAACAATCCGTTATTGCGCCTTTCCTCCGGACATATCGTCAGCGGCCGCACCGGCCGGGATTTGAAGCATTCCGCCCTTGCCGTGGACGGCTGTTGTCCCAAGTTTCTGTGTTTTCCGTTGCGGCGAAGGCTTATCATTCAACTGACCTATATGGGAGAAGATTTTGAATTTCATTTTGCGAGGCCCGGGACGCTGTCCCGCTGCAAATGGAAGGTAACGGAGACCAACAAACGGTTTATCTGGCACATCATGGCTCAAAACAAAGATGCCGTCCTTAAATTGATCTTAAGCTGTACCAAAGAACACTTGATGGATCTGACTTATGAAAACCCCGACGGCAGCCTTACTGCCGCTCCTCTCCTGGGAGGCGGCTGTGGCGTGGGTACGATTGAACTCTATCGCCGCCAGGCAGGATCAGTACAGTTGATCGATACCCTTTCTGTCAAGGACGCTCTCTGTGAATATCAGTCCCAAGCCTAAAAAACAGGGGCTGCGGCATCGCCGCAGCCCCTGTCTCATCCTTTTCCACATCAGTATCAGATACTGAAATCATACATTTCAAGACGTTTGTTATGTTGTTCCACAAGATCGGCAATGGTTACATTATCCACGACCTTGTTGATGGCATCATACAGATCCTTCCATACCTGGAGCGTGTCACAGATATCCCCCCGTTCACACTCATCTGCATTTTCTCCCAGACAGGCTACCGGGGCCAATGACCCCTCCGTCAGTCTAAGGATCATTCCCACGGTGTATTCTCTCGGATCTTTCGCAATGCGGTATCCTCCCTGGGCACCCCGCACGCTCTTGACGAAGCCAGCCTTATTTAAGACCGCAATGATCTGCTCCAGATATTTCTCGGAAACTCCCTGACGGGTCGCAATATCCTTTACCTTAATGCACTCTCCCGTATTGTGCAATGCCAGATCCAACATGACCCGCACTGCATATCTGCCCTTTGTCGAGATCTTCATGATTTACCTTTCTATTTCCTAGTATCTCTATATGATTACATTAAAATAATACTCTATGGTTCTTCCCTTGTCAAGAAGATTTTAGGAAAGCTTCTTATAAAGCAGGTTTCCGATACTTTGAATGATTTGCACAAACACGATCAATATGATACTTGTCACGATCAGATAATTCACTTTGTATGCCTGATAGCCGTAACGGATCGCCACGTCTCCGAGACCTCCTGCGCCGATGGCTCCTCCCATTGCACTGTAACCGATCAGGCTGATCATGGTAAGCGTGATCCCCGAAAGGATCGACGGCACGGCTTCTTTCAGATAAACTCTGAAAATAATCTGTGCATCACTGGCTCCGAAAGACCTGGCTGCCTCGATCAATCCACTGTCCACTCCCCGCAGCGCAGATTCGATGACCCTGGCCACAAAGGGAATTGCGGAAATCGTCAATGGCACAATGGCTGCCGTAGTTCCGATGGCTTTCCCCACTAACAGCCGGGTAAACGGAATCACAATGACCATCAGAATAATGAAAGGGAAGCTTCTGAAAGTATTCACCAAAAAATCCAGTATCCCGTAAATGATCTTATTGGGTTTCAATCCGTCCGGTGCTGTCAGTGTCAGGACGATCGCCGGGATAAAACCAATGATGACCGAAAACAGGGTGGACCAGAATACCATTGTAAGTGTCTGTCCTGTAGCTTTGATAATAATATCCGTCATATCAGAGTTCCTCCCACAATACGTTGATTTTATCTAAATACTCTGTAACCTTTTCCTTGTCGCTTTCCTTGATATTGATCACAAGGCTTCCCAAAATCGTGCCCCGGAAATTGTCCAGCTTACCCTGGCAGATTGAGAAATCAATTCCCAGCGTTCTGGCCAGTTGTGTGATAACATGATCCTCGGAATTTTCATTGTTAAAAAACAGTTTGATATTGATGCCTGTCCTGGGCAGGATGTCCAGATGTTCTCCCACGAACTGCTGGATCTCCTTATTGGGAGAGACAAACAGTTCTTCCGGTCTTCCCATGGCAACATTTCTGCCGTCTTTAATAAAAATCATCTTATTACAGATCTCTTTCACCACTTCCATCTGGTGGGTCACCAAAATGATGGTGATGTTCATCTCCTTATTGATCTTGGACAGCAGGGCCAGAATCCCTTTGGTAATCTGCGGATCAAGTGCCGAAGTTGCCTCGTCGCACAGCAGGATCTTGGGATCCAGCACCAGAGCCCTGGCAATGGCCACTCTCTGCTTCTGACCGCCGCTTAACTGCCTGGGATAGCTGTGGACCTTGTCCTCCAGTCCCACCAGCGCTAACAGCTCCATGATCTTTTTTCTGTTCTCCTCACTGTCCTTCTTCTGCCCCCAGAATTGCAGCGGAAGCGCTATATTATCATAGACATCCAGCCGGTTCAGCAAATTGAAATTCTGGAAGATCATTCCCATTCCTTTCTGGACATTGCGAAGCTCCTTCTTATTGAGGGAGGACACTTCCTTATCTTCAATAAAAATAGACCCTTCATTATAGGTTTCCAAACCGTTGATGCACCTGAGTAATGTGGATTTGCCGGCTCCGCTCTGTCCGATGATCCCATAGATGTCCCCCTGCTCGATCTCAAGCGAGATATCCTCCAGAACTTTCAGTTCCCCAAAGCTCTTTCCCAAATTTTGGATGCGTATCATATATCCTGCTTCTCCTTTACTAAAAAAACTATCCATCTGGCGACATATCTATATTACACCGAAGTCGCCGCCAGATAAATAGTCTTTTTCATTTTCCGCAAAATTCCAGAAATCTTTCTTAGAATGCAGGAATTACGGAACCTGTGTACTTTTCTTCAATATACTTCTTGACATCTTCATTCTGCAGAGCTGCGATCAGGGCCTTGGTCTTTGCGGTCTGCTCATTTCCTTCCTTAACTACAAGATAGTTGATGTACTTGTAGCTCTCATCACTGTCGGCAAGTTCTGCAACGAGAGCATCCGTCTGAGGATTCAGATTGGCTTCCAGTGCATAGTTTCCGTTGATGACTGCAGCATCCACATCATCAAGGGAGCGGGGAAGGTTTGCAGCATCCAGCTCCAAAATCTCAAAGTTGTGAGGGTTTTCGCTTACATTTGACAGGTTATAAAGATCATCTGTCTCGCTCAGCTTGATCAAGCCATTGTCTGCAAGCAGCTTTAAAGCACGGGACTCGTTGGAGCCGTCATTGGGAACTGCAATGGTTGCTCCGTCAGGAAGCTCCTCCAGGGACTTTGCTTCACTTGCATACAAGCCCATGGGTTCCAAATGGATACCTGCCACCTCTACCAGATGAAGGCCTCTTTCCTGATTCTGCTCCTGCAGATAGCGGATGGTCTGAAAATAGTTTGCATCCAGCTCACCGTCTTCCAGGGCTGTATTGGGCTGTACATAGTCATTGAATTCTACTACATCTACCTTCCAGCCTGCTGCTTCCAACTTTCCCTTGACTACGTCATTGACGATTTCTGCATGGGGCACCGGAGTCACTCCGATGGAGATCACATTGTCCTCTCCCTCTGGAACAGGGATTCCGTCAACCTCTGCGGGTGCAGCCGATGTACTCTCCACTGTGGCCTCTGAAGAAGGTGTGCTGCCTGCCGGAGCTGATGCTCCCTTTTCCGTACTGCCGCATCCGGTAAGCACCGATACCGTGAACGCTGCTACCAGAACTTTTGCCAATAATTTTTTCATAATGTTCTCCTCCTGTTTCCATCTACCTTTGTAGATATTTTGCCGTTTGGCTTTTTCATAGTATTCATACTATAATACTATGAATACTTTGTCAACACCTTTTTGCAAATTATTTGAATTATTTTTAAATTGTTTCATTAGACTTTGCTACAAGGTGGTAGTATACTATTATATATGTTACATTGCAAGTGATGAAAGGGATTTTGTTTATGGAAACTGCAGAAGATATCCAGATCATCCATACCACCGGCCGGAACAACTGTGGCGGACGCTGCATCATCCATGCTCATGTAAAGGACGGACAGATCATAAAGCTCACTTCTGATACTCCCGGGGAAGCTGCCCGCAGCGGGCAGGACTTTCCTCTCTGTGCCTGTGTACGGGGTCTCAATTACCACAAAACCTTTCTCTCTCCGGACAGGCTCCGTTATCCCATGAAACGGATCGGAGAGCGGGGAGAAGGCAAATTTGAACGTATTACCTGGGAGGAAGCAGTTTCCATGATCTCCCGGGAATGGATCCGGATACGCGACACCTACGGTCCCGGGTCCCGCTATGTCAATTATGCCACCGGAGTCAGCGGCCTGATGCGCGGCAACGAACTTGCCAAGCGGCTGCTTGCCTTGGACGGTGGTTTCCTTGATTATTATAATTCCTACAGCACGGCCTGCATCAGACAGGCCACTACCCTGATGTACGGAACAAATGAGACCGGCAATGACCTTGCCGACTGGCAAAACAGCCATCTGATCATTTTGCTGGGCCACAACCCTATGGAGACCAAATTTGACTGCGGCACCATGTACTATTTGAGAAAGGCAAAGGAAAAAGGCATCCCTATCGTCGTGATCGATCCCCGCAAAAATGATACGGTGCTCGCCTTAGATGCAGAGTGGATCCCCATCAGACCGGCAACGGACAGCGCCCTCACCGATGCCATGGCATACGTGATCGTATCCGAGCATCTGCAGGACCAGGATTTCCTTGACCGCTGCTGCCTTGGTTTTGACAAAGAGCATATGCCTGCCGGAGTAGATCCCGGGGAATGTTATCTTTCTTATCTGAACGGAGAAAAGGACGGCATTCCCAAAACGCCTGCCTGGGCAGAAGCGATCACCGGGATTCCCGCAGATACGATCATCAGTCTCGCACGCCGATATGCCCTTGCCAAACCTGCCGCCCTGATCCAGGGGTTTGGGGCTCAGAGAAATGCAAATGGCGAACAGAGTGTGCGTGGCGGTATCCTGTTAGCATGTATGACGGGCAATGTGGGAGTAAGCGGCGGATGGGCCAGCGGTGTTGCGGACTGCACCAGACACCAAAACCCTCATCTTGACCTCCCGGACAATCCTTATCCCATGCAGATCCCCGTTTACCGTTGGACGGATGCCGTTGTCAGAGGACATGAAATGACCGCTCTTGACGGCGTTACCGGCGGCAGGCAATTACAGAGCGATATCAAGATGATCATCAATCTGGCCGGGAACTGCCTGATCAATCAGCACGGTGATATCAATCGCACAAAGGAAATCCTGAAAGACACCTCAAAATGTGAATTTATCCTCTGCAGCGATCTGTTTATGACCGCCAGTGCCAAATTTGCGGATATCCTTCTTCCCGGTATTTCCATGTTTGAGGGAGAAAATATCACTATGCCCTGGCAGTACGGAGATTTTATCGGATTCAACAACAAGGTGATAGAGCCTCTCTATGAGGGGCGTTTTGAATATGACTGGCTGGTGGAGGTGGCCGAAAGATTGGGCCTTAGGGAAGCGTTCTCACAGGGCAGGACCACCGGGGAATGGCTGGAATATCTGTATCGGGAACTTCAAAAAACCGAAAAGGAGCTGCCTGACTACCAGACTTTCAAAAAGGCCGGCATTTACCGCTATCGCCATAACACTCCTGTCATTGCCTTTGAAAAGGAACGCAGGGACCCTGTACAGTATCCTTTTCCCACGCCAAGCGGCAAGATCGAAATTTTTTCCAAAACAGTCTTTCAGACAGAATATGAAGACTTTTTCCCTGCCATCCCCCGATATGTGGCCCCTCCCGAGGGGCCTCAGGATGCTCTGGCCTCCCGGTATCCGCTGCAGTTGATCGGCTGGCATACCAAAAGACGCTGTCACAGCATCCATGACAATAACCCCGAAATGCAGAAGATCGATCCCCAAAAGCTTTGGATGCATCCCTTGGATGCCCTTAGCCGCGGGATCCGGGACGGAGACACGGTACTGGTCTTCAATGATCGCGGACAGCTTCTGATCCCTGTCAAAGTCACCGACAGGATCATGCAGGGTGTTACCGCTATGGCCCAGGGCGCCTGGTACGATCCCGATCCCTCGGGCACCGACAAGGGAGGCTCCATCAATGTACTGACCTCTCTGAAAACAACGCCTTACGCCAGAGGAAACGCCCAGCATACCAACCTGGTGGAAGTACGCAAAGCCTGATAGGATTTACGCAATGTGCAGATAGGATGAGCTATGGAAAACCAAATTTATTATGTGACAGAGATCTACCATACTCTGTGTGAGCACCCGCTCCGCAGTCCTCTTACAATAGAAGTGCCGGGCTCCAAGAGCATCACCAACCGGTCCCTGCTCCTTGCCACCTTGGCAGAAGGCACCTCCCGTCTGGAAAACGTACTTTTCAGCGACGATTCCAGGCACTTTTTAAAATGCATCCAGGATCTTGGCTTTGAGACCACAGTGGATGAGCCCGGCCGGGTGATCACCGTCACCGGATGCGGCGGCAATGTCCCCTTAAAGGAAGCCCGCCAGTATGTGGGCAGCGCCGGCACTGCCGCAAGATTCCTCACCGCATATCTGGGCGTATCCCATGGGACTTATGATATGGATGCCTCCGAACAGATGCGAAAACGCCCCATGGCTCCCCTGCTTTCCTCTTTACAAGAGCTGGGCTGCCGGATCACCTATAGGGGAGTGGAAGGCTTCTTTCCCTTCGTATTACAGAGTAACGGCTTTGCAAAGCATGAGATCACCATCGATATCGGGCACAGCAGCCAGTTCTTAAGTGCCCTGCTGATCGCCTCCTGCCTTTCTGCAGAAGATTTCACCATCCATGTGAAAGGCACCCATGGCATGTCCTATATCCATATGACCTGCAGGATGATGGAACAGTTCGGGGTGAAGGCAGAACATATCCCGGGCAGCGGCGAAACCAAAGATTCCTTCCTGACAAGATCCGGCCAGACCTACCAAAGCCGGGATTACCTGGTGGAACCGGATGTCTCCGCCGCCTGCTATTTCTATGCCTGTGTACCATTGTTGCATATCCCGGTACTGGTAAGGCATGTGCACCCTCATTCCCTGCAGGGCGATATGGCCTTCTTACAGATTTTGGTGCAGATGGGCTGCACTATGGAGGATACCCCGGACGGCATCCTGCTAAGTCCCCCTGCCTCCCCCGCTTACCATGGGGTGACAGTGGACATGTCAGCCTGCTCGGATCAGGCTATCACCCTTGCTGCCATCGCTCCCTTTGCGGACAGTCCCACCACCATCACCGGCATCGGACACATCCGTTTCCAGGAGAGCGACCGCATCCACGCCATCGTGACAGAGCTTTCCAAAATGAAGATCCGCTGTGAAGAAACTCAGGACAGCATCACCATCTATCCGGGCACCCCTGCCCCCTCCTTCGTGGACACTTATGATGACCACCGCATGGCTATGGGTTTCTCCCTGATCGGCCTTAGGGCCCCCGGCATCGCCATAAAGGACCCCGGCTGCTGCCGTAAGACCTTTGAAAATTATTTTGAGGTACTGGATCGGATGCTTGAGACTATACAGGAAAATAAAGATGTGATAAAATCATAGATAGTTGATTCTCTCAAGCAGGGAATATTTCAAACAGAGCGAGGTAACAATATGAGCAAAAAGAAAGTTGTAGTTTCTCTGGGACACGATGCCTTGGGCTACACCACCACAGAACAATGGGACGCTGTAAAAGTGACCGCAAGAGCTTTGGCCGATCTGGTCGAGGAAGATTACCAGCTCACCATCACCCACAGCAACGGCCCCCAGGTCAGCATGATTCACAAGGCAATGACCGAGCTGCGCCGTGTGTACATAGACTATACGCCTGCTCCCATGTGCGTATGCTCTGCCATGAGCCAGGGTTATGTTGGTTATGATATCCAGAATGCCCTTCGGGCCGAACTGATCGGACGCGGCATCTCCAAACCCGTCAGCACCATCCTGACCCAGGTAACCGTAGATCCTTATGACGAGGCTTTCTATGAGCCCACCAAGGTCATCGGACGCTATATGTCCAAAGAGGATGCCGAGACCGAGATCAAAAAGGGCAATTACGTCAAAGAAGACCCGGGCAAAGGCTTCCGCCGTGTGGTAGCTGCCCCCAAACCCATTGATATCGTAGAGATTGATGCCATCCGCACCCTGGCCGATGCCGACCAGGTAGTGATCGCCTGCGGCGGCGGCGGTATTCCCGTAATTGAACAGAAACATGCCCTGAAGGGTGCCTCTGCCGTGATTGAAAAAGATGCTATTGCCGGAAAGCTTGCCGCCGATCTAAAGACGGACGAACTGATCATCCTGACCAGTGTAGATTGTGTCTACAAAAATTTTGGCACCGACAGCCAGACCCCCATCTCTTCCATGACCATCACCGAGGCCAAAGAGCTGATGGAGCAGGGACAGTTCGAGGCGGGCACCATGCTCCCCAAGATCGAGGCTGCCATTGCTTATCTGGAAAAGGTTCCCGGCGGCAAAGTCCTCATCACTTCCATCCAGAGTGTGAAGGATGCCGTAAAAGGAAAGGCCGGAACCGTTATCACAGCATAATCTTTCCACATTTTGCAGAACACAAAAGCACATTGCCGATCTTTTTACTGTCGGCAATGTGCTTTTCTTTTTGCTCCGGGTCTGTCACCTGATCCGGCTTTATCAGCCCTCGATGGCAATGTAAGAATTCTTCTCCCTGTTTTCGGGCTCCTTCTTCGGAATATCCAGCTTCAAAATACCATTTTTGTATTTTGCCTTGATTTCCTCCCTTGTAACCTCTTCTCCAACAAAGAAGCTCCTGCTCATGGCTCCGGCATAACGTTCCCTGCGGATAAACTGTCCGTCTTTTGCCTTCTCATCCTTATCCAGGCCCTTTGCTGCTGAAATGGTCAGATAACCGTTGTCCAGTTGTACATTGATCTCATCCTTGTCAAATCCGGGCAGATCGATCATGACTTCATAGCTGTCCTTTTTCTCCCGGACATCCGTCTTCATCATCCGTCCTGCACGCTTTCCGTATAACGGGTTCCTCTTACCAAACCACTCCTCCTCGAAAGGCGAATCCATTAAGCCATCAAACAGGTTCTCCCCAAAAACATCATGAAAAACATTTTTACTCGGCATCAACATAATCATCTCTCCTTTCTTTTGTTATACATGTAATATAACACCTATTATATGTACTGTCAAGAGGTGCTTTCTGAAACAAACATAAACTATCTGTAAAAAAACCATTAAAAAGGCTCATGAACAATTCATGAGCCTTTTCTTGCCATTTTGATATATCCTGCATACACCAGTCCTGTGACTGATTGCCTGTTAACGGATTCCGAAGATCAGATACAGCAGGTTGTAATTGTAGAACAGCACTGCCGCTACCAGGGAAACAGTGGACATGATCTTGATCAGGATATCCAGGGAAGGTCCTACGGTATCCTTTAAAGGATCACCCACCGTATCGCCAACCACGGCTGCATCGTGGGCAGGAGAACCCTTCTTCTGTCCTTCCAGTGCACCGGATTCGATGTACTTCTTTGCATTGTCCCATGCGCCGCCTGCATTGCCGGTAAAGATTGCCAGCATAATGGCAGACAGGGTTGCACCGATCAAAAGACCACCTACAAAATAAGGTCCGAACAGGAAACCGGATACTACCGGGAACACGATGGAAAGGATGGCAGGAACACGCATCTCCTTAAGTGCTCCCTGGGAAGAGATCTCGATACAGGTCTTGTAATCCGGTTTTGCCTTTCCCTCTAAGATTCCGGGAATCTCTTTAAACTGGCGTCTTACTTCCTCTACCATCTTGCGGGCTGCGTTGGCCACTGCCTCGATGAGCATACCCGAGAACAGGAAAGGAAGGGCACCTCCCACCAGGGCACCTGCCAAGATCAGCGGGTTGGTAAAATTCAGATCCAGGCTGGAGCCTTCCGGTTGAAATGCATACAGGAAGGAAACCATCAGGGACAATGCTGCCAAAGAGGCAGAACCGATTGCAAATCCCTTACCGATAGCTGCAGTGGTATTGCCCACAGAATCCAGCTTGTCAGTGATCTCTCTCACTTCGCTCTCCAACTCAGACATTTCCGCAATACCGCCGGCATTGTCGGAGATGGGGCCGTAGGTATCAACAGATACGGTGGCAGACACGAAGGAAAGCATACCCACTGCTGCCATAGCGATACCGAACATGCCGGATACCGCAAAAGAAACATAAGTGGTGATACCAAGTACGATCAACGGGAACATACAGGACTTCATTCCTACCGCAAGACCCTGTGTGATCGTAAGCGCAGGACCTTCCTTGGAGCTCTCTGCGATCTTCTGGGTGGGCTTGAAATCATAACTGGTATAATACTCTGCAATGCCGCCGATGATAACACCGCTGATAACACCCAGGGATGCTGCGATCCAAGGGGAGAGGAATCCTAAATTGAAGCCGGCAGGTACAAGCACGCTTGCCGCCTCGCTGCCAAACATGAAATAGGTTGCTCCAAGGCCGCCCACAATGGTGATGGCTGCTGCACTCCAGGTAGAAATATTCAGATCCCTGTGAGGATTGTCGGAACCTTTCTTGAGCAATACATAAGCGATGCCCAAACAGGAGGCGATCAGTCCGATTGCTGCAAATACCAGCGGAAAATACATCATCTTCATCAAAAGTGTGTCAGATACTTCCTGATTGTTTGCCACATTTGTCAAAAACAGGCTGACAGCCAGGATGATGGCAGAAGAAATGGCGCCTACGAAGGATTCCAGCAGATCGGAACCTAAGCCGGCCACATCGCCCACATTATCACCTACATTGTCGGCAATGGTTGCAGGGTTACGAGGGTCATCCTCAGGGATATGTGCCTCGGTCTTACCAACCAGATCTGCACCCATATCTGCCGCCTTGGTGTAGATACCGCCGCCTACACGGTTGAACATAGCCACGATAGAACAACCCAGCGCATAACAGGACAGGCACTGAGTGAAGATGTGCTGTCCGTCCCGCAGGGCTTCAATGGAAATCATGTTCAGCCCATATCCGAATATGATATACACAAGAAACAGGCCAAGCAGTGCGAAACCGCCCACGCAGAGGCCCATTACGGAACCGCCCTTTAAAGCCGCTTTCAAAGTAGAGCCGATGTTCTTGGTCAAACGTGCTGTATTTGACACTCTGACATTGGCATAAGTAGCGATCTTCATGCCTACCCAGCCGGCCGCTGCACTCATGCATACGCCGATGACAAAGCATACCGAGGGCTCCCAACTGAATTTTCCGTACTGAATACTAAAGATACCTGCAAAAACAACTGTGATGACCGCTACAACGATAGCGATGATCTTGTACTCGTATGTAATAAAGGCATTGGCACCGATACGGATTGCTTCTGCGATCTCGGACATACGATCTGTTCCTTCTTCCAGCTTTTTCACGCTTGCGAAGTTAAAAGCTGCATAGCCAAGGGCAAGCAGGGCTGCCACAATGACTAAGATCAAAAATGCTTCCATGATTACTCTCTCCGTCTTCTGTTATTTTTTACAAATCTTTGGAAAGAACCCCGACCAATTATTCAGCACTGCACAATTGCCCCAATTCCCTCCATGATACAGTATACCAATTTTTACAGGAATTTCAATATTTATATTTTCTTTTTGTACATTTTTCACAAGCTATCATCCGTCATGCTTCCATCCGCTTCCTGATATAGCTTTCGATCACATCCGCAGTTCCCAAAACGCCTAAATAGCTGCTGTTGACGGTAAGATCATACGTCCTGGAATCTCCCCACTTTTCCTGGCAGTGGTAGTTGTGATAGCTCTTGCGGCTGGCATCTTCCCGTTTCATCATCTGGGCTGCCCCTGCCGGCAGGACATGGTATTTTTCCACGATGCGCTGTATCTTTGTCTCCGTCCTGCCCAAAATGAACACCGACACCAGCGCCGGAAACTCTTTCAGTTTGGTCTCTGCACAGCGCCCCACGATCACAAAGGATTTTCCTTCCTCCGCCATCTTTTTCAGGTATTGGAACTGGAGATTGGCCACATTCTCCTGAGGAGAGTTGGAGAATCCCTTGACTTTCCGGTAAAGCAGCCTGTTCTTGGGCTTCTCATCGTATTTTCCAAGCAGTTTGCCATCCAGTTTTCTTTCCTGCGCAATACATTCCAGCAGATTGCTGTCATACAGCGGGATGTCAAACCTACGGGCCAATTCCTCGGCAATTTCATGACCGCCGCTCCCGAACTCACGTCCAACGGAAATAATCAGTTGTCTTTCCATATTTTTCCTCCTTTAGCCTGCGATTCCACAATATCTGACATAGATGCATAGCATGGAAATGAAGACTACGATAATGGTAGCCGGAGCCGCATACTTACAGTATTTTCCCCAACCTATCAGATGTCCGCTCCTGGAGGCCACAGAGATCCCCACCACATTGGCAGAGGCACCGATGGGTGTTGCGCTCCCGCCGATATCTGTCCCCAGAGCCAGCGTCCAAGCCAATACCGCAAGATCCACTCCCACTGTCTGGGACAAAGTCTTGATAATGGGAATCATGGTAGCTGCAAAGGGGATATTATCCACAAAAGCACTGGCGATGGCAGATACCCACAAAACGATGGCGATCATCAAAAGCATGTTATCCCCGCTGATCCTTGCGATGAAATCAGCAATGACGCCAAGGATTTTGGTCTGCTCCAGTCCTCCTACCACCACGAACAATCCGGTAAAGAATGCCAAAGTGCTGTAATCTACTTTCCGAAGCAGGATTACCGCATCTTTCCCGGCTGCCACCAATGTCACTACCCCTATCATAAGCCCAATGGAAGCCACCGTCAATCCCGTCTGCGCATGCGTGACCAAAAGGATCACCGCACCTGCAAAGATTGCGCTGCTGACAGCAAATGCCCGCTTGTCCTGTATGGCACCGGCAGGATCAGGATAGACGATGGTCTCTTTGTCTTCCGGTTTCTGCTTCAGCTCCTTGCGAAAGCAGAGATAAAAATAAAGGATGATGAACACCAGGGATATTACCGCGATCAGACCTGTGTTGGTGATGAAGTCACCAAACGTATATCCCAGGGAAGTGCCGATGATGATATTGGGCGGATCGCCGCACATGGTGGCTGAGCCTCCCAGATTGGCACAGAAGATCTCCGACAGGATCATGGGAACGGGATTGAACTTCAAAAGCTGGGAAAGCTCCACCGTCACTGCCGCCAGGAACAAAATCACCGTGATACTGTCAATAAACATGGCCAGTCCGAAAGACATGACCATAAAGGTAACGAAAATAGGGATCACCTGGTAGCGCACTGCCTTTGCGATCCTGATACAGAGCCACCTGAAAAATCCGGCTCTTCCCATTCCTTCCACCATTACCATCATCCCCGCAATGAAGAGAATGGTCTCCCAGTTGATTCCCGCCGAGGTCTCGGCAGCAGACCCGGTATGATACCAGAAATCAAGCGTAAAGATACTTCTGATATTCAAGGTCTCCAACACCGCCGTCATACTGTGCATGCAAAATCCGAAAACCACCGTCAGCATCAGGGCTCCACAGCCCATGGATGCTATATGCCTCTCTACTTTTTCCGAAACGATCAATGCGAACATTACCACAAAGATCACCACTGCTAAAATCTGTGCTATCATTATGCTTCTGCCTCCTTATATGCCTGTTCTTCTCCAAACTGTTTTCCTATACGCCAAAAAAGCCTATGTATCCACATAGGTTCCGTCTCCTTTGACATATAATCACATAAGATTCTTGAATCCGTCCTGATGATGGACGTAATCGATAATGATGTGGCTGCTCAGGTGCTCCCAGACCAAGCCCCCGCAGTCTTCCAAAGAAGAAAAACACCGGTATGGCCAAAATGCCGCTTTACAGGAAAGGAGTCTGTCACTGCCCAATGCAGGTTGCCTGTGACTTCCGGCATCCGGACAGGATCTGAAAAACAGATCTCCCAATCCGCCCGATGCATCCAGATATGCCTGTTCGGACGCAAAAGGTACTCTTTCCGCATATTGCTTTTCAAGCCTCCCACGCCATGCCGCAGAACAGGCATCAGGACTGTCTCCCAAAAGGTCCGGCATCGTTTGCAGGCACAAGGTTCCCAAAACCAGGGTAAGGATCAATATCAGACAGATGCTGTTCTTTTCCTTTTTCATCTTCCCGCCTGCCTTTCCTTTTGTTACCGGTCAAATTGATATTTTAAACCTTTTACTGGCAGAAATCAACAACTTTGCCGAAATAATCTTGTTGAATTGCAATATAAATACATGGTAAGATAAATAATAACGGATTTAGGAGGGACAGATATGCATTCACCTTTGGAAATTGCCAGAAATTATATTGATGTGGGAATCCACAAGGTCAATATTTCCGCTTTTAAGACATTTTTGCTGGCTTTCTTCGCCGGCATCTTTATCGGCTTTGCCGGCATTGCTTCCACCACTGCTTCCTGTACGGTTCCGACCGGTTCCCTTTCCAGGCTTTTGGGCGCCATTGTGTTCCCTGCGGGTATGGCCATGTGCCTGATCTCCGGCAGTGAGCTCTTTACCGGGAACAGCCTTATCATCATCTCCGTCCTGGAAAAGAAAATCTCCTTGCGAAAAATGTTGAAGAACTGGTTCTTTGCATATATCGGCAACTTCATGGGCGCCGCCTTCGTGGCGCTGCTGGTGGTATACGGCCATACCCCTTCCCTCTTTAGCGGCGCTCTGGCACAGAGTATTGTGAATGCCGGAGTGGCCAGAACTGATTTGAGTTTTTCAGAGAGCCTGATCCGCGGCATCCTCTGCAACATCCTTGTGTGTATCGCAGTCTGGATGGCCTTTGCCTCCAAGAATGTGTCCGGCAAGCTCCTCACCAGCTTCTGGCCCATCTTCCTGTTTGTCCTCTGTGGCTTCGAGCATTGTGTTGCCGATATGTACTTTGGAGTTGCGGCTCTTTTGACCTCTCTGGAATACGGCATTCCCGCCGGCAGCCTCAATTGGGGCAGTTTCCTTTGGGGCAATCTTTTGCCGGTGTCCCTGGGCAATGTCATAGGCGGCGCCCTGATCGTGGGATTAGGATACTGGGCCGTCTATCTGCACGAGACACCTTACGCCCATAGCACGATCGCCGCAGAACAGGCAGAAATAGATATTGCAGAGGAATATTGATTCCTCTGCAATCTTTGTTCTAAGCTAGTAAGTTACTTCACCGTCATGGGAAAGAAGGGATACGGATCTGACCTTTTCTAATGCTCCCACTTCCTTTACCAAGCTTCCCCCATCTTTCACCCGCAGTTCCATAACAAGATCCATGCCATTTACGGTAAGGTTGCGTGACTTGACCTGATAGCTTCCCGCATACTTGGAAACCGCTTCTTTCAATTTTTCCTCCACATCACAATCTTGTGCATTGACGATCAGGAGCATGGATTCCTTTCGTACCGGCAGAAGCTCCAGCAGAAGGATCACAATGGTCACCAGTGCGGCCATGATGGCTGCCACCTCAAAAAGTCCGGCGCCACAGATAATGCCCGTGGAAATGGACCAGAACAAAAACACCAGATCCTGAGGATCCTTCACTGCCGTGCGGAAACGGACGATGGAAAGAGCACCTACCATACCCAGGGAGATCACCACACTGGACTGTATGGTGAGAATGACTGCCGCCGTGATCACTGCCAGCGCCACCAGAGAGATGTTAAAGCTCTTGGAATAAAAATTCCTTCTGGCAGCAATGCGGTACACCGCAAAGATATAGATCCCGATAGCCGCCGTCACTGTCAGCGATATGAGTATGGAAGTCGTGGAAAGGTCAGCAGAAGCAAAACCCTCCAGAAATGATTTTTTCAGTACGTCTTGAAATCCCATATTTTTCTCCTTTTCTTTATCCGCAGAATTGCCGACAGATCACATATTTAGAGTACGCCGTCTGTTTCAGGCTGCCGATCTGCATGGCGTTGTACAGATAGTCCGGCAGCAGCTCGTCGTATTTCACTTCCAGGATGTGCTGTCCCGGGGGCATCACCGGACATTTTATGATTTCCCGATCCAGAAAACGCCCGACCTGAGACGATCCGGATATATTTCTGTCAAAGGTGATCCGCACATTGCCTGTTTCACAGACAAAAGGCGTCCGCTCGTAAGACACGATGACCTTTGCACGCAAAAAGCGGGTGCTGTAATCAGAAAAGAATTTGTGGAACACTTTCCGCTCGTCCTTATATGCCACAGTCTGACGCACCTGTTCCCAACAGAGTGTTCCTTCCAGGATCGCCCTGCACTGCTCCTTTGTCAACGGGCAGCTATCCTTGTGGTTTTTGCCGTTCAGCTTCTGTTTACATTCCAGCGTAATATGCTCCGTGTCCCCGTTATAAGTGCGGATACGGAACTTTTCCCTGGAATTCACCCCGTCTTCACTTTCATAAAAACAGGTATTGTCATAATCATCAAAATAGACACTCCGAATCGTATAGATTCCTGACGGTCCCACATGAGGGTCCCGTTTTAACATGGTTCCGATACGGCTCTCAATCAGCTTAAGTTCCTGCTCCGTACATATATACTTTATCTCATGACGGTACTTTCTTTCCACGGTTTCCTCACTTTTTATCTGCAGTCCGGGCAGGATGCCTCATACCCGCTATATAACTATTGATTTTATCACAAACAGGCTTCTCTTGCAAGGGCAGTGCCCCGCTTTGAAATCTACACTCCGATCAGCGCATCAAAGGTTCCTACCATATTCAGTCTGCCGTAACCGAATTCCCGGTTGGGATAGGTCAGATTGGCATCACGGGAGGCACCCCGGATAAAGTAATTCCTGATCTCACGGCTCTCCGCATTGCTGTTGTAGCCTTCCACCACAGCCCACTGCAAAAACTGGGCGACGGCACCTGCCGTGATGGCAGCCGCAAGACTGCTGCCGGTATTTTTCCCGAATATAGTGGATACATCCACTCCCGGTGCCGCAAAATCCGGCCGGATCGCCCCCGTGCGCGTAAATCCTCTCCCCGACTCCGTATAGAAGCTGTTGTTCCGGGAATTGTAGGTGGACACACTGATGATATCCCTGGCCATGGCCGGCTCCGTCAGTGTGATATAAGGATCAGGGGACAAAAAATAGATGGGTACGTCCAGGAATGCCGTTATAGGCAGCCACAGGTGAAAAGTGCCGTTGTGTAACTCCCCCACTGCCATCACCCGCAATGTCCAGATCCCTGGGGTAGGGTCCTCTATCCGAAATCGGATCAACTGCTCCCCGGAATTGGGCTCCACAAGGGTGCCGTCTATGGTGACCCTCGTCCTCTCATAGATGAACCCGTAGGTAATACTTTGATTCAGCCCCAGTCTGGTGGGTGGTATGACTTCTCCTCCCGGAGACCGGATACTTAAGTTGAACACGTCCGGAACATTTCCCCACAGTTCCAGATAAAATCCGCGGGAGCCTTCGCCCACCCGGATTTCCACATCCACACTGTTTTCCCCTCCCACGGAACGGACAGGCAACTGTCCCTGATAGTGATGGGCGGCATTTCCCTCGTTTCCGCCGCACACTACCACACCCCTGCTGCGTCTGACTGCCACTGCACTCAGATATTCTGACAGGAAGGAACTTCCGCTGTGATCGCCCATGTTGGTGCCCACACCCAGGCAGATCACCACCGGTCTGCGAAAGACCCGGGCAAAAGAATCGGCATATTCCACCGCCAGCATAATATCATTCTCCTGATAGGCAGGGACCTCACCGGGCACCAGATAAAATTCCCGCAGGTACGGCTTACACTCCTTCAGTTTCACCACCACCAGCCAGGCATCCGGTGCCGCTCCCAGGTAAGTATAGCCGCCGTCTATGCTGCTTCCCGCAGCGATCCCCGCCATGGCGCTTCCGTGCCCGTTCTCATCCCTGGAAGGCACCACGGAATAGGGGTCCGGAGAACGCAGTGCCCGGTTGATCTCCTCTGTGGTATATTCGGTGCCGTAAAGGAAGCCCTCCGGCGGTGTGCCCTCCTGTATGGTCTGATCCCAGATCGCCAGTATCCTGGTATTCCCGTCTGCATCCCGAAAAGCTGCATTGGTATAATCAATCCCCGTGTCGATGATGCAGACCACTGTACCTCTTCCCGTCAGATTCAAGGGTGGGCGCTGTATCTGTGTGATGCCGCCGGCTATCAGGCTGCCCGGGTCAAATCCGCCTGCCACCCCCGTTCCCTGCATCAGCCCATACAATTTGGGCATACTCTGATATTCCTGAAATTGTTCCAAAATATTACCGGCTCCGCTGCGATTGATATAAACGATATTGTAGAGATGTTCCACATCCGTGGAACACAGATCATATCCTTCCACGTTTTCGATCCGCAGAGGATAATCGGTGATGACATCATAATAATGATCAGAAAGGACCCTTGCCTTACAATCCATAAGCCACCATAATGATATTTTTACTATCTTATGTGCTTTGGCAGGGCAACGGTCCTTTTGTTTTACATTTCCTGTTTATTTTATCTTCAGACACCGGATGGCATTCAGTACTGCCAGTACCATGACACCCACATCTGCAAAGATGGCTGCCCACATGCCGGCGATGCCCAGTGCTCCCAGGATCAGGCACAAAGCTTTTATGCCAAGGGCAAATACGATATTTTCATAAACGATACGCATACACTTTCTGGAAATCCGCATAGCAAGAGCGATCTTCATGGGATTGTCGTCCATCAGCACCACATCTGCCGCCTCGATGGCCGCATCGGACCCCAGAGCTCCCATGGCGATGCCGATATCTGCCCGGGACAGCACCGGAGCGTCATTGATGCCGTCTCCTACAAAGGCCAACTTCTCCCCGGCCTTCTTTTGGGCGAGGAGCTTTTCCACCCACGCCACCTTATCCCCGGGCAAAAGCTCGCTGTGTACTTCATCCACACCCAGCCTGGAAGCCACGTCCTCTGCAACTTCCCTTCCGTCTCCGGTCAGCATGACGGTCTTTTTGATCCCCGCCTTTTTCAGGGCTGCCACCGCCTCCCCTGCCTGTTCCTTTTCCACATCGGCAATGAGGATATATCCCCCATAGCTTCCATCCACTGCCACATACACTACGGTTCCGATTCCCTCTGCTTCCTCGTAAGGAACACCCAGTTTCTTCATCAGTTTTGCGTTTCCGGCTGCCACTTGTTTCCCGTCCACCCAGGCTGTGACACCGTGTCCGCCGATCTCCTCCACATCCGTCACCCTGCCGGGTTCCGGTTCTTCCCCAAAGGCTTCTTTGAGGCTCTTGCTGATGGGATGATTGGAATAGCTTTCCGCATAAGCCGCATAAAAGAGCAGTTTCTTCTCATCCATGTCATGGCCTGCAGGCACAGTCCGTATCACCCGGAATACCCCCTTGGTCAGAGTACCGGTCTTGTCAAATACCACATACTTTGTCTGGGAGAGTGCCTCCAGATAATTGGAGCCTTTCACCAGGATACCGCAGGCAGAAGCACCGCCGATGCCCCCAAAAAAGCTCAAGGGGATCGAGATCACCAGTGCACAGGGACAACTGATGACAAGGAAGGTCAAAGCTCGGATGATCCACTCTCCCCAGGCTGCCGGATTGCCCATCAAAAGATTCACAATGGGAGGAAGCAATGCCAGAGCCAGGGCGCCATAGCAGACCGCAGGCGTGTAATATCTTGCAAATTTGGTGATGAAATTCTCGGAACGAGACTTCTTCATGCTGGAATTTTCCACCAGATCCAGTATCCTGGATACGGTGGACTCTCCGAATTCCTTAGTGGTGCGGACCTTTAACAGACCCGTCATATTCACGCAGCCACTGATGACAGCATCCCCCGGCACCGCTTCTCTGGGAAGACTTTCTCCTGTCAGGGCGCTGGTATTCAACACGGCACTGCCCTCTTCCACCACACCGTCGATGGGGATCTTTTCACCGGGCCGCACCACAATGACCGTACCGATCTCCACCTCATCGGGGTCTACCTGCTCCAGATTGCCTTCCTCATCCTCAATATTGGCATAATCCGGGCGGATGTCCATCAGTGCGCTGATATTCCTGCGGCTCTTTCCCACAGCCACCGACTGGAACAGCTCCCCGATCTGATAAAACAGCATGACCGCCACTCCCTCGGTATAATCCCCCAGGATAACAGCTCCTATGGTAGCAACCGCCATCAGAAAGTTCTCATCAAAGACCTCCCTGTGGCATATACCCAAAAAGGCTTTCTTCAGGATATCATAACCAATGATCAGATATGGAACCATGTAAAGTGCCAGCCGCCACATCCCCTGCACCGGCAAAAAATGCAGGACCGCTATAAGCACGGTCGCAAGGATGATCCGATAAAGTGTTCTTTTCTGCTTCTTTGTCATGTTACGCCCTCCTGTTTATCACTCTTTTGTATCCTACAGGAAGATTTCGCAATCGGACTCCACTTTTTTGCAGGCCTTTACCACCTGCTCCATAACCGCCTGCTCCTGGGCACCTTCCGCAAACTCTATCTTCATTTTCTGGGTCATGAAGCTCACCGCAGCATCTGCCACACCGGTTACTTTTTTTGCTGCATCCTCCATCTTCAAAGCACATGCCGCGCAATCCACTTCAATCTTATAAGTCTTTTTCATAAAATGATCCTCCCTGTCAACATCCACGTCGTTTCTTCGTATGAACCATTGTTCATACGTTAATATTACCATATTTCTGCGGGATGTCAATAGGGAGGATCTGATTTTATTGAGAAATTTCTTTCAAGTTCTCCATGGGTTCCAGGATCTGATTGCTGCGGATATCAATGATAGGGCCGCCCGTTCCTTCAATATATTCCCTGGTGATGGTCACTTTGCCGATATTGTCATCTTTGGGGATCTCATACATGATATCCAGCATGAATTCCTCAATAATGGAACGAAGGGCTCTGGCGCCCGTATCCTTCTCCATGGCTTTTTCGGCAATGGCATCCAGGGCACCGTCCGTAAACTCCAGTTTTACCTCGTCCAATTCCAAAAGTTTCTGATACTGTTTTAAAATGGCATTTCTGGGCTCCTTCAAGATCCTGACCATCATCTCCTTGGAAAGTCCTTCCAAAGTGTAAATGACAGGGAGACGCCCGATAAACTCGGGAATCATGCCAAATTTGCGCAAGTCTTCCACCGTGACCTTGGACAGAATGTTCTTATCCTTGTCATACTGATCCTTCAACTGGGCATTGAACCCGATGGAAGATGTCTTGTTCAGACGTTCTTTGATGATATCTTCCAGATCCGGGAAAGCGCCGCCGCAGATAAACAGGATATTTCTGGTGTTTACCGTAGCCAACGGAACCATGGCGTTCTTGCTGTTGGCGCCTACCGGCACCTCCACCTCGGCCCCCTCCAAGAGTCTTAACATCCCCTGCTGTACGCTCTCACCGCTGACATCCCGGGTGGTAGTATTCTTTTTCTTGGCGATCTTGTCGATCTCATCGATAAAGATGATGCCGCGCTCTGCCTTTTCCACATCATTGTCTGCGGCTGCCAGCAGCTTGGACACCACGCTCTCGATATCGTCACCGATATAGCCCGCCTCCGTAAGGGAAGTGGCATCCGCAATGGCAAGGGGCACATCCAGAAGTCTTGCCAGGGTCTTTACCAGGTAGGTCTTACCGCATCCCGTAGGCCCGATCATTAGCATATTGGATTTTTCGATCTCGATCTCGTCCATAGTGTTGGTGGCCACACGCTTATAATGGTTGTACACAGCCACGGAAATGACCTTCTTGGCATGCTCCTGCCCCACCACATATTCATCCAGGCTTGCCTTGATCTTGTGGGGCGCCGGGATATCCCTGATGTTCAACACAGGGGCAGTCTCCTCCTGCTTCTTTTTCTTTTTCAGTTTCTGCTTGTTGGGGATGCCGTTGCTGCCCTGCAGATCTGCCAGATTCACAAAACTGATGTTGGAATTGTTGAGCATACCCTGATAATCGAACTGGCTCACAGTCTCCATGGTCTTATGCATGCAGTCATTACATACACAGATATCGCTGGGGAGCTTGAACATCTTGCCCGCTTTGCTCTCCGGCCTGCGGCAGACAAAGCAGACGTCCTCATATTCCTTGTCGTTGTCTGTCTTTTCGTTTGAGATCTCTTCTTTTTTGATCTCTTCCTTTTTGATCTCTTCGCTTTTGGTTTCTTCGTTCCGGTTTTCTTCGTTATCCGTTATTTCTCTATAATCATCAGACATAGCCGGTCTCCAATCGTTTTGTCTTTTTTGTGTATTGTAAAATTCGGCATATTTTTCTTCGGCCTTATCTATTATACCTAATAACAGGGTCTGCCACAAGTGAAGTTTTTATAAATCGAAAAGCAAAAATTTTGATATAAAAAAGGATTCCCGACAGCTTTTGATGTTCCGCTGTCTGAAATCCTTTTTGTCCTGATCGATCTTTATCTGGAACCCGACGGTTTCTTTCCTAACGTAAGTGTGTACTCGTAAGGTACATATTCACCTTTTTCCTGCCTCATAACAGTAACATCCGCGCTGTCGCCCACTGCATAGTACTGAAGACATGACTGCAGATCGGAATAGGAGGAAATCTTCTCACCGTCAAACTTCACGATAATATCGCCGCTCATAATACCGGCCTTGTCAGCAGCACCGCCCTCGATCACATTTACCACAAAAACACCTTCCGGCATATTATACATCTTGGCGATCTGACTGTTTACTTCCTGAAGTTCGATCCCGATATAGCCGGCATCTCCTTCCGCCACCTTGTTCCTGGTCTGACGCTCCATCAGATCAGCAATGATAGGGCTGGCAGAGGTGATGGGGATCGCATATCCCATTCCTTCAATGGCCTCGCCGCCAAATTTGTTGGAGTTGATACCGATGACCTCCCCTTTGATATTCAGCAGAGCGCCGCCGGAATTGCCGTAATTGATGGCCGCATTGGTCTGAATAAAAGTGCCTGTGGAGCCATCCTCCAGCTTGATTTCCCTGTCAAGGGCGCTGACAATACCATTGGTTACGGACTGACCATATCCAAGGGCGTTGCCGATGGCGATCACCGGCTCTCCCAGTTTCAGCTCATCACTGTTGCCCAAAGTTGCAACGGTGATGGCTACCTTGGTGTCCTCGCTAAGATCTTCCAGGGAAACTGCGATCACCGCCAGATCCATCTCCGAATCCATTCCTTTGATGCGGGCTGCCGCTTCCGTCCCGTCGATGAAAGTCACCTCCAGGCTGTCGGCGTCCGCCACCACATGCTGATTGGTGACGATCAGGAGTTCTTCCGCATTCTCCGCTACGATGATGCCGGAACCGCTGGCTTCATATTGTTCCTTAATGGTACGTCCCCAATAATTCTCCGTTGACGTATAGCTATTGATGATGGACACCATGGCAGGCATCACATCCTCCACTACCTCCGACACATCGGAAGTGATATAATTGATGGACTGAAATGCAGGTTGTCCGTCTTCCGTCAGCACTTCTTTTTCGCTTCCGCTCTCATCGGCGGTATCCAGGGCGCTGCCTGATACGGCCTGTCCGGGTTCATCACCCAAAAGTCCCGCAGCCTGCCGTACTCCATAAAATCCAAGTCCGGCAAAGATGCCAAAAAGGAGTCCCAAGCTGACACTGAGCAGTGCTTTGCGCACAAAACCGCCGCTCTTTTTCTTTTTGCGGTCTTTTTCGGCCCCGGCTGCGGCATTGTTGTCCGCTCCCGGCTCCCCATGCACTTCCCTATAAGCAGCATTATATTCTGCCCGGCCGGTGCCGTAATCCCTGCCGGAGGAAATCGTTTCTTCAAAAGCTGCGCCGCTGAACTGTCCGGCTGTATGAACGCCGGTGTCAGTACCGGAATAATTATCATTTTCGTACATAATGATTACCCTCTTTCCTTTATCTTTATGTACTCAGTATAGTTTCGATTTGTGTCCGAATTGTGATAAAAATATTATCAGTGTGTGAAATCATTCTACCGTCACGGACTTTGCCAGATTCCTGGGCTTATCCACATCGCAGCCTCTGCCCACCGCCACATAATAAGCAAACAACTGCAAAGGAATGATGGCTAACGAATTGGAAAACCAGGGATTGGTTTCCGGGATGTATACCACATAGTCCGCAGCCTTCTCAATGGCCTTGTTGCCTTCATTGGTCACTGCCATCACAAACGCCCCTCTTGCTTTTACTTCCACCATATTGCTGATGGTCTTCTGGAACAGTTCCGGCTGGGTGGACAATGCCACCACCAGCGTACCATCCTCGATCAGGGAAATGGTCCCGTGCTTCAATTCGCCTGCCGCATATGCCTCCGAATGGATATAGGAAATCTCTTTCAGCTTCAGGGAACCTTCCAGGGAAATGGCATAATCAATGCCTCTTCCGATAAAGAAGATATCCCGCGCTCCCACATAACGGTTGGCAAAATGCTGGATCTTCTCCTTCTGCCCCAGCAAAAGCTCGATCTGGTCAGGCAGGCATCTTAAATCGTTCAGCAGATTTGCAAACTGTTCCTCATTGATGTTGCCACGCACCTTGGCAAGCTTCATGGCAAGCATATACAGGGCAACCAGCTGGGCGCTGTATGCCTTGGTGGTCGCAACAGCGATCTCGGGCCCTGCCCAGGTATACATGACGCTGTCTGCCTCTCTGGCAATGGAGCTGCCCACCACATTCACGATGCCAAGCACCTTAAAGCCTCTGGCCTTGGACTCTCTTAAGGCAGCCAGAGTGTCTGCGGTCTCACCGGACTGGCTGATGACGATCACCATGCTTCCTTCCTCCAGGATGGGATCACGGTAACGGAATTCACTGGCCACATCCACCTCCACGGGGATCCGCACCATGCCTTCCAGCACATACTTGGCGGTAACACCGGTATGATAAGCGGAACCGCAGGCAACAATGTGGATCTTGCGGATGCTCTTGAGTTCCTCATCGGACATATTCAGTTCTTCAATGACGATGTCTCCGTCCTTGATACGGGGGGAGATGGTATCGGTAATGGTCTTAGGCTGCTCATACATCTCCTTTAACATGAAATGCTCATAGCCGGCCTTCTCCGCAGCGTCTGCGTCCCAGTCAATGGTAACGGGTTTTTTGGTAAGCGGTTCTTCATCCACGGAAAAGAACTGCAGATCCTCCGCACCGAGCCTTACCACCTCCTGATTGTCCATATAATAAACAGTTCTGGTATACTTTAAGATTGCAGGAACATCGGAGGCGATGAAGCAGCCGTCCTCGTTCTTACCCACGATCAGCGGGCTGTCCTTGCGGGCAGCATAAAGCTCACCGGGAAAATCTGCGAACATAATACCCAGTGCATAGGAGCCTTCCACCCTGTGGAGCACCTTGGTAATGGCCTCCAGAGGATTTCCCTTATAGTAATAGTCCAGAAGATGGGCCAGCACCTCGGTATCGGTCTCCGACACGAACTCATAGCCCTTATCCAGCATCTTCTTGCGAAGAGGGATATAATTTTCGATGATACCGTTGTGTACCACTGCGATGGTTCTTTCTTTGTTGGTATGAGGATGTGCATTCAGATCACTGGGAGCGCCGTGGGTGGCCCACCGGGTGTGTCCGATGCCGGAAAATCCCTTCAGGCTCTCCCCGCCGTGAGTGAGGTTTTCCAATACTTTCAGTCTGCCCACCGCTTTCTGGGTAACGATCTTCTCACCGTCAAAAACAGCGATGCCTGCAGAGTCATATCCTCTGTATTCCAACTTTGCCAGTCCGTCCAAAATAATGGGAGCAGCCTGCTTCTTTCCAATATATCCTACGATACCACACATACGCAATACCTTCCTTTCCCGGTTGTTGATTGATGTTAGCGCCAGTACTCATGATTGTCCGTAAATGCCAGGACCAGGCTCTTTGGCAGCAGACGATAATGTCTGCCCAACAGATAACCCGCATATTTGCCGGCACACTGCAGATAGAAGTACGGCAGTTTCCTAAGCTGTTTCTGTCTGCGCAGATAGGAGGTGACTTCCTTTACCAGTTTCTTTCCTTCCGCCTCCGAGGGAACTTTCTCAAAGACCTCCGGGTACTGGGCCTGGGACACTCCCAAGTCAAAATTGCGTCTGAACTGCTGTCTGATCGTGTAGTCATGGGAATGATACACCTTTGCTTCCGCCTCATAAGCAATGCGGTAGCCCGCCTTGACAGCGCCTGCCGCATAGATCATGTCTTCATTAAATATCGTATGCTTTACGAAGCCGCCCAATTCCTCATAGATATCCCGACGGTATGCAGCGCATACGTTGGAGCAGAAATAAGTCTTGATACCCAGCCTGGGCAGATCCTCCAGGGATTTGACACAGGAGCGATCCGGATAATTGAAGGAGCGGGTAAAGGCTTCCACCATACTGCATCCTTCCTTTGGAAGCTGTCTCCCATAGACTGCCGCAATGTTTTGTTCCCGGTCCCTTAAGGGTGCCGTCAGCGTTTCCAAAAGTCTGTCATCTGCAGGGACAGCATCCTGGGTCATCATCACGAAAATATCCGCCTCAGATTTTTTTACACCCATGCGTCTCGTGCCGCCGTGATCAAATTCCCTTTTGGAGAGATGAAATACCCGGACATTTTTGTGCTGTTCCAAAAATCTTGACCCGTAAACCAACTGCTCGAAATATTTTTCCTCCGTATTCATCAGTATGATGCGGTGGACCGGCAAGGTCTGACGGTTGAGCTGACCGATCAGCGCAAAAAGAGTCTTGTCCGGTTTGTACAAAGGTATGATCACATCGATGTCCATTTATGCCTGCCCTTCTTCCTTTCGCTTATTATAAAATAAAACCTTGGAATATACAAGCAAAAGTCAGTTTTCAAAAAAGAGGAGGCCCGAAAGCCTCCTCGCTTTTTGTCTAATTTAATCTCTTGATATACGGATCTGTGTCCGATTTGATCTTATTACTGTATTCCTTGATATTGTCCGTCACCTGATAAGATTCATCCTCGAACAGGAACTGATGCAGCCACACTACATTGCTCTCCAGATCTACAGGGATGACACAGCTGCCCTTTGCGCCGATATTGGCAGTGGTACGCATGCTCTCCTCAGGGAAACCACCCTCGTCCACGATGCGGTATTCGGAAATGTGTGCCAGCAGATTGGTGATATCTTCGGAATCCAGACTGGTATACACATCATCGATGACATTGTTGAATACCTTGGTCAAAGTAGCAAGATCCGCCTTCTTGGCCTGCTCCTCGATCGCCTTGATGACCTCACGCTGACGTGCGGCACGTTTGAAATCGTCGCCTGCAGTATAACGGATACGGCAGTATGCGGTTGCCTGCAGACCGTCCAGCAGCTGATAGCCGGTCTGCGTTACCGGCTTATAGTCACATTTTAAGGTATTGGCAATACCGATCTGATAGTTGTTGATATGCTTGATCTCCTCGGAATCCACATCGATATAAACGCCGCCCAGACCATCGATGACCTCACTGAGCCCTCTGTAGCCTACAGTGACAAAGTTGGTGATATCCATATCCAGGTTCATGTTGAGCATTTTTACTGCCTGCTCTGCACCGCCGACGGAATAAGCGCCGTTGCACTTATCATAGACATCGTTGGCACGGTTTAAATAAGTATCACGATAAACACTGACGAGCTTGATATCGCCGGTATCCATGTTGATGCTGGCGATCATGATGCTGTCGCTTCGGCTGCCCTTATAGAGCTGGCTGTCCTTGGTGGCATCCACGCCGAACAGTGCGATGTTCATGTAGCCTTTCATGGTGCCTTCTTCTTTTTCCTTCTGGACTTCCGCAGGGATCGCCACATCTTCCGGTTCAAGGACGGTGTAGCTGGGGCCGTCGGTGTTGGTCTTGGTCATCACCACATACAGGACGCCGATCATAGCTAAGATCACTACGATCTCAATGGCAAAGATAATGATCTTTCGTCTTTTTCTTGCTTCCCGCTGTTGTGCAGTCATCCTTTTGGGATTGCCGCCCTGTGTACTTCTGGTGTTTCTCTGGTTGGAATTGGTTGCCATAACATGTCTCCTTATTCATTTACATCTTTTAATATGCATTTTTATTGATAAAACCTGTAAAAAATGTCATAAATATGATTTTTATGTCAAAACCGATGGTCCAGTTTTCAATATAGTAGATATCGTACTCGATCCGCTTGCGGATGGAAGTATCGCCCCGCAGCCCATTGACCTGCGCCCATCCGGTCAGCCCGGGCCTCACCTGATGCTTGACCATGTATCTGGGGATCTCTTCTTTAAACTTCTCCACAAAAAGCGGCCGCTCCGGTCTGGGGCCCACCAGGCTCATGTCACCCTTTAAGATATTGAACAACTGCGGAAGCTCATCTAAACTGGTACGGCGCAGGATCTTGCCGATACCGGTGACCCTGGGATCGTTTCGCACGGTCCAGGCCTTCTTTTCCTTGGCCGGCGCCTGTTGCTCCATGCTACGGAATTTGTACATCCAAAAAGGCTTATTGTGCAGTCCCACCCGTTCCTGCTTAAAGATCACGGGACCCGGGCTGGAGCATTTTACCAGAATGGCTGCGACCAGCATAATGGGTGCTGTAAGGATGATGCCGCACAGAGAACCCACGATATCCATGGCCCGCTTGATCAGGATATTCCCCGTATTGGTCAGAGGAACATAACGGATATTGATGACGGGCAGTCCCATCAGGTCCTCGGTATAAGGTCTGGTGGGGATCATGCTGTTATAATCCGGCACGAACTTTGTGTGTACACCGGATTTTTCACAGGTGTCCACAATCTCCTCCAGGATGTCATAATCCTTCAGGGCTAACGTGATGGCGATCTCATCTAACTTGTTCTCCGGGAGGATGATCTCCAGATTGCCGATGGTTCCCAGCACCTTGACGCCCTTGTAAACGGTTCCCGCAGGGATATGGTCATCCAGGATGCCGCACACCACATAGCCCCACTGGGGATTGTCGATGATGCGGGAAATATATTCCTCTGCCGCCCTGGAATAACCCACCAGCAGGATATGTTTCAAATTATATCCTTTGCTGCGCATGGTCTGCAGGAATTTCCGAAGGATGATCCTGGAAAGGGTCATGAGGAAAATGTTCAGGGCATAAAAAATGGCCATGACGGAACGTGAATAGTTGATTTCCTTAACAATGACATAAAGGACTATGATCAGTGCCGCCATACCGATGGTATTGGCCTGAAAAATCCCGGAAATCTCATGTCTGCGCTTCACCGTCCGCTTGGGGGTATACACATTGCAACTGTAGTACAACACCAGATACAGCGGTACGATAAGATACAGGAGTTTGAAATAATCTCCTACCGGCAGGACACCGATCCCCGGTCCCTGTTCAAAAATATAAAATTTGATATAGTATGCCAGGATAAAGGAAGCTCCGGTCAATACCGCATCCATTGCCACCAACAGCCTGTTGAATATCTTCTGATTGTCTTTTATCATAGCGCCACCCGGTAACCACATCGCAGTGTAAAAGTCCAAAAGGTGCCCTTACATTTAAAAATATTTTACAATAGGGTACCCAATTTCTCAACTTAAGAATGTATGAAGCTATTTCTTAAGAAATCTTAAGAAATTGGCCCATAACTCCCACTGGATGACCAGATAATTTTTTAGATTTTTGAGACGAAAAGGCACTCTGTTCCTGCGTCCCTCCACGCTAAAGCACCGCGCCAGTCCTCTTGCACAGCCTTTCAGATAAGTCATGCCCATCTTCTTTCTGCAAAAGAACAGAAATTTGATAAAATATCCCACAAGCAGCAGGGGAAGATTCCAAAGGATCTGAAGCAGGGGCATATTTTTGCCGATGACGTACACACTGTTGGCGGAGGCCAACCTTGTCTTCCACTCATTGTAGCGGGAGCCGGAGGAAGCACTGCCGTAATGCAGCACCCTGGCCGAGGGCTCATACAGATTGTGATAACCGTAGATCTTGGCCCGATAGCCGATGTCCAGATCCTCCAGATAAGCAAAATGCGCCTCATCAAAAAGTCCAATCTCGGCAAAAACAG
The DNA here is from genome assembly GCA_017621075.1 of Lachnospiraceae bacterium. Taxonomy (GTDB): domain Bacteria; phylum Bacillota; class Clostridia; order Lachnospirales; family Lachnospiraceae; genus Acetatifactor. Next base: position 44,587 of record JAGATV010000017.1, read on the forward strand.
ACCTCCTGTAAATGGCTGCGCCTCCACAGGCAGAAAAAACCTTCACCGGCCGGTCATACTGTTCTGCCGGTCTGCCCTTGCCTCGGGCGAAGGCCCAGCCCAGGGCACAATAATAGTCCCCGGCATCATCCACCAATTCCGGCCTGTCCCACATCAGCATCCTGGCGCTGACAGAAAACGCCTTCGGGTCCCTGTTTATGGCGCGATGCAGGCCTTTAATAAATCCGGATTTAATTTTTGTGTCATTGTTCAGTAAAATAACATAAGGGGCCTGCGATGCCTGTATGCCCACGTTGACAGCATGGCAGAAACCGGTATTTTCCTGAAGGAGGATCTTGCGCACCCGGGGCCACTGTTCTGTCAATAACGGCACGCTTCCGTCCGTGGAGCCATTGTCTACCACAATCACCTCAAATTCCGGAGTCTGTGGGTCCCGGGTCTCCTGTTCCAGAGCCATCAGGCAGTCCGTCAGATAAGTCCGTCCGTTATAATTTGGAATAACAACCGCTATTTCTTTCATATATCCTCACCTGCGGTCGATCTGCCGCTTCTTTGCATTCCATTTTTCCGCTCTGTCCGGCGTATAGAGCAGCCGATAGCCTGCTTCCCTGACAGCCTTGGACAGCTTCAGACTTAAGGCTGTATAATCCGTGCCTTCCGGCAGGGTGGAGGCGTCAAACAGATCGGTCCCGGGAAACTTCCTGTAGGGAACTTCCGTCACTTCTTCAAACAGCGCATACAATTCTTCCTTCACCTGGATACAGCGAATGTCCAACGCCTCTGCATCCTGCGTCAGCGCCGCCCGGTGCAGATAGCCGCTGTACGCCTTGGGAAGTCCCTTATAATACACTTCCCCCTCTTTGGTCATCCTGCCGCCCATGGTCCTGCCCCAGGATAGCAGTCTGCCGCCCACGGCACCCACATCCTTTCTGGCCTTTAGCGGACCCTCCTCATACAGAAGCTGATAAAATCCAAGATGTTTCAGGGGTATCGCGCGGGCCTTCCACTTCCTGGCATCCGCGAAGTCCTGCAAGGCTCTAAGCCCCGCATCATAAGCATACTGCTTGCTTTGCGGATTCTGGGCTGTGGAGTCCTCATGGCATCTCCAATGATAAAGTACCTTGGGGATATGCACGATCTGTTCTTCCTGTCCCATCAGTTTTCCTGCTCCTCTGAGCACCAGATCATAATCCTGGGCTCCGTCATATTCTTTCCGGAAACCCAGTTCCTTTATCAGTCCGCTTTCCATCACCAGTAAATGACAGATATAGTTGTTGCTGAGTAATAAATCAAGATTAAATTTTTCTTTTCTGTTGGGCTCGTAGAAATGTTTTCCCTCGCCGTCACATTTATCTTCATCGGAATAAAGCATCTTTACCTCTATTCCGGCTTTCTTTCCTTTTTCAACAGCCGCTGCCATTTCGTACAAGGCATCCGGTGTCAGGATATCATCATGGTCCAGAAGACCGATATACTTTCCTGCGGCATGCTGCAATGCCTCGTTGGTATTTTCCGAGATACCTCTGTTTCCCGGAAGCTTCACATAACAAATCCGGGAATCCGCATAAGTGTCGATGACCTTCTTTACGCTGTCATCCTCCGTAGCATCAGCAAGGATCAGTTCCCAGTAGGGATAGCTTTGGTCCTGCAGAGAGGCCACAAGTTCCCGCAGATAGCCTTCCCCGGTGCGGTAAGCCGGCACCAGGATGCTGAACAGGAAAGGGTCTTCCGCCCACTTTTTCTGCTCTTCCAACACTTCTGCAGACACCGGCCGGAACACATAAGGCTCCTGCTTTCCTTCCTCCAAACGCTCTTTTGCCGCATACCAGGTGCTCTGAAGGCCGTTACGCTTCAGATAGTACCAGGTCTTTTTCACATTGGCCGGATTGATCTTTCCCATAACGCTCCTTGGCTCCTTTCTGCGCCATTGTCCTCCTGACCGGACTCCACAGAGAAAAATCGCCTTTTGCAGGCGATTTTCTCTTTATGAATCATGTATGGGGTCCATTATAAAATCAAGATTTATTTTACAGCACTGCTTTTACATCCTCAGTGAGCTGTGCCACCTTCGCCTGGGCATCCTCCAGGCTGCTGCCCTTGACACCCATGTAGAACTTGATCTTGGGCTCTGTGCCGGAAGGACGTGCACAGCACCATGCGTTGTCGGGAAGTTCAAAGTAAAGCACATTGGACTTGGGAAGTCCGGTGGTGGTCTTCTCCCCGGTCTCCATATCGATCACCACATCATTCTGGTAATCCCTGAACTTCAATACTTTCAGATCGCCGAATGCCTTGGGCGGATTATTGCGCAGCTTCTCCATGATCTCTGCGATCTGCTTGGAGCCGTCGATACCCTTTAAGGTTATGGTGTACTGAGTCTCCTTGAAATACCCGTACTTTTCGTACAGATCGATCATCATATCCCACAGGGTCTTGCCCTGCTTCTTGCAGAATGCAGCCACCTCGCACAGACTCATGACTGCCACCACGGCGTCCTTGTCCCTTGCATGGGTGCCCACCAGACAGCCGTAACTCTCTTCCAGGCCGAATACGTAATGGTTGCTTCCGGTCTGCTCGAACAGCTTGATCTGCTCGCCGATGAATTTGAAGCCCGTAAGCACTTCGATCAGCTTTACGCCGTAAGCCTGCGTGATAGGCACTGTCATATTGGTGGTCACAATGGTGGTCACCAGGGCAGGATTTTCCGGCATGGTGCCTGTAGCAGCTTTTTCTCTCAGGATATATTCTGCGATCAGCATACCGGACATATTGCCTGTAAAGGCCACATACTCACCGGTCTTTTGATCCTTTGCATAGACGCCCAGACGGTCTGCGTCGGGGTCGGTTGCCAGCACGATGTCCGCATCCTTCTCCTTAGCCAGACGGAGTGCGTAGGTAAACGCCTTGGGGTCCTCGGGATTGGGATAGTCCAGAGTGGTAAACTTGGGATCGGGATTTTCCTGCTCCGGCACTACATAGACATGCTTGAAGCCCAGCTCCGACAAAATACGTCTCACCGGCTTGTTTCCCGTGCCGCACAGAGGCGTATATACGATCTTGATATCATCAGCCATCTCCTTGATCACCTCGGGATGGATAATCTGCTTCTTCAATTCTGCCATGTAAGCATCGTCGATGTCACTGCCGATGACCTGATACAGACCTGCTGCAACGGCAGCTTCTTTATCCATGGTCTTTACGGTGTGATAATCCTTGATAGCCTGCACTTCTTCAATGATCTGCTTATCCTTGGGAGCGGTGACCTGTGCGCCATCCTCCCAGTATACCTTGTAGCCGTTATATTCAGGAGGATTATGGCTTGCCGTCACAACAATGCCTGCGGTACAGCCCAGTTTGCGCAGGGCAAAGGAAAGCTCGGGCGTGGGTCTTAAGGACTCGAAGATATATGCCTTGATGCCGTTTGCAGCCAGACAGAGTGCCGCCTCGTTAGAAAATTCAGGTGACATATTGCGGGAATCGAAGGCAATGGCTACCCCCTTGTCCTGGGTGCCCTGCTTTAAGATAAAGTTGGCAAGTCCCTGGGTCGCCTTACGGACGGTGTAGATGTTCATGCGGTTGGTGCCCGCACCGATGATGCCGCGCAGACCGCCGGTGCCGAATTCCAGTTCCTTGTAGAACCGCTCTTCGATTTCCCCTTCCTCATTTCGGATAGACAGAAGTTCATTCTTGGTGTCCTGGTCAAAGTAATCATCCTCAAGCCAGAAATTAAATTCATCCATAAAACTCATTTACATATCCTCCTAATTCTTTTTCGGTCAATCAGGGTGATGCGTTCCCCGAAAAGCAGGCTTCGGAAAAAGCAGCCCCCATTAACTTCATTTTACCATAAATTATCGGCCTTGCAAATACTCTTTCGCAAAGATAGGACAGGATTTATTCCTCGATCTTCAGCGAAAAATCACTGCGGTCCAAAGAAAAATTAGGGTTGTAATAGGGATCTCCCTTCTTCAGCACCTCTTTCCACTTTTCCCTGAACCGTTCCGATTCCCTGTTGTAGCGCTCCGCCCTTTCTCCGCTGTCATCCGGTCCTCTGGAAACGGATTCGTGGTGGAACAGCTCCGCAAACGGAGTGAATACGTTTAACAGACCTTTTTCCCTGAGTTTCAAGCAGAAGTCCACGTCATTTAAGGAGATGACGAAGCTCTCATCAAGTCCCCCCACTTCTTCAAACAGGCGCTTCTTCACAAGCAGACAGGCGCCCGTCACTGCCGATACATCCTGCGCATAGCAGAGCCTGCCCATATATCCCAGATTCTGTCTATGCTGCTTGTAATGGCTGTGTCCCGCCGTGCGATGGGCTCCCAGGCCGATGACCACCCCTGCATGCTGGATGGTCCTGTCCCCATAATAGAGCTTGGCCCCCACGGCGCCCACGTCCTCACGCTGTGCGTACATCAAAAGCTCTTCCATCCAGTTTACGGTGATCACTTCCGTATCATTGTTCAACAAGAGGATATATTCGCCGTCTGCGTAGGAAACACCCAGATTATTGACCGCAGAATAATTGAAATCGCCTCTGTAGGTAACCACAGAAAGAGAACCGTCCCCGTTTCGCACGATCCCGCCGTCCCGTCCATCCTTCTGCCCGTTTCCGCCGTCATACTCATATCCCAGAAGTTTGGAGTAATACTCCCGGATTTCCCGGGTGGTACTGTTATTCTCCACAATGATGATCTCATAATTGTCATAAGTAGATTTTTCCCGGATGGAGTTTATGCACCTTTTCAAATCCTCTACATGATCCTTGTTGGGAATCACGATAGATATCTTAGGATTGCCGATGATCTCATAGCGGATGCGGAAAATGGTCTCAAAAGCCCTGGTGCTTGTGATCTGAAAATGCTCGTAACCATGCTTGCGAAGATGCTCCGCCACCGCTCCCTTGGCCGCCTCGATGGCATAAGGTTTCGCATCGATGCCGGAGGCCACGCTTCCCGCATGGCTTCTCCAGTAATACATCAGTCTGGGAACATGTACGATCTTTTGTGCATTGTCGGTGAGGCGAAGGATCATATCATGGTCCTGGCTTCCGTCAAACTTAGGCCGAAACAGCTCTGTCCCTTCCATCAGTTCCCTGGAAAACACACTGAAATGGCAGATATAATTGTTGGCCCTAAGATTGTCCGGCGCAAAATCCGGCTTAAAATGCATGGTCAGCATCCTGTTGATGTCTCCGCTTCTAAAGGTGGTCTCATCACAGTATAGATAATCTGCACCCTGCTCATTGATGGCCTTGGCATATTCATACAATACAGAAGGGTGAAGAATGTCGTCATGGTCGAAGAGTCCGATATACTCTCCCCCAGCCATGGCATAGCACCGGTTGGTATTGCCTGCTATGCCTTCATTTTGGGCAAGTTTCTGATAGACAATGCGCCCTTCTGCCCGCCTTTTGTATTCCTCGCAGACCTCTCCCACATAAGCATGCTCTGCGTCAGAGCCGTCTGCCAGGCAGAGCTCCCACTTTTCGTAGGTCTGGTTCATAACGGAATCCAACATCTCCACAAGGAAAGTCCTGGGGGTATTGTACAAAGGCACCAGGATGCTGAAGGTCACCATCCTGGGAAATACGGTCTCCCGCTCCAGCTTTCTCTGAGCCTCATCGGGGAAGCTGTCCGTGCCGAACTGCCGCATGGCCCTGCGCTCCCTTTTCTTGTACCCCAGCTTGCGGATCACCCCTTTGGGGCCCCCGCAGTTTGCCAGCCTGTCCTTCTGGCGGATGGCCCAGTGCATCACATTCCTGGCGGGCTTACTGGCCTTCCAAAGAGGATTCTTCTTGATGCGGTCAAGCTTCCAGGTCAGCTCTTCGTTCTTTTCTTCCAGCTCAGCTACCCTTGCCGCCAGATCCGCATTTTTCAGATGTTCCTTTTCATAGGCTTCCTTGTATTCCAAATCGGACTGATCATTGCTCATTCCTCAGTACCTCCTAACACTTTCCCAAAATCGTCACCGTCCTGTTGCTAAAACTGATCAGTTTCAGTCCGGTCACGCGGTTTTTCACTGCCATGCCGATGCGGTATGTTCCCGACAGACCGCTTTCCTCAGCAAACTGCACCCAGAAACCACACAGTCCCACATTGGTCTGGTCCGGCATATTTTCCACCAGATCGGGACGATACTGTCCCTCTGCCCTAATGGCCAGGCACTCACCATCCTCCCCTTCCAGCACCAAAAGTTTTTCATAACAGGCGTTATCATCTCCCAGGACCACGCTGTAGCCTTGTATCTGCCCGCCACGGCTGTCCTCCACCCGAAGGAGTACACAGGCATCCTGTCTGTACTGCTCTGTATGTATCCCGGATGGGGCGCCCGCAACCGTCTGCACCCTGTTCCCCGCGGTTTTATAAGCCGGTCTGATCCGGGTATCCAGTCCATCCCTGCCCAATCCCCATCCATAATAGGGGTCGATACCGCAAAGCTTCGGATGTCTCTCATAAAGGGTGTCCCGCTCCGCCAAAAGACGTGCAAGCTTCTCCGCAGACTCGTCATCTCCCCTGCTTAGGGACTCATGATGATAAGCGAAGCAATCATTCCTGCACACATTATCATATCCCAGCTCATACAGTCCGAAACACAGATCCACATCGTTAAAGGCTACCTTAAGTTCCTCCGAAAAGCCCCCTGCCTCAAAAAATTTTGCCCTATCCACCATAAGGCATGCGGCAGTCACGGCCAGCACATTCCGCAAACCGCGGTTGGCACCGAAATAATAGGAGACATCATCCGCAAGGAACTGGAGCTTATGCACCGGACCCATGGGCAGATTGGTGATCCCTGCATGCTGTATCCTCACAGAATCCGGATAATATAATTTCATGCCCACTGCACCGGTATGCTCCTGGCCGGCAAGCTCTGCCAGCTTTGCAAGGCTTCCCGGCTGCGCCAGTTCCACATCATCATTCAAAAATAAGAGCAACTCCCCCGTTGCGGCTTGTGCACCCAGATTGCACATTTTGGAAAAATCAAACTCCATGGGACGGTACAGATAGGTGACAGGATGCTCCTGCCCTGACGTCTCCCGGACCAGATCTTCCGTGAGCCGTTTTTTATCTTCCCTGCTTCCGTTGTCCACGATCAGTATCTCATAAGGCAGATCTCCTGCAGCCTTGGGAATTGCCGCCAGACAGGTCCTTAAGATCTCCGGATGGTCCTTGGACGGAATGATGATGGACAGAGATCTCTCCGCTTCAGACACTGTCACTTCCACCCGGGGCTCATAGCGATGAAGCATTGCTTCCTTCTGAGCGTGGCACAAAATTTCAGGGATATGCCCCACAACCCTGCTGCCTTTCTCATATCCTCCCGCTTCCCGGACACACTGCCTGACCCACCTTTGAAAGGATTCCGGCTCCAATATCCGGTATTCTGCTATCTCTGCCTCTCCTACTTTCCTTAAAAGAGGGGATTCTCTGGAAATTCCGATCTCCGGCAGCGGATATCTCTCTGCGATACTTTCCCAATACTCCCTGCGCATGGCAAAGAGATTGCCAAAATAGAAGCTACAGTCTAACAAATGGGGGGACCAGTCCGGCTTGAACCAGGGACTGATGCGCCTCCCTGCCTCCATCACATCCTCATCGCCATACAAAAAGACCGCTTCCGGGAACTTTCCGAAGTATCTTGCCGTCTCTGCGGCTGCATTCCTGGATGGCTCGCAGCCCGGCATCAGGAAATACACATATTCGCTCATTTTTCCGCCGTCCGTCACGTCTTCCTGCTTTTCTATCCACTCCTGATAGGTCACGGTACGCTCTGTCAGAAGCTTTCGGTATCTTTTATTCTGTTGTTCCGTAAGTACGCTTTTGATACGACTCTTAATATCCACGCCGGTCTCCTGACACACTAAATCAATTTCTTTACCGCTCCTGCCATATCCTGTGCCATCCCAAGGGGCAGCCTCACCACTTCCATGCACACATACAGGGTATTTTCTCCCTGACGCTCCAAAGCAGTCAGATCCAGGTTCACATTAGGGTCCGTGGTGGGGAACACAATGCTTGGCTGATACACAGAAACATCTTTTTCAGCAGGCTTTGCCACCTTTCCGTTGGTGATCATCACCTTCCGCTTCTCAAGCGGCACTGCCACACCATTAAAGGTCAGTTCCCGTATCTTTACCATACAGGAATCCATGGCCGGGTCAATGCGCAGCATCCGCACATCACCACTGACCGAAAGTTCAAATTCAATCCGATTCTCCCCCTGATAAGCCTCTTTTACAAAATAAGAGGTGTCCTCACTGTATCCCATTCCTCTGTCCTCATAGATCTGGACCCGGTTGACGCTCTCGGAGTCCTTGTACCTGTCGATCCACTTCTGAGGCACCATCAGACGGCCGCCGATCAGATCCCTGATCTGTGCCATGGACATCCTCTTTCCGGTGACAAAACTCTGGAAATCCCGCTCCTGCTCTCTATAGTGCTCCGCATCTTCCTCCGTGATCTGTAATTCCTCCAATATCCACTCAAGATCCAGCTTCTCCCGCTTCTCATTCTCCAGGATATAACAATAGATTGCCCTGAAAGCCAGCTCCTTTGTCTCGATCGGTTTGCCGAAGGTCCACTCATAATCGATGAGGGTCCACTTGTCCCCATCCACCAAAATATTGGAAAAGATCAGATCAAAATCCGCCACGGGATATTCACTGTGATAACCGATCCTCTCTACATACTCCCGGAAATAACGGTGGAAGCCCTCCAGGTCATCCCGCTCCAGACAGCCGTCCATCAGCTCCGACAGAGGGATTCCTTCCTCAAAAACAAATTCTGCGCAAACGCCCTCAGGCCCCTCTATCAACTCACAGGGATTGATGGAAAGACTCCCGCCCCGATACCGTTCCACCAGATTCTTATATGCTAACGGCATCTGGCGCACATGCTCCTCTGCCTGCCCGGTAAGGGGATATTTGCGCACAGACTTTTCTCCCTTGGCATTTCTTAATATCTCTGTGCGGATGGCATACTCCGGCGCACGGTCATTGGAATATTTTACATATCTCGTATCAAGATCCCCTCCCAGTACCACCAGGAAAGAATTGGAAAATACCGGGAACAGTCCCTCCCCGGAAATGCCGTCAAAAGCATTCTTCTCATCGAACAGCACCATCCTGTCCCTGTCAAAATTGCGCAGATTGTTGGACAGCTCCCCCTTTCCCGGCAGATACACGTCACTGTACACACTGGTCATGAATTTGTAATCGGGATAAGGATAATAGAAATGGTACTCAGACACCCCCACACTCTGAAAGATCTGCTCTAAGCCTTTCCGGCCGAAAGTGCGTACGCCGCCCCCTGCCATATAGTTTTCAATCCCCGAAAAGTAAGTGCCCAGGTGATCTTCCCTGCATCCGGCAAAATACTTCAGGCCGTATTTATTTTCAATGGCCATGATGAGCCTGCCGCCCTCTTTTAAATGGCGCAGAAGGATCTTCAAAAAATCCTCATAAGGAGTGTCGCCCCCCATGTAGCTCTGTCCGTATTCGAAGACACCGATCAGACAGATATCATCATAATCTGTGTCCAGATCCGGTTCAATATCCTTGAAATTTCCCACATGGATGGTCACATTGTCGCATTCGCTGTGCCGATAAGCATTGATGAGGCTGCGCTTCTTGGACAGATCCACGCAGGTGACGCTGCCTGCCTTCCTTGCAAGGGCCCCTGTGATGGCGCCGCAGCCGCTTCCCACCTCCAGCACCTTGGCATCCTTCTTCATGGGGATCCACTCTATGATATTCTCCCGAAGGGGGGACAGGTGATACAGCACCGGCCAGCTTTTCTTCTCCTCAATGGCCTTCCCGTACTCTACGGGGGAAAGCTCCTTTACCAGAGCTAACAGTTCGTCCTCCACCGCTCCGTCACAGTAAAAGTCCTCACCGGGATATTTGCTGTAGTCCAATGTGATCTTTCCAATCTGTTCCTTCTGTTCCATGTATCGTTTCCTTTACTGATTTAATGTGAATCATCTACGTCCGGCGCAGACGCCCTCCTTTTATTTCACCACCACCACAGAATCCATATCATAATACCCCACTGTGTCCTTGTCCGAAACCACCGTCACGTTCAGCACGTCATACAGCCTGTGGTACACCTCAAAGGTGTCTCCGCTATATCCGGTGACGCCCAGGGACAACAGATATTCGCCTCCCTGGAGGCTCATCTTCTGGGTAAAAGTCACTTCCTTTACCTGTCCGGCTTCCACACTGTCTAAGAAAGCCTTCTCGATCATGGAATTGGTGCCCGTGATCTCCGTGCCCTGCACGTTTTTAAAGGAAAAGGCAAAGATGGGTGCCGGAATGTGGTCCTTGATCTGCACTTTCATATGCAGGGTGAAGGTACTGCCTTTGATCACTGCGCTGGTGCGCACGCCGTTTTCATCCGTGAGATAATATTCCACGATCTCGGCCTGCCCGGTGCCATATTCCAAGTGCTTGGGATTTTGGGCCGCCTGCTGCAGTTCACGGTCATTTAAAAGATCCTGATTCTCCTGTCGGTCCACGATCTCATACTGTCCCACCAGCACGCGCTTGTAAGCATCGATCATCTCCTTAGCGCTGCCCTCCCCCAGCAAAGTCCCCTTGTTCAGCAGAAACACTCTGTCACAATATTTGCTGATGCTGCTTAAATCATGACTTACAAAAACGATGGTCTTGCCCATCTTCTTGAACTCTTCAAATTTGTGATAGCACTTTGCCTGAAAGAACACATCCCCCACGGAAAGGGCCTCATCCACGATCAGGATCTCCGGCTCGATATTGATGGCCACCGCAAAGGCAAGACGCACGAACATTCCGCTGGAATAGGTCTTTACCGGCTGATACACATAGTCCCCGATATCTGCAAATTCCAGGATGGCCGGAAGCTTTGCATCGATCTCCTTCTCGGAAAAGCCCATCATGGTGCCGTTTAAGTACACATTTTCGATGCCGTTGTACTCCATGTTGAATCCGGCCCCCAGCTCTAACAGTGCAGAAATCCTGCCGTTCACCTGCACCTGTCCCGAGGTGGCATTCAACACCCCGGTAATGATCTTTAAGATGGTGGATTTTCCGGAGCCGTTGGTGCCGATGATCCCCACAGTCTCCCCTTTATAAATATCCAGGCTGACCCCCTTTAAGGCATAATAAGGCTTACCATACTGCCGCTTTCCCAAATGAAAGGCATCCTTAAGTCGGTCCTTTGGCTTGTCATACAGCTTATAGACCTTTTTCACATCCTTTACGGCTATCGCCACTTCTCTTGCATCCTGCTTTTCCATAACCTGCTCCATTCCTTTTATTCCGCCCCGGAAGCTTCCTCCCTGACAATAACGGAATCCTTATCGTACCAGGTCTCCACAAGCAGGTTTTCCTCCCGCTCCGGGTCCTCATACAGATCGCCCATGCACAATATCCAGGGCTTATATCGATAGGGTGTGAACACCACGTTCTTTTCGTCGCTCTTTAAGAGTTCCAGTCTCTCCTGATACTCCTGATAAAAATTGTAGGCTTCTCCGGTATGCACATAATAGTATGCCCCGTAAGAGGAGTAACAGCCCGCCTGATTCGGGGCCTGCCAAAAGATGCCGCACATCCACGCCCCAACACAAAGATAGAACCACCAGGGGCACCTTCCCGACCAGACCTTTCGTCCCTTCTGTTCCAGGGTCTTTCGAAACCAGCCCAAAAGGTAAATCTCATTGACCACAAGCAGGATCTGATAAGTAAGCTTCACGGCATTCCAGGTCCGGCTCAGTCCGCCGTGCCCCAAGGAATACAGACTGGGCGTATATCCTGCCGCATAGAGGCAGAAGGACAACACCGGCACCACGCCCGGCCACCGAAAAGAGAAACTGCTCTCTCCTGCGATCTGCCAGATCACCGGCACCAGCAAAACCAGGATCGCTATAGTGATCCATCCCGTCAGTTCCCCAAGATTTTGAAAGGCCTCCAAAAAGGAACGCAGCACCGCCTCCACCGGGGGATAGCCCCAGCCCACATAATTGGCGCTGCGCACTGCATTTCCGGGTGCTCCCACATTCTTATAAAATCCGATGCCGTACACCATGAGGGCCGGCAGATACCACAGCACTTTTTTCCCGGCGGTACACAGCACCAACAACATAGCTGCCAAAAGGACGATCCCGCCCTGGAGGGCCGTGACGAAGTTGCTGCCGGATACAAGCAGTGCCCCCAGCATGCTGCACAGTACAAGGACCATCCTTCCAGTCATCTTCTCCGTATGCTGCATCCGTATCAGACATGCTGCGAACAGCATGCCAAAAGAGTGCATCCCCACATAGTGCACTCCGGCATTATACCAGTAAAAACCCGACTGCGAGGAATAGATCAGCACCACAGCCATGGCTGCCGTCACAGACTGCACTGCCAGACAGGACCATCTGTCTGCCCCAAAGATATCCTTTAACAGCACCCCCATCAGCACAAAGATGCTCACCACCAACAGCAGGATCAGACATACCGGCCCCAGGAAATAGTATTCTTCCCCCCAGACGGCCGGCATCAGCGCCATGAAAAAGATAGAGGAAAAAGTCCCCTGCCAGGCATACCACTGGACCCTGACGCACTCAAAGGCTCCCTTCAGGGCCCCTCTGATCCCCGGGGTATCTTTCATTGCCGCTTTGGTAAACCAACCATAGCTGAAATCATCATACCAGGGAACCGCATACTCCGCGATACGCAGCAGGGGCACCAGAAGCAGCAGGAGCACCAGACACACACCGATCCCTGTGATCCTGGCAGAGGGGCTCCACAAAAGCGCTCGCCGATACCATTTATCTTTCTTGTTTCCGTTACAGCACATCCGCAAAATGCTCCTTCAAACGTTTGAAGATCAGGGCGCCCACACCAAACAGCACCACCGTCACGATCCAGAAATACATAGTGGAAAAGAAATCCTGAAAGAACCATTCTTTTTCATAAATAGCACTCCTGTAGCCGTTTACGACATACACTAACGGGTTGATCTTCAGCAAGGTCACTATGGTCTTATTCTCAATGGCATTGATGTCCCACAAAATAGGAGTCGCCCACATGCCGATCTGCAATGCGATATTGATGATCTGAGACAGATCCTTGAAAAACACAACCACTGCGCAGGTGGTATAACAGAGTGCCAGCACAAAGATGAACAGGCAGAAACTGTAATAGACCACTTGTATGGTATAGATGGTGGGATAGTAACCGTAAGCGATGGCCACCACCAAAAGCACACATACAAAAAATGCATGGATGAAGGTAGCCGCTATGATCTTGATGATAGGTAAGATACTGATCTTAAATACCACTTTCTTTACCAGATAATTGTACTCCAAAAGCGCATTGGTCCCATGGTTCAGAGCTTCGCTAAAATAGAACCATGGCACCAGTCCCGCCGTCAAAAACAGCACAAAAGGCACCTCTCCGCTCTCCCTCTGATTGGGAAAGATCAATCCGAATACCACATAGTACATAGCGACGGTAACCACAGGCTGTACCATGGCCCAGACCGCACCCAGATAGGAGCCTGCATAACGTTTCTTAAAATCATTCTTTGCCAGCTTCCAGATCAGATGCCTGTTCTGGAAAAGCTCCACCGGAAGCACCGTAAACTTGTCATACCACCTGACGAAAACAGCGCAGGCGGCAAAGATCGCCAGACAGGAAATCAGCTTCTTTGCCAGCTCCACAGAAGGGTCGGCCCCCGGATTTTGATGGATGACGATGACTGTTGCCGCAATAAACCCAATGGAAAGCACTGCGGTAATGACCACCTTCTTATTCAATTTGTGGGTGCCTGTTGTATTGTTCATATATAATCCGCTTTCCTCTTACTTTTGTTTTGGGAAGTTTCTTCCGGCATGTTAAAAGTTCTGCTCCGCAAGGGTTCCCCAACGGGTATCCTTCTCGGACAGGATAAGCTCCATGCCCTCCGGGATGGGCCATTCCACGCCGATGGCAGGGTCATTGTACAGGATGCCGCCCTCGTCGTCCGGATGATAGAAATCCGTGCATTTATAGCAAAATTCTGCATAGTCGGAAAGCACCAGGAAACCATGGGCAAAATTCTTGGGGATAAAGAACTGCTTCTTATTTTCTTCGGACAAAAGCACTCCATACCATTTCCCGTAGGTTTTCGAGTCTTTTCGCAAATCCACTGCCACGTCAAACACTTCTCCCCTGATAACCCGTACCAGCTTGTCCTGTGGAAACTGTTTCTGAAAGTGCAGCCCCCGCAGGACGCCCTTTCCGGAAGCAGACTGATTGTCCTGCACGAACACCTCAGGGATACCTGCCTCCTTGTAATCATTATAATGATAAGTCTCCATGAAATAGCCCCTGGCATCGCCAAAGACAGTGGGGGTAATGACCTTAAGCCCCTCGATCTCACAGGTTTCTACTGTTATCTTTCCCATTTTTTTGTTCCTTTCTGTCTATTCATAACTGATATTCAGATCCACATTTCCCTCGATACCGTCGATACGCCCTTTGGAAGTATACTGCCACATCCGGTAGTAACCCTGGTAAAGAGGAGCTTCTCTATATTCTGCAAGCCAGATATCATAGTTATCCAGCCGCTCCATCTCAAGATTGTTGTTGAACCAGTTCCGGCTTCCGTAGACGCCGGCCTCCCCTCCGGCATTTTCAACGGTTCGGCAAAAAGCCTCGCAGACCAAAGTCCTGGTCTCTCTATCCAGTCCATCCGCCCTGCCGTTTCCTCCGGCACCCTCAGTATCTATGAAAATAGGGTAATCCAATTTGTAACCATCCACCATCCGCAGCACTGCGGAGGCTTCTTCCACGGCTTCCACCTCGTTTACCGCCTGGGTAAAGAAATAGACACCCACCTTTAGGCCTGCATCGGAAGCACCCCTGATATTCTGCTCAAAATAAGGGTCCTGCACCAGACTGCCCGTGACGGAACCGCGATATCCCGCACGGATGATCACGAATTCCACTCCTGCATTCTTCACCTTGTCCCAGTCGATCTCCTTATTCCACTTGGACACATCGATGCCGGCTCTTGCCTTGCCGGAAGTGGGCCTTAGATCCTTGATCTCTGTCTTGTCCGAATCGTTTAGGGCATCCTGTATGCCTGTATCCTCGGCCTCGGCGTCCACCTCATCCTCCGTCTTGATCAGAAGAGAGATATCGTCGATCGCAAGGTATTCCACTTTTTCCTTCACCCGCACCCTGGTGTCGGTGACAGGCACCTGATAACCGTCGATGGGCAGAAGCTCCACATAGTATTCTCCGGCATCCAGATCCCCGATATAGATGACTCCGTCCTGATCCAGATCCTTATACTCCCCCATGCCGTCCAGCTTTACAAAAAAGCCTTCTCCCTTCACAGGCTCGCCACTCTCATCCACGACCTGGATACGCAGATCCTTCTCCACGGAGGTTACCATCAGGGACAGTCTGTTCTGCCGGTTCTTTGCCGCTTCCAGCACGGGATTGATTTCCGGATCAAAAAAGGCGCTGTCCTTAAGGAACGCCGAAAGATCATTTCCGATCTGTCCGCCCTCACTGCTTACAATGGATTCTTCTGTTTGTACCTTGACGGCATCCGTTTTCACCCTTGCAAGACCGCCCTGCATATCCCGGTTGGAATAGAACACCAGCAGGGATACCAGCAGAATCACCGCCAGAGAGCCCAGGATGGCCAGTCTTCGCAATTTAGAGTCCATTTGCCACCTCTACCAGATATTTTCCGTAATTTGTCTTCATCAAAGGCTCCGCCAGCTTAAGCAGCTGTTCCTTGTCGATAAAGCCCCTCTTGTAAGCGATCTCCTCAATGCAGGAAATGTAGAGTCCCTGTCTTTTCTGGAAAGCGGCCACAAAATCCGACGCATCCAGAAGGGCATCGTGATTGCCGGTATCCAGCCATGCAAAGCCGCGGCCCAGGGTCTCCACCCGCAGAGCTCCTCTTCTTAAGTACTCATTGTTGATACTGGTGATCTCGATCTCTCCTCTTGCGGAAGGCTTTACGTTCTTTGCGATCTCCACCACGTCATTGTCATAAAAATACAGGCCGGGAACCGCATAATTGCTCTTGGGATGTTCCGGCTTCTCCTCGATGGAAAGAGCCCTGCCGCTCTCATCAAACTCCACCACGCCATACTCTCTGGGGTCCCGCACATAATATCCGAAAATCGTAGCGCCCTTTTCCCGGGATGCCACTTCCTTCAGCACTCTGGAAAAACTCTGTCCGTAAAAGATATTGTCTCCCAGCACCAGTGCCACCCGGTCTGTCCCGATGAAATCCGCACCGATGATGAACGCATCCGCCAGTCCTCTGGGCTGCTCCTGCACTGCATATGACAGCTCCATCCCCAACTGGTGCCCATCACCCAAAAGCTCACGGAACACAGGCAGATCCCTGGGCGTGGAGATGATCAGGATTTCCCGGATCCCCGCCAGCATCAGTGTGGACAGAGGATAATAGATCATGGGCTTGTCATAGACAGGCATGATCTGCTTGGAAATCGCCTTGGTCAGGGGATAAAGTCTGGTGCCGGAGCCTCCGGCCAATATGATACCTTTCATGTTTGGTTTGTCTCCTTTTTTTTACACCGAATGGGAACGACAGACATCGTTCCCATTGCTTTGTTTCCTATTCAGCTTCCTATTTTCCTTCGTACATCTCCGCATAATACTTCTGATAGTCGCCGCTTGTGACATTCTTCATCCAGTCCTCATGCTCAAAGAACCATGCAATGGTCTTTTTGATGCCTTCCTTAAACATCGTCTCCGGATACCAGCCGATCTCTGCCTTGATCTTGTCCGGAGCGATGGCGTATCTGCGGTCGTGTCCCTTTCTGTCCTCCACATAAGTGATCAGATCCTTTGTCACCAGAGCCTTCCTGGGATCATTCTCAGGAAGCATCTCCTGCAGGGTCTCTATGATGATATTTACGATCTCGATATTCTGCTTCTCGTTGTGCCCCCCGATATTGTAGGTTTCAAACAATCTGCCCTGTTCCTGTACCATATCGATGGCCTTGGCATGATCCTCCACATACAGCCAGTCACGGACATTCTTTCCGTCGCCGTACACCGGGAGCTTCTTGCCCTGAAGGGCATTGTTGATGATGAGAGGGATCAGTTTCTCCGGAAACTGATACGGTCCGTAGTTGTTGGAACAATTGGTGATATTGGCCGGGAATCTGTAGGTGTCCATATATGCCTTCACCAGCATGTCCGAGCTTGCCTTGCTTGCAGAGTAAGGACTGTGGGGATCGTAAGGCGTGGTCTCATAAAAGAAAGCGTTGTCATCGTCCGGCAGGGAACCGTACACCTCATCGGTGGACACATGCAGGAATTTGTGGTCCTCCTGAAAGCTGCCGTCAGGAAGCTCCCATGCCGCTTTGGCACAGTTGAGCATCACCGCCGTGCCCAGCACATTGGTCTGGACGAACACCTCCGGATTGCGGATGCTTCGGTCCACATGGCTCTCCGCCGCAAAATGCACCACCCTCTGGATGTCATTTTCCGCAAAGATCCTGCTGATGGCTTCCTTGTCACAGATATCCGCTTTCACAAAAGTATAATTTTCCCTATTCTCGATATCCTTGAGGTTCTCCAGATTGCCCGCATAAGTTAAGGCATCCACATTGATGATGCGGATATCGTTACCATATTTTTTGAACATATAATGAATGTAGTTGGAACCGATAAATCCGGCTCCTCCGGTCACTAAATAAGTCCTCATGTCTTCTCCCTCCGACGGCCCGCCTCTCTGAATAGAGCCGTCCTAAATCCCGGAATTATATTATACCATAAACCTCTGTCTCCTGGCTATAAAAATCTTTTCCGGCCTAATATCCCAGGTAACTGATATTCATATCCACATCACCGCTGATGCCGCTGATCCTTCCCGTGGACTTATACTGCCACAGATCATATCTGCCTGTATAGGTGGGCGCTGCGGCATACTGGGCCAGCCAGATCTTGTAGGCACCCAGTTCCCCGGTATTGATCTTTTCCGAAAGCCACGTCTTGTTGGCATAGATGCCTGCGGTATAACCTGCATTCTGGATGGTCTCACAAAAAGCCCTGCAGACTGCCGTCCTGGTCTCCCTGCTGATGGAATCCGCCCTGCCGCCGCTGGGCTCCACATCCAGGAATACCGGATAAGAGATCCGGTAGCCCTGAATCCTCTCCAGCACCATGGAAGCCTCTTCCACCGCCTCCACTTCGTCCACCGCCTGGGTGAAGAAATAGACGCCCACCTTAAGTCCTGCTGCCGTAGCTCCCTTGATATTGCTCTCAAACTTGGAATCATCGATCAGCGCTCCCTGGGAGGAACCTCTGTAACCCACACGGATGATTACATAAGATACACCGGAATTCTTCACGGCGTTCCAGTCAATGCTGCCATTCCACTTGGACACGTCGATACCCATGGTGCCGGAATCCGTCACCAGACTTCCGTCGCTGGCAAAATTATATTTCGCACCCTGGATGACCTGCTCTCCGGTTACCTTGTCCCCGTTTGCGTCAAAGAAATAGACCTTTCCGTCCAGCGTCTGCCATCCCGTATACTTGGTGTCTCCCTTGATGAAGAACTTATCGGCATTATAATAATCAGAATACACCGCTTCCCGGTAAACCTCATCACTCAGCACATACAACTGGTTGCCGTCCTTGTCCTTAAGCTTATTGTTGCTGTCCTTTACCGTTACGGTGCAGACCGCCTTCACCTCAGCATTGTCCGGATGGATCACGGTGATGGTGACGCTTCCCACTGAAATGCCGGACACATAAATACGGCTGCCTTCCACAGATACTGTAGCGATATCTTCATTCTCGGACTCTGCTTTTACTACATTGGTGGTAGCATTGCCGTCCAGTGTCGCCGTAATGCCAACAACACCGCCGGTCAAAACGGCGGCCGTGGTCTGATCCAGGCTGATAGCCGCTGTGGGTGCCGGTGTGGGCGTGGGTGTCGGCACCGGTGTGGGCGTGGGCGTCGGCACCGGATCGTTTCCGGAAGCCGTCATCCGCAAGAAGCTTCCGCTCCTTGCCAGCGTTGCAGGGTCCGGAATGGTACTTTTGGAAACCTCTCTGTAAGTAACTGCCGTGGAGGTACTCTCCACCCAGGTAACGGTATCCTGCAAAACGGATTCTACCGCAGTCTGGTTCTTCTTGGTATCCTCCTTGGCTACATTGACCTCGCTTTCCTTCTTGATCTCGTTCTTGACATCCACCTTCTTGTAGTCGATATCCTTTTTGACTTCCACGGACTTTGCCTCCGTGGGGAGCGTATAATCTGCGTATTTTTCACCTGCCAGGGCATTTACCAGTACCTTGTATGTGCCGGATGCGATGTCCTTTTTGTAAATGATGCCGTCCATATCGTCATCCGTCCAGGTCTCGCTCTTACCGTCCGGTTTTGTCACCGTCACTTCAAAAGGCACATTTGCCACCAGCTTGCCGGAATCCCGGTTGGTAAATTTGATCTTTAAATCTTTCAGCACGGAGACCATTTCCAGCTTTACCGTCACAGCCTGGCTGTACTCTGCTTCATGATACTCCTTCTTTTGGTCCTCCTCGATTGCAGCCGCCGCAGCAAGCTTTGCCATTCTGACGTCTGCCACTGCCATCAGTCCCTTTTCTCCGATGACTTCAATGTCCTCCAACTGGGAGCCTACGGTGACAAAGCCGTCCACCTGCTTATCCAATAAGGACATGCTGACATAGATGCCGCCTGTGACCAGTGCCAGCACCAGCACTGCTGCGCCGGTGGCGGTAATGATCCGGTCTAACGCTCCCATCTCCCGGAATTTTTCCAAAATATCCCCCAAAATGCCCTGCCGTTTTCTTCTGCCGGTCCGCCTGCCGCCCAAAGCAGAAACATCTGCATACCCGGTCTCCTCATAATAGGCATCCTCCTCAGAGAAATCGGTCTGATCCTCATAGTACGCATCACCGCTTTCGTAGATGCCTTCCTCGTAATATTCCCCGCCGTCTTCGTAGGCTTCCTCCTCGTAGTATTCCCCGCCGTCTTCGTAGGCTTCCTCCTCGTAGTATTCCACACCGTCTTCTGTGTAAGCCTCTTCCTCGTAGTATTCCCCGTCTTCCGCATAAGTCTCTTCCTCGTAGTATTCCCCGTCTTCCGCGTAAGTCTCTTCCTCGTAGTATTCCCCGTCTTCTGTGTAAGTCTCTTCCCCATCCCAGTCGTAGCCTTGGTCCCGCGTATTCCAGTCTTCCCTTGGTCTTCTGGTGTGATTGAACAATCTCTTCATCCTGTTTTCCCTTCTAAATGTGCCTTCTCCTAATTTTTAACAATTACGTAACATTATAGCATCACGCTCCCTCTACTTCAAGGCATTCCCATACTTCTTCATAATTTCTTAAATCTTTTTCCGATTTAATATTATGGACTTTCCGGGGATATAATAGTAAAATAGACGATAGAATCCTTTTGTGACAAAAAGATATGCCATACCGATGTGGCAGAATGCGAGGTAATATGAAAAATTATAATGACACCCCCGAGGAGGATACCCTTTCCTATAACATGGCCGATCTGGAATTTTTGGATCTGGATCAGAAGGAAGATGGGGACACCGATCCTGACAGAGAGGATGCAGAAGGCTTGGACGACCATAACAACAGGAAAGGATTTTCCTCCCATACCGTCCTGCATATCCTTTTCTTTGTGGTGGTCATCGGCGGAATCATCGCCATTATCTTTAAATTCAGCAACTGGGGAACCTATATCGATTTAAAACAGTTGGCACAGCAGGAAGTGGAGATACAGGAGGACACCCTGGACGAGATCCTTCCCCTTCTGGCAGATCCCGAAACCATGCCGCCGGATGACGGCATCCAGACCATCCTTGCCTTCGGGAACGCTCCTTTGGCAGATGACAGAAATTCCGAGAAGGGCCTTGCAAATATCCTGGCAAGTGAACCCAATACCGTATTTTATAACTGTTCTGTCAGCGGGAGCTGCCTTTCCTCCATCAACAATGCTTTTAACGCAGACACCCAGCCCATAGACGCCTACAGTTTTTACTGGCTGGTGACTCTGGCCGTGACCGGGGCCAACAAAGACTATTATCCCAACGCAGTAAAATCCCTGGGCGTCAAGGCGCCACCGGAAGCCCAGGAAGTGTATGACACCCTGACCACCATTGATTTGAATACTGTAGATACCGTCCTTATCATGTATGACGGCACCGACTATTTCATGGGACGCTCCATGTACAATGACGACGCCCCCACGGATATCACCTGCTTTACCGGCAATATGGAGGCCGGGATCGAAATGCTCCAGCATTATTACCCTCACATCCGTATCATCGTCATGTCACCCGCATATGCTTATGCAGTGGACCTTGAAGGAAATTATGTCAGCAGCGATATGTACACCTACGGCCAGCATGTATTTTCCACTTATGTCATCAAGCAGTATACCTCCGCTTCTTCCAGAGGCGTGAGCTTTGTGGATAATCTCTACGGCACCATCACAGAGGACAATGCCAAGGAATATCTGACAGACAATATCCACTTAAATCAAAAAGGGCGTGAGCTCATGGCAAAACGTTTCCTGTATGCACTTCACTATTACGACAAAACGGAGTAGGGCCAAAGGCCCTGCTCCGTTTTACCATATATGCCATCTTTTCCCATCCTTCTCCTACCAATCCCCGTCGCGATAGATCACATACCCCCCGGTCTCCCCAAACCGCTCAAAATGGTAATCTGCCAGATTGCCCAGGATTTCTTTGTCCGCCGGAAGAATGATATAATTGCAGGCCTGCTCCCTGGCTTTGCGGGTCAGGGACTCGGCATCGATGACCTCCGCCTCCATCACATCATAAAGATCGTTTAAGTGGGTCCATCTTTCCACCAGGATCTCCCGCCCGTAGGGCATGCAGACCTTTCCGGAATACTGCCTCACATACTGGAGCAGTTCTGCGGGAAATACCGCCGTGACCTCCCTGCCCTCCACCTCGATGGCATCACAGATATCCACCACGCTTTGGGGAACATGATAGCGGTTCTCCGCTTTGCGGAAATAAGGATTATTGTAGACAAAACTTCCCGACACCATGATGAGCACCGCTGCGCAGACTGCAAAGACATACTTTGTGCGGCCTCTTAGCTGTCCGTAAATATCTGCCCCCGCAAAAGCGATGGTCAGGGTTATGGGCAGCAGCCAGAGAATGCGGTAATAGATCTCATTTCCCACCGCTCCGTACACGATCCGGGCAAACAGGGGATTAAAGAACAAAAGCAGAAGGATCACCGGCACATACACAAAAAGTATCCTGAAATGCTTCCGTTTTTCCCGGATCCAGAGATAGACCAAGGACAGGAGAAACCAGATCACGATCAGGCCCGTGCCCATATATTCCCGAAACAATGTTATCACATCACTCCACATAGTCTACAACCTTTCTAATTCTGTATCAGGTACAGGAGCGCAAACGCCGCACAGGGGATGAAACAGATTCCCACAAAAACCAGTTCCTTCCATCTCCGATAAGTGACCGCACCACACAGCGCCGTGACCCCCGTAAGCATACAGCAAAGCAACGCCCCCAAAGTACTGCACAGGCATCCTGTGATCATCACGCAGCACAAAAGCACCCAGTATCGAAGGGTGAGTTTTTTCTTCTCCTGCCAGTGTTCCAAAAGGACAATCAGCATCAAAAACAGAGCCGGGATCACGATATTTCCTAACGCCGCCTTCCCCTGCCTGCTCCTTGCGATCATAAAATTTTCCGCCGTGTAATAAGAATAGTCCCCGAACAGGACCAGCAGTTCCGTAAAGATCAAAAATACCGGGAGCTGTCCGCTCTTTCCCGCAAACAGTTTGCCGCCGATCAGATAAAAGATCCCGTAGGTCATGGCGATCAGCATCAGGGGCACTGCAATATGGACTGTGGTGGCAGATTCCAGTCCGGAAGCCTCCGCCAGGAAAGCGATCCAGATCGGAAAAGGGGCCAGCCCGTGACGGACGTCAAGTTCCGTGGCGCCTCCTGTGTAGGGGAGCTTTCTGTACATAGTTCCTGCATCGTTGGTGATGGTGGTCATGGCCACATAGTAGGCGTCATCACCGTCTCCGTAAGTCATCCGCACTGCCTGTATTAGTTGAAACAGCAAAAGCGCCCAAAAGATCCCCCACAGGAGAAGATCTTTCCGATTTCTTTTCAGTTCTCTTCCTGCCAAAAGCAGGGAAAACTTTGCTCTGCCTGTGACCACGGCCGCTATCAGCAGTATTCCTGTTAAGATGCCGTAAGTCCATGCCAGATAGACAAAATCCACCTGTGCCAGAGTAAACGGGACACATACCAGTTGGAACACCGCCCACAAAAGCATCTGTCCGCTCATCCACAAAAAGGGCAGCTTTCCACTGCATTTATCCACATTGAAAAATAAAATTCCCACCACCGTGGGGATCATCAGTTCCCACAGGATCAGTTGACAAGTCTGTACCATGCTCCAGTCCTCTCTGTTTTGTCCGCTCAGTCCGCTGTCGCTTTTGTAAACAACGCCGCCCTGTCACCGTGAACACTCTCCAAAAACAGCCACTTTTCCAGGGTAAAACCGTATTCTTCCTGCATTGTCTGTGCTATCCCGGCATCATCCACACCGGGCTTTAAGAGCACCACCACTCTATCCAGGGAAGTGACAGATTCCTTGTCCCTGCGCTGCGAAAGTTCCTCCGGTTTTACCAGAAGGGTCTTTTCGTAAGAAGTAAACTCTATCAGATTCTCATAATATCCCACGCCCTCATACACACAGATACAGGGGACATCAGAGTAGGCCCTTGCCACAGCCTCCTGAGCGGCATAGCCCGTGTAGAGATAAGTGCCGTCATAATGCAGGATTCCTGCAAACTGCCATATTGTAAGCAAACCTCCCACCGCCAGGATCACCGCCTGTTTTCCCCGCTCCCTGCCTGCCATTCTCTCGGGCAGAAGCCATGCCAGGCCCTGCATAAGAAGTGCGCTCACAAGAAGGATCACGAAGGGGAATATGGGCATCATGTAACGGTCCACCAGATAGGGGGACATTCTGGAGACCAACAGGAAATACCCGGGAACCGGGATACACAGCATCCACCAGATTCCCTTCTGCTTTTGCTCCCATAACGGTTTTTTGGAAAAAATGGCATACCAAAACAGAAGCAGGGCCGCCAGGAGCAGGGGTGTAAAAAGCACCCCAAAGGTACGCCCTTCCAATATCTGATAAAAAGCCTTAAGCCTCGCACCATATCCGGAAAATCCCTCCGAGAGATTGTTGAGTGCCTCCACCCCTCTTCCGCTGGAGAAGACATCCGAGACAGAGAAAGGAAACAGCGCTACGCCGATCACCGCTGCCGTCACCATGGACCGCACATAACGAAACAACTCTTTATACCGCTTGGAAGCCGCTAACAGCACCCCCGTCACTGCCGCCAGGAGCAGGCAGTAGAACAGAAAGAAGTACTGGGTCAAAAACCCTAAGACTGTGACCAGGATAAGCAGCTTATTCTTTTGTCCAAACGCTTCCTCCTGCCATTTTTGTACATGGATGAAAAAAAATGCCACACAGAAGAACGCTACCAGGGCATACATGCGGATGAGCAGGGTAGTGGCCATGGCCCCTGCGGACAAACCGTAGAGAAGGGCTGCCAAAACACCCAGGGCCGTCCCCTGCTCAGGCCCCATCAGACGTCTGCCCAGCCCCATGAGTAAGATCAGGATGCCGGCCACTGCCACCAGGTTGATAAAGCAGCCTAAAAAGGGACTGACAGTACCTTTCCAAAGGGAGGACATGGTGTGGAGCAGCATAAAATGAACAGGGGGATGGTTGTCGTCCTTGACATTGAAATACACGGACAGATACTGAAAATCGTCCCCCTTATCCACCGTAATATACTCCCGGAATTCCTCCGCACTGATCCACACGGGTTCTTCATACACGTCGGCTTTATAGGACAGCATTTTGCTGCCGCCCCGGTTCTGCAATACATCTTTTACGGTCTCTGCCAGATTTCCAAATGTCTCCCCGGCAGAATCTCCTTCTATCTCATTCTTTACAAATTTCTCCAGACGGCCCTCCGGCTGGGTGGGCACGATCCATGGCGTAAATCTGGCGTTGGCAAGCTCAAAGCTCAAAAGCTCGTCCATATGATATCCTTCTTTGTGCCACACACCTACGGCAAGCACCGCCAGGCACAAGAGGACCACTAACATCTTTGGCAATCTCTGTCTCATGCAACCTCCACCTACAATCCATACACATAAATCTGATAATAGCTGTCTTCCGTGGCAAAGGGCTCCTCCCGAAGCAGAGTAAGCCCCAGTTCCTCCCAGTTGGCGATGTACGCCGCAGAAAACAGATAATCTCCGCCCATTTCTTTCAAAGCTTCTTTATCCAGGGAGTAGTCCGCAAAGAAAAACCCGCCCTTTTCTATGGTGTAATACCCGGGACATTCCGCACTGAGCAGATAACAGCGGTTGCCCCACTGATCGAAATAATCCTTCAGATAATCGCTCTTTTCAAGCTCCGGGGCAATGATCCTGCGGAATGCCCGCTTATACTCCAGGGAATAGTTGTTGGAATAGCCGTCCAGGCAGTAAAAACCGTGATACAGAGCTGCCGCCGGGTCGATGCCCAGACTCACCACCCGGTATTCCTCCTGGGTCTGTCCGGTCTGCTCCCACAAAAAATCCTCCACCCGGCTCAGGACGCCCACCCCATAATAATCGTTAAAACTGATGGCGGCATAGCCGGGATTACGCAGCTTCTGCACATTGGGCTTTAAGTGGCTGCCCAGAAGTACCTGCACGCCTGTAAGAGACACAGCAAACACCATGGCAAGCAGCAGGATGCTTGCGCAGAAAGGCTTCAGAAACCTTGAAAACTTCAAGGAAGTCTGCCCCTTCTGCGCCTGCCAAAGCTCTGCCCAAAGTGCCATGGCACAGCCTAAGATCAGATACCAGAAACAAGGTGCCAGCCATAAAAAGCGGTCCAGTTGAAAGGCTCCCAGCGCCTGTAAATGACTGCGCAGGAAAACGCCCGGCTGTGCATTCCACAAAGCGGCTGTCAGGGCAAATAACACATTGAAGCCAAAAGAGACGCCCATGGTGATGACAAGAGTACCTATCCGGCTATTTGCCACAGTTTTCCCTGTCTCCTTGCTTTTCTTACGTCTCCACAACCATATAACTCCCGCTGCCGCAGCCCACAAAAAGACGCTGTGATAATCTTCACTGTGCTGTCCCCCCCTAAAAAGCGCCTTCAAAAATCCCGTTCCAAAACTCTCCGCCGAAAGTATATAGTCCGACTTGTGAGAGACTTCCGTCCCTTTGCCGACTCCCAGCGTCTGGGTGATGAGACTTATGTTTTCCGCTATATAGCAAAAAAGCAACACCCCTTCCATCTCAAGGAGCGGCACTGTTTTCCCATTCTTTCTCACGGCATTCCAACAGATCCACAATGCCAGGGTTCCAAGCACTGCAAACCCCACCAGTACCAGAGAAGAATTTAAGGCAAAAACCCCTGCATAGAGCAGGGCCGTTTTCTTTTTTCTGCCCTCTGCAGCTTCCAGCACCAGATACAAAAGCAGGGGCAGCCCGTACTGGGCAAGCCCGTATACCGGAAGGAAAGGCAGATAGCCGTAAAGCACTGCTGTTATCACCGCAGGGAGGACTCTTTTTGTCTGGCGCTTCACAAGCAGATACATCCCCACATAGCCGGTAAGGCTTTCTGTGATCTGCATGAACACCAGTGCCCGGAAAGCATTTCCGCCCAGGAATAACAGGACACAGGCCGGCGCAGGAGGCACCAGGGCCGTCTTGGCCGCTCCCCCCAGAAACTCCGGCAGATTTTCATCAAAAAGGTGCTTCGCCTGCAACAGATAGGCGATCACTTCCCCATCCAACTGATCATGGTAAGTAAATATGGCATCCTGTCCCAAAAGCACATAAGGCAGTGCCGCAAGCAGTACTGCCAAAGCCCCTGCCCAAAACAGGAAGTCATTCAGTTTTTTTTGTGCCAGGGATCTCATAGGATGCTATTTCTCCTTTACAACCGCTTTGTGGCATACCGTCACCATCCATGCAGCCCAGAAAGCTGCAAGGGCGATAGTATTCTTAACATCCAGGATACCCGCTCCCTGAAAGGTATACCAAAGCACCATCAAGGCGCCGGTGGCAACGGCTGCCAGGACAGCGTAACCGATGCCCCCGAAAGTCTTTTTCGAGGCATCCGCTGTCACAAAAGCCCCCGCTACAGTCAAAAATGCCGCAAGCACAAGGGCCACGCCAAACCACCAACAACCATAGTCCATAACATATTTGGTAAGCACCGGGGTCTCCCGGCGCATGATATCATAATTGCGGGGGCAACCGGAATCATAACCCCTGCCTTTCAGAAAAAGCCTTGTTCCCACAGGCGGGACACTATAGGCAAACGCATCCCAGGCCATCTCCTTCAGGATCTGACCGGGAAACTGCTTCAGAGCACCTTCCGCCACATCCAGATAGAGAGCGTCTGCCGCTTCCTGCCCCAGTTGCTCCGTCAGATAAGGCTGTAATTCTTCTGTGACATTATCCGTATAAAGGGCTGCACTCCAAAGCAGGTCATCCCCGGCAGCCGCCTTCAGTTCTTCCGGCCACAGGTTCCAGTCCCGCAGCACAGTGGTCCATGCAAAGCGATGGAACATGGCTTCCGCAAAGGTCTGGCCGGCTCCGGACTCTGTCGGCAGGTGTTCCGGCTCCCTGACCCGGTTCCCGCTCCGCCCCCAGACTCCCATCCCAAGGACCAAGCCTGTAAAAGCGCACAGAAGCAGGGCCTGATACACCGCTTTCCTAAGATGCCCCCTTCCCAGCCTCCGAAAGCCATAAAGGAACAAAAAGAGCACAGGGACTGCTCCCAGATACCTATATTGGGGTGCAAGGCACGCCAGCAAAAGCCAGCAAATCAGGGTCCCTGCCAGCTTTTTTGTGCCAAAGAAATCTTTTTCCCTTACCGCTTTCCAGACAAATGCCAGCTGGCACAGCAAAAGGGAACTGACTAACGAATGGGGAAGCAGCGCCAGGTGGCACTGCAGATTCGTGGGAATGGTGACAAGCACAAGGCTGCCCCAGATCCGAAAGATCCGGGAAAGTTTTCCCCCGGATACCGCCTTTAGGAAAAAATCCCCCGCAAAGAAAGCGACAGCCAGTTGGAACAGATACCAAAAAGTGGCACATACCTGTAGGGAAAGCCCCGCTTCGGGCATAAAAAGGAAGCCATCCCCAAACTGCTGGACATGGGTGATATTTCCGCAGATCCAGGCAAGTCCTAAAAGGATCTGCAGGGAAAACCCTATGAAAAGCATCCTGCCTGCCACGGCAGAAAGATGTCCTGCCACCTTTCGCATATCCTACTCCCTGTTATGATAAAATTGTTTGATCACATCGCAGATATAGTCCACCTGGTCCAACGTAAGCCCATAATACATGGGAAGCCTTGCCAGCCTTTCGCTCTCTTTGGTGGTATATCGGTCCTCCCCGTGGAAGCGTCCGAATTTCAGTCCCGCAGGAGCCGTGTGCAGCGGGATATAATGGAACACGGAAAGGATATCATGCTCCTTCAGATAGCTGATAAATGCGGTCCTTTCCTCGATATCCTTTGTCTTGATATAGAACATGTGGGCATTGTGCACACAGCCTTCCGGCAGGAACGGCAATTCTATTTTGCCGGCCCGGGCCAAAGGCTCCAGATTCTCATAATATCGGTTCCAGCACCCAAGCCTTGCCTTGTTGATCTCATCGGCCTTTTCCAACTGTGCATAGAGATAAGCCGCATTCATATCGCTGGGCAGATAGGAAGAACCGAAGTTCACCCAGGTATATTTGTCGATCTGCCCCCGGAAAAATTTGCTGCGGTTGGTTCCTTTTTCCCGGATGATCTCAGCTTCCTCGATATCTTTCTCATCCCGGATCAGCAAAGCTCCGCCCTCGCCCATACTGTAATTCTTGGTCTCATGGAAGCTGAAGCATCCGAAATTGCCGATGGTTCCCAACGCCTTTCCCTTATAGGAGGACAGAATGCCCTGCGCCGCATCTTCGATCACCATAAGTCCATGTCTGTCTGCGATATCCATGATGGTATCCATCTCACAGGCCACTCCTGCATAATGTACCGGAACGATGGCCTTGGTCCTGTCCGTGATGGCAGCCTCGATCAGCTTCTCATCGATATTCATGGTATCGGGACGGATGTCCACAAATACAGGTGTGGCACCTCTGAGCACAAAAGCATCTGCCGTGGACACAAAGGTATATGCCGGCATGATGACCTCATCCCCGGGCCTGATATCCGCAAGCAGAGCCGCCAGCTCCGTAGCATGGGTACAGGAGGTGGTCAGAAGGCACTTTCTGGTGCCGGTCCTCTCCTCAATCCACTCATTGCACTTTCTGGTATAGGCTCCGTCGCCACAGATCTTCTGGTTCTCCACGCATTCCTTGATATAGTCCATTGCCTTATCCACATAAGGGGGTACATTAAAGTTTATCTTTTCCATCTGTTCTGCCTTTCCTTGATCGCTTCCGCAATGATCTTTGTTATTATCTTCCGGGCCTTTTCCAAGCTCCCTCTACCGACTTTGGCACATTGTCCGTAGTCTTGTTTATGATATAACGGGGTCTTCCCTTGACCTCCTCATAGATCCTCGCAATATAATGTCCAATGATCCCCAGGCTCAGCATCAGAAAACCGCCGATGATCAAAATCAGCAGGATGACCGTGGTAAAGCCTTCCACCGCTGTCCCCATCAGGTATTTGACCAGCGTCTGCACCGCCAGGATCACACTGAACAGGATGGATATGATCCCCATGACCGTCACCAGCTGCAGGGGCAGGGTGCTGAAAGAGGTGGCGTTGGAGATGGCATATTTCATCAGGCTCAAGAAAGACCATTTGCTCTGGCCGTGTTTGCGCTCCTGCACCTCGTAATACACGCTTTCCGTCTGAAATCCCGCCCAGAAGCTCAGAGCACGGAAGAAAGTATTCCGCTCCGGCAGCTCTAAGAGCACCTGTACCACCTTGCGGTCTAACAGTTTGAAATCCGATGAGGAATTCATGTCCATTTTGATGAGCTTGCTCATGATCTTATAAAAAAGCCCCGCTGACAGCTTATAGCCCAGGCTTTCCCTGCCGCGGCTGGACTTGATGCCCTCCACGATCTGTGCGCCTTCCTGCCACAGCTTCCACATCCGGGGGATCACCTCCGGGGGATGCTGTAGATCGCAGTCCATGACGATGACCGCATCTCCCGTGGCCAACTCCAGTCCCGCAAAAATACCTGCTTCTTTTCCGAAATTCCTGGAAAATTCGGCTCCTTTCACATGGGGGTCCGCCTCCGAGGCTTTCAGGATTTCCTGAAAAGTCCCATCCTTGGAACCGTCACTGATAAATACCAGTTCATAGTCGATCCCGTTTTCTGAAAGCAGCCCGGAAAGGGTAGCCGCCGCCTCAGCAATATTGGATTCTTCGTTATAGGCCGGCAATACGATTGACAACAGCGCCATCTGTCATCCTCCTTGTGGTTAATCTCTGCCTGTGTTCTCCGTCTTGACACACAGGACTCCGTCTATGATCTTCACAGAGGTCTCCCCGGGGAAACTCTCCATGGCGATATATTCATCAGAATAGTAAATATCCTTCGTCTCCTCAGGACTTAAGAAATTCAGGGTGGCCCCCAGATAATTCTTCATAAATTCCTGATAGTTGGAGCTGGTATACAAAAGCGTATCCCCACTGATACCGATCATCCCGGAAGTTACATCCCCGGTGATATCCGTTTCCGGATAGGGCACATAGCCCACCACGCCCACGATGGCAATGGGGATTCCCTGATAGTACCCTTCTGTCTGCTCAATGCGGTCCAGTAGGCGCACGCAGTAGGCGTAAGTCTTTTCGTAGCGCTTCTGCAGATTGGAATAGCCGATATTATCCGTTATGGCATAACAGAATACCAGCACAAAAGCAGACAGGCATATCGCCCAGGAAGCCGCCTTTCCGGCCTTTGCCGTGCTTTCCCAAAAGCCGTATCGTTCCACAAAAGCGATCATCAGGATGGGATACAAGATCCACTGATAGCGCATCAGCAGATGATAGGTCACATCCGGAGAAATCAGCAGAATGATATTGGTTACAAGGGGAAGCCCGGCCCCCAACAATAGTATTATACCGAAAAAGACGGGACTCTTCCACCATTTTCTCCTATAACACAACCCGATCAGGGTAACGGCGGTAACTAACACCAGGACGATCAAAGCCGAAGCGGAAAATACATTTTGGAACAGCACATTTCCCTTCAGGGTAAAAGACAAGAAATCCTGGTACATGGAGACCAATGTGACAAGTATCCCCTGACC
The DNA here is from genome assembly GCA_017621075.1 of Lachnospiraceae bacterium. GTDB lineage: Bacteria > Bacillota > Clostridia > Lachnospirales > Lachnospiraceae > Acetatifactor. Next base: position 75,958 of record JAGATV010000017.1, read on the forward strand.
CTTGGCTCCCTCTCCGCTCATACCGCTGATCCCTTGATAAGAAGCCAGTTCCTTTCCCTGTATCTTTAATAAAATCTGCAAAATGATATAGTACAGCGCCATACCCAGAACGCCCATATACAGATAATTTAATCCTGATTTTATTTTTTCTTTTGTATCCTTCCCGTCAATGATCTTAACCAGAATGCAGTAAATGCTCAACAGGATGGCAAAAGGCAGATATGCCTGGTAAGTCCCCACACTGAACGCCAGGCACACAGCCCCGGCCAGGAAACCATAGCGGTACTTTTTGGTGAACAGCACTGCAAGCACCGCCAAAAAAAGCGCCAGCATGTATCCGTCCATGGTAAAGACATATGCAAAGGTAGATGCAATGGCCGGAAACACCACAAGGAGACCGCCCACCAGTATCACAGACAGGTTTTCCTTAAGCTCCAGAAGCTCCGTCAGCACCACCGACGTACAGGCCAGGAAAAACAGTGCAAGAAGACCGATGACCCAGGGAATCGTATAATAGGAAGAAAATCCGCATGCCACTGTCAAGAACCACCTGCCGGAGGTGATCATATTCTGGTCAAAATACATACTGGACAGCCCGTCATGATTGGGGATATCCGACAAAAGCATCGGGGTATGAACCAGCAGCCCCATGAGAAAAGCCGAAAAGAATGCCGTCCTCCACTGTGGTTTGATCTGATTGTTCAGTTTTTTCAAGGTTTCTGTTGGTGTCATCATCCATTCCTCTTTCTATGGTGCCCTTCCAGATAATCTGTCAATTTTTCTGCGATCATCCTGCGCCCCGCCTCATTGGGGTGCAGTCCGTCATTGGTATACAATTCCCAGTCCTCCCACTTTTCATGGGGGTAAAAATCATGGTACAGATCGATGCACTCAAGCCCCAGTTCCTCCGCCAGCGCCATCTCTGCTTCCACATATTCTTCCAGCACTCCGCCACCGGGATCATATTCCTCGCAGGTCAGCCCCTCCGCCCGATACCAGCTGTAGGTGGGTGTGACCAGAATGATCCGAAGATCGGGGTTTGCTTTCTTCAGATTGGCAACAGAACTGCGGATAGCCCCGGTAAAGGTGTAGGGATCATAAAGATCCTTTTCGTTCACCAGCTCCACACCGCCGTGGTAATCATTCATTCCATGAGATAAAAACACTGTATCAACCTGTGTAAAATCAAGGAAGGAAAGATCCTCAACGGTATTTTCAAAATATTCCGTAACACTTTCCCTGATACGCGCATTTTTCTGTATCCGGAAATCATCTGCCAGAACGGATTGGGAAAGCCCCACCATATTCAGGCAGTCCTTGGTATAGAAAAGACGGTGGTCCGTATCGGTATAGCTGTAGCAAGTGCCGCCCAGGGCCGCATTAAATACCGGCTCTCCCAGCGCTTCGCTCATGAGCCCGGTTACGGAAGTCTCCTCTCTGTACTCCCCTGTGATGCTGTCCCCAAATACCACGATCCGCACATCTTCCATATACTGTGCCTGCCAAGCCCTCTCCCGGCAGCGGCTGCCCCAGGCAGCCGCCATAAGGATTCCCAGACAGATTACCGCAAGGATTCCATATATGAAATCTTGCCCGGATATCTTTTTTCCCATAAACTCATCCTTGTCTTTTTCTATCTCATTTCCAATAAGGCTTCAGCGATCCGCCGGGCTCCTCCGCCGTCGATCATGCGCCGTTCCTTTAAATAACAATCGTTTCTTTTCTCTCTGTCTGTAAGAAATTCCCGGAATATGCGGCCGATCTGCCTCAGGGTCCCGTCAGGGTCCTTATGATAAGCGCCCCCGTAGCCTGCGATCTGTTTGTCCCCAATGTACTCCGTCAAAAGTTCCTGATTCTTTGCATAAGAGAAACAGAGAAAGGGAACCCCCACTGCCGCCAGTTCATAGATGGTGGTGCCCCCTGCAGTGATCGCCAGATCACTCTTTTCCATCAAGCCCCCCATATCCTGCACGTCATAATAAAGATATATCTGCGGATTCTTTTGTGCCAGTGCCTCCAACTCTTTTAAATGAGGGTTGTATCTTCCAATTATTAAATGATAATTTAATTTTTTTATCCCTTCTTGGGCTTCCAGCTCCGCCAGGATCTGTCCTGCGATATTGGACACATCCCCGCCGCCCGTGGTGATCAGCACATTCTCCACAGTCTCCGCCACCCGATAATCCCTGTTCCAAAACTGTCTGCGTACAGGCACATAAAGGCTGCCTGCCCAGATACGGGTATGGGTTCCCCGGTATAATTCCCGGTAGCGTTCTTCCCCGGCAAAGGCGTTGTAATTGATGACCCCGTCCACAGGATAAGCCTTTTCCTGCATATCATCCAGAAGGACCACCACTCCGTAAGCCTTCAGTCTTTCCAGATAAGCAGGCGTTGCATAATAGCTATCCACTAAAATAACATGCGTTTTCTTTTGTGACTCACTCCCCGGGGGGCAGAGTTCTGTGCCTCCATCAAAAATCACCTGCTCCCACTTTGGCAGTTCTGCCTCCATATACCGATAATCTGTTCCCAGCACCCCGGCCCTAAAGCCATGGGCCTCCACCAGCGCCGCCGAATCCTTATCTGCACAGACAAACAGGGCTTCCTCCAATGCCTCTCGCAATGCTTCCGCAATCGTCAGACAGCGCATCAGGTGTCCCGCTCCGATTTTTGCATTTCCATCTGCCCGGATCAAAAACATACTTACTCCTCGAAATCCACCAGGTCCCAGCTCATGGGAGTGCCCAGCTTCGCATCCCTCTTGATCTTCTTTCCCAACAGTTCTTCATAATACTGCGTATGCAGACCGCAGGAAGGTCTTACGGAACGCAGATTCTCAGGGGTGAATACTTCCCCCGCTTTCATATCCTTTGCCACAAAGAGAGAACGGGAATGCTCCCTGCTCTTTATCTGCTTATATGTTAAATCGTAAGTTACTTTTCCCACCGCTTTCTCGATCATCCTGATATGATCCACCATCTCTTTAAACTCCTCAGGCTCCATGGAAAATGCGGCATCAGCGCCGCCGTCCGCCCTGCGCAGGGTCAGATGCTTTTCCACCACCTTGGCCCCCAGCGCCACTCCGGCCCCTGCCACGGCGCACCCCATGGTATGATCTGAAAGCCCTGTGATACAGCCAAATACCTCCTTCATGGAAGGTATGGTCTTTAAATTGATTTCCTCGTAAGGTGCCGGGTAAGCGGAAGTACATTTTAACAGGATCACATCCTCATTTCCCGCTTCCCTGCAGGTGCGAAGCGCCAGCTCGATATCCGCCATGTAAGCGATACCCGTGGACATGATGATGGGCTTGCCCGTCTTTGCGATTTTTTTGATGAAAGGAATATCATTGATCTCAAAAGAAGCCACCTTGTATACAGGCACGTCCATCTCCTCCAGAAAATCAATGCTGGTCAGGTCAAAGGGGGAGGAAAAGAACACCAGTCCCATATCCTCCGCAATTCTTTTTAGCTCAGGCTGCCATTCCCATGGCGTGTAAGCCGTCTGATACAGCTTGTGCAGAGTGGTTCCGTCCCAGATTGTTCCCTGAGTGATCTGAAAACAGGGATCATCACAGTCCAGGGTGATAGTGTCCGGCGTGTAGGTCTGTACCTTGATGGCATCTGCACCGGCATCCTTTGCCGCCTGCATGATGGCCACCGCCCGGTCAAAATCCATCAGATGGTTGGCAGACATCTCCGCGATGATAAATGTTGGGGAATCCTCACTGACGATATGGTCTCCGATTTTTATTTCTTTGTTCATGGCTTATCCTTTCCCCGCCGCAAAGCAGATCTTTTCATACTTCTTTTCACTGCGGATGCTCTTCCACCTCTCCGCCGTCATCCGCATGAAGGTCACGTCATAATAAACGCCCTCCTTGCAGACATGGTTCTTCTTTTCCTCCACGATCTCACAGCCGCAGAGCTTGTGCAGGGCAATGACACCCTGGTTTAAGGTAAAGATATCCCCGGTGACCGATTGCTTCCCCAGCACATTAAACACATAGTCATACATGCTCATCTCCAGCGAAAGGGCCGTCTTCATGCTGCGCAGCCGCTTCTCCCCCACATAGTAGGCCCAGCCCAGATTCCCATTAGGGTCAGTCAGCCCGGAGAGGCTGATGACTCCCGCCGGCTCCCCGTTTACCTCTATGATCCAATAGTCCACATCCTCATTGTCCCGGATGGCAGCCAGCCATTTTTTCTGTCCTTCCAGCGTCAGCTTGGGATTGGTATTCATATACCGGGTGATGTCCTCGTCCATGCGCCAGCGCATGATATTTTCCAGATCATCCTCCCGGATCTCCCGTAACGTCACACTCATATCCTAGCATCCTGCCTTTTCCAGTAATTCCTTCATGGAAGTAAGCTCGATGGCTTCCTCTAAAGGGATGGATACCTTAAGCTTCTCCTCCAGTTCACCAATGATCATCACATGTGCCAAGGAATCCCACTGTTCCACATCCTCGATCTGCGTCTCCTCCGTAATAGTGCCTGCAGGCACCTTCAAAATTTCCTCGATCAGTGCAATGATCTGCTCCTTCATCCCGCAAAACCGCCTTTCCCGAAAATTCCTACAAATTTATGCCTTTTCCACATAATACACCCTTTTGGGCGCTTTGGCTATTTCTATTTCATATTCTGTGCCGCCCTCAGCAAGGTCTGCACACTTCCCGTATCCAAGGTGGGGATAAAACTCTTTTACGGGCTGATTCTTCTGCGTGGGAACATATCTGCCCCGCAGACGCGCATACCCTGCTGCCTGCACATCCTGCTCCACATCCTCCAGGATGGCATCCTCTATGTTCCTGCCCATGACACGGCAGCTCATGGCAAACTCCTCCACCACGGGCACCTCGCCCTCAAGATCCACGACCACTGCTGCCACCTGTCCGTTGTCCCCAAAGCAGTCCGACACCTGATACAGATACACGCGTTTTCCTTCTGATGCCAGCACCTCCCGGATCTGCCCCTGGGTATACCGCTTTGTGGTCAGATTGAACTGATTGGTCTTGTTTACCAGCTGGGTCAGGCGTTCCACGTTTTCTACAGGATCCACCCGCTTCATCACAATGCCAAGCTGTTTCAAATATCCTTCAAAACTTCCCGCACTTTCTTTCATCCGGCTGCGCTTTGCATTCTCCGCATACTGCCTGGTCTTGTTAAGATCCTCCTCGGTCACGAAGGGCCTGGCAAAATAGGTCCTGTAGATTTCCGCCATAGCGGGGGCCAGCTCCTCGGGCTTGTCCGGGAAATCCGGCACTGCCACCTGGGGAAGCAGTTCTTTGATCAACTGTCTCTCCGCGGGATTGTCGTCAAAGAACACGAAGGAATCCATGCCCAGATTCAGTTCTGCGGCAATCTCTTCGATATTTTCCGCCTTGGACTTCCAGTTGATCTTCTGCACCGCGAAATGTTCCGGACGCAGCACCTCATGGGGATGCTCTTTTAAAATTCCTTCCGCATCCTCTCTATTATTCTTGGAAACGATCCCCAGGATCACACCCTGCTTCTGCATATACAGGATCACCCGCTGGAGATTTTTGTAAGCCAGCCCGCTGTGGTCCTCGGAAAGCACCAGGGGGGTATGGTCCGCCTCTCCCGCCAGGCCGCCCCAAAGGGTATTGTCCAGATCCAGAAGCAGCACCTTCTTGGGCACATATTTCTCAATCCGCACCTTATCCAGGATACATTCACAAAGCCTTTTCTGGGCTTCATTACTGTGAAGGATCCTGCCCATGTACCACATCTTCATGGAAAAGGCGTTTTCCTCCCCAAGCTTCTCGATCAGGCTTCTGTAAGGCAGCACCCGCACATTCTTCCTGCGTCTGCAAAGTTCTGTAAGCTGCTCCTGCCAAAGCTGCTCCAGGGCAAACTTCCTCCCTGCATCGGCGTGTACCAAAAGCTGAACTCCCCACAGATAGGCGTCTGACAGATAAAAGATACCGCTTTCCTGCTTTTGTGACAGCGCCTCCTCGAACTGTGCAAACCAGCCCTCTATCTTATCCTTTGCGGTTCCCGGCTCCAATTCCCCGGCCAAAAGCTCCATCAGATCCATGACCACAAAAGTGATCTCCGGTGCAAACCCATGGTAGGAAGAAGCCGGATTCATCAGAATGCCCAGCTCATTTCCGTACCCTTCCGCCTCATACACCGCAAGGTCTTTCTGCAGCATGCGGATCACAAAATTCATGTTCACATTGGACAGGACCGCAATTTGGGTCTTCTCTATGCACTTTTTTCCTGTTTCCTGTATCAACTCTGCCATAGTTCTTCCTATTCTCTGTTCTGCACCATGATGCGGTACTTCATCTCTGCGATCTCCCAATCCGTCTGATTGTCGATATCCTGCACTTCCATCTCAGATACTACAAGGGGCAGGATGTTTCCTACCATCAGCTTCTGATTCTTCTGAAACTGTTTGGTCCGAAATACATAGAACTGTCCCACATCGTGATAATGGGGCTCCAGATCCTGGGATCTGCTGTCCAGATACTGGGGGTACTCAAACACCAGTCTCTCTTCCTTTACGATCATTGCCCGCTGGGGCGGATAGGAAAAGGCCACTACCGGGATCAGCGTGTCCGCATCGCTTTCTAAAAGCCGCTGCACCCCGTCCTTTAATTTTTCCGCCGTCACAAAAGGAGCCGTGGGATAGATACAGCAGCCCAGATCAAAATGCTCCCCTCTCTTCTCATACTCGGACAGCACCTCCAAAAGCACGTCATTGGTGGTGGCAAAATCTCCCGATGTCTTCTCACTGCGGTAAAAAGGCACCCGGGCACCGTATTTTAACGCCACCCCTGCAATCTTTTCGTCGTCCGTGGACACCATCACCGTGTCAAAAATCCCGGACTGCAAAGCTGCCTCTATAGAATACGCCAGTATGGGCTTACCGCAGAATTCCTTGATATTCTTTCCCGGGATCCGCTTACTGCCGCCCCTGGCAGTGATGATCGCTATCTTTTTCATCCTTATTCCTCCATACCATAAGTTTCTTCCAAAAGCCATGAAAGCCCACGGACATGAGCCTGCTCCATATCCGCCATACTGTACACCCACATAGGATGTCCGTCCAGCAGGATCCGGTTGGTGGTGTAGGTCCCCATCAGTGCGAAGCATACCGCCAAGACACCCAGGAAAATCCTTGTTTTCCTGCCCACCGGCATCGTCTTTTGGACACTCCCCTTCTTTCTCATCCCCTCGGCCGCCAGACACAGCAGCCACCCTAAAAGGGGCAGAAGCACCAGGCCCACGGACACTGCCACATTGCCCTGTTCATACACACCTTTCAGCCTGTAAGGGTTCAGCACATACACTGCAGTAATGCACAGTGCCGCCACCCGATCCGAAAGCCACCTCCGGACGCAGCCGTAAACTGCCGCCACCGTAGCTGCATTGACCACCCACAAAAACAAACGGTAGGACACATTCATGGAAAGCCCAAGTTTCCTGAACAGGGCCGGCAATAGCAGGCACAGATCTTTAGGGCTTCCGATGGCCCCAAAGTTTCTGCCCACCGCCTCAACGGCTGTGAGATTCCCACAAAGACTGTCCCCGTTTACCAGATAGTCCACCGTTAGAGGCAGGGAAGCGATGCCGATAAGCAATAGAAGTCCTGCAAACACTGCCTGTTTCTCCGCCGCCCAGGGATGTTTTTTCTGATAACAGTATACCATGCCCAGACTGTTTATCAAGCCGGAAAGCACCAATACCCAGAAAATCAGGATACGGCTCCCGCCGCCTGTGTCCAGGATCTCAATGCCTCCGATCTGCACACAGCCTTCCTCCGGTTCCTCCACATAAGCTGTCAGTTCTTTACAGGAAGCCGTCAAATAAAATTCGCACACCGCCTCATGCTCATCTGCAAACAAAAGCACGGAATTGGTGCGAAGGCTCTTAAAAGGAAGCTCTGATTCTCCTTTTACCCCAAACCGGCATGCCATGTCCTTGTGGGCCTCATATCGGAGCACCGCCCGATATACCCCGGGCCTTAAAGCAATTCCCTCTGTCAAAAGAAGCTGTGTCTGATCCGTTCCCGACACCACACCTGCAGGGCGGAACAACCCTGCGATGCCGACTGTCAAAAGCAGAGCCTCCAACAGGAACACCGCCAGCCATATTCGGTTTTTCAGGATTCCCGATTCCTTCCACATGTTTACGGTTCCTCTCTCTTTTTCCATTCCAGGCAGATATTCAGTGCCCTGCAGCCTACAATCCAAAAACAGCAGGCCGCTATGCCCACCAGTCTGGCTGCATCCTGCACCAGAAACACCGCCAATGTGTACAATTTGTTGCTGAACCTTAAGTTATCCCATGGGAAGAGATTGGTGCTGCACAACATAACCACCATCCCTGCCGCCAGGAAAAGGCGGTAACAATCTCCCCCGGTTTTGCCGATCCAGCACAGCCACAGATAGCAGACCACGCCTGCCAGCAGGAACACCCCGATTCCCACCGGTGCGGAATCCACCATGCCCTGATTGGCAAAATCCACTGTGGTCCCCGGTCGAAAAAAGGTCATGAGATAATGGGCAGGATAGAGCCCCCCATCCTGCAGGGAGATCCTGCCCTCCAGGGTAAACTGTCCCTGTATCAGAGCCTTTACATCCCGCACCCACAAAGGCAGGTTCATGGCACAAAGCCCCGCTCCCGCCATACAGACAGCACATATCACTCTGCCCGGGATCCCCTTCTTTTTGCGTGCAAAAACAGCCCCCGCATACCATATCAGGGGAAGCACCGCCCAGGAAAGGCCTTCCCAGTAATCCCCCCTGCTTCCCAAACTGTAAAAACGATAAGGTACAAACGTATACAAAAGTCCTCCCACCATACCTGTCACGACACTGTCAAACAGTTTGGACGCCGCCAGATATGCCGACAGAAGGGAAAACAGATTACATCCCAAAAAGAGCAGCAAGGAGACTCCTCCCTTCTCCGGCGTCCACATCGCAAGAGTAAGCAGGACAGATGCCATCAGAAAGTACAATACCTTAACAGATTTCCGATCAAGCTCTTTCATGCTTCCTCTCCTTCTTCCATCTTACTCCTGCAAAGACCAGCCCTACTGCAGATATCAGGGAAATGATCTCTCCCAGCCTCCAGTACCAGGGAGGCACGAATCTCACCAGCACTTCCCCGTCAAAGCCGGCAGGGATCGTCACCGTCACCGCAAAATTTTCCCCTAAGTAAGCCTCCAGTTCCTCTCCCGTGTCAATATCATAAGCCCGGTATCCCTTATAATAGAGCAGGGGCACCTCCAAAGCCCTGTCCCCCTCTGTCTCATTGACACAGCCGATTTGAAGGGTCAGTCCCTTCCGCTCCCAGCCTTCCACTTCGATTCCTTCCCCAAACGGGTCCCTGAACGTAAGCTTCGTGGTATCTGTCCCATAAGGAAGATACTCTCCGCTGGACACATAGCCAAATCCCATTCCCTCTTCATTGTAGATCCTGGTAAACTCTGTATGATACAAAAGGTCATTCATCAGATAAACGCTGCTAAACAGCACCAACGCCGTCACGCCTCCGAAATATGCCCATTTGAAAGCCTTTCTTTTCTGTGCCAGCACATATTTTCCCAAAAGCCCTGCCAGGGCCGCCAGACACAGATTGGCGATACTTAAGAGTCTGTCCGGGAATTCCAGGCTGGACACCAGCGTCTTGGTCACTTCATTCAAAAATTGTATCCTGTCCCAGGGAAACGCCCAAAGACTCATGATCATGGCAAGCCCGGAAAAGGCAGCCAGAATCGTTCCCGCCTTCCTGTCCTTTTCCTGCATACAGGCAGTGTAGCCAAAGAACGCCAAGAAGATCCACAGCACCAACACTGCCACCAGTGCCATTCCGATCCCGGTGTCATCCGTCCGATACATTCCCGTCTTTGCAAAAAATACATTTTCGCCGCCCTCAAAAAAAGTAAGGAACAGGTGGGCGGGATAGATCCCCCTCTCCTGGATCAGTCTGCCGGAGGCATGCTGTATCTTGAAATCCCCCGTCAGCATATAATCAGCAAAAGGAACTACAAACCATGCGCTGACAAGCAAAGCACAGATCACCGTCTTTGCCAGCACCAAAAACGTAGGTCTGCGAAACACTTTCTTCCAGAGTACCAGACATAACAGAATGGTGAAAGCTCCCACCATTTCTCCCGTGAGCAGGTGGCTCTGCAAGATCCCTGCATAACCGATCGCCAAGGGAATCCAATAAAAACGATACTCCCCGGCATGGATATCCTCCGTAAACACCTTATAAAAACCATATACCAAAAGAGGCAGAAGCATCAGCGCCAGCGCCTCTCCCAAGGTCCCCCTGCAATACATCTTGTGTACATGATAAACCGATACCGTATACAGCATACTGCAGAACAATCCCAGATAGCGGGATCTCCATATCCTGCCAAAACAGTAATAGGCCATCAGCACAGTGGCTGCATTGATGGCCATCAGATAATAGCGATAACTGTCCACAATGGTGAAGCCGATCATCCGCAGGATGGCCGGAAACAGCAGGAAGGTCTCTCCGTAAAACACAGGTGCCGCATAGCCATACCCATACTGCCACTTGGGGGAGATCCTCACCGGAAACTGCCCGCTTAAGATGCCTTCCTTCAAGCCTTCGATCCGCCAGAGATGAAACGTACTGTCCGCCGCACTGATCAGATAATCCGTAAACAGTGGCAGACTGGCTGCTATCATGATCAGTACCAGACCAAAAGCCACATTCTTCTGCTCCCTGCTGATACCGTATTTTCTGTCATATTCCCGGACCATCAAAAGTGCGTTGAACAGACAGCAAAGCAGGACTGTCAGGAACAACAATATCCTGTTCAGTGCGTTGGTCTCATAAATGGTCAGGCCGCTTACTTCCAGACTACCCTGCCCATTATAGGCAACGTGCACCGTAAGGCTTGAAGTGCCCCGAAGGAGCCACATCGCAAACCCCGTCTGATCCAACCCAGTATAGAGCAGATCCCCGTTGGTCATCAGGGAACGGTGCCCCAGTGTGGCATCCGAAACCGTACAGACATGCACCATATCCGTGTCACACTGATAATGGAGGCTTACCCGGTATACACCCGCAGGGAGCGTGATCCCTTCAAAATCCACCACATTGCCAATCTGTCCCTGGGAGCTGTCCACCCGGACGCTTCCCCCTGCCTCCTCATAAGTGCCGAAGCGCACCGTCATATCCTCCGGTCCGTACCGGTACTCATCATCTTTCCCAAACAATCCCAGCACGCACAACAGGACAAGCAGCAGCTCCACCACAAGCAGTCTGCGGAAATTTCGCTTTTTCATCATTTCTTTCCACAAAGGAATCATTACTTTCTCCTCTTCCATTTCCATATAAGCTGCTTCAGTCGGTAATACCAGAAGAACCCAAGATCTGTCTTTGCCTGCAGGGCAATAAGCTTCTGTTCCTCCGCTCCGGTCTTTTCCCTGTAATAAGGATTGTCGGCAAACTTCGGAAAGCATTCCTCCACGCCCCTGCGCAGTTCCTTGACAAATCCCAATCTGGGGTGCCTTACCCCGGACAGATAGGAAAACAACGTGATCACATAATACAATTCCGCAAAACGGTATTCGATCTCTGCGTGGTACTCCTCCAAAAATCCCCGCTTCCTGCACTCCTCATAAAAAAGCTCAGCCGCACGCATACGGTCCCTGCACTTTTCCTCCGTGATATGGTGCACGGTGGAAACCTGATGCTGGTAATAATAATACATGGGCTCGTCTATCTTTTCAAAATGGGTAAAGTACAAGGACCACAAAGGCCCTGCACAATTATCTTCGTAAAAGATCCCCTCAGGGAAATCCAGGTGATTGTCCCTGATCACCCTGTGCCTGTAGATCTTGATGACCATGCTTCCGGGTCGCATCAGCAGCTTTTTGTGCTTTTCCTTGTCCAGCACACCGGTCTGATCCGCAGAATTATTTGCAACAGCCTTCCCCACGGCAAAGGTATGCTCCGTCACCAGATTGTAGTCGCAGCCCACCAGATCCGCTCCGGTCTCCTCCGCCTTTTTCAACAGCTTTTCATAATAGTCCGGTGTCACCCAGTCGTCACTGTCGATAAATCCGATCCACTCTCCCGAAGCTACCTTCAGGCCTTCGTTCTTGGCGCCGCCCTGGCGCTTGTTCACCGGATAATGGATCACCTTCACCTTGCCGGGATACTTTCTCTCATACTCCCGCAGGATTTCCAAAGAATTGTCCGTGGAAGCATCATCCACCGCAAGGATCTCGTAATCGTGGTCCGGCAGGGTCTGTCCCACCAGGGAATCCATACAAAATTTTAGTTTTCCCTCTGCCGCCATATTGTAGACCGGCACGATGATGCTCAGTTTCATCTTTCCTTAACTACCTTTCCGTTTTCTACCCGGTAAACGATATCACACTTCTCAATGGTCTGAAGCCTGTGGGCAATGATGATCAGGGTCTTTTTGCCGTGGAGCCTGTTGATGGACTCCATGATGGCAGCCTCGGTATCATTGTCCAGGGCGGAGGTCGCCTCATCCAGGATCAGTACCTCCGGATTGTTGTACAGGGCCCTTGCAATGCCAATACGCTGTCTCTGTCCTCCGGACAGACGGATGCCCCGCTCTCCGATCCCTGTATCCAGCCCCTCCGGCAGAGTCTTTATGAATTCATCCAGCTGGGCTTCCTTCAACACTTCCCACAACCTGTTTTCATCGATCTTATCCTCCGCTACGCCGAAAGCCACGTTCTTACGGATAGTATCATCCAGCATAAAGATCATCTGGGGAATATAACCGATATTTTTCAGCCACTGCCTGTAATGTTTTTCCACATCCTGACCGTCCGCATAGATCTTTCCTTCCCGCACCTTAAGCAGGCCCAGCAGGATATCCACCACCGTGCTCTTTCCGGCGCCGGAGGTTCCCACGATCCCCACGGAAGCTCCCACGGGAATGGTCAGATCCGCATGATCAAAGATCAGCTTATCCGTGTTGGGGTATGCATAAGTGATCCCCTTCATCTCTATGGATTTCGTCACCGGAAGTTTTTCCTCATCATCGGTGGCAAAGGACATATCCACCTTGGCCTCCCCTATCTCGTCCTGGAGATTATCGCTGACTCCCATAAAGAAAGGTTCAAAATAAGCAATGGAATTGATCTGGTTGTTGATGCGGTTCACGCAGGGAAGCAGGATGAATGCCGCTGCCGCCAGAGTGCCGAACATATCCAGCATATTCTCGGTAGGCATATCCGTTGCCACCAGAAAGATCATATAGCCCACCATGGTGCCCACACAGACCACCTCGATCAGCAGTTTGGGGATATTATTGTAAAGGCTGTAGCGCTGTACCGCATCCACATACCCCTTGCCGCACTTGCGGTATTCGGATACAAAATACTGCTCCTTGCAGGTGATCTTTACCTCCTTGATGCCCTGCACCGTCTGGGAGATCCATTTAAACAGTCCGCTGTAATAATCCTGATTGTCCTTGCCCGCCTTGTACATGATGGGCTTTAACACCCTTTTGATGGCCCACATCAGCACCACCAGCACCACTGCCAGGATAATGGTCATGGTGCCGCTGGTCAGCAGGCAGTATGCGATGATGAACACCGACACCACGCCGTCTGACAGCATCTGTAACAGCGCCAGGATCAGGGCGTACATATTGTTCACATCGGAGGTGATGCTCCTCTGCACCACTGCCGTGTCCGCATTCAGATAAAATTCATAGCCCCGGCGCAGATAGTTGCGCATCATGCGCTCGGAGGTCCTAAACTGGTTGGTATAGACAAAGGCAAAGGTCAGCTTCTGCTGCACATACAGAAACAGATTCTTGATGATGAAGGTCACGATCATCAGCACCATCACCGTAATGGAAAAGCTCTTGTAGTCCTTACAGTCCAGAATGTCGTACAGCATCCCCGCAATGACGTTATTCTCCACGGCATTGGGGTCCAGGACCACATTCACCACCTGCACCAGAAGCCCCATTCCCGCAGTCTGCAGGAAGGCACCGATGACCATTAAAAATATCAGTCCCACCATGGCCCGCTTCTGTTTCTTATCCAGTAAGACACCTAATTTCTTTAAAATCTGTCTCATATCAGACTCCTAAATTATATTTGTTCATTCTGACGGTGGATCAGAGGGTCCTCATATCCATCCATGAAATCCTCGCCCAGCCGGACCACCTCATCCGCAAACTGAATGGCTTTGATCTCCGTAAGCACCGCCACCGCTTTCTTGAAGTGCAGCCCCGGGAAAAAATTCAGCATCTCCATGGGCACAGTGGCATCGAACTGGGGATACTCCCCAAACAGGGTCCGGTAATCCAGTTCATCCCTGGGATGGGGTTTTAAGAAGATCGTTCCCTCTTTCTCGTACATCTTTATAATGTCCCGGAAGATCCTTTCCCGCACATCCAAAGTACACAGCGGATCTGTGAGGATCAGGATCTTATCTCCCACCTGACTGCTCTCCTCGATCTGCCTCTGCAATCCTTCCCGGTCCCTGATAAATGCCTGCAGGATCAGATCCTTATCCTCTCTGGTGAGTCTGTCCACCAGAGCCTGCCTGGGCTCGTCCTTATATCTGGGGCAGGGATACTTGATCAGAGAGCTGTCATTGACCTCCATATCCAGACAATACTTCCCGTAACCGTTCTGTACAAAGATCAGGTTCAGATAACGGGACAAAAATGCCTTCACCCCAAAATGCCCCCTGTTGTCATAGCGGGCCGCATCAAAATTTTTCAGGCAGTTGAGCCCGTCCTCCAATGCGTGATAATAAATCTTGTACTGATTTAGATAATACCCGATGGGATCGGAGTCGCAGTACACATAAATATCCTGATATTCCCGAAAATCTACGGGAATGTATGGCGCCTCCAGTCTGGCATACAGTTTTGTGAATCGAATGCGGCACCAAAGACTTTTTAAAAAATTGCCGCCGCCCTTCCGCCATCTTGCAAGCTGTGGGAAAAAGTCCTCCCGCTTCTCATCAAACTCGATGACCCGGGAAAACAGCCCGGTGCTCTCCACTCTCTCCTTCAGATTCTCAAAGTTGTTGGACATCTTGGACAGCACCAGATCAGCCGTGCCGGGATCAGTTCCTTTGTCCCTGCACTCTGCCCGCAGTTTCAGTTCTTTCAAAAATGTCACATACACATGATAATAGGTGTGACACACATATATCCTGTCTTTCATATTTCCCTTTTCCGGGCAGGATTCCCATACCCTTTTTGCGCACTCAATAGTTTATTTTACCATAAATTCCCCCTGTGGTAAAATATTGCCCTTAATTTTAGGAATTTCTTAAGATTTTCTTCACTTTTGTCCACAGGCATCCGTCACCGGGGCGTCACCTCATACAGCCAGATACGGTAATAGCTGTCTAACGTTTCAAAGGGCTCCATCCTCGCCAGGGTCAGTCCTGTTTCCTCCGCATTTTCTATGGGCATGGCTGCAAACAGATATCTTGCCCCCATCTCATACATTTTCTCTGTATTCAGTTCTATATTCTGATAGCTGCCCCCGTTGTTTCCGGCGATCATCATATAATTTCCGGTCTCGCCGTTAAACAGATAACAGCGGTTCCCCCAGGCATCGAAATACACCCTCACGCCTTCTGACTTCTCCAGTTCCCGGGCAATGATCTCTCTGAACTCATGCTTATATTCCAGAGGATACAGATTGGAATAACCGTCCAGACAATAAAAACCGTTGTACAATGCCGCCGCAGGAGTAATGCCCAGACTCACAGTCCGATAGGAAGCCTTATCCTTCCCGATGAATTCCTCTATCTGTGCAAACACATCCTCCGCATAATAATCATCCCAGTTCATCAGTTTATAAGTGTCCGGAAAGATCATCAGCCGCAGATTATGATATATGGTGCTGTTGGGATATACCGCCATGCACAAAAGTACTGCCGCCAGAAAAGCAGCACCGTACCGAAACACCAACAGCCGGCCCGTCTCTTCCATCAAAAGCTTCATACATAGCGCCAGGATCAAATACCAGCACAGGGGCAGCAGCCAGTAAATACGGTCCGCCTGGAAATACTTTACCACGCCGCCGATCTCCATGCGCAGCTCTGCCACCCAGGGCGTCCGCCACAGCACCGCACCTGCGGATATCACAAAGGCCCCGGCAAACAGACCGGCAATGGCCTGATAGGTGCCTCCGCACTTGAAAGGATTAGACTTTTTTACCACGGGGTATCCCAAAAGAACCAGTACCGCCAGGGCCACGATGACCCCATTATAAGATTTGCCGTAGCTGCCGCCTTCCAAAAAGATCTCTCCAAAATACGCAAGCCAGTCCGGCATGGCCGCCACTATCATTTCTTCCCGGTGGGACACAAAAGATGTGCCTATTCCCAACATCTCCCTTAAAAGCCCCGCATTACACAACAGATAGGTTCCCGTCAGCACAAGAAAGGCAATGCCTATTCCTCCGGTCTTCAGGCTCCTTTTCTTTAAACTTAAGATCAGCCAGGCTGCCATAAGCAGCGCTATCCAGGCAAAGCCCACCAGTGCCAGGGAAGAACTGACCCCGTAAAGGATGATGCAGCCATAATATTTGAGCCCCCGTCCCTTGTTCTCATAAAGATTAAGCAGCGCCCAGAGCAGAAGAGGCTGCCCCAGGATGGATAACCCATACACCGGGTAAAAGGGCAGATATACAAAGATCCCCGAAACGATCATAGCCGTCAGGGAAGATCCTGTCATATATTTCACCAGCAGGAACATGCCAAAATACCCTGCCAGGATCACAAAAATGTGCATGGCCGCAAAAGCCGCAAAGGGCGGCAGAAATTTGTACAAGAGCACTCCGATGGGCGCCGGCGGCGTCATGGCGCTCTTCTGCATCCCATTCATAAATTCCGGTATGATATCGCTGCCGGAAAATAAATATTTGGCCCGGTAAATATAGTTTAACACCTCACCGTCCAGCTGGTCGTTCATCTGGACATAACACCCGCTCCCCAGCACGAAGTACGGAAGGATCAACACCATGACCACCAAAAGCCCCATCCACATCCAGGGCAGTTTATTCAGGAAATCTATCAGTCTGTTGCCTTTGCGTGTCATTTTGTTCTCCTTTGGCTGCATTCTTAAAAATGTACTATAATATAGTCCCCCATGTCCACAATGGAGCCCTCCGCCGGAAAATGGGGCAGTTCCTTGGCATACTCCTCCGCCTCCTGATACCGCTCGATATCCGGGAAAGGCTGTAATTCATAACCCTCCATGGCAAAAAAGCGGATCAGCTCCGAATTGTCATCAAAGGCATAGCGGCCCCAATCGATCACCGACAGGGAAGGAGTCTGGGCCACCCACACTCCATAAGGACGGTAAAATTTCTCCAAAAGATGCTCGTCCACCAGTGAAGTGATCTGCTTCATCCGATAAAAGGTCTCCGAGTTGTACTCAATATACGCATCTTCTATGACACCGTAAGGAACTTCGTAGGTTCCGGCAAACATCACCGGCTTGGAGATATCAAATCCTGCCTGGAGTTCCTGTGCGATCTGTCTTGCAGTATTCTGCGCCGCCTCATATTTCCTGTAATCCACATAAAACCACCTGTTCATATCCATACACTGGTTCCAGAGAATCACAAACAGTAAAAAAACGGCAGTCCCCCTGCACACTGTTTTTATTCCTCCGGTCTTCCTGCTTTGGCCTGCCGCCACGGCCTGCCCCGCTGCCCGTTTAGCCCGCTTCCCGGTAATATCCCAGACTCCATAGACAAAAAGCAACGCCCCATAACCGCAGATCACCGGCAAAAACTGAGCTGACCGATACAGTGTGGCCTTCCCCTCCACGATCACCAGCAGGAAAGAAACTGCAAAGCTTCCCACTGTCAGAAACAAGATCCACAAATCCCTTCTGCGAATGCTCTGCCAGATACTCATTACAGTCATCGCCACCGCTGCCAGCAGGAACACCCTGATAGGATAATAAGCATAAGCAAACACCCCGTACATCACAAAAATACGCTTTAATACCATGGCAAACTCGGCCCGGGCACCCGGCTCTGTCATCCAGGCAGCCATCTCCGCAACGGAGCGCTGTACCGCATCATCCCTCAGATACTCCAGTCCGAAAACCTTTGTCACCAGTGCGATCATCAGACTGCGGAGCACCATACCTGCCGCTGCCGCCATTGCAGCTATCAGAAGAGAGCGGAATACCTTTACCCGTACCCCTGCAAACCTCATGGTCAGAAGCACCAAAAATACCCCTAAGAGCCATACGATCATAAAAGATTCATAACAGCCTATTGCGATCCACATAAACACTGCTGATCCCAAGAATCCCGGTATCCACATCCGGAGCCCTTTGAAAGACAGCCTCTTCCCCTCCGAATGCCCTTGGGGTTCCAGGCTCTTTACCGCCGCTTTCTCCAATCCTTCCCTAAAAAAGCACAGACTGATGCCGCAGCTAAGATAACCGATGGATATTCCATTGTGCAGATGATAGGTGTAAACCTCGCTGATCAGCGGACAGGACAAAAAGATTCCCCCAAAGAAAAGGTATCCCCACCGGGGAATCGTTTCCCCCAGGATAGAATAGAACAACGCACACCACACCGTTACCGCCATCATCAAGAGCAGCACTCCTGCCAGGTCTGTCAAAAACGGCGCATAATCGGCGATACGCAGTATCTTATTCAGCAAAAACAGCACCCATCTCCCCACAATGGCCACAAGCCCCTCCTCAAAATAATAGGAATAGGGGGTGTCGTCAATACCCACCGTGGAATGGGTGATCAGAAAACCATAGCTGCATGCAGCCGTCAGACATAAGACCGCCACATACCGCTTATCTCTATAAAAATATGCCAGTCGATCCAGCCACTTCCTCATTAAACCCTAGCCTTCCTCCCGTTTTGTCAGTCTGAAGATCACAAAGTCATAATACATGTACGGGAAGCTCAGCACTTCCTCATAATCGTAGTATTCTTCCAGATTCTCCGGCGTATCACCCTCAAAGGTGATGTACCAGATATTCCCCTCCACACCTTCCAGTTGGCTATAGTCCGTGAAAGCATCCGTATTGGAAAAAGGAAGGCTGTACAATTTATAGCCGTAAATATAATATTGCAGATCCGGATGATATACATTCAAAAAGATCGTATGGGTGTACGGTCCGATCATCACATCCCGATCCGTAACCTGCTCCTCAAAGAATTCCTCATAAGTCTCAAGGCCCTTGTCATACTC
Organism: Lachnospiraceae bacterium; assembly: GCA_017621075.1. GTDB lineage: Bacteria > Bacillota > Clostridia > Lachnospirales > Lachnospiraceae > Acetatifactor. The sequence continues at coordinate 95,175 of JAGATV010000017.1, forward strand.
CAATGCCAGTTCCGAACGATACTGGAGCACAAAGCAGAATGCCGCCACGCCCAGGATACAACCCTTGACTTTCCTGGAGCCGATCCGGCTGAAACCCACTGCGTAGAACAGCATCAAAAATCCAAATCCCGGAAACGCATATCTGCCCATAAAGCAATTATTGAGATATGCGGAGATCAGTCCTCCAGCCAGTGCCGTAAGCGCCAATGCGCCAACACCCACAGCAGGGGCATAATTGTGATGTGCTCGCATCCAGTCCACAGCACAGTAACCAAGCACCAGACAAAGTCCCATGCCCAGAAGCACCACAGGACCGATGGGCGTTTCCACCGCCGAGAACCACTCCTTACAATAATCCATCAATGAATAAAAATCTGCCATCTCGCTGGCCGACCCGGTATCATACCGCATCCGCAGGATCATCTGCCTGCAGGTCACTGCCAGCCAGGGCAGGAATGCCACAGAAACCGTAACCCCGCACAGAAAGAACGGCTTTAGCTTCTCCTTCTGTTTTTTGCAGATCAGGACTCCCAGGAACAGTACATATAAGAAAAAGGTCTGTATCATGGCAAAGGTATGACAGTACACCGTACAGATACTCGCCACACAAAACACTACCCACTTATGCGAAGAAGCTTCCAGATAGATATCGTAAGCCGACAGACCCGCCAGCGTCAGAAAGAACAGCGCCACCGCATACATCCGTACATTTCCGGCCTGCACGCTCATAATGGGCATCAGGATGGAAAACAGCATAAAATAGACGGATATCTGCTGTCCAAATAATTTTTTGACATAATATTTTCCAAGCAGCAGATAACCCATCATGAATAACAGAGACATGAGTTTCAGCCCCCAAAAATGCGTTCCACCGCCACAAAGGTGATAGAACAGTTTCAGGAGCACATAATAAAACGGAGAGTGATCATCCGTTGCCGTGATATAGAGCAGCCTGCCCCAGGACTGTGAGACCATGGAAGCAGAATATGCCTCATCATACCACAAATTATTGGTCAGGCACAGCGCACCCCAGAGGACCAGGCCCACCAGGGGAAGTGCATGCCATATAAAAGTTTGTCTTTTTTCTTTGTCTTTCATGTGCATTCTCCCCTGTTATTATACTATTCCCGGCTTAAGAAAGCAACGCTCTCATATTGGGATTTGCTAGAATCCCGCCTGCTTCATCCTTTCTGCAAAGGCATCTTCCTCCATGTTTATATAACCAGCCGCATCCCGGAGCTTCAAAAGTCCTTCCTTGACAAGGGTATATAAAGTTATCTCCATTCCTTTTTCCATTCCTTCTTCCCTGCCGATGCTTCTCTCTTCTTCAGCCCATTCTCTCATTGCCTGGCACATATCATATTCCTCCCATTGCTCCTGGTTCATATATCTCATCCTGTTCTCCCAAAGCCGTGGGGCATTCAGCATCACTGCTGCCGCCTCCAGGGTTTCCCCGCTGACATGGCGGTATCCCTCACCACTCTCCACAAGCCGTTTTAATTCTGCCTTGTCTCTCCGATAGCAGAGCATCTCAAAGAGTACTCTTACTTCTGTTTTGAAAATTTCAAATTTCTTTTCCTCATTCACACAGTAAAGATGAAACGGATAATCTGCAAAAAAGCTGCTCATGCCGTCCCCATCCATCCCGAAATCCATCATATCCTTCAAACTCCTGGGTCCGTCCCAGGATTCCTCTCCGTGATAAAGGCACAGGGTATAGACAGGTATCAACCGGTCATTCCTCGTCACCCTGCACAGTCTCTCTGCGGCATTGGCATAACAACCCTCTTTCTCATTCCGCCTGCGGATATCCGCAAGCTGTCTGCCATACTCCATGGCATCATATTGCATACACCGAAAAGGCATAGCATAATCCACCAGATTCTGATTTTCCAAAGCAAGTACTCTGAGAATTTCTCCAGACTCCAACTGCATCCTGATATCGCGGATACGTTCCAAGTCATTCCCTAATCGGTGGTCTTTTCCTTTTCTGTTTCCCGGTCCTATGCAGACCTCTGATATCTCCGACAGTCCTTCTGCACAGATAGCCTGTCTTCCGTCAAAGAACACGCCGTTGAACAGATCAGCAAAACGCTCCCTGTCCCGGAAATAGCGGTTCAGTACATTATTTACTTTTCCCATGGTTCCTCCTATTACCGGCAGGAGGAATCCAGTGTGCGCTCCTGCCATTTCTGTTAAGTATTTGAGTAAATGGCAGAATTGCCGGAATGTGCCGAATGCACGTTTCTTTGATTACTCTTGATTGCTTTATTATATTATTGATGGTATCATTTGTCAAGACTTAATATATTCTTTGGTATTCTTTGGTATTCACATATCTACAAACTTACAAGGTTCTCAAACAGGTATTCTTTTTCACTCATGGCATTATCAGTTTTACACCTCTACAAACTTACAAGGTTCTCAAACCTACCTTGCCAATGCGGTACAATTTCTTTTGTTTTACACCTCTACAAACTTACAAGGTTCTCAAACCTCTTCTTTGCCGTCTTCGGTACATCCTCAGTTTTACACCTCTACAAACTTACAAGGTTCTCAAACGAATATCATACCTGGCAGATGATTTGGATGGTTTTACACCTCTACAAACTTACAAGGTTCTCAAACTAACATACTGTCGGCTCTGAATGCGCCCTTGTTTTACACCTCTACAAACTTACAAGGTTCTCAAACATGCCTGCTTAATCATATCCATGTTCATAAGTTTTACACCTCTACAAACTTACAAGGTTCTCAAACACGGAGGCATAGATATGGAGTTTAAGGATAGTTTTACACCTCTACAAACTTACAAGGTTCTCAACCACATTCGCTGCATTTGCATTCATCGTTACAGTTTTACACCTCTACAAACTTACAAGGTTCTCAACCGGCGACCTCCGCCGAATTAAGACGCTCTTTGTTTTACACCTCTA
>JAGATV010000018.1 GCA_017621075.1 Lachnospiraceae bacterium
AGCCCTGCGGGAGAGAGGCCTGGAGGCGTTGCCTGAGAGGGATGCAGCCTGGCTGCAGAAAGAGACGGCTCCATGGTCAAGCGGTTAAGACATCGCCCTTTCACGGCGGTAACACGGGTTCGATTCCCGTTGGAGTCATTTCGGATCTTTAGCTCAGTTGGTTAGAGCGTCGCCCTGTCACGGCGAAGGTCGTCGGTTCGAGTCCGATCTGGGTCGTTTATATGGGGTCTTAGCTCAGCTGGGAGAGCATCTGCCTTACAAGCAGAGGGTCATAGGTTCGAGCCCTATAGGCCCCATTTTTATAAAATCAAACTGGTGTGGATGATCAGGCAGTCCTTTTGTGGACTGCTTTTTTGCTGAAAAAAGATATAGTGGATTTGAAGACAATCATTCCATGGAATCGTTATCATAAATAGCAGACAGGCGAAGGAGGTGGGTCAAATTAATGATGAAGCATATTTTGAATATCTTCTAAATACATATCAAAAATTGGTGTACACCATATGCTATCGCGCCACGGGCAATCCCTTTGATGCGGAAGATCTGACCCAGGAAACCTACATTGCTGTCTATAAGAATCTGTCCACATTTGACCGATCCTACGAGAGAGCCTGGATCAGCAGGATTGCTTCCAATAAGTGCCTGGACTTTTTGAAAAGTGCCCAGAGGCGGATACAGCCGGCGGAGGAAGAACTCTTTGTGCAGATCGAGGCGCAGGATCGGACACCGGAGGAGGAGTATCTCCAAAAGGAATCCAAGGATCGTATCTATGAGGTCTGTCAGAAATTGAAAGAACCTTACCGCACGGTGGCCACAGAACATTTCTGCGGGGAAAAGACTGTTTCGGAGATCGCAGGGGAAAGGGACAAGAATATCAAGACCATACAGACGCAGGTTTACCGGGCAAAAGCCATGCTGAAAAAGATGATGAAGGAGGAACGGGACTATGCAGCAAGAAAATAACAGAAAACATATTGCAAAAGAAACCTGGGCTTCTTTGGAAAACGGCAGGATGGTCCCGGACAGGGAAGAACTTATGAACCTGCTCGGGCATATCGGTGAGTGTACCGGATGTGCGGAAAGGCTGGCTGATATGATGGAGCAGGACGGAATGTCCATAGAACCGCCTGCGTATCTGAAGGATCAGATCAGAGAGAGGATCGCACAGACAGATGTACAGGTGGCTGTTACCATAAAACATACTTCCAAGAACATCCGCCTGCTTCTGTACAGCCTGAAGGTGGGAGCTGCCATAGCCGTGTCCATACTGACGCTGGCGCTTACCACGGTGGCAGGTCCGGCCAATGTGCCTCATCCGGAAAACACCCACAGGGAGGAATCTTTGCTTACAAAGTTGAATCAGTCGGCGGCCAGTATAACCAATAAACTGAATGATATGGCAAGTCAGATCATGAATGGAGGAAAACAATAATGCCAAGAAAGAAAAACGGATTTTTTACTTTTATTTTTTCATTCCTGCCCGGTGCAGGCGAGATGTATATGGGGTTCATGAAACAGGGTACTTCTCTGATGGGAGCTTTTTTCCTGCTGGTGTTCCTGGCAGGCTGGCTGAACATGGAACAGATCCTTTTTGTACTGCCGGTGCTCTGGTGTTACGGATTTTTCCATGTTCACAATCTGAGGGCCATGCCGGACGAGGAATTTTATGCACTGGAGGATGATTATCTCTTCCACCTGGACCAGGTATTGCCGGAGAGCAAGAAACTGACACAAAAATACCGATATGTGCTTGCGATCATCCTGCTGATCATCGGCGTCACACTGCTTTTGAACAATCTGGGAAATCTGGTGCGCTGGTGCCTGCCGGAAAGCGTATGGATCTACTATCGCAGTTTTGTCAATATCCTGCCGCAGTTTGTCATTTCCATTCTGTTTATCTGGGGAGGCATCTGGCTGATCTGCGGCAAGAAACAGGAACTGGATGCAAAAGAGGCTGAGGAGAAAAAAGTGACAGAAATCGCCAAGGAAGACATCAGGGAAGATGCTTCCGGGAAAGCAGGTGAAGAAGTATGAGGACCAGACGTGTAGGAAGTGTCACCTGTGGGGTATTGCTGATCCTTTTTGGAATTTTGTTTTTTCTTCATATATTATTGCCTGCCATTACATTTGAGTTCATATTCCGTCTTTGGCCGCTGGTTCTGATATTTTTGGGGATTGAGATCTTGATCTCCAATCTGAAGGGCTGGTCAGGGGCAATGAAATATGATGTAGGAGCAATTGTGCTTCTGTTTGCACTGGCCTTCTTTGCCATGGCAATGGGAGCAGTGGAGTTTGGGATGGAGATTTATGAGGATCTACACTGGGCATCCATCTAAAAACATACGATTTATTGACAAATAGTCTGCAAGAGAGTATACTTTACTGCGTTACTGTAATCAGATAAAGGAGAGATAGAACGTGAAGACAAAGAAAAGCGTAGTATTGTTACTTGCAGTTATGTTGTTTGCTGCCACCTTGTTGGGAGGCTGCGGGAAGAAGCAGAATTCAGATACGGTGCGTTGGATCACCGCTTCTTACGCAATCCTCACCGAGCTGAACGGACAGGACTATAATGTGTTTGGCGGTGTGGCAGTCAATGATGCCACCAGGGCGGCACAGGTGGAATCCCTGGATTACTGGTGGGGTGTCACTGACCGGACCACTGCGGAAGAGACGCTGGATTGGGTACTGACAGAAGGGCACAGAACAAGTTTTGCAGAGGATGCAGCATATCTTGGAGAACTGGGACTGGCAGAGCTTTCCGAGGAAGAATGGGTTCCCTTTATCCAGTATTGTTTTGAGGTGGAGGAAGACGAGGCGGAGTACCTGGCAGACATTTACGGGATGTATGTGGAGTATGGCGAGAGTGCCATTGATGCATGGGATTATTGCAGAGCTTTGAATCTGTTGAGTTTCTACTATGTTGCAGGCTATTATACCCCTGAGGAAGCACTGGATGCGTCCCTGGAGATCGCCAAGGAATTTCAGGCAAAGTACGATTCCTGGGATGAACTGGTGGACAGCTATCTGCGGGGTTATGAATACTGGGCAGAGGAGAGCAGTGATGAGCGTCGTGCAATCTATGAAGATTTAAAGACTAGGAAGGACAATCCTTATGCAGTGGATTATGACACTGTGCTGGAGAAGACCTGGTAAGGAGAAGACCATTAAAAGGGAAGGGCTGGCGTCCGGCTGAATATTCGGCCGCTCACCGGCCCTTTTTGTGTTTAGGGGATTGCAGAAGCGGTGTCAGGAAGTCTGATCCGGCTGGTAAAATCTTACCAGTTTCTGCAAACGTTCATAGCGTTCATCGGCCTGCTTCTTCGCCTCGGCAAAGAGCAGGGCGGCCCGGTGGGGATCCCTGCGCTGTAAGAGATCATAGCGGTTTTCACCGGAAAGGAAATCTTCATAGTCAAGGCTGGGTTTCCTGCTGTCTAAGCAGAAAGGATTCCGGCCCTCCTGTATCAGAGAGGGATTGTAGCGGAAGAGATGAAAATATCCGGCATCCACCGCTTTTTTCTCCTCGTGTGGGGTCGTTCCCATGCCGGCCCGGATGCCATGGGCAATACAGGTGGCATATGCAATGACCAGGGAAGGCCCCGGATAGGCAGCCGCTTCCGTGAAGGCTTTCACGGTCTGGTTGAAATCCGCTCCCATGGCGACCTGTGCCACATACACATTGCCGTAGGTCATGGCCATGGCGGCAAGGTCTTTCTTTTTGCTGCTTTTTCCTTCAAAAGCAAAAGCGGCAGTGGAGCCCAGCGGCGTTGCCTTGGAGGCCTGACCGCCGGTGTTGGAATAGACCTCCGTATCCAGCACCAGGATATTGATGTTACAGCCGCTTGACAGAACGTGGTCCAGGCCGCCAAAACCGATGTCATACGCCCAGCCGTCCCCACCCAGAACCCATTGAACGGTAGATTGCCCATGCACTTGCTGTGCCATCAGCATGCCGAGACCAAACTCGGCGGCATCCTCAAACAGGGAGTTGGACCAGGCGGGCCCCTGTCCTTTGTGGTTGACGGTATAGGCGGTGGAAGGAGCTGAATTTGCCCAGATAGAAGAACATCCGGTAGCGTTGGCGATATACATCTGTGGGCCGAATAACTGGGTCAGGAGTTTGACATAAGGTGTCTCGCCACAGCCGGCACAGGCTCCCGAAAATTCCATAAGAGGTGTCAAAAACTGACTTCCTTTTACCGTGCCTGCGCCGAATTTGGCTACAGCCCGGGGCTTTTCCGGAAGAGATTTGCCATAGTCGAACCAGCTCTGGTGGGATTCATGCGCTCCGATGGGACATATAGACAGTGCTTTTTGATCCTGTCCACGGCCCGGACAGACTGCTGCGCAGGAACCACAGCCGGTGCAATCTACATTGGAGACAACGATGGAAAAGCTGTGGTCGGCAAGTCCCATCATCGGCAGTACCGGCATATTGCGGGGAGCCTTTTTCAGTTCTTCTTTAGTCATCACGACAGGACGGATCACTGCATGAGGGCAGACATAGGAACAGCGGTTGCACTGAATACAGTTTTCAGGCTTCCACACGGGGATCTCCGTGGTGACATTGCGCCTTTCGTGGGCGCTGCTTCCGGGAGGGATATGGCCGTCTGCGTAAGGCAGGAAAGCAGAGACGGGAAGCTGGTCTCCGTGTCTGTCTGTTATGGGCTGCTGAATGTTTTTCACATAGTTGGCCAGATCAGGCGCACAGGGGAGGATATGGTTGTCCGCAGGAGAAGTACTTTCCTTCTTAAGACAGCCGCCAAAGATCTCTTTTACAGACACCTCGGTCACTTCTTCAAAACCTCTGCGGATTGCTTCCGCATTGATACGCAGGATTTTTTCACCAAGCTTTCCGTAGCTCTTTTCGGCAGCATCCATCATAAGCTGCAGGGCTTTCTGACCGGGAAGGATGCCGGTTACCCTAAAAAAGGCAGCCTGAAGGATGGTGCTGATCCGGCCGTTTAGTCCGGTCTCCTTACCGATGCGGAGTGCATCGATCACAAAAAGGCGGATGTGCCGCTGTAAAAGGCATTCCTTGGCAGAATCAGGCAGATATTCTGCCAGGGAGTGGGCCTGATCTTTGGGTAGGGGACAGTTTAACAGGAAGATGCCGCCTTCCTTGATTTCTTCAACGATCTGATATTTGTGGAGGTATACAGGATTGTGGCAGGCTGCAAAATCTGCATGTTCTACCAGATAGGCACTGCGGATGGGCGAGGGACCGAAGCGCAGGTGGGAAATGGTGAGTCCCCGGGATTTTTTGGAATCATATTCAAAGTATCCCTGAACCTGTAAATCGGTGTGGTCGCCCAGGATCTTGACAATATTTTTGGAAGCGCTGATGGTGCCGTCTCCTCCCAGCCCCCAGATCTTGCAGGACATAGTTTTGGCAGGAAGAGTATCTGCAATGGAAGGAACAGACAGGGAGCGGTGGGTCACATCGTCAAGGATGCCCACCGAAAAGTGCTTCAGAGTGTCGTTTTGATATACGGCGGCAATCTGGGCAGGGGTAGTGTCCTTGGAGCTTAAACCGTAGCTGCCGGAGAAGAGTCGGATCTTCCCGGAGGGCTGTTCCCCCAGGGCGGCAGCCACATCCAGATACAGAGGCTCGCCGGGGGCACCGGGTTCTCTGGTGCGGCTTAAGACGGAAAGCTTTGTTACGGTCTTGGGCAAAGTGGAGAGAAGACATTGTACCGGAAAAGGACGATACAGGTGAAGGGAAATGAGCCCGCATTTTTGCGCAGGGACTTCTGTGCCCGGGCGGGAACTGTTAGGCAGAGTGTAGTTGTCCAGGGAATCCAGATATTCGCGTACAGTGTCACAGACGCTTCCCATGGCAAGGATCACATGGGTGGCATCCGGAGCCCCGTAGTAGTCCATGAGGCCGTAGGAGGTTCCCAGCTTTTTGTTGATCTTTTGAAGATTTTTTTCCACAATGCCGGGCAGGGCATCATAGAGAGGATTGGAAGCTTCTCTGGCCTGAAAGAAGATGTCCGGATTCTGGGCAGAGCCATAGATCCGTTTGTGATCAGGGTGGAGGGATCTGGCACGAAAAGGCTCCAGGGCTTTATAAGGAAACATTTCAGCCAGATCGCTGTCTTCCCAGACAGCGATTTTCTGTAGCTCATGGGAGGTGCGGAAACCGTCAAAAAAGTTCAGGAAGGGAAGACTTCCTTCCAAAGCGGAAAAATGTACGGCAGGTGTCAGATCCATGACCTCCTGGACATTGGAAGCGGCAAAGATCGCAACGCCTGTCTGACGGCAGGCATAGATGTCGGAATGATCCCCAAAAATGGAAAGTGCATGGGTGGCAATGGTCCTGGCAGCCACATGGATGACTCCGGGGAGATGTTCTCCCGCCATGCGGTACAGGTTGGGGATCATCAAAAGAAGTCCCTGTGAGGACGTAAAGGTAGTGGTCAGGGCACCGGCGGAGAGAGCTCCGTGGACGGCTCCGGCAACGCCTGCCTCGGACTGCATCTCCCGGACAGGGACAGTCTGGCCGAAGATATTCTTACGCCCCTGCCCGGACCAGCGGTCCATCAGCTCGGACATGGGTGAGGAAGGGGTGATGGGATAGATGGCGGAAACTTCACTGTAGGCGTAAGCTACATGAGCGGCAGCATGGTTGCCGTCCATGGTCTGTAAAGGTCTTTTCAACTGCATGATAACCTCCCAAAAATAAAATTGTCGATGTTCTTTGTGTAGCATTTCGTATTTGCAAGCAGATTATTCCTTGACACGATTATTACTTGAGGTTATACTAAATGTAAGATAAAATACTGTATTTTGCGATTATTATTAGATAATATTCACAAAAATGAATTCGGGATGGGAGAAAAGATATGGTAGAGTACATATTGGGCAACTATCTGGTGGAATCTGGAAAGATTACCAAAGAACAGTTGAAAATGACCATGGAAAAGCAGGATTCCGTGCGCGTAAAGCTGGGTCTGATCGCTGTGGCAGAAGGCATGATGACCCTGGAGCAGGCTGATGAAGTGAACAGGCTTCAGGCAGTGATGGACAAACGTTTTGGCGACATCGCTGTGACGAAGGGATATCTTACCGATGAACAGATCGGCAAGCTTCTGAAAAAGCAGGGCAACAGTTATCTTAGCTTCATTCAGACACTGGTGGATGAAGGCTTGGTGACAATGGAAGAGATCGACTGGCTGATCAATGATTTCCGCCAGGAGAATGGCTATAGTAATTCCGAGATAGAGGCTTTCAAGAGTGATGATGTGGACAGGATCGTTCCGTTGCTTGTGCCGGAGGAGGGCAAACAGTTCACAGAGATCATTTCTGTTACTGTCCGCACTTTGATCAGACTCATCGACAGACATATCTATATTGGCAAGGCAGCTATGGTAGACGCATTCCCGTCAGAAGGCCAGGTAAGCCAGGCACTGGAGGGCGAAGGCGGTATGATCGACTGCTTCTCCGAGCGTGACGGCGCATTGCTGAAGGTGTGTTCTGTGTTTGGTCAGGAAGAGTTTCAGAAGATCGATCTGGATTCCCTGGATGCAGCCGGCGAACTGCTGAATTGTGTCAACGGCCTTTATGTATCCTCCCTGAGCAGGCAGGGCAGCTTTTTGGAGCTTATGCCCCCCGAATACGAAGATGCGACACCCAAAGCAAAGAAGGCGATCTGCAGGATACCTATTTTTGTAGGCGAGTGTGGTTTATATTTTACCGTGGCAGAACTTTCATAGGAGGAAGAAAAAATGGCAACAGTATTGATGGTGGATGATTCAAGGACATCCAGAAAAATATTAAAAAGTGTTTTGGAGAGAGGCGATTTTGAAGTGATCGGGGAAGCCGGAAACGGGGAGGAAGGTTATCTGAAATATAAGGAACTGAGACCCGATATCGTCACCATGGATATCACCATGCCCGTCATGGATGGAATCGAATCCCTCAGCCTGATCAAGAAAGAAAATGTTGCTGCAAAAGTGGTAATGATCACTGCGGCAGGTCAGAAGGAAAAAATGGTAGAGGCATTGAAAAGGGGAGCAGAAGAATTCATTATCAAACCCTTTGATGAAGCTGAAGTTTTGGATACATTGAACAGGGTTATGAACTCTCCTGAATAAATTGTAAAATATGCTTGACTTTTTCTGGGAAAGAAGTTAAAATATTTAATGTTGTAGGCGAGTACGTCTGCAACATTAAAAAATGTGCGTTTAGCTCAGCTGGATAGAGCGTTTGGCTACGGACCAAAAGGTCGGGGGTTCGAATCCTCTAACGCACGGTATGAACCCTTACAAACAAGGGATTGGCAAAAGCACTCCGAGCGGATCGGGGTGCTTTTTGTGGTTCCCATTGTCTGAAATGACACAGTTTTTAAATGGTGTTCCTGCAAGGGACTCTATTTTTCAAAAGACCCCTTATGATGAACAGATTGCATGTGCTGCGGAAGTGATAGGGAAGCAGGGAAGCGGCAGAGATTGCCATAGAAACCACAAAATCTGTTGGCAAAAGGGCGGCGGTCCAGCTAGATTGCAACCGTCGCCCATATATAGGGAAAATCCCCTTTACACCTATCATGATACAGTATGAATATATTTTAGTAAAGATGAAATTGACAGAAGAATTGTTTAGAGAACGAGGAATAAAGCGGACGCTACATATTCCCAGCCACGAACTGTATCAACAGTCCGCCTGCGACGGCCGATGCGATCTGCCCTGAGACATTGGCCCCGATAGCCTGCATGATGAGGATGTTGCCGGGGCATTCCTCCTGGGCCATCTTCTGTACGACTCTGGAGGACATGGGAAAGGCGGAAATGCCTGCTGCCCCTATCATGGGATTGATCTTTTTGTGCAGGAACAGATTTAGGAATTTGGCAAAAAGGACGCCGCCCAGGGTGTCAAATACAAAGGCTGTCAGACCGATCGCCATGATGAACAGTGTGTCGGGGCGCACAAAGGATTCCGCCTGCATACTGAAGGAAATGGTGATGCCCAAGAGCAGGGTGATCAGATTGGTGAGGGTGGTCTGTGCTGCATCCGCCAGGGTATCCAGCACACCACACTCGCGAATCAGATTGCCGAACATCAAAAAGCCTACCAAGGAGGCGCAGGAGGGGGCCAGAAATCCCACTGCGACGGTGGTCAGGATGGGAAACAGGATGCGGGCACGTTTGGAAACGGTGCGTCCCTGGTAATCCATTCGGATAGAGCGCTCTTTCTGGGTGGTGACCAGGCGGATGGCAAAGGGTTGAATAATGGGAACCAGAGCCATATAGGAATAAGCGGCTACCGCGATGGCGCCGATATAGTCGGAATGCAGAATCTGTGATACCAGGAGGGAGGTAGGACCGTCGGCCGCACCGATGATGGCGATGGAAGCCGCATCGTTTAACGGAAATCCCATGAAAAGTGCAAGCAGCAGAGCAGTTACGATGCCGAGCTGGGCAAAAACACCAAAAAGGAACAGGGAGGGTTTGGCAAGCAAAGGTCCAAAATCAATCATGGCACCGATGCCGATGAACAAAAGTAAAGGCATTGCTTCCGATGCAGAGATGCCAACTTCGTAAAGCCAGGAGATGATGCCGTGGACTTCGCCCACACCCGGAAGGGTCTGGTTGAGGGCATTGCTGCCGGGCAGATTTACCAAAATGGCGCCAAAGCCCATGGGAAGCAGGAGGGCAGGCTCATACTGTTTTTTGATAGCCAGCCATATCAGAAAACCTCCCACAAAATACATGATGATCTGCTGCCAGGTGACACAAAACATTCCTTCCAATAAGAACATAAGACTCCTTTCTGCCTGCCCGGCAGGCCAACAAAAAAGACTTTTACCATAGTGGTAAAAGTCTTGCCGTTTCAATTTCGAGCGGACTTATCGTCGTATTGACGCCCGGAATCCATAAAATATATGGTGGCTACTCCCTTTGTAATCTTTATACACGATTGCCTCAAAAAATGCAAGGGAAGTTAAGAAATCTTAACGCAGGCATCAGAAAATGACAGGGAAGCGTTCAGAAGCGTTCGCAGAAATCTCAGAATATGGAAAATGTGGGAACGGTATGATATAATAGTGGTGATATTTCGGGCAAGCCTCTCAACAGAAGGAGACAGTATGCGGGATTTGAAAACGAAGGATAAACGTAAAACCGGGATCAGCCGGTCCGGGCTTTCCGGCCTGTTGACGGCCGCCGCAGGTCTGGTGGTGATGATCCTTTTGGGATTTTTATGTGTGACGGACAATGTAGAAGTGTCCCGGAGCCGAAAGGATGCAGGCTATTTTCAGGTGGAAGATGTCTCCTGTATAGAGCAAAAAGATGACGAGGCACCCATCGGCATCAGGAAGGACTATACTTTTGGGCTGGGGGAAAGCTTTGGCAGCGATACTTGCCTGGCGTTTTACACCGTGCATCAGTATGTGGATGTCTATCTGGATGGGGAGAAAATTTACAGTCTGAAGCCATCCGGGCAAAACCGTATCAGTAAGACGGTGGGGAGTAACTGGGTGATGATCCCGCTGTACAGAGAGGATGCCGGCAAAGAGATCCGGGTAGAGATCACACCGGTATATGAGAGTTTTCGCGACAGAGAGGTCGTCTTTTTGATCGGTTCCCAGCTTGCCATTTATACAGATCGGCTATACAGGGACCTGCCACAGCTCGTCTTGGGCATCATGGCTGTTTTTGCAGGGGTGGTCTTTGTATGCGTTGCCGGCCACAATCTGATTCGGAAGCACCGGGGAAAAAGCCTTGCCGCCCTGGGTATGTTTTCGGTGATGCTGGGCTTTTGGAGGCTGACTGACACCAGGTTCACGCCTTTTATTTTTCCGTACAGACCGGTCCTCCTGTTCTATGTTTCTGTCACCATGCTGATGCTTGGCATGGTGCCCTTGATCAAGTGGATGGAAGAACGTTTTAACAAAGTCAGCCGCCGTATTTATTATGGATGATTATTGTATCGGGGCTGCTCTCATATGTCTGATACAGCTGTTTTTGCAATTTGCCGGGGTTGTGGATCTGAGAGACAATCTGGCGGTAACCCATATCGTGATCGCCGCGGGAGTTTTGATCGTAGTGGTCAACGTTATCTATGAGCGGGTGAAGTACCCCCGGAAAGTAAGAACTCTTTCGGGCAAGAAGTTCCCCCTGATATGTCTGGCAGGTGTGGTGGCGGATGATGCCCTGATCTGCTTTTCGCGGTATCTTCGGAAAAATATCAATATCATAGAAGAAGAGGGACTGATCGATTTTTCAAAAGAACTGGCACATTTGGAGGATTATATTGCATTAGAGCAGATCCGATTCCAGGATATGATCATTTTTGAGAAGGAGATTGAAGAAACAAACTTTAAGATCCCGCCGCTTACCATACAGCCCATCATAGAAAATGCCATCAAGCATGGGCTGGTGGAGCATGGAAGAAGCGGAACGGTGAGGCTCCATACCCGGAGGGTGAAAAAGAGGATTCCGTGGGTATCAGAAATGTCCGTTTCCGCCTGGAAAGCATGGTACACGGCAGCCTCGTCATTGAGAGCAGTCCCGAAAAAGGAACGAAGGCAGTGATCATGCTGCCTGCAACAGAGGATTGAAAAAAGAGTTTGGTTGGGGTATAATCAATCTTAAGGCGGGGCGCCAGCCCTGTTGCATTGAAGGTAGACGGAGGATAAAAAAATGGCAGAATTAAAAGGAAGCAAGACAGAAAAAAATCTGATGGAGGCTTTCGCCGGCGAGTCCATGGCGAGAAATAAGTATACTTATTTTGCATCCAAGGCAAAAAAGGACGGTTATGTGCAGATCGCAGAGCTGTTTGAGGAGACTGCTGCCAATGAAAAGGAGCATGCAAAGATCTGGTTCAAGCTGTTGAACGGCGGGATCGGCAGCACAGAGGAGAACCTGCAGGCGGCTGCTGAGGGTGAGAATTACGAATGGACCGATATGTATGATAAGTTTGCCAAGGAGGCAAGAGAAGAAGGTTTTCAGGATATTGCTGCTTTGTTCGAGGGTGTGGCAGCCATCGAGAAGGAGCATGAGGAGAGATACCGGAAGCTTTTGAAGAATATTGAAGACGGTGTGGTATTCTCCAAGGATGGCGATACGATATGGAAGTGCAAGAACTGCGGACATATCTGTGTGGGCAAGAAAGCTCCCGAAGTATGCCCTGTATGCAGTCATCCCCAGTCTTATTTTGAAGTGAAGGCTGAAAACTACTAGGATTTAGAAAAAGTTTATAAAGATTTCAATGGCTTGATATTTACGAAAAAAAGAAGGCATGCTACTATATAGAAAGTGGCATGCCTTTTGCGTCATGTATTAGATTCGGAGAGTACACTATGAGGTGGGAAGGAAGTGCTGAAGCATGAATGGTATTCTTTATGACGCCAGACGGATCAAGGCTTATGAAGGGTTTCAGGCCCTGGGAAAATATGCAGGTAAGGACATCGGATGGCTGGAGGACTTGTGGACGGAGCTTGTGCTGGATGAAGATCTGATCATGGAATTTATGTATTATCTGGATCATCATACACTTTTAGACCGGGTCAAATGCAGAGGTTACGGACTGACGGATCTGTATGTATGGCAGATGGACCGTTATAATCTGATACGCGACATCGGCAAGAATACGGAAGCCTGCAATAAGGAGGCCATGGTGCTGAATGCTTTCCGCACTATGCTGGATATGCAGAAAGATCCTGACGGTTATTTAAAGCGTCTGACGGCGGGCACCGGTATGGATCAGATCCAATAAGAGAGGGACAGAATGAGCAAACAGGAATTTTTGGACAGACTGCGGGCTGCCTTGAACGGAAGAGTGCCGGCGGCAGTAGTGACAGAGAATATCAATTATTATGAAGATTATATCAATACCGAGATCCGCAAAGGACGGTCCGAAGCAGAGGTCATGGATTCTTTGGGGGATCCAAGGCTGATCGCCAAGACCATCATCCAGACCAGCAAGGCAGGGGCGGACGGCTATTCGGGACAGACGGAGTCTTCTTATGCAGGCAGGTATGACACCGGCGGAAGCGGATATGGGGAAGATATGTCTTCGCGAGGCACCCGTATTCCGGGGTGGCTGATCGCCATTCTTGTGATTCTGGCGGTGATTCTGATCGTCAGCGCAGTATTTTCCATATTATCCTTCCTGGCACCGCTGATCATTGTGCTGGCAGGAGTCATGCTCTTAGTGAAAGTGTTTCGGGATTGGCTGAATTGAGATGGGATAAAAAGTCATAAAAGGGGATGGACCGCCAGGGGGGCTGGCGGTCCATATGAGGGGAGTATAAAAAATTAGTATAGGGGAGTAAGTAGAATGCTTTCTACTTACAAGATTATTATAGTACTGACGGCTTAAAAAATCAATATATAAATTAGTACCAAAGTACCAAACGAAAAGCGGATAGTTTTTGTGAGATTTGACATACTACTCCTGTAACCAAAAATCAACAGGAGGAGACCAAGTATGTCTAACAACAATCAGAACAACGACAACAACAAGTTCAACAATGCTAACAATTCTGACAACCAGAATTGCAGAAACAGCCAGAACAACAACCAGAACAACAACAACCAGAACAACAACCAGAATAAGAACAATCAGAACAACAACTTCTAGAACGTGAAGGCTGGATAGGGACACCCTGTGGTGTCCCTATTTACATAAGTTCAAAAAAATTGTATACTATATTCAAGTATGCCTGTGGGCAGAAGGATTGGTACACAATATGAAAAAATTTGAACTGATTGCACCCTGCCATTTTGGCATGGAATCGGTCCTTAAGAGAGAGATCATCGATCTTGGATATGATATTACGGAAGTGGCGGACGGAAGAGTCACTTTTTTCGGAGATGAGGAGGCGTTGTGCAGGGCCAATATCTTTTTGCGGACAGCGGAGCGTATCCTGATCAAGATAGGCAGCTTTCATGCGGAAAGTTTTGAGGAGCTTTTTCAGGGGACCAGAAAACTGCCATGGGAAGAATACATTCCTGCGGACGGCAAATTCTGGGTGGCAAAAGCAGCCAGTGTGAAATCCAGGCTGTTCAGCCCTTCAGATATCCAGTCCATCATGAAGAAAGCCATGGTGGAGCGCCTGAAGGATATCTATCATGTAAACTGGTTCCCGGAGGAGGGGGCTTCTTTTCCTGTGCGGGTATTTCTGATGAAGGATGAAGTGACTGTGGGGCTGGACAGTACCGGTGAGTCTTTGCACAAGCGCGGCTACAGGAGATTGACGGCCAAGGCGCCTATTGCGGAGAATCTGGCGGCATCTCTTATCATGCTGACACCCTGGAACAGAGACCGTGTGCTGGTGGACCCTTTTTGTGGAAGCGGGACCATTCCCATTGAGGCGGCGATGATGGCGGCCAACATGGCTCCCGGTATGAACCGCAGTTTTACGGCCGAAGGCTGGCAGCATGTCATAGCAAAGAGAAACTGGTACGATACCCTGGATGAAGCCAGGGAGATGGTGGATCTGAATGTCCGGCCGGACATCCAGGGATATGACCTGGACCCGGAGATGGTGAAGATAGCCAGAGAAAATGCCAGACTGGCGGGCGTGGACAGCCTGATCCATTTTCAGTGCAGGGATGTGGCACAGTTAAGTCACCCCAAAAAGTATGGATTTATCATTACCAACCCTCCTTATGGGGAACGTCTCCAGGAAAAGGATCAGATGCCGGCCCTGTATCGCCTGATCGGAGAACGGTACAGACAACTGGATGCCTGGAGCCTGTACCTGATCACGGCTTACGAGCAGGCAGAGAAAGACATCGGCCGTAAAGCCGACAGGAACCGTAAAATATATAACGGCATGATGAAAACGTACTATTATCAGTTCCTGGGACCGAAGCCGCCTAAACGGAAAGAGTGACCGATATCATGGAGACAGCAGGAAAGAAAGATCTGCAAAAAGAGAATATGTTCCTGACCTTGATCCTGTGGGTGCTTTTGTGCGTGGGATGCACGGTGTGGATGCTTTTTGCTGCCAGCCGTAAGACGATTGTGATCTCGGATACACAGAGCCAGGAACGGGAGATCCTTACGGAGAACGGTCTGCAGGACAATGCCGCAGAAAGATATGAGATGTCTTTCAGGGAAGAACCCGGCAGGGAGAAAAGCTTCTCTATTCCGCTTGGAAAGGAGATACGGGCGGAGGATGTGATCGTGGAGAACCGCTATCAGGACCGGGAGCTGTGGATCTATATACAGAATGGGGAAGCCCACCTTTACGGGGAGAATACCGTTGTGGGTGACGTTGCGCCCATTGTGTCCGGGTACTGCGAACGGAAGAAGGATGGGGTCATCCTGAAGATGCAGCTTGAGGAAGTCCTGGAATACCGTACCGTCATGGAAGATAATACAATGGTCGTCACTTATGAGTCACCCAAGGAGGTGTATGACCATATTGTTGTGATCGATCCTGCGTGGGGAGGAGAAGAGACGGGAACGGTGATGAGAGGATATGCCGAAAAGACGCTGACGCTTCAGATCGCACAGTATCTGCCAAAGATGCTGGAGGAGCAGGATATCCGGATTTACTTCACCAGACAGGAAGATACAACGGTGTCAGAGGAGGATCGGCTTGCTCTCATCGACCGGGTGGATGCGGATCTTTATATCCGCATCAGTGGGGAAGCGGATGCCCGGGATACTTCCAGATACGGGATATCGGCATTTTATAATGAATCCTTCTATATCCCCGGGTTTGGGAATGTGCAGCTGGCAGATGTGCTGACGCGATCCGTGACCGTGGCGTCCGGCAATCGGGCAGAAGGCGTATTTGCGGCAAAGGAGGACAGCATTCTTCAGAAAATCTCCATTCCGGCGGCACAGATCAATGTGGGATACCTGACCCACCCCAAGGAGGGCGAACTCTTAGGAAGGGCAGAGTACAGGGAAAAGCTGGCACAGGGCATTGCAGATGCAATTACGGAGGTATGTACAGATGAGCAATAGAATCGTTTTTGCCACAGGAAATGCGGGCAAAGTGAAAGAAATACAGCAGATCCTGGCAGACACCGGAATGGAGGTCGTGTCCATGAAGGAAGCCGGTATCGTCATTGACATTGAAGAGAATGGGATGAGCTATGAGGAGAATGCGCTGATCAAGGCAAGGGCAGTAGCGGCGTTTACCGGGGATATCGTGATGGCGGATGACTCCGGGTTGGAGGTGGATTATCTGAATCGGGAGCCGGGAATCTATTCTGCCAGATATTTGGGGGAGGATACCCCTTACAGCCGGAAAAATGCAAGTATCATAGAACGCCTGGCAGGTGTGCCGGATGAAAAGCGCACGGCCAGATTTGTATGTGCCATAGCAGCAGTGCTTCCGGACAAAAGAGAATTGACCACAAGAGCTGTCATTGAGGGACGGATCGCTTATGAGGAGAAAGGAAGCCATGGGTTTGGCTATGATCCGATCTTTTATGTGCCTGAGTTTGACAGGACTACGGCAGAGCTTACGGAGGAAGAGAAGAACCGGGTAAGCCACCGTGGCAAAGCATTAGAGCTGATGAAAGAGGAACTAAAGAAGTATGAAAATATTGGTCGTTAGTGATACCCACAGAAAAAATGAAAATTACTTTAAAGTCCTGGAGATGCACCATCCGGATATGGTCA
Organism: Lachnospiraceae bacterium; assembly: GCA_017621075.1. Taxonomy (GTDB): domain Bacteria; phylum Bacillota; class Clostridia; order Lachnospirales; family Lachnospiraceae; genus Acetatifactor. The sequence goes on from JAGATV010000018.1 coordinate 16,594, forward strand.
TCCACTGCGGGGATTCCGAGGGCAGTGAATATGCCATCACCGAAGCGGCCCAGTGCCCGGTAAAGATCGTTTTGGGAAACAATGATTTCTTTTCCGATCTGCCCAGAGAACAGGAATTCAATATCGGAAAATACAAGGTATGGCTGACCCATGGGCATAATTATTATGTTTCCATGGGAAGTGAGACGATCAAGAAGGAGGCTGTTGCACGCCGCATGGATATCGTGATGTATGGGCATACCCATCGTCCGGAGATCGACAGGGAGGGAGAAGTCATTGCGATCAATCCCGGCAGTCTCTCCTATCCCAGACAGGAAGGGCACAGGCCTTCTTATGTCATCATGGAGATCGACAGGAACGAAGAACTGCATTTCACCATTGCGTACTTGTAGAATAACCCTTGACAGGCGGGGGCGGTATAGGATATAATACAACTTGCGTTGCAGAAATGCGTCACACTTAAAATGTGTATACCGGGGTGTGGCTCAGCTTGGCTAGAGCGCCTGGTTTGGGACCAGGAGGCCGCAGGTTCGAATCCTGTCACCCCGATTATGGTTCCTCAATTTTATATTTATTTTGCGGGTGTAGTTCAATGGTAGAACACCAGCCTTCCAAGCTGGATACGTGGGTTCGATTCCCATCACCCGCTTTCTTCATGCCCTTTTTAGGGCATGAAGTGACAGCGAAGCTGTCAGGCGGCAGGGCCGCCAAAGCGGGGGAATACACCCTGCTTTCGCC
>JAGATV010000019.1 GCA_017621075.1 Lachnospiraceae bacterium
TAGGTACAGGGACCGCCGCCGATGACGATGGGACAGTCCTCTCCTCTTTCGGTGGCAATGAGCGGAATCTGCGACAGATCCAGCACCTGTAAAATGTTGGTATAGCACATTTCATATTGGATGGTAATGCCCAGAAAATCAAACTCCCTGACAGGGTCCTGGGACTCCAGTGCGAACAGGGGGATCTTTTCTTCCCGCATGATGGCGTCCAGATCCACCCATGGGGAATAGACTCTCTCACACCATACATCTTCCATGGAATTTAACAGATCATATAAGATCTGAATGCCCAGGTGGGACATACCGATCTCGTATACGTCAGGAAAACACATTGCAAAGCGAACCTTTACACCGGATCTGTCTTTTACCACAGCATTGACTTCATGGCCGATATAGCGGGCCGGTTTCTCTATTTTCATCAAAATATCATCTGATAATGCAAGTTTTTCGTTCATTAAAAGTAACCTCTCATCAAGTTATCGGCAGGCTTTTTTCATGCGGCGCAGGTCTTCCCTGTCGCAGTCCTTTTGGGCGTATCTTGCCTTCTCATAAATGTCAGCCATATCAGGATTTTCCAACAGTATGCCCCATTCCCTGGCAGTGTAAAGCGCCGGGTCCTCTGTATCATGATTGCCTGGAACGAGGGCTCTTAATCTTCGGGCATTCAGGATATACTTTTTGTAGAGTTTCCGTATTCTTTCCTGTGGACCCAAAGCCCCAAAAAGGTTCCTGGCTGTTGAGCGGTCAGTTGTCTTTTCCGGGCTGCATTTTTCCCGGATCTCTACGACGCTCGTCCTGCTTTTTACGGTCAGATCCGGTCTTTTGCGCATCTGTGTCAGAATAAAGCAGATCAGCTTTTTTAGTGCTTTGTACAAGGAAAAGAGCATTAGGATACATACTGCCGCCAATGCAGTATATTGTATGATATCCCACCAGAGGGGAGATTTTTCTTCCGTGACTATTTCAAAACCGTATCCGTCACTTCCTGCGGTGTCCGGGAGCATGGGGGCATCGGTCCCTTCGGGCAGCAGGGAAAAGAGGAACCGCAGAAGGAGGACCACCCCGTTCCTAACGGTTAAGAGAATGGCATGCAGCCATTCCACATCGGACAAAGGCAATAAAAGCACCATGGCAGAGCCTGTAAACAGTAAGATCAGCCGTGTCCCGGAGCGAAAGATATCCTGTTCGGGGATATGCCCTGCCGTTCCCTCGTTCAGAGAAAGAAACTCCAGGTAGTTTTTCAGGTAGAAACAGAGATAAAAAAGGCCAAGCACGGCGATCAGGGAAAAAAGATACCACAGATCCCACAGTTCATATCCCTGATAGTGGACCAGAAAGAGTGAAACGGCAGAAAATCCCACCGCCACCGGCATGAAGCATTCTCCGTCCAGAAACTCCTTTTGGGTCATCCGGATATAAAGGGAATAGATGCCGTACCCCGCACCCAGGATACCATAGAGTACCCTTGCAGTCATACTCTTACAGGGAAGCACCATAACCAGAACGGCCACCGCTGATATGTGTGCTATCGCCAACAGAGCAAAGCGCTGCAGATACACTCTGAAAAGATAAAAGAGAAAAGGCAGTGATCCTATGGCCAGCCAGATAAGGACACTGGGGTCATCGCAGGCGCCAAAACTCTTGGCGAGGCAGACCACACAGAGGAATACCGGAAAAAGTGCCCAGTGATTCATTTGTGTAATGACAAATTCCGTCAGATTTCTGATCCTGTTGCGGTTCAAGTTTCTCACCTTCTTTTGCGTCTGCTAAATGTTATTGTTTAGATGCAGGAGCCGGATGTGTTTTTCCAATGTTTGTGGAAGCTCCGGGTCCTGGCTGCCTTCCACCGGATAAAACCATATATAGTCCTGACCGATCTGCTGGTACTCTTCCACCAGTCTGACAAAATCAGCATATTGGTTGGGGGATACAAAGCAAGTGAAGGTTCCGGCACCTTCCCGCAGCAGCTTATCCTGAAAGTGTGCTGCAAAGGGCTGTATCTTGCCGGTATCCATACAGGCCAGTCCCCTGTAGATACCGGTCATATGTCCCTGCCCGGCACCTGCTTCCTTGCAAAGCAGGGTTCCTGACAAGGCATCCTCCGCATTGCCGTAACAGGCTGTCTGAATGCCTTCTTTCAGGAAATGTTCGCATAAACCTGCTCCGATCCTTATGGCAGCCTCCACACAATCCTGCTTTTTTAAGATGCCTTCATCCTCCAGATTCAGGAAGATGCGCACAGACTGCAGTGCAGTGTGATTTCTCTGATTTACCTTCAATTCTCCGGTTTTGGCGGTGGCTTTCCAGTTGATGCTGCGCATATCGTCAAAAGGCTGGTATTCCCGAATGCCCCGATATTCAAAGGGATCTTCCAGAAGATGCCGCCTGGTAAGGATTTCCCCGTTTAGCTGTTTAAGCGAGTGCCTGAATTCAGCGCTGTCGAAAGGCTTGGGATAAACGTATACAGAAGTATTGACAGCGGCGGTAGCTACCATCGGGGATGTGAGGAACAGATCAGCCGCCACCAGGTCCACTGTGCGGATGGTATAGAAACCTCTTTTGCCGCCGGTAAAGGTAATGTTCCTGGTAATCTTCTCTCCGCCGCCGACCTGGAATACATCATTGCGGTAATACCGGTCCGTGGTCCGTGATCCGTTAGTCTCCTCAAAGAGCAGGTTCCTGTGGGTCTGGAATTTTACCTTTAACATGGAAAGAGGCAGCTTCTTGCGGTTTTCTACCACTTCCTGCAAGGTGCTGTCTTCCCCTTCAAAAAGGCTGTCTTTTGTAAAACATACCTTAACGTTCAGGCCTTTTTTCCATAGTTTCTGATAGAGCTTTTGTTCCAGGATCAAAAAGAGAAAGGCCGTAAGGCCGATGCCTAACAGTTTTATCATAATGTGAAATCCTCTGTAGGCACTGGGGTATTTTTTAAAAGTTCTTCTATCAGTTCCTTTGTCTTGCTGCCCTGACCGTAACCGCTGCCCACTATGATGCGGTGTGCCAGTACAGGGACGGCAATGGCTTTTACATCATCGGGAGTCACGAATGTCCTGCCCAGAAGATAGGCATAAGCTTTCGCACAGCGAAGCAATGCCAGAGTGCCTCTGGGGCTGACTCCCATGGTGACATCGGGGGCATTTCTGGTGCCCCCTGCCAGATTTACCATATATTCCCGCACACAAGGATGTACAAACACCTTGTTGGCAGATTCTTTTGCCATTGTAAGTTCCTCTAAGGTAAATACGCCGGTAAGTTCCTCCAAAGGCTCTTTTTCCAGGTAACGTTCCAAGAGGGCCACTTCTTCCTCATGGCTTGGGATTCCCATGGAAAGCTGCATCATAAAGCGGTCTAACTGTGCTTCCGGCAGCGGGAAAGTACCTGCGTTCTCCACCGGGTTTTGGGTGGCAATAACAAAGAAAGGACTGCCGGGTTCATAACTTACCCCGTCTATGGTAACCTGTCTCTCCTCCATGCACTCCAACAGTCCCGCCTGGGTCCTTGGGGTGGCACGGTTGATCTCATCCGCAAGAAGGATATTGGTAAAGACCGGACCTTTCCGCAGTACAAATTTATTTTCCTGGCGGTCAAAAATATTCAGACCTGTAATGTCGCTGGGAAGTAAGTCCGGGGTAAACTGTATCCTGGAAAAATCCGCTGAAAGGGATCTTGCCAGGGTTTTTGCCAGCTTTGTCTTGCCGGTGCCCGGGACATCCTCCAAAAGCACATGGCCGTCCGCTATCATTGCGGTCAAAAGAAGCCTTGCGGTATTCTCTTTTCCGATGATGACCTTTGCAATGTTTTCCAGTATTTTATCTGCCAGTATTTTTCCGTTGATCTCCATATTGGTTTCCTGCCTTTTGGGACGTGGTATGATTAGGACAAGCTGCGGGCAGAACCTTGCAAACGCCCCGCAGGACCATTATACCATAAACCGACACAAAGCACACTATAAAAGTTTGTTCTAAATGAAAAACAGGCTCATATTTTGGTAATAGGGAAAGGCAGGGAGCGCAACATGAGTGATATGACTGTAGAAAAAAAACTTGCACTGGTACAGCAGATACGTTCTACCTACAACAGAAATCAATATGATCTTACCAACAGAGAACGCATCCTTTACGGGAGGTCATCTGTCCATAGCGAACCGGAGCTGTCATACAGAGACTCCTTCCGGACGGGGGCTGTGGAAGAAAGCTTTCCACAGGACACCTATACGGAAGGAGTCAGTTTTTTTAAGCTGCGTCTTTTGCTGGCAGCGGTTCTTTTTCTGGGTGTGGTCCTTTGGGATCAAAAAGGCAGTACACTGGCGGGGATTACTGCAGATTGGGTGTTTGATGCCATCGCAGCAGATTATACCATGATGATAAATGACCTGATGGATGGATGATAAAAGGCATTATCGGTTGGCCAGTTCTGTGGTGATCTCCTCCCAGGTAACATCCTTTTCGGCCATGAGTACCATCATATGGTACAAAAAATCGCTGATCTCATATTTGACTTCATTGGCATTGGGATTTTTGGCCGCAATGACGATCTCCGTGGCTTCCTCTCCCAGCTTCTTTAAGATCTTGTCGATCCCTTTGTCGAACAGGTAGTTGGTGTAGGAGCCTTCCTTGGGGTGGATCTTGCGATCCTTGATCACATCGAAGACTTCCTCAAATACCTGTAAAGGATTGGAGGATTCCTCATAATCTTTTTTGGTGATCTCGTTAAAAAAGCAGCTTCTTGCTCCTGTATGGCAGGCAGCGCCCACCTGGGAAACCTTTGCAAGGATGGTATCCATATCGCAGTCGGCAGTCAGGCTCTTGACATACTGATAATGACCGCTGGTAGCGCCCTTTAACCAGAGATTTTGTCTGCTTCTGCTGTAGTAGGTCATCTTGCCGGTCCTTAAGGTGCTTTCGTATGCCTCCTCATTCATGTAAGCCACCATCAGTACTTCCAGGGTACGATAATCCTGTACCACCACAGGCACCATCCCGTCGCTGTTCTTCTTGAACGCCTCCCATTGGAAAGCGGGTTTTAAGGTTTCCACGGGAATATTGTTTTCTTTGCACAGCTCTTTCAACGAAAGGATCTCATTGATATTGTCATTGATGGTGTTTCCGGTGACACCGCACACCTTATCATAGGCAAAGATCTCCAAGAGTTTATTTAAGGCAATCTGGTTGATCTGTACAAAGAACGGCAGGTCGGTGATCTCTTCTGTCTCGCGGATCTTGTGGGGATTCATCAACACCATGCCGCTTACATATGTTTCAATCAGGTCTTTGTGGTCTGCCACCACCTGTGGATCATTGAAGGAAAGCAGGATCTTGTCGCGTCCGAATTTCAGGGAAACCTCCTCGGTAATGTCGATGTTTGATCCCTTCTCATAGTCCAGGATAGCTTTCCGGCAGCCGGTATAAAGGATCTTTTTTACATCCTCCATGCGCTTGATATTTCCGGCACCGATGACATCCATCTCACAGACGGCGCAGATCTCCTTTAAAAGATCCAGTGCCGCTTCATGTTCCGCATCTTCGCAGGACATATCAAATACGATCAGTTCATCGGCATTATTCTCACTGTAGCTTTTGGCCAGGCGCACAGGGTCTGTGTCCACCA
>JAGATV010000002.1 GCA_017621075.1 Lachnospiraceae bacterium
ATAAATTTCCCTACCTTCGTGATGCGGGGGTCATTCTCCATTTTAAACATAAGACCCTGCATTTCATTCTGCTTTTCCAGTTCCTTTTTACGCTTCTCGGCATCCATGTACATGGATCTGAATTTATAGATTTTAAATCTTCTGCCGTTTCTTCCGATCCTTACCTGGGAAAACAATACAGGCCCTTTAGAATCCAGCTTAATGGCAAGCGCCACAAAGGGATAAAAAATTCCTGTGATAATAAGCCCAACAAGTCCGCCCAGGATGTCGATGCATCTTTTAATCAGAAGTCGTTTGTAGCTGCTTCTAAATCTGGTATAGGTAACTACCGTATAATCACCAAAGGACTCAATCATTCCTCTCTCGCCGCTCATCCCCGGCAGCTCCAGATTGTAATGGCAGTCAACACCCATCTCCCCAAAGCTGTGAAGCAGTTTTTCCACCACGGTATTAGATGAACCCGGCGCACTGATAAACACCTCATCCAGCGCCATCACCGTTGCATGCTCAATGATAAGGTCTTCCGGCACAACCGGAATTTCCTCATAATCTGCTGTTTCCGGAGCCTCATCAAGACATCCGATTGCCACGATCTGATAATTCAGCTCCAGCTGCATCTTTAATCTCTGAATGGTCTCGTTCAGCAAGCTCTTTTCTGTTATGACCATGACCTTAATGATACTCTTATCCGAGGCAAAGTTCATGCGAAGTGCTTTCTTAAAGGCAAGATGAAGAATCAGTGTAAACAGCGTATTGATGATTACAAAATAGATCATGACAAGTCGCGAGAAGACATCCGCCCACTTTAAAAAGTACATGACCACTTCCACCACAAGAAGCATCAAAACACTGTACTTTGCTACCTCTCTGATTTCCTTCCATTTATTCCTGCGGAAGAAATCCCGGTTCCAGTCCATAAAGAAGCTGTAAACAGTGCAAAAGAGCATAAAGACAAGACACACCTGAAAGTGTATCTCCTTATCCCCCATATCCTTAAAATTTCCAAAACGGATGTAGGTGGATACCGTAAATGAAATTATAATGCTTATTAAATCGAGAAACCACAATCCATAAGTTTCGATCACCTTATTCTTACGGTTCATATTTCCTTCTACTCCTGTTATTTCCCTAAAATTCTGTGCAACTTTCTGATCACTCTTCTCACAAATCGCTTTCCCTTCATGGTTGCCTTTGTCCATGCGATTTTTGCTTTACTCACAGGCGGCATGATCAGATATTCATATTCCTCCCTGTGTTTCAGAAGATATTCAGGATAACTGTCATCGATTTCCACCCGCTTAAAAGAGGCTTCCCTCCCGAACATATCCTGTCCGAGGAGCAGGCGGTCTGCCGCTTCTTTTAAGAGTACATCATCATTGTACTCCTGATGGGCTGCTGCCACCACCTTGGTACCGATGCGCTTTGCCACATCCTTCTCGCCCTTGCTTCCCATGTAGCCGAAATGCCAGCCGCCGTTCTCCACGCGGACTGCATTCGCCGCAGTGACAGGTGCTTCCCGAAGCTGGATCATGCCGTCTTCCGGTATATTTTTCTTGCTGAATACCTTGGTGCCGAGCCAGAGCTTTCGCTTTACTCCCGGGAATTCACCGGTGATGGAGAGAAGCTTTCCCGAAACCTCCTCCATGTTCAGGTAACAGTAAAACATTCTCTGGGCAAAGTGATATATTTTATCGGGGTCAAATGACGCTATCACCTGCTTCAAAGTCTCCGGATTGGGAATTTCATCCACATCACTTAGGATAATTACATCCTCATCCGTGGCATCCTTAAGACCTTTTACCAGTGCATTCTTCTGGAATTTGTCCCGAAGGTGCGTTGTGGTATTCACAGGAGAGTTATCTACCACGATATATTCGATTTTGGGAAGGAACTCTGCAAACAGCTCC